>NZ_JCAUAU010000009.1:0-202397 GCF_059692135.1 Paenibacillus sp. J22R160 | reverse complement strand
AAGGTTTACCAATCCCTCCTATGCATTTCAGATTTTAAAAAGCGTCTGAGCCGCGTCTTCTTTAGTGATGTCTTTTTCTTCGACTGCCTGCATTTTAATTTTCATGGTAGTTTAGCGGTTAAATTTTATGTGTCGGCATTCGGACAATGTTCTTGTCACAAATCGGCAATCGACTCAAGTTCTTGACATTGTCAATTTACAAGAACTTGAGCCGATAAATAAAAAAGCCCGCGGTTTACGCGGACTACTGCTCACCATTACTTAGCACATTGTTTGAATTAAAATATAACTCCTAAACGAAACAAAATCAATTCCAACCATTACGTTTAAAGGATAAAATTCTGACTCTTACCTTTATCGTACAAGCATGTTCCTATGGAAGATGTGTCAAAAATATTTGATGCTGCTACAAATCCTTTATTTCTTCATTGAGATGAAACTGATGCTTCTATTTGTGATACGGTTCATGTAATGTTCTATTTGTATCGCCTCCAAACTTACTATAATAAAAAGCCAGCGTAATAAATCGCTGGCTTTTCAAATTGAATATGGCTGGAGAATTCATCTCATCATCAATAATTTAAAATTGACATTATTTATTTAGGTTTTACAACAACAGGAATAATTGTTTTAAATCCGTCATATTCCGCAAAGATCACAGCTGCTCCTTCTGATTTCGCTACGATCTTATGATCAGCGGTCACTTCAGCTACTTCCGGATTAGACGTACTCCATGTGACATCAGCCGTAACGTCTTTTACCGTTCCATCGCTAAACATTGCATTAATGACTACCTCACTTGTTGAGCCTGCTGAATTTACGATATAACCCGGCGAAGAGCTTATCCCCAATGTAAATGTAGGATACTTTGCCACGACATCAACATTAATTGTCGTTGACATACCAAAAACAGTAGCAGTTATCGTCGTTTTTCCAACAGCGTGAGCGATGATATGTCCATCAGCAGAAATCGTTGCAACCGATTCGTCCGCCACCGTCCATTTTACTAGGCTAGTAACATCAAAACAATCACAATTACCATCTCTGCCTGGATGACCAAAGAAAGCAATTATAGACACGTCCGTCGACTTATTAGGTTCTAACATCACATTGCGGGGAAATGAAGTTAAAGCTACAGGCTTTGTGTTTCTTACCCAAACAGAATCTCTCAAACCACCATAATTGAAATAGATGTATGCTTCACCAGGGCCGACCCATGTAATGATCCCGTTCTGATCAACAGTTGCTACTTTCTCATCGGAAGATTCCCACTTCCCATCAGTATCAACCTGAACTATATTATGATCTGTATATTCCGCAAAGGCGTCCACATCTACAGGAGCTCCTGCCTCAGGCTGTATTAGCATTCCCAGTATGTTTTTAGTGATTCCGACTAAATTAACTGGTCCCTCTTTTTCTATTACTTTTACTGGAATTTTAATAGGAGGGAAACCTGCAATTGTTGCACTAACTGTCGTTTTTCTAATTTTCATTCCAGTAAATTTCCCGTCTGTAACACCAGCAACATTAGGATCCTCTGAAATCCACTGGATTGACTTCGTAATCTCTTTTTGAGTCCCATCATTGTATTGGGCTAAAACATGTACGGGATAAAGCTTATCTTTTTGAACAATAACATCCAATGAGGATACAAGCAATGATTCTATTTTTAAATCCCCCGTAGATGCATTATTTTCAGAAAGGATTGAAACCTTCAAGATTTCGGTGCTTGTCCCGTGATTGATAAGGACTTGAGTTGTACCTGATGCAACCGCTGTAAGAACACCATTCTTAACTGTAACAATGCTTGGGTCTAGTGATGTGAATCTTGAGTCTGAAGTGACGTCAGCTGTTGAACCATCTTGATATTTTGCTTTTACAGAAAACGAATGCGCGCGCTCGGCTAACCGAAAGGAGATGTTAGTTTCACTAGGAATCAGATCAACAATTTTATTCGCGAAATCTTTAGAAGGTTTTTCTGAAACGGCAATAGGAATCTGCTTTGAGTAACCAGAGCTATCTACGGTAACTATTGCTGTACCAGTACCTACAGCAGTAAGTAGGCCATCCTTATTAACTTTAACAACATCAGGATTAGATGATTTATAAACCGCAGATGGAGACGAATTTACAATAGATTTGTCCGTATAGCTCGCTTTTACCTCCAATTGCTGCTGTTGATGTACCACCATATTTTTCATATTTGGTGTAACAGAAATCGATTCAGGGGTTGGAGCCTTCTTCTGAACGTCTTTATCCGTGACTGCCACCGGGATATCTACAGTGTGACGACCATTATTATAGATAGCATGCAAAACGGTTGCGCCACTCAATTGACCAATAACCTTTGATGTACCACCATAATTTTGCTGAACTGAAGCTACATAGTGATTGTCGGAGAACAATTGAACGGAAGCTGTGACATCCTCCGTGCTCCCATCACTGTAAATCGCTGTTATTGCAACTTGCGCTTCCTCACCTACACCTATGGAGAGATTTGATGGAGAAGCTTTCACACCAATAACTCTTGGAGTAGTAAGCTTATTGGTGACAGTAACCTCAATTTTAACTGGAGGAAGAACATCTGATCTATAGGAAGCTGTCACAATTGTTTTACCTGTCTTACCTCCAATGATTAATCCTGAATCCGTTACCGTTGCAATGCTGCTATCTTCGACAGTCCACTTCACTTCACTTGGATTTACATTCTCTGACTCTCCGTTATTGAATACTTCGGTTAATTGAACCGGCCAATTTGCACCTGGCAAAATTTCAACAGCAGGTTCATCAGTTACAAGCTTCTCCGGCTTAACAACATTAACAAGTACAGCATCAACCAATTTATCGTATTTAAAATATATATATGCTTGGCCTATTCCAACTGGGGTAATCTTACCATCTTTACTAACGGTAGCAACATTACGATCTGTAGTTGTCCAACTTCCTAAAGAAGTAACCTCTCTACTCTCGGGGTCCCTTGTAATGGCATATACTTGAACCGGCTTATCAGAGGTTTCTAACCTAAACTTGCTAGCCGAAAGTAGAAGCGCCGTTACATTTTCTGGAACATCTCTTATAGAAGCAAAGAAGTTTATCTGTGGAAAAGTTGAGTAAGTTACTCTCATTGAAACATCACCTGGTGAGATCGCTTTTAATACGCCATTTTCAACCAATGCAATCGACTGATCTCTTGATTCCCATTTAGCTAATTTAGTTACGTCTTCCATTGAACCATCGCTATAAAGCGCTTTCAAAGCTATTGGACGCTCTTCCCCTTCATCTATGAATGTTATTCTAGGTGCAGCTAAAACGAGCGATACAATTGTTCTCCCTTCTGCCTTTACTGACTTTTCAGGCGAGGCAGAAGCCAAACTACTAAATAGAGACAGGATTACGATAAAGATGAGAGTTAATACTGTAATTCGCTTTGTTACCTTTGTTCTCATTTGCCAACCTCCGTATTTTTTATAGCAATCAGCCTTTCAACCTAATACTAGACTATAAAAAATGTATATCATATAGAGCGATAGTTTTGATTTTTCAGAAATATAGCATTGATTTCCATTCATCTGTTTTGTGACTTTTGACATTGATTTCGACATTCATAAAATTAAATTCTACTGTAATCGATCCGTATCAACATAAACGCCGTTAGTTTTCTTACTGGCATGCTAATCCTTACAAATTAAATAGTCCTTGGGGATCAAGGCTTTTTTAACCACTGGTCAATTATATCAAGTTTTTATCCCTAATCGTATTGCCATACAAGCTGGTAAATGGTCAGATGCAATAGTGTCTATAACTTTCCCGGTAGAATTTTTTACATCTTCAGAAGTAAAAATATAGTCGATGCGACGATTGGGTTTAATAATAAGAGGTATAGTCCTCATTTTGACCGAGTTCAGCAAATACGTCTTTATATTGTGCAGTCATCTTTAGAATTTCTGAACTTTCAGGTGTAGCATTTAAGTCTCCTAAAAAGATGCTTGTTCCTTCTCTCGAAGTTATCTATTAAACTACTTTTATAGAACAAACTAATTTTGTTGTCTAAATATTAACTTCTTGTAACATAGGTGTTAATATCACATATAATTGAGAGACTTGAAAAACTCACAGGACTTACGCAGTTCGCGAGATTAATTGGTATTTGTGAGAATCTATGTTTGAATAAACCGGCCACCACGTCATGAAAAGTTGGGGAGACCAGTAATCCGAAATAAGACTTGCAAAACGGCGTGCTTCTATGTCAAAATCGATGAAGATTCGTTCAGACCCTTTGCAGTTTCTGCGACGGACCTGACAACGAGTGTGGAAGAGGCCACGAACCATTTCGCCGTGGGTGTAGCCTTCATCATCACTCGTTTTTTTGTTGTTTAATTGCCATAACGCATAGGTAAGAAGGGTTTCGGTTGCAAAAAGTAATTCCATATGTGCATGCTGGTGTGCCTCGGATTTGGAATGGCAAGACTCAAAGCCGAGTTCCTGCTTAGCGACCCGGAATAAAACTTCGAGCGCCAGCGTTTGCCGTAGACACTTCAATTTGGTAATTTGAACTCGTAGAATGCGAACGGATATCATCATTATGTTCAAGGAAAATAAAGTATTAGACTGAAATTATCAAGACCTAAACTTAAGAGAATCAAATAAAAAAAAAGGGTTCTACATATTATGTATGACTAATATGTGGAACCCTTTATGTTTAACTATCGTTCTCCGTCAACAATTCGTTCCTAATAAGTTAATTGCCCACCGTGAAAAATTTTCATAATAAATTCCCTTTCAGGAACCTGCAACTGAATATAAGATTGCAGAAACTCCTTATTGTCGTAAGGCACTTCAATTAGCTCTTCGCTGATCGCATTCTCCGTTAACGATACAATGCCGTATCTTGCGCGCGGTTTATCGTGACAACCTAAGGCACCAGGATTAAAATAAGTTCTTTTGCTAGAAACAAAATGGTGAATCATATGATGATGACCAAAACATACCATCTTATACTTGGTTTCTTTGTAGAGTTGATCTAAATTCTCCGTTGACGGGTTCTTTTCAATAGACAAAAACCAGCCATCTTGATTGAGATGATAATGAGTGAATAGCAGTTCTTTATTGAAATGATTGATGATTAATTGTTTTGGCCATTTACTCATCGATTCGATGTATTCGGGGTTAATTCTATCTGCCAACCATTGGTGATGGTGCCGTTCATTTTGATGTCCTTTCGGAGCGTCATCTCCATAAAAAGCAGTTAATACCGCTACATCATGATTACCCACAACGAATGAAACATCAGTTCGTGACAATAGTAATTCAAGAACTTCGTTGGAATCGGGTCCAATGCCAACTACATCCCCCAAACAATAAATGTGATCAACACTCTTGGAAGTGATATCCTGAAGCACCGACATTAATGCAGGGCTATTTCCGTGAATATCGGTTATTACTGCTATTTTTTTCATTAACATACTCCCCATTCTAGGGTCGCCGTTCCATTTGAGCAACTCGCGATATAGATATAACCGTTTTGCAATACCGAAATCCCAGGCTTAAACTGAGTACATTCTTAAATTATGCTTTCTACATCGCCCCACATCATAAATGAAATTCCATCATAATCATCATCTTGTTCGTCTTCTTGGACTCCGAATTCAGCATCAATTATTGGAATGGTTGTATATAGCTCATAAAACCAATTCGGTAAATTCGTTTTTAACTTACTTTCTAACTTAACAATAATGTGACTAATGCACCTCTCCATTCTGCCTTGAGATTATTAGTTGACTTTTATGTTACTCACTCAAAAATGCAAAATTTAAATCAAACATACACGTTTTGAACTGATCTAACATAAAATTTTAATATTGACTGTAGAAGGTGGAGATTCCTAATGTACGCTAGATTAAGTATGTTTAGATTAAAACCTGATGCCCCCATTTCATTCGCAGAGCAGTGGGCTGAGAAAACTCACATGGTCCATCGATCATTAAAGGGATTTAAAGGTATTACTTTTTTTGGAGAAGATATAACTAATGAGTTCGGTGCCATAAGTTATTGGGAAACGAAAGAGGATGCATTAGCAGCCGGTGATGCAATTGAGGTCAAAGTTTATTCTACCTTATCAAAAATTTATATCGAATCTCCGCCTATGGTTGCTATATATGGAGTTTATGACCTACCTATGGGAACCGGTGAATTAATATTTTCCGGAAAATTTAACTGGTAGGAGTTCTCAGACTGAAAAACCGTTGGCTCTTTTTTTATACCTTGATTCTTAGACGATCTCGTAAACCTCTTTATTATGTTTTTATGTCTTTCGATGCGTCACCTTTTCCCTATGGCTAGGTTATTTAAAAGCTAGAGCAATTAGGGCCGCCAAGCGGCAGCCCTTGTGATTAATCTATAGTTCGCCGTTAGAGTTCAACAAGAAATAGAGTTTATAATTCTTTTGCCATTACGATGCTCGTTTCTTCATAGCCTAACTTTTCATATAAACCACGAGCAATTTGGTTATGAGCAAAGACATGAAGTCCTATACTCTTGATGCCAATTTCTCTTCCCAACTTTTCTATATCTTCCATCGCTTGCTTGCCAAATCCTTGCCCTCGGTAATCTTCCTTAATTTTTATATCGTAAATAAACCCTTTGTTGTTTGGTTTCACTGCAAACCAAATCATTCCAACCTCTTGGCCATCAGAACGAATTGTAAATAGTTTGTTATCAGTGGTTTTCTCGCCATCAGGCAAAAGGTTTGCATATTGTTCTGTTGCCTTACTAATAGATTCCTGTTCATTCCAATTACCAGATTGCACGTTGCTTTTTGCATAGCTCTTAATTGCAGAATTAAGGTATTCCTGAAATTCAGTCGAATTCATTAAATCTAATGTAATCATTATTCTCCCTCTCTTAAAATAAAATGAAATAAATTATTTCATATTTCCTTTTGAAAATATCCAATATGAGCTCAAACTCTACAATCTATACTAGCATATATTGTAAGTATTCTGCCCGATAGTTGAGTGGATCGCCAGGTACGAATACAGGCGATGGATCGCAGAAGAAAAGCAAAATCAACTCATTGAAAACATTACCTTTAATCATATTGTTGTAGGTGTAGACATTGCTCAGGAGGCCCATGTTGCTAGAGCCGTTAATTTTCGAGGTGTCGCTCTCGGTAATCCTTTAGTGTTTAGTAATGACGAGGATGGTTTCAAGTCCCTCGACCGTTGGATTCGCGACTTGTTAGCTTCATTTAAATTATCTCAAGTTATCGTTGGTATGGAACCGACTGGCCATTACTGGTTAAGCCTTGCCGGATGGCTCAAAAACAAAGACATTGAAGCCGTACTTGTTAATCCTCACCTTGTTAAAAAGAATAAAGAAAACCGCGACAATACACGCTCTAAAAGCAACAAAAAAGATGCTTTAGTTATTGCCGACATGGTGAAAAACGGCTACTATTCCCCTGCCCACTTCCATTCTTCCGAATACGAGGAGCTGCGAGTGCTCATGGCTAATGTATATGGTGATGAGTAACCAAGAATTTAAGGCTATACATCACCATAATGTTCAAGTGAAAAAGCTCAAAAAATGAAATCTATCATGAAGTTATGTGGAACCTACAACCCGAAGAAAATCTTTGCACTGGCAGCTTAAAACTAAACCATTTTTAATCGCAAGTTGGTGTATTCGCAACGACACGTCCTATTATCTCTCGCTATCTTTCATTCATCATCGAAATCTAAAGGTTGAAATCCTGCGAATAGACGAGCTTGCGTGAGATATTCAAATCATACCGAGGGAGTTGAATGACCTCAGTTAATTTTCTTCCAAGGTAGACTTCTTTGTATCCCGAATTATAATTACTTCCAAACGTCGTTGGATTGAACCCCAGTGCTGGCACGGTATAATAGGCTATAATCCTGCAAATACTTAAGGCGGACACTCATTTACCTTCAAAATGACGCTACCTGTCCCGCGGCTACTCTAACTCTATATAGCGACTGCGGTTGAGGGCTGGTTCCTAAAGATGCCGAGTAGATAGGCCCCGAGGGTAAGCCTTTGCTCGATATCAGCAACAAATGACACAGCATAGGAGGAATCACAATGCATCCTTTACGCAAGCTACGGGAATCCGGTAACGCTACACCCGCCCAGGTGAGAGAGTTACTTGCCGAAAACGTCGTATTCAATAGCCCGATCCTGGTACGGCCGATCGAGGGGCGTGACGTCATCGCGGCGATTTTCGCTCAGTCGAGCTCTACTCGTGGTTCCGGTACCTATACAGCCGAGTTTAAGCTCGATGAGCGCACCACATTCTTGCGCTGGGTGGGAACCATGGATGGCCACAAGATTGAGAGCCTGGAGATCATCGTGGACAACGAGCAGGGGCTGATAGAGGAGCGCACTATTGCCCTCCGGCCGTATCCTGCGGTGAAACTGTTCCGCGACTCCATGTATGAATCACTCAAGGATAAGCTACCTCCCGATGTTTGGGACTACCCAACGACGCCGTAGTCTGACCCGTTTCAGCTCGTTACCAAAACCCCTTTTCAGCCGCAAGGTCGATAAGGGGCTTCTTATCTATTACTGCGTTATCCATTAGTTCATTAGTTGAATGCTACTTTATATACTCTATTATGGATTTAAATGCCTGATACTCTCGGCAAAATTTAAGATAATCACCTTTTGAAAATATAGCAGAAACAGATAACCGGAAAATGATTGCTCGAATAATCATTTCTTTATATAGTTCATTACCTGGAAGCAGATCTATCTCAGAAATATTGCTTCCTTGCCATGCTATACAATCACAAACTAAAATGGCTTCTGCATATTCTACTGGAGCAATTGTTGGAGAAAAATCAATTACTAAAGGACTCAAAACATGGTCAAAAAGAATATTTCCAGACAAATCACTATGAACAATCTGCACCTTATATTGCTCTTTTAGGCTTACCCTACTTAGTAATTTATTAATAATTTCTTGTGCTTCCCACGATAATTCCCCTGGCAATTCATCTATTTGCCATGCTATACGATGACCCTTGGACCAAGGATTATCAGTATGAGCGAAGTTCCGAAAATCAATGGAAGATAGGTCACGGTGAAATAACTTCGATACCAGAAGTTTTTCTTTTATTCGCCCTTTTACATCCGTACCTACCTCATACTGAGTGCAAGCCCATCCTTTACTTACAAAAGTACCATGTTCACTTCTAATAGGCTTTGATACCCTATAACCTCGAGGGTTAATATTGTAAATAATATTCAGTAACCATTCATTATGTTGTATATCATCCACAGGTTTTAATACAGTATTTTTAACTCTAACTGATGTATTCTGCCCACCGCTCAATGGCACAATATCCCCGCTAAGATGAAAAGAATTTAGTATTTCTTCTGATAGCCCCATTTGTTCACCTGCCTTAAATACCAATTTTAAGGGATCGTTGACTGCACAACAGCCGGCGATCCCTATTTAACTATCATCGCGTAATGGGATAACTAGTACAGCTTTACTCTAACAGGACAGGAATCATTAAAGAAAAAAATATGGTTCCAACCAAGAATGAGATTAATGAAACTCTATAGCCAAGTTTTTTTATATAAATTACACCAAATACAACTACTAAAAAGGGAATGCCCCATAAGAAATAAGGCAAGAACTTCATTCCACTGTTGGAGTGTAAAATTCTTGGCATTGTTGAAAGTGAATTAATGTAAATAATACTTCCAATTGAAATCCATACAACTGAAAATAAAAGCCCGAGCATTATGTTAGGAAGTAATTTAATTTTACTCACCAAATCCCTCCATCTCAAGGTTGAATCGTAATAATTTTATTAGAATCCGTTACTAGAGGGAATACATTTTTTTGATCAAATCTGCCCGTTACATCAACATTATCATCAAAACTTCCAGCCATTTTTTCTTGATGTCTGCATAAAAAACAAGTGTAATTAAATACATATCACAGGATAGCCTTACTATTACATGCACTTATAAGGGAGGCGCCAACGCCATGGCTTGGACAAACGGTTTGACCGGACACGTAGTTGTTCAAGACTCTCCAGACTATGATCAAGCGAGACGAGGGTTTAATGCCCGCTTTTCTAAGTTCCCCGCAGTCATTGTGTACTGCAGGACGATTGACGACGTTGCCAACGCCATCCGATGGGTGCGCAGGCAACACATGCCTTTTCGCATTCGCGGAGGTGGTCATAGTTATGAGGCATATTCACTGGTCGACGGCGGTCTCATTATCGACGTAAGCGGACTGCTGACACTCCAAATTGATAAAGCAAAAGGTATCGCCCGTATCGGGGCTGGATTTCGGCTACTGCCTTTATACGAAGCGTTATGGAAATACGGCGTAACGATCCCTGGAGGATCGTGTCCGACAGTCGGCATATCGGGTCTAACCCTCGGTGGTGGCTACGGTTTCCTGTCTCGGCTTCACGGTATGACTTGCGACAGCTTGATCGGACTCGACATGATCGACGCGCGAGGAAATGTCCACCATGTCAGCAGCAAGGAAAACTCTGAGTTGTTCTGGGCTTGCCGGGGTGGCGGAGACGGGAGCTTCGGTGTAATCACGTCCTTTACATTCCGCGTACATCCGATCGGAGATGTCTCATATTTCATTTGGTCCTGGGATTATGACAATCTAGAAAAAGTGGTACATCAATGGCAATCATGGGCTCCTCATACCGATGCCCGCCTAACTTCAGTGCTCAGATTACCGGCAAAAGGCTTAGGAAATATAGGCTCGATCGGCGTATTTACCGGGCTCGAAAAAGATTTGCGGCGCATCACGCGCCCCATGCAGGAAGCCATGACACCTACAACAGCCACGTTCCGCTCCGCTCGGTGGATTGAAGCAGCCCGCCGGTTGGCGGGAACACCGACACAGCAATCCACATTTAAGAATTCATCAGCTTATGTCTACGAACCGCTCTCCGATGATGCAGCCTCTGTACTTCGCCAACAATTGAGTACCTCTCCTGGCCCAAGCAATATGGTTGTATTTGACGCTTACGGAGGCGCCATCAACAGGTTTGCTTCCAATGAAACGGCTTTCCCTCACCGCAAAGCGCTGTTTGTGATGCAATATCAATCGTATTGGGAAAGTGATGCCGAGGAGGCCGGCAATCTGCACTGGATCGAGCAGTTCCGCAGAGCTATGCTGCCATATACCCGGGGCGCCTACCGCGACTATTGCGACAGTCAAATTGAGGATTGGCAAAAAGCGTACTTTGCCGGGAACCTAGATAGGCTTAGACAGGTGAAGAAAGCCTACGATTCCGAAAATCTGTTCCGTTTCGAGCAAAGTATTTCTTTGCCCAACTAAAATATGTTTATTCAACAATCCTGCCCGATAGCTTAATGAGGCTACCACTCGTTTTCACAGCGGTAGCCTCAACTTGTAGTTTGTTTAAGTAATATATCTCGTAGGCGATCTCGCTAAAATAGGGAGTGCCTCTGACCAGGCGACACCTTGTTCACCGTGGAGTTCGTGCATTCATAGCTGAGTTTTTCGACGGTAACCCTCATCTAGGATTTGTTTCAAACCTTCAGCTCTTTTATTAATAAATGTGTTCCAAAATAGCTTTCCCTTTTCAGCAAGTTCTTCCTGTGAGTATTTTCCTTCTTCGAATTTCCCCCAACAACCGTCCTGAGTTAGTTTATCCCATCCTATGTAATCTGCATAAAGACGGTTTTCCAATGGTATGTCTGAGCCCATTGAGCTTGATTTAACTAGTTCAGGACAAAGCCACATCGCCGTACAAACAGACAATAACCCACCGTGTATTTCGTTTAAGCCTTGTAAACCTGCCGTATTAAGTGCTTCTTCCCAAGCAATATGATTGTTATGATTTGCTGTGATTAAGATAATTTGAGGGTACTTGTAATTAATATGTTTGACGAAAGCCCCCTCCCAATAGGAGCCACCATGTCCACTGCAGACCAAGAACTTCTTGAACCCTTGTTTTGTCAGGTTAGTAATCACTTCTTCCAACAAGGATGTTAGTATATTGGGGCTTAGTGTAACAGTTCCCTTAAAATTGGCATGTTCTTCAGAGGTATTAAACGGAATTGTAGGTAATATATAAGCATTTAATTCTCTTCCATAAGTATCAGCGAATAGCTCTGCGATAAGCGTATCTAAATGCATTGGTAAGTACGGTCCGAACTGTTCCGTTGCTCCTACCGATAGAACAACTGTATCAATGCCACTGTTTAAAATTTCAGTTGTTGTGTTCTTAAAACTTAGCATAATAACACTCCCTAAATACGCACATTTTTTCATAATGTAACAAACTATTTCACTCACATGGTTTTGAAAAAAGACCAAATCTAATTGTTTAGCGTTTATCATGTTTATCATTTGTTCTAATGGGACTATATTATCTTTCGCCCCATGAAATGCCCAAATTAATGTGTATTTGAGTTGCTCTGCTTTTGAAATTTGGCCGCCTGAATCAAGGGGCACAATTGCAGCAAACTTTTTTGGATGATGGATAGCTAAATCCCAAACTCCATATCCTCCCATACGATATCCAATCAAATAAATACGTTTTCGATCTACGTGATGATTAGCTACAACCTCGTCTATCAGAGCAGTAACCGCATCACGCTCCATATTCCAATAAGACTCATATGGACATTGGGGAACTGCAACTATGAATGGTAGTGATAATTCACCCTCGTTAATTATTCCAAGTAGTCCATAATTCGATATTTGGGATACGTCCCTTCGCCCCTCATATCCATTCCATGCAAAAAAATAATAAGTCCCCACTCACGAATTAAGTCTGCATATCCTTCTGGATGAGAAATGAGATAATCAATATTTACATTTTTTGTAATTTCCACGCTCAGGCTGCTACGTTGTATTGTCATTCATATATTCCTCTCATTTGGTAAACGTTTCTCTTTCGTTTACGATTAAGTACAAACATCCTACTCAGAGCATTTTTCAACAAGATAAGGATATTTTGATTTGTATACTACTCCTGTTTTCCTCCTAGTAGATAATTGACCCCAAAATTGATATAACCTTTTGGAATGCGGCACATTACTTATTATCGGACTAGAATTCCTTTTGCATTGTTAACATTCCCCTTAATATTACAAACTTTTTCATATTTATATCATAGACATGTGAAATCCAAGTCAATATACGGAATATCATTTTTTATATTATTCATATAAAAAGTTAATGCTTCCTTATTCCAATCACTCCAATTATCAAAGTTACCCATATCAGCACTACGGTGTATAAGACCAATAACGATAGCTTGTCTTAAATTTATAAATAATGGAATGGCATCTAGTGAACTACGGCTTAGTGTATTTTCTTCAGAGTATCCTTGAAAAAAATTCGAGAAAAATCGTTTTGTTATTGTCTTTCGTTTATTCACATCTGTAATAATAAATGGAATTGGAGTTTCATGAAATATCGATGTTGCAATTTCAGAAGCAAACCAACTGTACTCGCATTGATCAAAGTCAATGATGCTCGGGTGATCTTCATGATTTAGGTAATTCCCCGGACTCATATCTCCATGAATAAGCCCAAACGAATCTCTGTCTCTTGATAATGATTGAATTTGACTTATTATTAACTCAAGTTTGTGTTGAAGCATCTCATTAGGCACATAATTTTGAAATTTTGTAACAGCTGCATTGTTAATCCAATCGTATCTTTTTTGAATAGGAGAAAACTGTTTTGATAGTTTATGCATTTTCCCAGTAAACCTGCCAATTCGTTCATAAAAGATATCGCTTTCGACGCAAATTTCAGCCTTTCTGCCGGGAGCGAACTCAAAAGCTGTTGCAATAAAACAGTTATCAGCTTGTTCAATAGCTTCAACATATTCACCTTGATTAGAAAGTAAAGCTTTAGATACAGTCATTCCGGAATTGGCTAGATAAGAAATAAACTCGATCTCAGCAAGCGTCATATCCTTACTCCTATGTGTACTATGAGTAATCCTTAATATCACACTTATTGAATCACGTTTCCCTAAAAACACAAAATTTTGAAAACCGTCAAGTTTAATAGTATCTGCAAAGTTAATTCCAAACCGATCTGCAGCCTCTATAAAAATTTCTTTAGTAAATTTGTCTTTAATAGAACTTTCGATAAGAATCTCCTCCAAATAAATAATGTTTTATTTCTTATTAAGTACCGTACCTTTATCAGTAGCGATTACAAACCTCTTATTGTAATACCCCTATCAAAAATAATAACTAATTAATAATGAAGTGGTAGATAATAAATGATTATTGTTAAATTATCCCTTTCGTGAACAAAGGGCTGCCATGCGGCAGCCCCTTCTGATATGAAGCTATAGTGTCCCGTTAGCTCAACACAACAACTATTATCGACGGAAAAACTCAGCTCTTGAAGTTATAATGACAGCAGTTAGGACATACCTTTGCTGCTTTGGACATTTCAACTTGAAAACCAAGTTCAGATTCTAAAGACTGAACAATTGACGGTTTTACCATTCTTTCAACCACAGCGTTGATATCGTAGCAATCTCCCATCCAAAGTGAACGATTTAACAGAGGGCAATCATACATATCTTTATGGTCATCCATGTTAACTCTCCTTAATTGCGCACTTCTGACCACGTAACGAGACCTAATGTGATTCCCTTGTGTGTTTATTTTACTCTCAAATAAGGCGTGATCATCGGATCCCGCCTTATTCTTTCAGTAATATTACTATTCGGGTTACTTATCGGTTGTATCCGAAACGTGTTCCTGCTAATGAACGCCATACGTCTTCGCACTTCAACAGAGTCTCGACATCCAGCGGTTGCCCCTCAATCGACGCAATATTTTGCTCGATTTGGGCTAATCGACTTACTCCAGAAATGATACTCGTCACGGATTCTTGCGCGGCGCACCACTTCATCGCAAGTTGCAGGATACTCAATCCACATTCCGCAGCAATTTGAGTAAGCTTGTCTACTGCGGCAAAATTCTCATCTGACCAGTACCTGTTAAAATATGTTTCATTATTGGCAAATCGAGTATTTTCCGCAGGCTGACCCGGCTTATGTTTACCGGCCAGTAACCCCCCGGCAATAGGGTTATAAATGACCATGCCCACGTCATGCGCCTTTAAAAAAGGAACGAGTTCTGTTTCTATGCCGCGGGTAATAGGGTTATAGACATTCTGAGTGATTATGGGTGCGATATAATTGCGTTTGTCGCAGATAGACAACATATCAGCGACTTGCCAAGCGGCATAGTTGCTGACGCCAATATAACGAATTTTCCCCGCTTTTACCAAAGTAGACATCGTTTCAAGTGATTCTTCGATGGTTGTATCGTTGTCAGGCGCATGCATGTAGTAAATGTCGATATAATCAGTATCCAATCTCATTAAGCTAGCATCAACAGCAGATAGAATATTTCGGCGACTTAATCCCGCGTTATTAGGGTTTTTCCCCATAGGACCGCGTACCTTTGTCGCAAGAATAATCTCATCACGCCTCCCTTTGAGACCTTTACCGACGATCTTTTCGCTTTCTCCCTGATTATACGAGTTTGCAGTATCAAAAAAATTAATGCCATGCTCAAATGAGTAATCCATGATTTTAAGACTATCAGCTTCGCTTGTTTGCCCTCCGAACATCATGGTTCCAAGACTTAACTTGGAAACTTTAAGACTTGTTTTTGACAAGTTATTATACTGCATAGGATAGCCTCCTTCATTTATCATCGATTTTAGAATACACCATACCCGGTGTTCCAAACAGTAGTGATATTATTGTTACTTAGTTACTTTAACTTAACTAATTTGCCCGTCATGCAGTGAAGGGTTACAGCTTATTATAAATCGGGAATGGAATAAAGTTCTTGTCATTTGGTATTGACAAGAACTTTATTCCATAATAAAAAATTTGCCTTTGCCCCCGCGGAAGTAAGGCGGAGTAGGTTACTAAAAAATAGCAGCAGCCTTGATTGAAATGAATAGTCGTGGCCGCTGCTATTTTTTCAATTATCTTTAATTTAACGAAAAAGCAGCCGCTCCTTAGAGCCTGCTGCCGCGGTGTTCAAATTAAACTAATGTTCTCCGTTAGCTCAACAAACGTGTGTTTTAAGATCTAAGTATATTGGTTTTCCCACTAAGCAAATCCTCAAAGACTGATCGTTGAACTTTGTTTATTTGATCTAGTAAAATATCGTCAATATTCCAAAACTGTAATTTCAGCGTTTCGCATAGATCGTCTTGAAATTTTAATGTATCCCCGTCTTCAGATAAATGCTCATTGTAATCAGTCCAAGCATTGAAGAGAAACATGACGAAAACAACCTTGTTTCCATCAGGATATATATATTCCATCCTAGTTCCGCTATATACTGCGTAAAATTCACGCTCATTAACAGATAATCCTGTTTCCTCAATAACTTCGCGACTCCCTACTTAATTGGTTATAGCTAAGTCTCAGGTAGTAAGACTGTTGAGGTAATCTGCCCGATCAGTGCCGGCTGCTGTCATGTGATGGCTGAAATATAGTTTTCCGTAGTTATGAGAGAACTTTATATTTTTCTCTAGTAAGATCCACGTAACCCCTACTAAGATCATCATTCGCTCCTCCTAGACCTTAAATGTTTTCCTTTATCCAAGAACGCAATTTATCAGCATATAAAGAGCGTTCATCTGGATCGGACTGAGAACCATATGTCAGATAAAGTTGATCATTCACATATCTAGGGTAAACATGGAGATGATAATGCCAAACATCTTGATTGCCAGCAGGCTCATTATGTTGCCGCGTAGAAATCCCATCACATCCATATGTACTTTTCATTGCAAACGCTGTAAGCTGAGCCGCTCGGTGAATTTCAACAGCGTAATCCCCAGGAAGTTCAAAGATGTTCTCAAAATGTTGATTAGGTACAACAAGAACATGTCCTTTATTGTTTGGCCACCATTTGCTCGCTATAAATGCCGTTATCATTTCATTCTGATAGATGATGTCCCTTTGTTTTGTTCCCTGATTAGATTGCTCGATACCCGAGACACGACAAAATGGACATTCGTATCCAACGGGCTTATGTGAAAATAAGGCTGTCACCTTTACATTCAACTCCTTTCATATTCCTTCAACAAGCTATTAGACTCAGGCAACTTCTGACGCGCAGTTTTGCTGCCTTTGAATTCGGCGGCATTTATCAGATTAGCGATAACACCGAACTTCGTACGATCTATAGTTCAATCGCGACATAACAGCAGCTGGCATACGGTCGGTTGTCAGCTCCACCCGAAAGCTTCGCCAAGGCCTGAGAAGATAAAGTCAGCCAGTCAATTGGTACCAATCTTGGTTTCGTATTATCCTGCTCTCCATTAGCGTAATGAGATCTGCAATACATTCAACTTATTAATTCTTGTTTTGTACCACAAGCCATGACAAAGTTCATCATCGCATAGGCATTAGGGGAATTATTAATCGTCTCAGAAGCTTGTTCGACTTGAGCAAATTCTTCCTGATTGATAACCCCATTATTATAAAAATGAATAAATCGTTTTACATCAAACTGGTGTTTAAAACCCTCAATCCCAAGAACATCGCTATGCTGAAGAACCGAATCCATGTCCACTTCAGTAAAACCAGTCTGTTTTAACAGCCTCGGTAGACTCCTACCGATCAACCGATTGCCACCTTTTGAAAAGACATAATCTGCAACTTTCTGTAATATTGAGGGCAGCAGAGGCATGTTTGGATTCACCACACCAAATATCCCATCATCTATATCTATGATGACCAACTTTCCTCCCGGCTTTAGTACACGATATATCTCACTGGCAGCCTTAACTGGATCTTTTAAATGAAGAAATAACAACCTAGCAATTGCAAAATCATGTGAATTGTCAGGTAGTCTTGTATCGTATACGGATGCATGTACAAACTGCAATTGAGTTGCTGAAACGTAGTTTATCCGATGTTTAGCTTCGTCCATGAGTTTTAGATCGATCTCCAAAGCTGTTAATTGGCAACTAGGCAAATTTTGAATGAGTTGCTCAGTAAAGAAACCAGGTCCGCTTCCTAGTTCCAAGATGCGCATCTTGTTCTGTAAACCATACCATTTTAAATTTCGAAATTCTTTTTCCCATCCTATTTTGGCTTGAGCTTTCAATCTCTCCATTTCACTGGTATACCCCAACACTGCATTTTGAATATTGTAAGTAGAATTACGTTCGTACATGTGCGCCTCCGAATTAATTGACTTAACGAAAGAAAATGACAATATATATGTGTAATAATAATTTCAATTTGCTACTGAATAAATAGAAAGTTAATCTTTCTATTTTTCATATTTTGATGTGAACTTATTTGTGAATTCGGAGATATCAATCTTTAGGAACATACTAAATGCTGCCGGTTTATGCCGACAGCCTGAAAGAGATTTAAGTGTGAACTTTTAGGAAAATAAAAACAACGAATTAGTAAATAACTCAGAGACTGTCTGTCGTTACTGTGAAAATAATATTACCTCTTATTCATCTATCTCCTTTTAGTAATATCTGGCCATACTCTAACTTTATTTTTGTAAAAGCCTCTCATTTGTTTTTCAGAATCGAGCAACCCTTTGTAAAGGACGAGGAAATAAAGTCCTAGACTGTCGCTGTTTGATTGAACTAATGTTCTCCCGTTAGTTCTGTCGTCTGAGGCGATTTTCGAATCGGATTTCCACTGCCTCGCACCAACCGGCAGTTCTCTGAACGGCGTTTTCGACTCGCACAACTCCTGGTTCAGGACATTGGGACGCGAATTTACTTTCGACAGATAAAGATCAGGTCTTTGTGGTCTGCGTTAGCTGGTTCGTCGCTGAAATCTCCAAAGATCTGTATGTCGCTGAAGCCTGCGCGCTCAAGCATCAACACCAACTCGTTCTTCGTAAAGTCTTCCGCCCTTTGCGTGTGAACTTCCTCCTTGATAAGGTCTCCTTCGTGCCACAGCCGGACTCGCATCTGACGGGTGGCGACGTTCTCCAAGGGATCTGTCTCAAGTGTCCGGGCAGCTACTTCCAGCTCCGTTCCGTCGGCCAGGCGCTGGCGCTCACTGGATGCGGGCCATCCCTCGGGTTCAGCCAGCCTGTACTCAGGCAACCTCGCCAGCCAAGCGGGCGGATCGTTCCATCGCACCGTATAGTTGAATGCGAACGTGCCGCCTGGACGTAGATGCTCATGGCAGCGCTGCATTGCTTGCATAGTCAGACGATGCTCTCCACCGAGACCAACCACCCCGCAGGCAAATATCGTCCTGTAGCGCCGGGGCAGATCCAGCTCGTGCATTGCCTGCACATAGAGCCGGGGTGAAAGGCCTTGCTTTGCTGCTCGCTCCTGGCAGACTGCAAGCATATCCTCCGAGTAGTCGCAGCCATCCACATCCAGACCATCCCGCAAAAAGGGGAGCAACAAGCGTCCACTGCCGCAGCCCAGATCAAGCGCCGGTTGTCCGGACGTCTCGATCAGCTTCTTGTAGTACGCCGCTTCCGGACCAGCCTCCGTCCACAATTCGGCATGCGCCTTCGCGACAAGGCCATAGTGCCATATTTGGGGTCGTTGCATATTTTGATGACCTCCTTCAATATTGTTGAGAC
Organism: Paenibacillus sp. J22R160; assembly: GCF_059692135.1. NCBI lineage: Bacteria > Bacillati > Bacillota > Bacilli > Caryophanales > Paenibacillaceae > Paenibacillus > Paenibacillus sp. J22R160. Next base: position 182,771 of record NZ_JCAUAU010000009.1, on the reverse strand, counting down.
TAGACCGGAAATAATTGCCATCCCTTTGGGAAGTTGCTCTCGTGAGTCGCACCTTAAATTATCTCGCTTAGTAAAACAGGAAAGTTTATAACTATTTCAGTTTACTAAAAAAATTACATTTGTGGGGGGGTGAAAATCACTATAAATTGTACTATACTACCCGTTACTTAAATGAAGCTAAAAAGGGGCTGGTTCAATGCAACTCCTTAACAATCGGGACTTTTACGTTTGAAATACGATAAAGTTACAAATTGCTTAACGCCATTATTAAAATGTGCTAATATTGTTAATAAGGCGGTGGTTAATAAAATGCAACAAATCTCTGATTATCTTTTTATGGGATCTATAATTCTGCTAATATTATCCTTGCTTTTTAAAGGAGTAGGCTCTAAAGGCTCTTCTAATTCTATGGGAAACATCGATTTAGCCATGCATGAAAACCATGGGAATGATTTGAAAAGTCAGGACTCGATTATCAAGAGTATATTTAAATCAGTTTTCGTGTGGATATCAATTTTAGGAATACTTGTTTCAATACTCTTGTCGAAATTATAAATTCCTACAGAAATATTGAACAAAAAAAGGCGCTGTAAGAAGCGTCTTTTTTTGTTAGCTTCAAGGTAATCAGCCAGAGGGAGATGTTCAGCCGGATTAATACGCCGCTCCGCTATTCACTAAGGCATCAGGATTGATTTCGATGGTCGTGTTTAGCCCAGAATACCTTCTGTCTTTGTTAGTGCCATTATCACCGATTTCTTCTATCAACGGTAACACGTGACCTTATCTGATAAAAGAGCGATTATAGTTATAATCAAAATTACCTACAAAAATCATGCTCGTTCTTATAGCTGCAGTTAACGCTGAAATCTGCATTAGCGTATTGGTAACAAGGTGTTATCAAGGAACTCCTTCACCTTTTGCAGCATACCTAGTGTGATCTGATGATTAACTCTAGGGTACTCAATCAATTGGATATGATTTACTGATTTACCCTCAGTCGATATAGCATTGAAGAAATATCTCTGACTATCTATAGGAATTGAAGTATCATCTTGGCAATGAAGAAGTAATAATGGTTTTTGAAGATTTTTGTGAAAGTAGGAGAGCGGATCATTTTGTTGTAACGTAACTTTGTCGCTAGCATTCATTTGATCTAAACCGCGTTTTTCGCGATACAGTTCTTCAAATTGAACCCAAGCACAAGACCCATTAATAACAACTGCGGATCGAAGCTGTTGATGTTTCGCATACGTTCCCGCAGTAATAAATCCACCTGTTGAATGACCAACCAAAGTAATTGGAGTATTGCTAATTTGCAGCAGTTCTGAAACTATATCTACTGCCTCTTGTACGCCTTGAAAAACGATTGGCCAAAAACGAGATTGCAATGTATTTTCATCAAAATAATTAAGGCTTCCACGTACCCCATGGTAGGGAAGTTCAGGCACAATCACTCTATATCGCCAACTTGATATCAATGATGCAAAAAACTTGTAACCTTCTATCGTAGACCCCCATCCGTGATACAATACAACTTGGCCAATAGGATCGGATGAAGGCTGTATTATGATGGTCGGCACCCCACAAATTTCGCGATATTCAAAGTCACCCATTTGCTTGTCTCCTTTGCTAAGCTATAAATCCCCTTTATTTTACCATATAGAAGTACATATTTTTCATTGGTTTATATACCGTTCAATTTGACGTTAACAACAGATACTGATTCATTGGGAAATCATGATTTATCCATTTTTCTTTATACCCGTCTACTCCATGTTTATGTAAGATTAAATCCAATGCGATTATAACAGCTTGAATGAACTCAATGAATAGACATGTTTCATTTAAATCCGTTCCTAATTCTTTTTTTGAATGCATATCTTCAAAAGAAATAATTTTCACATTAAGGTGTTTACTGTCAACTCTTTCAAAGGTCCAAACTGATCCGCCTGGTTCTTCCATCCATTCGAAAGTCGCTTTCCTGCAGACGACTCATTTCACTTTTCGGGATTATAGAGTGTCTCCTTACGAGTTTTTACGGCCTGGTATGTTGCTCGCCCTGTCTCTTACAAGTACTTTTGTGGACGCGCTTTTACGCACAGATTTCGCCGTACGCATGCATACTAGCTACAAGGGTGGCTTGGTCCCTCCCTTGGTTGGACTTTTGCCACTAGATAATGCGTACCTATACAGCAAAAGAAGACCTGAGGCATTGCCTAGCCCCAGATCCTTTTCACTTGACTGTAGCTTGCTTAGCCCTTGCTATCTCCCCGCAAAGCCAGCAGTCTATTTAGAATAACAGCTGCTTGCGCTCTAGTCGCAGTTCCTTTCGGCACTAGCATGTTATCCGTCACGCCCGTCAACATACCTTTATGAACCATGAAGCTCATTGCATCTGAACTCCAGTTTGCAATGTCCTCTCGATCTTGAAACTGGCTGAGTGAAGTGCTCGGCACAGGAGCCGTCTCATCTTTCAGCATCCTCTGCACGATGACTGCAAGCTCTTCCCGCGAGATTGGCTCTTCGGGATGAAACATTTCTTGATCACCTTCCACCAGCCCCATTGTTGAAGCTGTTCGAACAACTTCCGCATACCAAGCGGTTTCGGGGACATCACGAAACGCTTGCGGGCTAGTTTTTTGGGACACTCGCCCCTCTTTCTGTAAGAAGTTGACGAGCATTTTCACAACTTGTGCCCGGGTAACGGGTGAATCCGGCGAGAAATGAAGATCATCCATCCCCTCCATGAGATGCCGGCTAATTAAGACATCGGCATCTTTGCGACTCCAGTGCCCAGATAGATCCACAAATTGCTTCGTATACGTCATGAGGGCATACATCCCCCAACTCTCAAGCTTTACTGAGATGTCGCTTTGTTCTTGGCGGGCAAATCCTCCAACATAGCGCCAACCACCTTGTACGGCAGGATCCAGTTTATATACGCCAAGTTTACGGACATCCATGCCTTGCTTCACTGCCTCCGAGTACGTCCAAGACAGCTCCAATTCCTGCAATAAGGCATCTTCTGAGGTTATCGTCACATATTCAGCATGCGCTTCATACCCCGCTGGCAATGGATGAGGAGGCTGCTGGGTACGTCTGATCTGGATGTTCGCTCCATCTTTCAGCGTTCCCTTCGATACATGCATTTTCAACTTGCCTTCAAACGCCTCATAGTGTTCTTGACCATGTACAATAGGGATTGTTGCCAACTGAGCATCCTTTGTTGGAACCGGCGTACCCACGCATCCGCATCCGTCGCTCACACCTTCGTCGCCAGTGCCGCCACCATTTTTGCTTATGGTTACGGTTATTTCTACCGCTTCTGATCGTTTCCCTGATGTGTCAACGGATTCTAGTTTCGCAGTGTAAATACCTGTTGAAGTTAATCCTTCATATCGGAACAATTGAACAGCCTTATCAACCTCAATTGCAGGCCCGAAACGGGATTCGCTAGGCTTCTTCAAGGCTACCCTAATGCCTCTTAAATCTGCATCGCTTGGATCGGTCCAATGAAGGTTTAATCCTTCGTTTTCATCCTGAAACGACACTTCTTTCACGCTGCCAGGCGCTGAATTAAACATGGCCTGGGGTATAGGCAGGGTGCTGCCAGTCAAAACTTCACCATCCGATTCTCTACCATCCAAGTCAATGGTTAGGAGCTTAACTTCATAGGTCTTGCCTGGCAGGAGGCCTTCAATGAATAATTGCCCCCTACCTGGCTCAACCGTTTCTACGCCGAGTACGGTTCCAGATTCTGATTGTTTCCACGTCACTTTAAGGTGATCAAATCGCACGAAATCATTCTCTTCCCAACTTACCCCAAGCGCATTCTGACTGCGAATCAGGCCTATGCTGCCAGACTTCACAGCTTCCTTCACAGGACCAGGTGCTGTTATTTCTATGAGACCTGTATAAACTTGCGTCATTGACGTCCCCGCATAGCTTTGCACCATCGCATCCACATCAACCTTATAGCTCTGACCAGCACGTAAGGGTGTATCAGAAACAATTCGGAATTCTTTAGCCAACACTTCCCCGCTCGGGCTAGTCTGTGGCTGAACAGGCTCTACACGGATTGAAATCCGCTCGCCATCAACACCGTCAGTACTTACAGGCGTGAGTGCAACAAAATCTGATGTAACGGTTCCAGGAATCATGTAGGTGCTGAAGCGCAGTAGAATACCTTCTCCCTGAGGAATCAAGAAATCAACGTATGGCGCAGTTTTGGATACAATGCCGACATTCACATCATAATGTGGCGGCAAAACGTCAAGCACCTCGCTTCGTGCTGTCTCGTAACCTTCTTTATCAAATAACACCTGCCATTTACCCTCTGGCACATCCCAAGCATATCTCCCTTCCCGATTCGTACGAATCGGATTTTGCTGGCCGTACAGACTTGCATCCCATACTTTCCATGCCTGATCCTGCGAATCAAGGAATAACGCTGTCGCTTTAACGCCTTCTACACGATTCGTTGCAACGGCCTCAAACACATAACCGCTAGGATCATAGATCCAATAGGGATCCAAGATATCCTGATCATCCGGATCATCCTCGCGTTTCGGTCTCTGCTCTTCGTCCTCCTCTTCATCCTCACACTCATCAGAGCTTTGATCTGCTGAGAATTGTTGTTGAAGATCAACCAAATCACTTTCCCAAGCGGCATTAAAGCCATAATTAATCGCAGCGGAAGTCGCTACAACCGCGACACCGGCTAAGAAGCTGATTCCTGCACCTGCTAATCCCATTGCAGCCATTTGTAAGGTGTATTTTAACAGCAATTGTTGAAAAAGCCTTTCAGCCAAATTCTGCAACTCATCATTATAATGCTTGATCGAATTTGCAGAAGTACAATTGCCTCCTCCGACTTGATCCATGAACGCATTCAATTCATTCATTTTTTGTTGATAGTCATATCCTGCGTAGATGGCTGAAGCAAGACCTAGCGGACTCGCCGTACCCGGTGTCTTCAGCTCAAACTTGAAATTTGCGCCTATTTCAATGTAAGGAACACCTGACAGGCTCGGGGAAGCACCAGCTCCAGATAAACTTGACAGTATTTGCTTCGCTTGCTCCACAGGGACAACCGCACTAACCATCATTGTCCCAAGCTGACCATTGAAGTGAAACTTGACGTTATGCAGAGCTGGGCCATTGACAGGACTAGATCCTGGATGGTAGTCAATTGGCATTGGGGCATAGAAGAACTGTGTCTCGATTCTCTCTTCTGGCGAATCCGCACTCGTCAACACTACCTTATTGACATACGTTCTTGTCGATTCACTGATTACATGAGGATCAGCGATCACTTCTTCCAACGGCAGTACCTCTTGCTTCAGATTGCGAAATGTGGGAGGCATGGATTGAAGTATGTCCTCGTGGTTATCTATAACTTGATATGGTTTAGGAAGTATATCATAGTTTACCGCGATGGGTCCGAGATGTCTCTGGCGTGTCGACTTCATTCCCTCATAACGCTCCGTCAACGCATTGAACGTGAGAGGAATTACTTCTCCTGCCAATCGAATATTGACATGGTCCACCCGCTTCGGTTCCCGAAATTGCAGCGAGAAAGCAATCGGCTTCTTAGGATCAACAACGATCGGAAACCGTGAAATTCCGTTGGTCAAATCCACATCCGATCGATGACCACTCACATGCATCGTCAAGTGGATCGGCATGGGTTCATCGACTTCCATCACATCAACAAACACTTGCTTCGAACGCCATTCATAGGCGCCAAGCATCGCTACGGCGGATAAAGCATGCGTTCTTCCTTGCGCTTGTTCCTCGATGAGAGTCACGCGCTGGCTCCAATAACCACCAGGAGCTGTTTTCGTTTCAGCGGCAAGCCTTACACCGTCATAGAGGAGAACTCTGCTGCCTGAAACAGCACGACCACTGACGATAAAAGAGGATTTATCCACTTTCGGCGGTGCTTCTAGGCTGATTTGAGTGGTCCTAATTAAGGCACTAGCGATGTCCTCTTCTCCCCAATCCTTAGTTGTGCTTTGCCTAAATCTCATTCCGATCTCAGCGGTTATACGATCCGAGTTCACGTTATCCACTTGCAATTGATAAAGAATCGTACCTTCTTCCCCTGAAGCGAGATCAGCGGGTAAGAGTACCTCTGCGATAGATTGCGTACCGACAACCACCCCATCTACGGGACGGCCATTTAACACGACACTATTCTCAACGAAAGAAGTGCCTTGCGGAATCCGTATGAGCAAGGTTGGCTCCTTGATAGATTCGCCACTGCCATTGCGGAACATGCCTCTCATCGTGACATGACTTCCCTCAGCAACCGTGCTATCCAACGCCTCAAGTCCGTTTCCGCCTGCTTGATTAAAAAAACCTTTCGGCGTAAGTACAAGATCGCCTAATTCCGTTATTTCCCCTTCACGGACCGTAATTGTTTTCGTCACTTTTCGATCCTGCCTGTAATCCCCAACTGCTGTGACGGAGACGAAGTAATTTCCTGCTTTGGGGAGGGAGACATGAAATTTGCCTGGCTGTAGCGTGTAATACGTAACCGCATGACCGATCTTGCCTTGCTTATCCATTTCAAAAAAACCAGCATGAAGGGTCCAAATCCCCTGTTCCTCAAGCACCGTTCTGCCCGTTACCGCCAATTTCTCCTGTAATCGCATTTCAGCCGTTGCCTGCATCTCTTCATCAATCGTTACAAGCGCGCAGCTTGACCCCAATTGCCCCAGTCGGTCGTGCAGGCATACTTGAAATTTTTCGCCAACTACAGCCTTGAATGTAAGACCATTCTCAAAATTGGTTGGCGTTATGCCTTTCCCCCCTTCTTTTGAAACAGTAGGAGTGAAAGTGTTAAGTTCCGAAATCCCCAAGGAATGGTATTTCCAGTCACTGCCTATAAGCTTCGTGAATAATTTCAGATGAACGGTTGCCGTCCACTCTTGGTGCAGGATCACATCAAGGGATTTCTCTCGGGCCGCTTCTACCTGTATAACCTCTTCCTTCATTGTACGCCGAGTCGTCTCTCCGCCCATATATCCACTAATGGTGGCAGGTCCTTCAGGTATTCTCACACTCCAGGCACCACTCTCATCGGTAATCGCTTCGATAGAACGAGATTCTTGCTTCACGGAAACAATCGCATTCCTGAGCGGCCGTCCATGTACATCTTTGGCATAACCACGAACCAATCCATAATGTATCATTGTGTGCAGGGAAATGTCCGTTTGAGTGCGATCTACCCTCAACATAACGGGCTCAATCGCTGCATAGGGAGAAGGCATCTGAACTTTGATACGAATCTGATCACCAATGAAACCAACAGGAAGAGAGATTTCTCCATTTTCCTTAGTTATTCCCGACACAATCACTTTTTTGGACTCGGCTTGCTCAATCAATACAGGGATGTAAGGGAAGGGGGCATTCCCCTCTTCTCTAGAAACTTTAATCGTCACGCTCGAAGGTACAAATACGTGCATAGCCAGGTTTGCGAACTCCCCTTTGGCTGTAATGACGCTGAGTTGCTCGGCCAGAAGCGATCCATCCTTTGATAATATGGACAGTTTATAGTCTTCGGCCTCAGGAACGATGACGGTAAATGTCCCATGGGACTGATAGACAGCCTGCGCACCTGTCTTCTTCTTAGGACTCCAGGCAACCAGCCGACTGCCGATGAGCGCTGCGCTTACATCCTGATTCATGGACTGGTCCGGATTTTGCAAGTTTGAAACCTCTACTCGAATGCCTGCAGATACCGAAACGGGCAGTCCTTCCACAGGTAATGAAATCATGTTCCCATCCTTGTCTGCTACTTTACCTTCAATCGAGTTCACGCGTGTCATCCCTGATTGGATGTCAAAGGATCCCACGTATTGACCTGGCGATAACTCGGTGAGAGGAATTTCCCGGGTTTGAGTCGCACCACCTTGCGAATAATTCATCGTTGCTGCGGCCGTTCTGTTTCTTTCACCTTGCACAGTAATATGGAGTGAACTACCCAATTTAATTTGATCCTTAGACGCCATGGGTGCTTGCCAACTCACTTTGCGAATCGGTTTATCGTCAGGAATCTCTTGGCACTCTCGGGGACAAACGACGAAGCTGCCTGTGCGGAAATAGCCCCCTTCATCAAAGCTATTCGTGGCTGTACCTATGAATCCAACTCTGTTGCCATCCCTACTCACAGACCCCGAACTAGCATCGGCTGCTGGATTGCTAAGCAGCCTTAACGCTAAATTCGGATCGTCGACATCAATCTTATACATATGATAGCCTTGAAAAGCATAACCCTGTTCAGGCTGAAACTCGAACGCTGTAAAAATAAGATGCTTACCGTCACCGCTTAGCTGGATCTCGCTGAATTCGGTCTCACCGCTAGCTCCCTGCACAATGAGTTTATTCTTTGCTTCCCCGGGAGCTTCACGATCGTAAATGTATATGCCGTCATCCTTGCTGTAAGCGATGAATCGACCATTGGTGCTTATACTTTTTTCGAAGCTTCCATCCGTAAGATAAACCGTACCACCTGTCATAGATAAATTATGGAGATAAAGCTTCTGGGTGATACACTCTTCACAGCCTGTGTAAAAAAGCACGAACTTGCCATCACCTGATAGGATTGGATTTTGAAGGTTCTGATTGTAAACCTCCTCAGCCAGCTCAATTCGAGTTATGGTGTTGGAACTGCGATGATAGACGAATAAATCTGCCTGTTGATTGGTATCCCCTGCAACCAGATTGCTAGCGTCTGAATTGAAAACGAGACGCTCTCCATCGTCACTCATCGAAGGTGGGCCAACGAAATCATTGGGTCTCGCTCCATCTATGGTAGGCAACTGCTTCACGTCAGAAGCACCTGCGTCCATAATCAGAATTTCATAGACGCCGTTTACACTTGCATGAATGGCAACCGTACGGCCATCTTCATCCGTATCAGGTGAGTCTATGCTCTCCGTACCAGCGGGAAGCGGCAGCAGCTTGATACTCCCGTCCCTCAAGTCTTTGACATACAGTGCGCCTATCTCTTCATTCCCTTCACCTTCAACTAAATTGGTTGCTCTAGAAATGAAAACAGATTTGGTTCCATCCCTGCTCAATTTCATCTCGCCCGAATTGTTATTGCCGAATGCTCCACTCGAAGACGTATTAACATTCTGTTGGGTGTGATGCGCTGTGCCTGTAGTAATGTCTAGAGGATCCGAAAGATTGCCTGCCCTATCCTTCGCATAGATGCGATACGACAGCGCGCTAAGCTCCGACACATTCATTTCGGAATAGAACAAGTCTGACGTCTCTAACACAAATACACCGTTTCGTTCAATCCGATACTTCATGGATGCCGCATCTGGGTCCAACGACATCCACATCACTTTTACTTCATCACGTCCTACGGTCTCCCAGCGAAAATCCGACGGTGTCGCAGGAGGTGTTTCATCCAAACTCACTTGAACGGCAGACGATTCTGGGCTAATTTTACCATCTAGGGAGGCTGTTGCTGTCAAACGATGGGTCCCTTCCCCTTGCAATGCAATCTTTATGACAAAATCGCCATTAGCACCAGCTACAACCTTGCCCCTCTCAGCTTTAGGACCCTGATCTTTTGAGACATACAGTATTACTTCTGCGCCCTGTGGAGCTGTACCTGAGACATCTACAGTCTCGGTATTTACAACGTCCGGAATTGGAGTAAGGATTGGCGTCAAGCTCGGATCTACATCCATCGCATACACCGAATCCGTAACGGAATTGTTTATAATTGCGGGTGATAGCACTGAAGTTAGACTCTCATTAATGTTCTCTTGCTCACTGGCATAGATAGCAGGAGAAAGGCTCCCTGTGACAAGGGAAAGAAGGATGGAGCTAATTAACGCCTTTCTACACCAATTATTTAATTGATTAATTTTCAATGGATACAACTCCTTTATCTAACTACGACACATCGTAAGGGAGTGCTTTCGGAGTAGGAGTTAAAGGGATGCAGCCTCCGCTTGATTCGATTTTCCAGTCCAAATGAGATACCCCATGGTTACATACGTAAGGCCCCAGAATAGAGCGAACCATCTTTCTAGTCCTGGCAGTCCAAATGAGAGCAACATGATGACGAGTAACATGACCGTCCAGCGAGGAAATACCTTGGCGCGAAACGTTAGAATCGCTAGAAGAATGGTACCTACAAGTAATTCCATGCCTGAAACAGCACCGATAATTTCAGCAAACGTACTTTCTTTGGCATAGAAGCCATAGGCAAACAAACCGTAGAAATTGGAAGCAATTAATAAGTTCCCGATCATGAGCAGCAGAACAGTGATGAAGCCAAGTACACCCGTTTCCTTGGATTGTTTTAAATACAGCGCTATGGAACAGACTGCCATTAGAATACATGCTGCAAAACCGCAAATCACTTCAGGGGTGCTGTCATCTCCCCAGATGAATGACGAAGGGGTCATTCCAATTCGTACAACTCCAGCAAGTATACACAGAAAACCTAGCCACTTAATTACCTTTTCGATTGTCATTTAACTGCAGCCTCCTTGTTCTTTGTAATCCATATTTCTCCATTGTCGTTGATCGTCAGCGGAGGCGGAAATCGAATCTAATTGCAAAGCAATGCTATTAAATTCAATTGCCATTGTGTAAGCCCTGTGGCCAAAGCACCTTAATTTGATTGCCTTCGGGATCCGGAAATTCAAAGGAAATACCATCCTTCTCAACATACAGCCCTCGAACTGGAATTTTTCTGGCTTTGATCCGCTCCCAAAGTTCTTCGGTTTCTTGCAACGAGCCTGTATGAAACACGGTCTTAACGGCAATTGGGTTTCCTACAATACTTAACTGACTGACGCATCCATCCCATTCCAACGTTAATTCCGACAATTCCTGTACCATATCCGACGTCACCAGTTTTAAATCAAAGATTGTTTGGTAGAATGCAGCCAATCTGTCCCGATCGCGGGCGTACAGTCCAGACCCACCCAACCTTACCCGACTTGTCATTTCACTCACATCCTTTCGCTTTGATAAATCTAAGATAACACTGCAAACGATTTCGTTTAATTATTCAAAAAGATACAAAAGGGGTATCCATAAGGATACCCCATAAACTGGAAGTTTCTAACGGCGCATATTTACGAGTTGCGAAAACAAATAACCCTACCTGGCTGTAAACTTCACCAGATAGGGTTATTTGTTTCTTTTATGCCACTGTTAACAGACTTCTGGCTTCGCTTCCGCCTTGGCAGCGAACAACGCCTCTGGCTTCAATTCTACTTTGGCGCTAAAAAGAGCCTCTGGCTTCGCTTCGGCCTTGGCGAAGGATGCTGTTGGTTGCGCCGTTCCCAGCGATACGAATAGCGCTGCTACCAATGCTGTTTGCATCACCCATTTTAATTGAATACGATTCGATTTTTCATTTGTCATTTTCTTTTCCTCCAGTGATCTTAGTTTGCGGCTCTGAAGCCTTCGGGCTCCTTGTAATGCCACTAAACCAACTATAATGCCCTGTGAGAAATTCCTGTAGGATCCTTAAGTATACTTTTTGGTATACTCTTTCTCATAAAATCCCATCTGGAAAGATGCTGTCATACCAGCTCTCTCGTATAATCGATTAGCACCGGTTAAGCTTGACGCATCCACACTTAGTTGCACATGATGGATTCCTTGCTCGAAGCATGCACGGAATACCGTCTGCAGTAAAGCAAGCGCTATCCCGCTTTTACGCCATGCACGTCTAACACCTAGCAGATCGACAAACGCGTGATCCTTAAAGTTTTTGGTAACGATGAAACCAACTAGTTCCTCACCTTCATAGGCTTGAAACCAGATTGAGCGGTCGTAGTACTCTTCACTTTTTGCAACAGTCCACGCTTGATAGGTTATTTCTCGATAACGATTCGTATCCTGAAACGTTTCACAGTAAGCCTCATACAGAAGGGATTCGGTGCCGGATTGAAACGGAGTAATCCGTATCGCATCTGTCGTCGCTGCCACGGATGGAAGTTCTTTTAGTTCAATGCTCATTCGACTGTAAAGTCTTTGAAAACGGAAACCTTTATCTTCCAGTAGCAATATCGCATTCTTATTAAGGGCAGGTATCACATTGGAAAGTTTCCAGTTGATTTCATTACGCTCGGTTGTATACTGGGTAGCTCGCTGTTCCATCCGCTCTATGAGAGCGCTGCCAATGCCAGCACCTATAAACATAGGATGTACATAGCCATATGATGAAAGTTTACCGGGCTGATCCTCTTCAATGAACCCAAAACCAATAAGGTGCTCATCCCGTATCATAACCCACGTATTTGTTTCAAGATCAAGACCACTTAATATTTCCAACGTATCCTCTAGAACTATATCTGGTACACCATATTCTGCAATATCACAGGCAATCATAAGATTCGTTATGTCAGTGGCGTCTTTCAACAATGCGTGTCTACAATAACTGTAAAATGATTTCGATTTGCTTGTCATTTTTACCAATTACCTCTTTCCTAAGGGATATAACAACTATATCAAAAAGGAACCAATGTATAACATTATCCAATGAGGTTGAATAGGGTATTCTTTCGGATAACATTCCCTCATTATTTTGTTGTACCGTTCAATCAGATGCGTGTAAAATGGAAAATAAATACTAATTCTGGCCAATATTAAGGTGGTGACTGTAAATTGATAGATGATCAGCTTGATGAATTAGAAGAAAGATGGTTGGTGGGACGGAAGCGTGAAATTCTCCATTTTGTTCAGCTGCTTGGAGATACAACTAGATCCCAACGAATTGTGAATGTCTACGGAACCGCAGGCATCGGCAAGAGTTCCCTACTGGATGAGTTTCAGCAACAAGCAATTGCGAAAGGAGCCTTCACACTATCCGTCGACAGCGAGGGCTTTGTTAAGACGCCGCAAGCATTTAGCGAATACATTCTTAACCTACTCCCTCATCAAAACAGCCAAGACCACCAAGCTTCAGACCTCCCAGTGGTCTGTCTGGAAGCACTTCATCACATTTCATCCAATCAATTGGTAGTACTGCTTATCGATGTGTATGAGCAAATGGAGAGCATGGACCAATGGTTGCGGGAATACTTCCTCAAAAAATTGAAAGGCAATGTGCTTACCGTTCTGGCTGGCAGGTACCCTCTTAGTGAAACATGGCACCTATCCCCTCTTTGGAGACCACTTATCGTGCGCATGCCCTTAACAGAACTCGATTATGCCGCGGTTGCCCGCTATGCTGAACATACCTATGTTTCAGACGAAGAGACGATTGGCCGCATCTGGCGTTATTCCAAAGGGCACCCCTTGACGTTGACCTTAATCGCATTCCTATTTAGCCAACCTGAGTATAAGGACACGTCCGATCATCCAGGCGGAGATGATTCGCTACCTTACCTTGTCAGTCAATGGCTTAAAGAAGTGCCGGGAGATCATCTGCGTCCGTTAATTGAAGCAGCCTGTGTGCTGCGCCACTTTAATCAGGAAAGTTTATCCTTCGCTATAGGTCGTGACATTGCAGCATCTGAATTTTATCAACTCGTTCGGTTCTCCTTCATTCGAAGAGTGGATCGCGGATGGACTGTACATAGTTTAATGCGAGATGCTGTGTGCCGTGAGCTTCTATTCCGTACTCCCGCACACTATGAGAAAATCAGGACAAAATCGTTACAGCACTACTATGAGCGATTAACAGATACGAGTCAGCATCGAGTCGATCCGCGCGAAGCCATTGAGCTCATGTATTATATCGGAGACGCTTTGATTCGCGCTCTTATGAATTGGTTTGAACTCACACCTCGGCACTATGAAGTGGTCGGCAGTCATCATCAAGGTGAGTTAGAAGCTTACGTTGCCAAACGAAAGGCAAGTACCAAGGACATGCGAATTGAAGTGTATGACCCCCACTCGAACGGTCACTTCAACTTTCAACTCACTTCAAAAGAAGCGTGTTTGACCGTTCAGCATCTGGATTTTAATTCGCTCTTCCAGCTTGGGTACGATGTTGTTCGAGTCATGAGGGATGAAACGAATGCGATCATTGGATTTGCGGTTATTATCCCGATAAACCGCGATACGTTGCCCTATTTAAAGCGGGCGCCCCGATCTTCCACCTATTTTAACAGTTTGTCACCTCAAATGAACGCGCGTCTGTCTGTTCCATCACACACTCGAGCTGGTTGGTTTATCGAGACTATTGATACGGCCGATTATACGGACGCTTCCCAACAGGCAGCTATGGGTCATTTAATACATGCTTTGATTTTTACAGGAGAAATAATTATCGAATCTCCAGCGCCTATCTCCTACTTTATTGAGTCGCATAAGAGTCTGGGCTTCGATATTGCCTCGAACGGCAGACATGTTAACTATGATGGCGAAACACCGACAGATACATTTGTTTTGGACTTGCAGAACGAGCAGGGGGTAAGCTACATCCATCGGATGCTCACCATTACTGGTCAACAGAGGCTCGTGGAACAAGACAGGGCACCACGGGTTCAGGCGGTGATCGTCTCTCAGGATCATCAAGCGGACTCCTCAGATCGGATTATGGCTAGAACGGATATTACGCCACGTGAGAAAGATATTGCAAAACTGCTGGAGCAAGGTTACAAAAACGCAGAAATTGCGACAACCCTGTATATTAGTGAGGTTACCGTCAAAAAGCATTTGAAGTCAATGTTTGCCAAACTGGAAGCAACAAATCGCACCCAATTACTGAAAAAATTACTGAACTAAGATTCACAGCCCAATGCCCATAAAAGGCAGCTAAACACAAACTGCCCACCATGTATTACTGCCCTTTCGTATTATGAGGTTAACCAGTTTTTACTGGTTGACCTCTTTTGCATTTTAGAGGTTGAGTAACGGTAGCCGGGGCCGAACGTCACTGCCCGTGGGACTATGATCCCGTAAGCTAATTTGTTTACCCCCTATTTGCAGAAACATGTTTGAGGCTGGTTGAGACAACGATCTCGAATAACAAGCGAAGCTATGACACTGCAAGAAGGACTAGGGGCTACCGTCATATTCAGTATCGGAGTTGAATAGTTTAACCAATTTTAGTTTCGAACAAATTCAGCAGATACCGTAGTTTTGCTCCAATTCACATGAATACTGTATGAACCAGGCTTCAAATTCGAAAAAGTCTTTTTATCTGTATAGTCTTCACCATGCTCCAAATCAATGTAGTCTTTTATTGGAACCCCACCTTCTTCTACTACTTGGTTGTCTTTTAACAACTTATATCTTGCTCCTCCAATAACATGAACTTTTTTTTCACTTTGATTTTTGAAAGTATAAGTAATTTTTGTATCAATCCCTAAGTTTTCTACCTTAACGGAACCGATTAAATCAGATTGAGTTATTTTACTGTCTGAATCTGATGGTTTACTTGAAGAGGTATTCGTGGCTGATGAATCAGTCTGTATTGATACGGATTCAGTATTTTTCTTAGTACAGCCAGTAAAAATCATGCACACGAATAATGCTAACATTATGATGTAGCTATTCATTTTCATCGTTAATATCACCTCATCAAACTATAACGAACACTTTATTGAATTAATTGCGAATTCCAAGAATCAATCACTTTTCACCATTGAACTATCCTGCTCGTTAGCGGGGAAAAGGCAACCGCTTTTAGTCGGTTGCCTTTTTGAAATGTTACCCTGCTTTTTGGATTTAATGAACCTACGTTCTCATACGTTGTCTCTTTGGCTTTGCCTATATAGACCGAATCGTGTCTTTTAAATAATTTTCTTGGTTCATCACTTTCAGAACATACCAATGCGAAGCTTTTATTAGGTGAAATAATTAGAAATAAGTATAATAACAACACCACAAAAATGCCAAACGTTTTAACTAATCCCACCTCTTTTCTGCTTTGTTCAATCCCCTATATCACCCGTTAGTTAGTCGATAGAGGAAGCTAAGTATTCTAGAAAACCAGTAAATGTGTCAGAGCATTTTGTTATTTCGTCTAGGTCCAAATCTATAAAAGGAACTTCAACAATTAAAACGCAGGTTTATTTGTAGTGTTAGTTTAATTATTTCAGCACCATTAGCCATTGAACCAAAATAAATCCGCACCTTTTAAATAACCGCATTAAAAGCCCGTCATGGCAGATTACGCGTGACATCGAGGTGCATCCGAAGCACCGGTCCGCCCTGTGAGTTGGCGACGCCGGTGACGACGAACCCCACCGATTCGTAAAACGCCTTCGCCGCGTGATTGGCGGACACTTCTATACGCAAACCACGACGCGCAATGTCAGCGATCAGCGCACTGGCAACGCCTTGTCGTATCCAGTCAGGATCAGTGAACAGATCCTCGAGTTCGAGGAAGTCGTCAACCGGACGCGCCGATGCGAAGCCGACGACCCGCCCGTCAACAACAGCAACATGTGCGAACGGCAGCATCGCAACGTCCCACACAAGCCACTCGGGATGATCGGCGATTAGATCGTGGTCGGCTTCGTTTGTCAGCGAAGCTCGGCGATAGACGTCACGTATCGTGTCGACGTCGCCGATGACCGCGCTCCGAATGACGAGGTCAGACGATATGAATCGTGAGGTTGGCACCCCATCGTCAAACTGATGAATCCACTCTCCTTCTCGCTTGAGGTTTGCGATTCTATCTCTGATCAATTCGGAGAACTGACTCTCACCTTCTCCATCAACTAATGTTTTCTCTAATGCTTTAATCTCGATTGAAATGATAAATCGCTTAAACTCAGCCATATTCATAATGATCCAACGCTCCTCGCCCGGTTAAACCGCACAGTATACTGGATGTATATTATTACTGAGCAAGTCTTAGTCTATCGAGCTGGCGATCTCGGACCATCTCCACGCAGTAATACCCTTCATTTACCACAACCTCTCAACATTACTGCCCTTTAGCGGAGCGGTTAGGTTTATTTTGTTGGCAAGTGGAGAATCTCTTGAGTGATCCGATCCCAAAAATCGATCTCCTACATAAAAATAAAAAAGCCTGATTCCCCAGGCATTTGCATTCAAAGTTATGTAGGACATTGGTGTCATTGGACAGTCACCCACCCATAAAAAACCAATTTGTTTGCCTAAAGGCCGACGATATTGGCTTTTTTATATTAACTATACAGAAATTTGTGCCGATGATGTGCTCTTTTTGGTTCGACTACAAGAAAACCTCCTTCTTCTAAAAAGGCAGTTTTCAATAGCGTTATTATTTCCTCGATCTAACCATGTGATAGGCATTACTAATAAGCAGTCCGATAAATAAGTACATTAGGCCACCCAAAAAACCATAAATAACAACACCTACTATTGCGCTTAGCACACCAAAAATCACTTGATCCTTATTGGAGACTGGAGAGGTTGGTGGGTCTGTCAGCATAATTAGAGCAATGAACAGTGAAGCGTTTATAAAAGGCGGTCGAAATGCATCGGCAGCTTCTCCGAATGGATGAGCAGACATTTATATCCCTCCAACTCTTTCCACATGTAACTTGGATGTAATCAAAATTCCCTTCAATTCCATTTCAATCATCAATTTTTTGCCTTGATCCAACCCATATAGACATATGACCGTTGAGAAGACATCTGCCAACATGGCGTATGGAGCCACAATACTGCAGCTAAGCAACTCATGAGGCGATTGCTTGCTGTTCGGGTAAATAGATGTCGGTTATTTTATCATTTGTAATGGTCACTTTTCCTCCAATGGAACCACGCCGATTACTTCCACTTCCCTCGAAGGTGCCACTCTTATATTGGCTTTTGATCTGGCTGTTAACTGTATGAGTAACTATACATGACGCCAATGGCTGTAGTACAAAGCACAACCCATTTTTTATCCATTTTGGCCATATTCATTCCTCCAACTTACGTAAGAAGTACTTGTGATATCCTGCTTCACCTTTCATCTACTTCATTCATGATACATCAAGTAAATGAAATTAAACTGAAATCCGCTCTGACTGGAATTCAATTTCGAATATACTTCCTTTCCCTTCTTCACTCGTAACATGAATGTAAGCTCTGTGACTGCTTAAGATGTCCGCGGCAATAGAAAGACCTAATCCTGCGCCACCTAATTCTCGTGAACGTGCTTTATCTACTCTATAGAAACGCTCGAATATGCGTGCGAGTTCTTCCCTGGGAATACCAATTCCCGTATCAGCTATTTGTAACGTTGGTCTACCGTCTTGTGAAGTGCGATATGAGATCGTTACTTGTCCGCCAGGTGGTGTATACTTAATCGCATTATCAAGTAAGATATAAACTAACTGCTTTATTTGATCTATGTTCCCATGAATGAATGTAAGTTCATGTTCAATTATGGGGGCATCCAACTTTAAAATAATTCCTTTCACATGTGCCAGCGGTTGTATCGCCTGATACATTTGATGAGAAACTTGAACTAAATCAACCTTATCCATCTTTATCAGTAGAGATTTCGAATCACTGCGGGCTAAAGTTAGTAATGACTCTACAAGCCGGATCATCCTTTTCACCTCATCCTGTAAACTATCCAGGATATGCTGTTCAAACTCGGGCAAGTTATCCTTGCATTCCTCTAATAATTCTACCGATGAATGAATAACACTCAGTGGTGTCCTTAGCTCATGAGATGCATTCGTTGTGAACTCAACCTGGCGAGCATAGGATTTTTTAATAGGGACCATTGCTTTGCCAGCAAAGAAATAAGCTAACCAGATCGCAATGGATAATAAAACAACGGTAGAAAGCATTAGGATTAGCCTGATTGTACGTAGGAGCGCTTCATTTGAGGATATGTCTATGGCCATCCAATATTCGCCGCCATCGTCATTTAAAATTTGAGAACTGACTAGAAAGGTTTCCCTTTTCCCACTTTCATCCACATAAAACCGTTCACCCTTCTCACGTTTCATTTCATTTCGCTGTGACCAATTTAAGAGTTGATTGGACATTGCTGTGTGACGACTAGGTGAAATCTGGGTTTTCTGATCCGGACTCACCCAAACAATTAATTCTTCTGAAAGTAGGAATATCCACTCAACATTCTTATGGTCCATTTGTCGAATTCCTTTTGTTTGCTCCTCTATGCGATGCTCCCATTGCTGGGACATTTTATTTTTGAGATCATCTAATTTCTGAATTTCATTGTGTTGAAGGGTTTCCTGTAGAAGCAGATAAAAAAAAGCAGTGATTAGGATGATAACAACGCCAAGAATACTGCCGAAGAATATCGTCAGTTGCTTTCTTGTTCGCTCGAACATCATTCTCCTCCTTCTACAACCAAGCGGTAACCAAGTCCACGTACATTTTGTATAATTTTATCTGAAAATGGGTCGTCCAGCTTCTTACGCAGTAATTTAATGGTTGCATCAACTGTATTCAGTGTAATTTCCGCATCTATGCCCCATACGCGGTCACTTAACTGCTCTCTACTTAATATTTGTTTTGGATGCTGTGACATAAAAGACAACAATTGAAATTCGCGGCGCGAAAGAGGAATCGAAACCCCGTTTCTACTCACTTCAAATGTACTATGGTCAATGACAAGTGTATCGCCAAATATTTTAGTATCCGCTTCCCAGTTCGTTTCTTTTCTACGATATAAGGCATGAAGACGAGCAATCAATTCCTCAAAATCAAATGGCTTCACCAAGTAATCATCTGCACCGGCATTTAATCCTTGAACGCGGTCAGTAACGGAATCTCGTGCCGTTAGCATAAGGATAGGCGTCCGATTCTTCTTCATTCGGATTTCTTTGCATAGTTCAATACCGGTTTTGTGTGGAATCATCCAGTCCAATATATAAATATCGAAGGTGACTCTTTCCATTAAATCCAATGCGTACTCCGCATCTAATGCCCATTCCACTTGGTACAGTTGCTTTTTAAGCTTATATTGAATCAGCTCGCCAAGCTTCACATCATCCTCAACCAGTAAGATATGCATAGCCCTACCACCAACTTTCTCAGTATAACCGCTATAAAAATGCATGAATCAAAAATAACACAGCAAAGGCTAGTCCACATCTTAGATGCCATTTCTTATCGAGTCTTCTGTAACGGAATAAACCCGATATCGGTACCGGTAACAGGACGATTAGTGCAAGAAGCCCGCTAATGTTGTTGAAATCCCATTTAAAACCATACATAAAAACGGCAACCACATGAAGTGTAATGAGTGCGATCACGAGAATAGCAATGGATGAATGATATTTTTTGACAATACGAAGCAGCATAACCAAACCTTTTTTCATAAGAGCTAATTTTCCCCAAATGCGTTGTTTAATAATAAATGCTAACACGTAATTCGCTAATACCACGAATAAGGCTATTCTGGCATTGGAGCCATAATCTTTGAATGTATGCTCAAAACGACGGTCGTGCAATGTTGTTGATGGTAAATGAAGAAGACTCCAAAGCTGCCATATGATATAGAATGTGGACACTGCCATCGCACCAAATACCCATATGCATTCTTTCTTAGGAATCCATGATGGTTTTACTTCTAGATTTTGATGAGTGCTCATCTTAATTCCTCCAACTCCTATTGATAGTTGTAATATACCCCATCTTTCTGAAAATGAAATGAAAACCGAAACAACCGAAGCCACCCGGATTCGATTGTTTCGGTTTTTTTTAATTTGCTTGAGTTATGGTTGTGTCCCATGCAAGCAATTTAGGGATGGGTCAAAAACTTACCCCAGATAGGAAACGAGTGACAATAGCCATAGTCAGTGCAACAATCACACTGATTTGGCAGACTACGATAGCTCAAATAGTACTTATTGCTTTAGCAGCATTAATTGGAGTACTCCTTTGCCAAGAAAAAACTGAGGTGGGACGCACAGCCCTTCAAATTCCAGTTAGCCGCACCATAGGTCTGATCTGTTTAGTTTTGTTCCTTGCTTTCCTAATTGGTCTACCTATTCTGAGGGGAATTACTGCTCAGCACTCGCTGGCGTTATTTGATAGTTTCTATAGATCCGGATCCCTAGTATTTGGCGGAGGTCACGTAGTTTTACCTTTATTAAAACGAGAGATGGTACCAGCGATTGAAACGACAAAACCAAACAAACTGGCGATCACCCACTCTGGCGTCGTAGGCAAGTAGATCTGTACCATGAAATCAGCAAGTTCCCGCAGTACCAGGCTCGCCAGATGAATAAAGAAAAAGCTAATTACAATCATTATGATGATATTGGGGACCCGTCCAATTAGTTCCTTCCCGTAATGAACGATAAACTCGCTTTCCTTCCGCTTCGCAAGGGTAAAAGAAATGAAAGTGATAAGCATACCTCCAATGGCAGCAAGTAGGAGGGCTAACCAACCTTGATAACCGGCTGATGAGGAGATGGGGCCTATCAGAAATCCTGTTGTCGTAGAGAAATGATAGAGAATGAACATCAATCTAATTTGAAGCTGGGTAATACGCTGCATAACAGCCATCTCCTTACTAACAGGCTATAATTTATCAAGGCTGAAAACATATTCAATCAGCTGGTTAGGACTTGGCAAATTCTGAAAAGAGTAGACGGCCATGACATACACATAAGCCACAAATATGCTGCAGCCTGTGATCCAGAAGGTTCTTTTTTTTCGCCCAAGATGCTTTAAAAAGTTCCATTCAAACATAAAAATCCCTAGAAATACGATTGTGATGATAATCATGGTCACCCTACCCTACCTGTTGTGCTGACGTATGATTGAATTTCTTTCAACCCCAGTTCTTTTCACGTGCACATTCAATAGACCATATTAATATTGTTATATTCATAACTACTAATCGTATTGTTCCTGGTACATCATATTAGACTTCCTCTCCTTTACTAACTGAAATTCTGTTATACACGGGCAACCGGAGACATACTAATCCTGCAAGCGCTGATAAGCCGGCCGCTGTCCCAAAGGCAATGAGATGTGTTCCAAAAAACTCATATCCCCAACCGGCAGTATAGACACCAACTGCCCCTCCTATTTGATGAATGAAATAACTCCAACCGTATAAAATACCCAACCATCGGAGCCCGTACATAGTTCCTAGAATAGCGGATGAAAGCGCCGTACTTCCTGCCCATACAAGCCCGCCGAAAGCCGACACCATGTACAATTGCCATTCTGACATGATCAGTACAATTAGAAGAAATTCTGCTCCGCGAAAGATATATATGCTCGAAAGCATAAACCGTTTCGAAATATTGTCGGAAAAATTTCCTAAGAAAACACTGCTAATCATCGCAACCAACCCGAGTAACCCAATGCTTAAAGAAGACGTATGCTCATGAAAACCATGATCCATCAACATCGGAACACCGTGAGAACCTAATAAATTCATACTGAAGCCGCATCCGAAAAGACCAAAAGTAATATACCAAAAAGGGCGTGTTGCGAGGGCATCGGTCCATTTATCCAGTGATATCATTGGTGCCGTAAGATCGGTTCGATTCATCATGATTTGTCCGGGAAGCAGGTCTGTGTTAACTGGAGCATCGTCACTTAGAATCAATGTAGAGGCCGCAATCAAAACGAGAAATAAACCTGCAAGCAACAACATCGTTGTCTTCCATCCAACCCATTCAATTGCGAATGTAAAAATTGGAGTCATTATTGCGATCCCTCCCATCGAACCAGTAGACAAATAAAAGAGCGCCTTTCCCCTTTGCCTTGTAAACCACTTGCTTACAATAGGAGTTACAGCAATCGGACTTGTAAACGAAAGGCCTAAGGACAATAGAATACTATAAGCAAACGTAAAGCTTACTGGTTCATTCGAACAGACCGCCCAAACCGTTGAAATCACTATCATGACTGCTCCTGATAACAAAACAAATCGAGTTCCGAGTTTATCGACCAGATAACCGGCTATAGGCATACCAATCCCGTACACGATCATACTTATGGCAAAAATAGAAGACAGAAGTGTACGACTTATCCCTAAACTGATTAACATCGGATTAAAAAAGGGCCCTGCTCCAAGACGTGTGCCCACCGTCAGCATGGTGATCAATGATGTGACAATGACAATATTCCATCCATAATACCATTTTCTCATGATTGCCAGTTTCATCTTTTAACCTCCATTCCCAAGAATCAAACTGTACTTTTGTTGATGATTACTTTACTACAGATAAATTGATAAGAAAAAGACATATATGTTATTGTAGCAATATGATTTACTTATATCTTGGAAAATTAGGTGATCTCGGAAATATGGAGTTTAGACAATTAGCTTACTTCGTTGAAGTCGCGAGATTGAACAATTTAACACGAGCGGCTGAACGGCTGAAAGTCGCCCAACCGGCGCTCTCGCAGCAAATCAAAAACCTGGAACGAGAACTTGGTGTAAGGCTGTTTAACCGCTCTGCCCGCGGTGTAACGCTTACTGAGGCAGGAAAGATATTTTTTATTGGTGCAGAAAAAACATTAGCGGAGGCGGAACGGGCCAAAGATTCCGCCAAAGGATTCAACAACCAGCTAACAGGGAAGGTAACTGTAGGTGCGCTAGAATCCGTAGTGCAAACCAGACTACCGCGAATGCTGGCAACCTTCGGGATTGAGTTTCCGGGGATTAAAGTATTTATTAGGGAGAATACAACCAGATCGCTTCTTGAGGCACTTAAAAAGGGCGAATTGGATCTCGCTCTTGCACATGAAAGGGATGATAAATATTTTTCACAGTTGGAAGATTCAAATCCTCCGTCTGGAATTTGTGCGAAATCACTGTATAATGACGAGTTAGTTCTTACCGTTGCTAAGGGTCATCCATTGGAGAAGCATAAAGCGGTTTCTATCCGCGAATTAAGGGAAGAATCGTTTGTATCTTTTAAAGAGGGATCTAGGTTACGTTCACTTATATATGCGGCGTGCATCAGAGAGGGTTTTGAACCAATCATTACCTACGAATGCGCTTCTCCGCGGATATTGGTGGCAGAAGGCCTCGGTATTTCGATACTCCCTAGGCTCATGGCAGAGACACCAGGCCCATCTATTTCGATTATCCCACTGGATCCTCCTCTATCTCGTTCGGTGGCCATCTTTTCCTTCGAGGGACGTTATCTCACGCCGGCAGCCGATATTTTTTTGCGTTATGCAGAAAAGTATCTAGGTCGAGGTATTCCATGAGGGGATAGACTCACACTCTCATCAACACTCCCTCTCTTTCCTCAACAAATTTTTTATGATTGGGTTAACCTTAACGGTCATAACGGTGAAAAAGGCGAAGGAGCTACCTCGGCAGCTCCCTTTTAGTTGCTATACTTATTCACCTATTGTTTCCTTAGTTGAGTCCCATCTAATATCGTAAAAAATTCTAATGAGTGGGAAATATTTGATTTAGATGGTGCTCCAAATGTTCAATGTAGTCTTTAATAATCCATTCTAATGTGACGGTCTGCTCTTCGCCTATCTCACATGAGCTCTGTAGTATTTTTGCTGGTAATTCAGTGATCCAATGATTTAGGCTTTCTAATGTTGGTTGAATTGATCTCACTCCCCCATCATGTTTTACACATTATAGCAAATTTTTGTACGTAACGTTACTCCGTTCTTCTGCCCGTTAGTTGAGAAAAGGCAACCGATCCAATAGGATCGGCTGCCTTCTCTTGTTGTTATTGAACTCTCGTTATCCGTTAGCGCAATGATCTAGCATTTAATATTGGATACTGTTCACCACGTGTCACTAACTGATAAAGTAATTTCTGTAAAGAATCGTCTTCCGTAACCAGAAAACGATTCTTTTAATGATCTTGCGGTCAGTTTCCATTTGAATCTCCATAATTAGGCTTGTAGTAGTCCCTGTTATTCTTCAAATCCCCTCCAGTTGTTGTTGTTACCCTTGGGAGGGGATAATTACAATAGGTTGTAATTAGTCAGCTACATTTATCTCTATCTTTTTTTACTTATAGGCATCCATATTTCGCTATATACATTTTCATAAGTACCCGTGTGTTTTGTAAAAGAGATCCCAGGTATATCTGCTATTTCATAACCAGAAGAAGGCAGCCATTCCGAATAAATTTTAGCAGTAGTTTCTTGAAGTGTAACAGGAAACGGTCCTTGATTAGGGAAAATAGCCCATAAACTTTCTTCAATAGAAAGTTGCTCTAAATCATAGTAGGGATTTTCTTTTGTAGTTGCAAAACCAAGCATATGAGTGAGATGCCCTTTTTCTTCCAAAAAACCATCATCAAAATTATAAGATACATTCAAGACTTGATGAGGATATAAATCAGCTAATTGATGCATTTCATTTCGTTGTTGTTCGGTAATTGACTGGGCTAGCTCAACGATAGCATTATTAACACCTTCGAATTGAATGGGTACTCTTTTCGATATACCTACGATATTAAACTTCTCTTTCTTTTCAATTTTAAATTCCATTGATATTCCTCCTCTTATATCTATAAAGAATGATAATTTGGGAAATGATTTTTGAATTTTGTTTTTAATTACTTCTGTAGGTAAAAAACCACTCCATTCACGAAAGGCTCTCGAAAAGCCATCTACAGATTGATAACCATATTTATAGGCAGTATCTGTTACTTTTGCTCCGTTAATTAATTCAACATTTGCAACTGATAGTCTCCTATGCTTGATATACTCATTCAATGACATTCCAGCCATATAAGAAAACATTCTTTTAAAATGAAAATCAGATAGTCCTACAATTTTTGATATATCTTTTCCAGAGATTTCTTCCGTCAAATGTGTTTCAATGTAGTCCATTAAATTATTGAGTTGTTGTAACATTCATTTCCCTCCTTTACAAACACATTTTATCGGTAAAATGTATTTTCCGCTCGATATTTTATATACGGAATTTATCGGTATAACTTAAATTTATGATACGCTTCAATATGAATAATCTTAAACTATCCTTCTCGTTTAATATTAACCTCCGTAAGCGGGGAGAAGACAGCCTTTTAATGTCGGCTGCCTTCTCCTGATATTTATTAAGCTATCGTGTCCCCTTAGAGTTGAGAACTTACTAAATTCCTTCGTTGTCACTTCTAAACTAAATATAGTTTGAGGAGTATATAAATTCCCATGGCAATCCTCTACGACTGTGTCAGAATATTCATTCAAAAAACTTTTACAGAACTCTTGTGCCATTTTATCGCTCAGTTCATATTCCAAACTACTTGTTTGAACAGTGAGTAGATCCGTGGCTTTGCGTCACTGCCTTTATCCTTATTTAATTTTCACGAAATCTATTTTGTAGAAATCCTCATATTAGTCTCGTTATTGTTCTTCAATAAGGATATTCTTTACTTCGCATACCCATACAATTCTTGGTCCTTTAGATTAGGTGTAGGACCCAAAATATTTTCTAAAGCTGATTCCATCGGAAGACCTTTCTCTGCTTTGAACACCCAGTCATGATTAGCTAGTGCGGCTTTTCCTAGTGAAATCAAATCCGAACCTGTCTCCAGCGCCCTTTCGGCATCCTCTGGCTGATCCAGTTGCCCATTAGCAATAACAGTCGTATTTCCATATTTTTTTGCTAATTCTGCTAGTGTTGAACCGCTATCCCCGAAGGCAGGTGCATGGGCATTATATTCAACGGTGTGGATATAATCGGGCTTTTCTGCGCTTATGGCTCCGAAAATGATTCGGGCGTCTTCTTCACCATTCGCCCACTTGTGGGTATAGTGATTGGATTTAGCCTGCGATATTCGAACGCCTACTACAAAACGTTGACTAACTTTCTCCTTGACGGCTCTAATAACTTCGGTTATAAAACGCACACGGTTCTCAGTTGATCCGCCATATTCATCTTGACGTAGATTTATGAAATCCGTCAAAAATTCGTCCAATAAATAACCGCTTGCCGCGTGAATCTCTACCCCGTCGAACCCTGCTTGTTCGGCTCTTAAAGCTGCTTCCGCAATACTGGCTATGATAGCTTTAATTTCTTCTAGTGTAAGTTCCTTCGGCGTTGCATACTCGCCTTCACCTCCAAATGCTGGTGATAGCTCACCTATTGGCTTCACAGCCGAAGGAGCCACTGTCCCTTTTGGATAATGAGAGAGAGCACCAGTATGGGCAATTTGCATAATAATTTTACCACCCTTAGCATGAACAGCTTCAGTTACTTGTTTCCATGCTTCCATATGCCCAACATTTGCGATTCCTGGTTGAAAACTAAATCCTTGACTGTATTCTTCATCTGTGTATGTTCCTTCAGTAATCACAAGACCAAATCCACCCGCAGCATAGCTTTCATAATATCGCGCCATTCTATCGGTTGCATTTCCATTCATTTCGGCAGAAATGCGAGTCATCGGGGCAACTACTGCTCGGTTTTTCAAGGCAAGGTTTCCTAGATTATATGTGGAAAGAAGTTTTTTAAGTGTAGTCATGATAAGTATCTCCTTTAATGTCAAAAAGTTATTTTTCCAAAAAAATCAATAAATCTCTTAGGTCTATGGCTCGACAATGTTTTCGATTATGAATAATCTGTTCCTATGTTCAAGGATTTCTACAAGAATAAATGAATTGACGACCACTACTTTACCATTAAAACTATTGTATTTGTTAATTTGCTGCCCCATTCACCAACAGGTTCAAGCCAGCAAACAATTCTGTCCTCAATTAAACTTGTAAGCTTTTCCTCATATTCAATACGATAGATATGGTTAGGAAACTCCCCCTTTATTTTTAGAAGCATCTTACTTTTTATTTGCGCTTCTCACAAAACTCATTATGGAGCATAAGTGCCAAATTGAACAGTACTTACTTTTAAGTTATATAGTAACCATAAAGTGATAATTACGTTTTTCAAGGGGGAAACCTACTAATCTACATGTAAATTACCTGCAATTATGGTTTGATCCAGAGGAACAAGCTTTTTTGTTCTGTAAAATAGATTACTTTGGATTGGTTTAATAGAAGACAATAAAATCAGCCTAAATACATGCTGCCTACATTTATTGATACTGGGGTTAGGGATGCTGCTAAATCTCCAGCTGTTGGAAAATGCTTCTCTGCTAGTTCAACAAAATAAATTTGACTAGTCGATCCCTGGACAATAACAACCAAAGACATTAACAATATACTAATCATCGCGGCAAAAACAGAAGAAGCTGTTAAACCTAACATTGACTAGTCCAGAATGTCACATGCCATCCGTAAACTTGTCCAATTTGGGTGCCTAAAGGAACGCCAATAACTAGAGAATGTGAATCCAGAGAAAATTACTGATTGAGCGAATCCCTTTTTACCATCTGGAATTGTATCGTTTGTTCCAATATTTAGTGCATATGCTACCAAGACACCTTCAGCTATTGCAGTAAGTATTCGGGATAAAAAATATGACTGCATAAGAACATCTTAAACAGCTAATTTTTAGCCTCCGTTATCTGGTTACCATGTAGTCCCTAGTGAATATGTTTGTACTGCACGTGTCATGGATGTTTGTTGCCAATAGGCCTGCCCGTTAACGTAACGAGGCTGCCTATTTGCGGCAGCCTCTACTTTTTGTTTATGAAGCTCTCGTTCTTCGTTAGGTGAATGAAAGACTGCCGATCGTGCCAGCAGCCTCCAAATGCTGTGTTTTAAACAAACATTTCTCGGTAGCAGAATGATGCGATGCTTTTTTCTCTGCGCGCATCTTTTACTTTATAGCTTAATAGGCAAATCTGCATTATCTCTCATAAACAGGTGTATAACATCCAACGGAGCATCACTGACAATCCACTGACCACCCTTATGTGAAAGACCATTGTACTCTAAAACCTTCATTAAAAACGCTGACAATTCGCTACACATAGAATAGGTAATTAGCATCAGAACTTTATATTCATCTGCACTAATGCTTAATTCTGACATCACTTCTATTCGCACAGTTACAAGGTTGTTTTCATCTCGTTGTTAACCTACTATTAGTTTGAATATTTTAAGCTTGTATTATATTATGAATCAAAAGAAACAATATAAAAATTAGACACTTTTTTGTTACATAGTAACCAAATAGTTACAATTAAACTCGGGAGATGTTAAATCATACATGAAAACATATTATTGCGACTTAGAGATTTCCTTGGAGGTAATCGGGGGGAAATGGAAGGGACTTGTTTTATACCATTTGATAAAAGGTCCCAAGCGAACTAGCGAGTTAAAAAGACTTATTCAAAACATTTCTCAAAAAATGCTCATTCAAACACTTAGAGAATTAGAGATTGACGGACTCATTCGTAGGAACATGTATAAACAAGTACCTCCTAAAGTTGAATATTCAACTACTGAACTTGGTCAGTCGCTTGAGCCTGTGTTGAGAGCGCTTTGTTCCTGGGGTGGAGAATATGCAGAAAAAGCACTCACTAAAGATGAGTATCAAATTCTAGATATAGAGTAAATGTAAAATCAAAGTTTCAAAATATAACCGTTTGAATGTAAATTCCGATTTATTCTATGGTTATTCATAGTAGTTGAACTTCAATTAACTTTAAACCTAGGTCCTCAAAAACCTGGTTTTAAGTTATTAAAGTATGGTTACCACAACTTAATAATAAGATCACTAACCTCAGCCTTAAGCCTCACTCATTTAATTCCAATTCATGCATGATATTTGTACCTGCTGCGTTGCCAAACCATTGAACGAAGTTTCGCGGATGCCAAAAGAGCTCCACGTACTTCTCTATTGCCGGCTTCGGGGACTCGAAAAAGTCCAAGAACAAGCGTTGATGACGGCCATTGCCCAGAACATAAAAAAGATTGCCAACCACCTGGCCAGAAAGGCCGGATAGTAGGCATCTTTTTTTGTTACACTTGGAATGGTCATTCATGACCGTATTTAGTAACTAAGATAGGGTTTGTCAACAATCTGCCGCTTTTTAAAGCGGATTTCTCTTAATTAATGTTCACTGATAAAAAATATTAACCTAACTTTATACCAATAGACGCATTATCTTCAGGCGTTCCAAGCCAATAGCCATATGCTATAGCTACTTCAACAAAATGCTGTAAAGCTTCTGGTGAAGGCGGGCCTGGTGGAACAGTGTCAGCTGGGCGACCAATTTCATTGAAAAATTCTCCCATATTCACTGTCGATACGACTAGCAATGTTACTGTCTCGCTAGAGGAATTTCTCCAAGCGTGCTTTACATGTCCTGGAATATCAACTGTTTCACCAGCCCTAACCGTTTTCCAACTGTCTTCCGTGAACGCTTCAAGTTCCCCTGCTAACCGTTCCTTTTATTCTGTAATCTATCTTACAGGAAACTCGGATCTGCCTTACTCGAGTCTTGCAAAAAGGTCTACTCGGATAGATCAAGTAAAGTCGATTGCAGTTAAAATGTAGTCCATTTAATTCAAGTTGTTAAGCTATGTTTAAATTATGTAATTTTTAATCGTTCTTCCGCCATCTCTAGCTGAACCATGATTGATTTTCTACCAGTAATAATAACACCTTCATTAGAGAACTCTTGTAAAACAAGCGACACTGATTCTCTAGTAGCACCAATCATGTTTGCCAATTCCTGATGGGTTAGGGGAATTACTATTCTTTGATACCCATTTTCTTCTACGCCGAATTTTTTAGATAGTTTAGTTAGAAAAAAAAGAACTTTACCACGAAGATCACTTAACGCCAGGCGCTCCAATACTTCGTCCCTGTCACGTAATCGATTACTGAGCTCCTCTAACAGTTTTAAAGCGAGTTCAGGACGCATACTCAAAAATTGGTCGAATTTATCTTGATTTATGGAGCAAATAATTGTATCCACCATGGCTTCCATATAATTACCGTTCGTTCCAAATGAGTATGATTTGCTTTCTCCATACATACCACCTGTCCCTAGTATACCTACAGTATATTGCTTTCCATCAGAATTTGTTTTAAACAATCGAAGTCTTCCTTCAACAACAATAGACAAACCCTTACTATTAACTTCTGGTGTTTGAATTAGAGTACCTTTAGAGATAGACGAAAAATTTGTTCGGGGTGCCATTTGATCAATTTGCTCTAAATCTTCCTTTGGAAGCGATTCAAATAATTTGAACTCCGATAAACTCCATGTTTTTTTAGTGTCCAGCATTAAGCATCTCCTTATTCTAATCTAAAACATGTTTAATGGAACTATGCACAATGAAGTTCATACGTACAATGCGATTTCATTCATCCCAATGGAGAAGACCACTAAACTAAAGTATCCCCTGTTTTTCATGATAGCATTAGAACATTTTTGCTAAGTGTGACCTATAATGAAATTCCAATTTACATTCAAAAGGTTGATGAAAAAATGATACGGCTAGATCTACACGCTCAATCAACTAGAACTGGAACAAGAAGTCCCAAAAAAGAGGATCCCTTCAGTCATACTTATGACCTTGGGGCATCCTCTAATTGACGTGCTTAGTTAAATGGTTTCATTTAGCGATTTTCAATTCATGTAGCAATATGCCAGAAGATTCTTCAAATTTGAGATGTTCTCCAGCATCTTCTCCCCGACATTGGTTTCCCTCACCAACTTCCGCTCCAGTTCTTTGTCCACCAGCCTTTTTACAGACAATACGTCCGTACCGTTACATAACACATCTTCTTTGGAGTTAAATTTCTGATGAGCAACGAGTTGCATCCCAAAGGAATTATACAACAAGGTATATCCGGCGATGCCCGTTGTAGATTGATAGGCTTTAGAAAACCCACCGTCAATAACAACCAGTTTCCCGTTTGCTTTAACGGGGTTCTCTCCACGAATTTCTTTAACTGGGGTGTGACCGTTAATGATATGTCCATGATCGGGATTCAAATCAAACTCCAGCAGGATTTTCCGGCAGATCTCCTCATTTTCTCGCAAATGGTAATAAGGATTCTTTCTCTCTTTATAGCTTTCTTTATCTTGGATAAAATATCGTTCAAAGGTAGTCATTTCTCTCTTTCCAAAGAGCGAGGAACATTCCCCTGTCCAGATGTACCATACCATATCCGTGGCCAGATCATCCGTCTCTTCCGAATGCGCAAAGGCGTACCGTAAATAATATTCAAAAACATCAAGCAGCTTACGGCCTGAATACGTCTTGTCTTCAATTTGCATTTTTTCCATGTTTCCTTCTTCATCCAAAGGAATACAGCCGTGAAATAACAAATTCCCGTTGTATTTTAGATAAAGGCTGCCCTTTTTCATGAAAAAATTCATATGTCGGGCCAGCTTTTCGGAATGCTGAACGGAGAACAGCAGCTTTTCCATCACCTGCTGTTCTTCCTCCAGCAATTTTTCAGGCTGCTGCGGGTTTACGGTTGAGAAACAGGTGTTTTCCATCGGATACGTTTTTTCGCCGATCTTGATTTCAGTTTTGTCGTAATCGATTTGCTCAAGCAAAAGCCTCTCAGACATATTAAAGTATGGGCGTCTCTTGATAATAGGGATTTCAAGTTTAAACTGGATCATTGTAATGGCTTGATGAATTTTGGTAATCTGCAGGATTTCCTCTTCCGAACCTTTATGGTCGTTCTGCTGCTTCGGTCTAAAGGCCGGATTGTCATCATAGTATTTCTCCGCCAAGTTCAGCAGTGGGCGAAGATTGATGCCATATACGTCTTCGATGATGTCCAGATTGTCGTATCTGGCACAAATCCGGATAATATTCGCAAGGCAGACAAGAGAACCCGCATAGGCGCCTATCCACAGGACATCATGGTTTCCCCACTGAATATCTACAGAATGGTAGTTGATTAGCGTGTCCATAATTTTATCGGGCTCAGGCCCGCGGTCATAGATATCTCCAACCACATGAAGATGGTCAACCACCAAGCGCTGGGTCGTATAAGCAAGGCCGATAATGAGCTTGTCCGCTTGGCCTAAGGAAATAATTTGCCGGTATATTTCCTCATAATAAGGGTCCTTATTGTTAGTGGAATCCGTCTTGTATAGAAGCTCTTCTACAATGTATACAAACTGTTCAGGCAGAGCTTTACGCAATTTCGAGCGCGTATATTTGGAAGAGGCAAAAGAGATGAGCTTAAGCATTTGTTCAATCGTTTGTCTGTACCATCGGTTCAAAGCTTGTTTATTGCACAGCTCACATTTAACCAGCTGTATTTTTTCTTCCGGATAATAAATTAACACCGTAAAATCAGTGATTTCGTGATCCGTCCAAACCTCACGGAACAAGGCTTTGATCTTCTCTTTTACGGTACCCGAGCCGTTTCTTAGTACATGCTGAAAAGCCTGGAACTCCCCATGCAAATCACTGACAAAATGCTCAGTTCCTTTGGGGAGATTGGAGATCGCTTCAAGATTGATGATTGCTGTTACAACTTTTTCTTCCGTATCATATTTCTGGGCTAATAAAGCTAGAAACTGCTCATCCAAAACAGATGTCTCCCTTCAAGGATATAAGGTGATGCATAAGAGTTACTTACAGCTATTATAACTAAAACTTCATAGGCTATCCCGTTATTTCAATAAACAAAGTAAGATCTGCCTCAGAAGTACACACCTCAGAGCACAAAAAAAAGCCCGTGTCTGTAATCACGGGCTCCGCTGTCGTCTTTATTAGGAGATCGAAGCTTTGTAAATGGAGCGAATGGATCGAGTCAACATCTCGTTAAACTGCTCATCCGACTGTTGATCAGATAAACCTTCAGCCAATGCACGGGAGAAGCTAGCGATCAAGCCGCGACTCCGGGCCAGCCGTTCGTTGGCTTCTTCCCGGTCATATCCACCAGACAGTGCTACAATCCGTGCGACGTGTGGCTCGTCCATCAAATCACGGTAGAAATCGTCCTCGGTTGGGATCGAGAGCTTCAGCATAACAGTCACATCTGGTGCAAGAGCGGACAGCTGCTTGAAGATTTCGTCCTTCAACATCCGTTCCGATTCCCCTTTGTCCAAGCTGTTAATATCGACTTCGGGCTCGATGATGGGAACAAGTCCTGCGGACCAGATTTGCTTACCGTGCTCGAACTGCTGCTCCACTACCTTGCGAATCCCTTGCGGATTCGCCTCGTGTATGACCGAACGCATCTTAGTTCCGAAAATGTTGCGCTCGACAGCTCGCCGTAGCAATCCGTCCAAATCGGGAATCGGTTTTAGTACTTGCACGCCGTCCTCTGAATCTGCCAGCCCCTTATCGATCTTCAAAAAAGGCACGATGCCCTTCTTCTCCCATAAATAGTCGGCCGTGAACAGCCCATCGATCTTCCGGTCCATGGTGTTCTCGAACAGAATAGCTCCTATGATGAATTCCGCATCAAACGAAGGACTTTGGATAATGCGTGTCCTCATTTCATGCACCAGCGTAAACATCTCCTCTTCGCCAGAATAACGGGTCGCCTCGATGCCATATTGCTGAAGTGCCTTCGGCGTGCTACCTCCACTTTGGTCCAACGCTGCTATGAACCCTTGACCCGTGCGAATTCGTTCCATCTGTTTCCTGTTCATGTACGAAGTTCCTCCCTGAGATGTTGTTTTTTTGTATTGTACCTCATAACAGTCAATATTATAAAAAAGTGAATTTTGGCTAATTCTTAAACATAGATCGAGGTCTTGATAGCCAATCGTTTCGCATCCAATAAAAAAACCTCGGATCGTAAAATCTTATACGACCCGAAGTTCGATGTTATGTTTTACCTGACAACTTCCCTTTCTTTATTTCGTCTTTGGATCCAGCGTCAACAAGATTTATCGTCAGAAGAATTTTTCAAGTTAGTGGAAAGCCTATATTCAAGAGGGATAACGCCCTATTTTAAAGAATGAGTCTGTCATTCAAGCCTTGTGTGTAGAACACATCTTCCCCATACGCGATTGAAAGTGATGCACCGGATATATGGTTAACTTTCATGGTTTTCTTTACATAATTAACAATTTCAGCCACGATTTCTGTTTTACCTCGAGTTTCAACAGCGGCTGCAGGCTATATTGAAATAAACGCCGCAAGAAGCATACTAATTAAACAAGCGTAGATACTTTTATACACGATAGTCATTTTATTGATCAGCACTCCTTATATTGAGATAAGGAAATGCTAACCCTTAAATATCAACTATTTATCAACTCGAACTTGCCGCAACGCCTCATTGCCGTCCTTTGCCGTCATAACCAAATACCCGTTTACTTCAAAATAATCCTTTAGCAGTTTTCGAAGGTCAGCTTCATCATCTATGATTGGTAACATAAAACAAAAAAACCGCAACGTATGCGGCATTTAATGTGTTTCTATGTTCTTGTCACCCGACAGCGGGTTTTTATTGCGGTATGTTTTTTTGGTGTCGGATGACAAGAACTTAAATCCGCGGCGCGTTCTGCACTCTTTTTTGAAGTCCTTGATCTACTAGCCAATAAATTCTTGAACCCACTCGCCGTTATAGTAAGCTATCCCGATTTGGGTGTAGCTGTTATTCAGGATGTTGGCACGATGACCAGGACTGTTCATCCATTGGTTCATCACTTCCGTCGGGCTCCCCTGGCCTTTGGCGATGTTTTCCCCTGCAGAGTTATATGTGACCCCGAATGCAGTCATCATATCAAACGGGGATCCATAAGTCGGAGACTGATGATCAAAATAATTATTGTTGTACATATCCTGAGCCTTAGCCATTGCTACTTTCGAGAGACTGCTGTTCAAGCTAAGGGAATTCAAGCCTGCTTTCGTTCTTTCTTGATTCACCAGATCCAAGACTTGCTGCGCAGATTGGGATGGATTTACGGACTCTTGCGGATTGGCGGACTGTTGTGGATTTACGGCTTGATTCGCTGGGCTTTCTGCCGGTGCATAGTTGCCTTGGAACCAATCCAGCCAATTCGAAGCTTCATTAGGTGCTTGTTTAATCGTAATCGGTGATTTCCCTGCACCCGCAGTAGAAATGGATGATGCTTGAGTTAGGGTTGACGTTGAAGCAGCATTAGGAGCATGAGTTTCAAGCTTCGTTTGTTTAGCATTCATTTGATTGTTTGTCGAATTATTACTCGAACAACCTGTAACTAATAGTAATGCTGCTATTATGACCAATGGTTTTATAACAATCCCTCCTGAACCGTCAAAGTGTAACGATATCAAATAAAGGTTTTGTAAAGTCCCATTGTTTTATTCAGACCTCAATTAAATTAGACCCAAATAAAATATGATTTTGCCGCCGGCTTCTTTTTCTTCCGGGTATGTGTTTGTTATTCCATCATCACAATAAGAGCAGCTGCACATATGGGCCAGCGCTCTGTCTTTTTTTGGTTACTAAATGTCAGGTATTTGTATGAAAACGGAAAAGCAATCCTCCTCTGCTATCCCATAAAACATAAAAGCCGCGAATTTCGCGGCCATTAATGAGATATTGTTCTTGTCAGCCGTCAACTGTCAAGCGATTTACATTAAAATGGTATTTATCATTATTATATCATAGCGGCAAGTTTGCTCCCTGTTATAAACTAACTTTTCAATGTTAGTGAGTGCAATCTTTCAGTAGCCTAGCTTAGAGATGTTGGGCTGACTGCTTGTACATAATGATACAACCTTGTTATGTCATTTTAGTGAGTTACCGCGTGATGAATTTTCATGGTAGTTCAACAATTTGTACAAATGTTTATAGTTGAATTGGTTTATATCTAAGAGCCTGTTCGATGGCTTGCGCTGGTGTTAGTTCAAATTCATTCCAAAATATTTAAGTTATTTACCTCCGGATGAGTTGTTCCTGGGGAATTCGTGACACATTGTCTGAACAAC
This sequence comes from Paenibacillus sp. J22R160, assembly GCF_059692135.1. Taxonomy (NCBI): domain Bacteria; kingdom Bacillati; phylum Bacillota; class Bacilli; order Caryophanales; family Paenibacillaceae; genus Paenibacillus; species Paenibacillus sp. J22R160. The sequence goes on along the minus strand of NZ_JCAUAU010000009.1, from coordinate 146,147 downwards.
ACCCCCTCCTCCGCCAGCATGTCAAGATGCGGCGTTTGCACCAAGCGTCCCGTTTTCCCAATGTCATCCCATCTAAGCTGATCCGTCATACTAAAAAAATGTTAGGCTTGTTCATCCTTTAATCGCCCCTGCAGTTAGTCCATCGATAAAGAAACGCTGCGCCATCAGGAACAGGATTAAGATCGGAGCTGACGCAGCAATTACCCAGGCAAAGATATGCCCCCAATTTTCACTGTAATCTCCGATGGCCGAAAAAATTCCGACGGTAATCGTTCTAGCCGCCCCCGAGCCCTGCAGCAAATACAAAGGCATTAAAAAGTCATTCCAAATATGCATCCCTACAAACACAACCAATGTGGCCGTACAAGGAGCCAAAAGAGGATATAAAACCTGCCAGAATATGCGAAAGGATTTGGCACCGTCAATCAGTGCCGATTCTTCCAGTTCAACAGGAATAGTAGATATAAACTTCATATACAAAAAGATCGATACCGCTAATTTGGCACCGATATAGAAGAGAATCATACCATAAAGTTTACCTACCAATCCCAGTTTGACAAACATATCAACTAGAGGAATAATCGTCACCTCGTCTGGAATCATGATACCCGTCATAAAGAAAATAAGAAGAACAGATGTCCATTTCGACTTGTTTCTGGCAATGTAGTAGCCTGCCATTGGAGCTAGGAGAAGGATAAATAATAAGGAAATTCCCGTAATGGTAAGGGAATTGTAATACATTTGGAAGACATCGTTCTGAGAACCAAAAACATGCTTGAAATTTTCCAGTGTAGGCGCTGTGATTTGGAAAGGTGTTCGAATAATATCTCTCGATGCTTTGAATGAGTTGATGATGACACTATATAAAGGTATAAGCGTAACTAATACGAAAAATAACGTAAAACTATGCTTAGCAACCGCGTTCACCGTTCTCATCAATACTCCACTTCTCTCTTTTTTAGAATCGTGTGCTGGATGATAACCACCGCGATGATGGCGAAAAGCAAGATAAAAGAAATGGCCGATGCATATCCGCTCTGATTATATCGAAAGGCATCCTGAATGATTTTTATGGACAAAACCTGCGTTGCGTTGATCGGCCCGCCGTCGGTTAGTACCGCCACCAAATCGTACTGCTTCAAACTGCCGATCGTAGCAAGAATCACGCTTATCGTTAATCCCGGTGCCAGGAGAGGAAAGGTGACCGATTTGAATTTTTGCCATGCATTACAGCCGTCAATATCAGAGGCTTCATACAATTCTTTCGGAATTGTTGTCAGAGCCGCCAGCAGGATTACCATATGAAATCCCATATTGCGCCAGATATTTACGATGACGACAGAAGTTAAGGCCAGTTTACTGTCGGTCAGCCATCCGATATGTGCCGAAGTGATGTTCAAGACGTTGAAAAGATAGTTAAACAGTCCGTCGTACGAATACATCGATCTCCAAATAAAAGCGACGGCAACAGGACTTATAACGATCGGAATAAAGAAGACGCTTCTGTATATGCCGATTAAAGTACCGGCGTTTCTTAATAATACGGCAAAGATGACGGCAAAAATATTAATCATAAGAACGGAGGAAACAACGAAAAAGAAGGTTACAACGATTGAATTTCCAACAGTAGGGTCACTAAACAGCGCTAAGAAGTTTTCCAACCCGATGAAATTGACATCCGAACTGTACCCATCCCAATCCGTAAAGCTGTAATAAAATGCCTTCAGCATGGGGATGATGCGAACAAAGCAAAATGCTGCCAAAGCCGGCAGTATAAAAAAGAAAGATACTTTTTTCTTGATGATCATTCACCTGCCTTTATGATTTCCTGGAAGAGGGCGTTCAGTCCCTCCTCCAAGAACGTTTCCTTTATTTCTTCTGGGTTTCAATCAGCTTTCTAAATTTGCTGTCCATTTGATCAAGTGCTTTTTGCGCGTCTGCGCCATATGCTATTTCCTGAGCTGTACTTCTGAATAGCTCGGTTGTTCCCGAAGGGAATGACTCCACTTTCATAAACGACATTACGGGAATTAATTTCGCGGAAATCTCATTCATGTCGTTTGACAAATAATTTTGTTCATAAGTAATAGCTTTCTTTGTTGTGTGTGTCGCACTCATCGGAGCGATTATTTTTCGGTATACATCGTCAGAGAATAGGAATTCAACTAATTTCATATCTTCTTCAGGATGCTTGGATTTGGCGCTTACCCCAACATCATCACCGTACATGACAGGATACATATCTGCCGATTTTACACCTGGAAGCGGGAACCACCCCACTTTAAAGCTGCTGCCTTGCGCAAATTTAGCCGCATTGAATTGTCCGTCAACAATCATGGCCGCCGACCCTTTCATGAATGCTTCTTCCTTCTGCGGTGCAGTGAATGAGAGGGAGCCTTCTTGGTAGTACCCACTCTTCCACAATGACTGAAATTTTTTCGCAACCTCTACGACCTCCGGACTGTTAAATTTCATTTGACCGGAGACCAGCTTTTGCGGATAATCCTTATCGAGTTCATTTAACAATACCGTCATCATCGGGTTATGCAGGATATAACCCGATACTCCCTGCCCTGCTTCAACCATAGGATTGACGCCGTTAGCCTTCAAGGTTCCACAAAGCTTCAAGAATTCGTCCCATGTTTTGGGAGGACTTAAATTATACTTCTTAAAAATCTCCGTATTGTAAAACATATCAAGCATGATGTACTTCGCTGTAGGAAGTGTGTATACTTTGCCATTACGTTTCGAAAGCGCATTCGGGTCAAATATGGCAGATATCCGTTCGGGTATTTCCGTAAATACGCCATCGATCAATTTAATGTCCTCAAGACCCGCTAACGTCACATCCGGCATTTGCCCTGTCGCATATAAGGTTTTGATGTAGTCCCCTTTCTTTGCCACATCGGGATAAGACATTCCTTTGATCTTAATGTTTGGATTCTTCGTTTGGAATTCGCTAATGAGCGCATCCCAAAACGCTTGCGGACGCTTATCATCCATTTGATAAAGGAACGAAATTTCAACTGGATTATCGGACTTAGCCGTGTTGGTTGATCCGCCTGTTCCGCCGCTAGGTGCCGTGTTCACCGGCTCGTTTCCTCCCCCGCACCCCGCGAGAACCCCAGTGATCAAAATCAGACTGACAAGACCTGCAAACCATTTCTTCATTTGCCTTTCCCCCTTAAGAAGTGATGAGATCTGCCTTCAATAGCCCTTACAAATCTAATTTAACCGCTTTCACCGTTCTCCAACAAGACAAATAATCTTACTTTTACTACAACAACTATACTTAAATTATGATCCGGGTAATTATGTGCATCCCTTGTATTTTTGATTGATTAGTTCTTTATTCTCAAGTACAATGTTCTCAATAAAAACTAGGCAATTCAGCCGTACTGGGAGGACTCGTTGAATGAACATAACCGTTTTCGGCTTCCTAGGACGCTTGGTGAAGAATACACTTTTAATAAAGCTTGTGCTGGTTTACTCCACCATCATGATTGTTCCTCTGGTGCTCACCATCTACACAATTACCAAGCATGTCAATGCAAAAATGGTGGAGTTGGAAATTGAGAAGCAAAACGATTTGGCGATTAAAATGAGTAGCTATATCGATGAACAATACCATAAAATCCAAAACATCGTTTTTTGGTTCTACAGCACGGGAGAATACACTCAGTCTACGGTGGACATGTTAGTTGAATCCGGTAAAAATGACAGCGTTTACCCTTCCTATATTATTAGAAACAGGATTACTAACGAACTTAACAAGATTGTACTTTGGGACAAAGAAATACTCGATATTATTTTGATCGGTGCGAATAAGAACGTGTTCAGTACATCCAAACGTTCCATTTCGGCAAGTTATGATTTTACAAATAATCATCTGATGAGGCAACTAAACGCATCGGACCAACACATGTATAAATACCCCAGCAGCCAACTCGATTATATTCTGAGCGATAACGTCCCTGTCATTTCACATACAGGAAATCTTTTCGACCCCACCAATCTGCTCGACATTCGTACAGCCGGTCAATATGTCATTAATTTATCGTCCATAGAAATCATGAATAACTATCGTCAATTTGCAGGAACCTTCGATGCTTCTCTTTATCTTATGAGAACTGACGGTATGATTATATTCAGCAATAAACCGGAGTTCATTGGTAAGAGCTATTCCTCTCTGGATCAGGTACAGAACATCAACAAGCATGAAGCTAAGCTGGATGGCGAAACGTACATACTGAATAAATCCGAGTTGAAAGAATACGGCTTATACATTATCGTTCAAAAACCTAAGAAGAACATCACCAAAGAGACGAACTTATTGATCCGCCAGATCGTAGGCATATTCTTCATTGGTGTTATTATCGTACTCCTTCTCACCTTGTTATTTTCTACAAATATCGCATTCAAGATTAAAAAGCTGCTTACGGCCATGCGTCAACTTGAAAAGGGTAACTTTGATGTACATGTGAATAGCAATAGCAGAGACGAGCTCGGGCAATTAACTATAGCCTTTAACCGCATGTGTTTAAGACTGAAAGACCATGTGGACAGGGTCTACCTAGCGGAAATTAAAACGAAAAGCGCCGAACTCTCATCACTACAAGCCAGAATCAACCCCCATTTTTTACTGAATACCCTAGAATCGATCAGGATGAAAGCCGTGAAGGAAAATTCACAGGAACTCTCTCATATGCTCTATACACTTGGAAAATTATTTCACTGGAAGGTTCGATCGACTGATTTAATTATTACCATCGAGGAAGAAATAGAGTATATTTCCTCCTACCTTGTACTGCTGCAGTTCCGCTTTGAGGATTTGGACGTCAAAGTCAATATCGAAGAAGCCTTATACGAGTTAGGAATTCCCAAGCTGCTGCTGCAACCCATTATTGAAAATGCAAGCCAGCACGGCTTATTCCATAAAGCTCAACAATCTAGGCTGTCTATTCGCGGATACCGGGAGAGACACCAGGTTATATTCGAGATCATTGACAACGGTGTCGGCATAGATGCATCTATACTGAAAGATCTTATTGCTCAACTGGAACAGTCGCATGAAACAACTAACGCATACCATATCGGTCTTAGCAATGTGCAGCAAAGGATAAGGATTTTGTTTGGCGAGCCCTTCGGTCTGACCATCACCAGTAAAAAGGATTATTGGACCCGAATCAAAGTCACGATACCAGCCATGGCAAAAAAGGAGATGGACGGCCTTGTACCAAATTTTCATCGTTGACGACGAACACGAGATTCGCTCCGGTTTGAAGCATATCATCCCCTGGGAAGATTATGGCATTGAGATATGCGGTGAGGCGCCGAACGGTTTGGAAGCACTGCGGTTCATCGTTGAACATCAGCCTGACCTTGTGATAACCGATATCAGGATGCCGGTAATGGACGGTTTAGAATTGATCCGGAACGTTCATATGAGGGAGTTATCTACCCGATTTATCGTTTTAAGCGGGCATGATGACTTTCAATATGTGAAAGAAGCGATCAAATATCACGTTGAGAATTATTTGTTGAAGCCGGTCAATGTGGAGGAATTAAAACAGACTGTGCATCAGGTTACGCAAAAGCTGGAGTCGGAGCTTCTGCATAGGGTCAGAGAAACGGAAGGAAGAGAGATGATAAAAAATAACATCCTCAACCGGATCGTCAATCGTCAGATCAGCTCCAACGAATTCAAAAGTAAACTTAGCCTCATTAACCCGGAAATGAGCCTCATGGGCAGCGACCTGCGTATCGCGATCATTGACTTTTTTGGGGACGGGGCCGTCAAACCTAACATTCCGCCGGAAGTCCTTCAAACGATCGGGAACATCTGTGCCAAGACGATCGATTCAGATAAAGCCGTTAATTTTATGGATTTCACCGGTCGAATTGTTGTCATTTTCACGCTTCAGAAAGTTTCTTTGGATAGAGAACAAATTCGAAACTATTTGCAAACTGTCTATGACCGTTCACCTGGGACTGCCGGTACTCATTGGATCATCACAGTCGGAAATATGGTGACCAGTTATAGAAACTTACATGATTCTTATCAAAATGCTTTGAGTATTCAACCTTATCGTATCTATCATCAGGAGAAAGATATTATTTTTTATGAAGACATCATGGCTAATCGATCAGATGATAGACATCCAGTAATTATCGATTATCATTTCATAGAAGACGCGATGAAAACTGGCAAATATAAAGAACTTACCACATATATCGATGCTTGCTTCGAACGCTTGTCACAAAATGGAACAGATTCGGGTTCCGTTTACACGGTCGTGATGGAAATCGTGATCTCCATGCTCAGAATGATTCGCTCTGCAGGCATTGATCCTTTTGAAATATTTCATGATGAAAACCGCCTATTGAACAAGATTACCGAGTTTAAAGATATGGATCAATTGCACCAATGGTTACAAATAAAAATAAACAACACTCTATCTGCCATCGAACATCAAACCAAAGCAAATATGAGTAAAGTAACCAAAGACTTAATTTCCTTCATCGATAAACGTTATCACGAAGATCTGTCGTTAAAAACACTTTCCAGGGAACTACATTTTAACTCCGTTTACATGGGCAGGCTCTTCAGGAACGAAACAGGAGAAGTTTTCTCCGAATATGTCAATCGAGTACGCGTTGAGAAATCGATGGTTCAATTGCTAAACACGAATCGGAAAGTAAACGATATTGCCAAATCGGTCGGCTTCAGCAACGCGAATTACTACTGCTCTATCTTTAAAGAAATGACTAGTATGACGCCTACGGAATTCCGAAACCGATGAATCCTTATAGTACGGAACAAGAGATAATAAAAAGAGCCGCAAATATGCGGCTCTTTTTACTTGAATTGGGTTAAGCATAACTTACGCGGTCCTGTCTTGTCTCTATTTTCTCTAATTCATGGATCAGTTTCATCAGTAACTCCAGTTTTATTTCTGTTGACTTGGCATCTTTCCATAGATTTCGAGTTTCCTGGGGATCATCTTGCAAATCATACAATTCACCGTATTCATTGCCGTAATCTCCATAATAACAAGTCAACTTATAACGTTCGCCTACGATCGTTTTCAGTCTGATCTTGTTCGGATCGTCCACATGCTCGACTAACGCATGAGTTCTTACTTTCGTTTGACTTTGCTGCAGGAATAAAGAAATATCCGCCCCATCCATAGCTCTAGGTTGTTCCAACCCACATAGAGCAAGAACAGTTGGCGCCAAATCCACCAAACTGACAATTGAGCTCACTTGGAGATTCGGTTTACAAAAACCTTTCCATTGAATGATTAAGGGAATATTGATTAGCTCTTCATAATGGAAAGGTCCTTTCATCCAAATACCGTGATCTCCCAATAGTTCACCATGATCTGAAGTGAAAATGATTATAGTATTCTCCTCTTGCCCCCATCTCCTCACCTCAGATAAAATTTCCCCCATCGCTTCGTCGATCAATTCTACCATCCCGTAATAGTATGCTCTGGCCATAGCAGTATCTTCCGGGGATACTTTACGGTAGTCTGCACCGTCTTTGGCTTGCCCGGCCATGGGAAATTTCCCGTGCATCGCGTGATGTTCATTCCACTCGCCACGATGGATAGCTCCAAAATGTTGGGGTTTATCATCTAGCTCACCTTCTTGAAATCTGGGAAGCGGCATATCTTCCGCCCGAATATTCCCCGTTCGCTCCGTTGGAAGAGCATGCGGATGGTGCGGGTCCTGGAAGCCGAGGCTTAGAAAAAACGGTTCCCCTTGACTATAAGCATCTTGCAGAAAATGGACAGCACGATTCGCTGTCCATTTTGAATTATGAGCTTCGACAGGGATGTCCCAATCATAGGCTTCGCCGCCAAACTTTGACGACGATTTGCAATGAATTGCGAAATCTGTTTTACCAGTCTGTTCTTTAACCCAATGTCCGTAGTGTCCTTTCAATCCCCATAAAGAATGTCCAAGACTCAGTTCTACAGCATCGAAACCGTAATAGGCAAAGGGTTGATCCCAGCCTTCTTTACTGGACTCGATCGATGCATCGGGAGCGCTGGTATACGGTTGAAAATGAGCTTTACCTATATGATGCGTACGATAGCCGTTTTTGCTAAATATATGCGGTAGCAGCATTTCATCTTCCGATAGTTTGGTACCGACATTCCATGCACCGTGATGGCTAACATAACGGCCGCTGTAAATGGATGCGCGACTTGGTGTACATACAGGACTAGTGCAATAAGCTCTATCAAAGATGGCTCCATTCCGGGCCATACTGTCCAAGTTAGGAGTATTTACAAAATCTGAACCATAACAACCAAGACTGTCTTTCCGCTGCTGATCGGTTGTTATCAAAATAACATTTGGTCTATTTCGCATATACATCCTCCTCGTCAATGACGAACATCCAATAAAATTTTTCCTATCTTCCCCGGTCCCGTGATCAGCTTCTCAAAACAGACGCCGCCTTCTTCCAAGGGGGCATGAACCGTCCAGGGCAATAAACGGTTTTTTCCCTCCCCGATCCACTGCAGGGCGAGATGAAAATCATACGGGGTATATGCAAAAGCCCCCTTCATGTCCACTTCATTGCGGATTGCAAGATTGATCGGGAGGCTGCTTTCAGACTCGTGTAAGCCGGTGAATACAACTCGCCCCCCCGCTTTCACTGACGTGACGCATGCGGTACGGGTTCCCCCCATCCCCACCGCATCAACCGCTGCATCGAAGCCTTCCGGAAGATGGTCCGTTTTCCAATGATCAACTGAGCCCATGATAGCAATTCCACCTAACTCCTCGGCAATGTCCAGGCGCTCCCGGTTAATATCCGAGATGACAATATCCCGCAAACCAATAGCTTGTGCGGCCTGAAGAGTAAAAAGCCCGATGGGACCTGCACCGGTAATGAACAGTCTGTCCACAGCCGATAGCTTGAGCAAATGGCATATATGCACAGCACATGCAAAGGGCTCGGTGATAGCGCCTTCATCCAAACTAATATGATCCGGAAGTGGCAGGATATTCCTTTCCGGGACCGTCACATATCCGGCAAAAGCGCCCGGGCGATGCGCCCCGATTAATTGTCTTTGCGGGCAGAGATGAGCACTTCCCGATTGGCAAACAACACAGCGTCCGCAAGATACGAGCGGGTTCACAGTTACCCGGTCTCCTTCTTGAATTGATGTTACGCGGTGACCCCGCTTGCAAACAATTCCCGAAAATTCGTGCCCCATGACCAATGGAGGCGTACGCAGCGAATTGTGTCCCAAATAACCGCTAAGCTCTGAACCGCAAATGCCTGCGCGCCAAACCTCGATCAGAGCCTCATCTTCATCCGGCTCGGGAATCGGTTGCTCCCGCATGTTCATGAGACGCGGCCCTTCATAAACCAAGGCTTTCATGACAGTAGCGCTCTCCATCTTACTCATTAGAACCCTCCCGATTATTGACTGGAAGGAGGCCTGCCCTCTCCGCTACTTTTAAAAGCTGATCCAGCTGCCACTCATTAGCGAAACCAGGCTGTGGCTGCCTTACAGCATTAGATACAATAATGCCTCTTGCCACCAAAATTCCCTTCCAAACGCAGCGGTTCGCCACATCTTTCTCGTACGCCGCAAGACGTGAGAATGGCGTGAAATAGGTTACCGCTTCGCTGGACCTGCCATCTTGGACCATATCCCACGTTTTCCGGAAAACCTCCGGCATATAGCATGCCGGCATCGTGCCGGTGCACCCTGACTCCATCTCCTCGGGCATAAAAATTCCGCTATTCCCTCCGAAAATACCTAGAAACGGGTGATTCTCCACCTGCAGCATTTGCTTCGCCTTGTAGTTGATATTGCCTGATTCCAATTTCATGTAGCGTACACGAGGATACTTCCTTGCTAGATCAACTAGAAAAGAAACGGGCATTTGAATGTCGCTCAGCAAATGGTCCTGCACCACTATTGGAATTTGAACGGCATCATTCAGCATCCCGAAATAACGCGATATTTCATCGAGGCCAGCACGCCATCTCCCAAAGAATGGAGGCATCGCCATCACAGCAGCAGCACCGTGAGCCTCGGCGAATTGGGCGAGCTCCGCGGATACCTTAGCCGAAGGATGGTTAACAGTAACAATCGCCGGGACTCTTCCGCCTATTTGCTGTAAGCAAAACACGGTCAAATCGCGCTTCTCCTGATCGGAAAGCAGATGCCCTTCCGATGCGTTGGCGAGAAGCACGAGACCATGCACACCGCCGGCGATGCAAAATTCGATCAGTTGTTGCTGACTTTCATAATCGATCTCATCGTTTGTCTTGAAGCATGTCGCTAAAATGGGGAATACACCTTTCAGAGTTGCTTGTTTATCAACCATCATTGAATCACTCCCTCAATAATTTGACAACGTTGTCCAAGCTGATTTTCTCGAATAATTGAAAGTATGGGCAATGCAGCTATGCTTAGCTCCCAGTGCCTATGTCCACTTGCTGGTCATGGAAAGTCCCCCATCCAAAGCAACAACACTGCCTGTCATATTAACGTTTCGTGGGTTGCACAAATGGGCAACCTGCCAGGCAACTTCCTCCGGCTGGATCCATGTGCCGACCGGAATTTTCGCTTTAATCTGCTCTGGCGCCATAGTTTGTAAGTTTGCAGCGGACAAACCTGCGTTAACCGCCCCTGGCGCCACTTCATTGACTACAATCCCATGACCGGCCAGTTCCATGGCCATTACTTGACCTAGCATGCGAAGAGCAGCCTTGGATGCGCAATAGGCGGGAATGGCCGTATTGGGGCGATGGGCTGCCCAACTTCCTACCAGAACAATGTTGCCCCGACGGCCATGACGAATCAGCAATTTGGCAGCAGACTGGCACATGTTTAATGCCCCGCCAACATTAACTGCAAATTCGTTATCCCATTGTTCCGGCGCCATATCCAAAAAAGATTTTCTTGTAACAATTCCCGCATTTGAAATGATAATTGAAGGTACTCCTAGTTCAGTGGCGGTCTTATCGATCCAGTCCGACACAGCCGAGGGATTGCGAATGTCCGTCTTGACGTACATGGCGTTGCAGTTCAGGCTCCTGATTTGTTCAAGAAATGATTCCGCTTGATCTGAAGAGTTTACATCCCCAAGCGATACGTTTGCACCATACTTAGCCAGTTCCAACGCAATCGCACGTCCGATGTCCCCAAGCCCTCCGCTAATGATCGCCGTTTGTCCCCTAAGATTCATATCATCACACCCTCTTGAACAGTTATTCTACGCAATAACGTTGAAGCGCTTCTTCATCGACCTCTACACCTAGTCCCGGGAGGTCAGGCACCTTCAGCGTTCCGTTTACGACCGTCCACGGCGTTCGTTGAAATTTGTTCGCCATCTCCAACACCAGAGGGTTCATTTCCAACCACAGCAGGTTCGGGACTGCGGATGCGACATGTGCGGAAGCCGCAACGTAGACGCATTGGCCGATAGCCATATGAATCGCGGCCGGGATATTGAAGGTTTCGGCCAACGTCAGAATTCTCTTTCCTTCGGAAATCCCTGTTCGGCCGATATCCGGCTGAATAACATCAAGCGCTCTTTCTCTTAGAAACGGCAAAAATTGATATCGGGTTCGTTCTGTTTCTCCTTGGGCTACGGCCAATTTCAATGCTCTTGTCATTTCGATATGACCCTGAACGTCTTCCATAATAGTTGGCGCTTCCAGTAATGCCACGTCAAGCTTCTCCAATTCGACTCCTAACCGGATTGCGTCGTGCACATTGTACATCCAGAGTGCGTCTGCCATTAACGTGATGTCTTCACCCACACCCTTGCGGATCGCTCTCATAATGGAAACGTCTTCATTTATACCTTTGCCGATGTAAACCTTAATTGCTTTATAGCCATGACGCACAGCCTCCTGTGCGGAAGCTACTTTCTCCTCAATCGAATTGCCTGCTAACCCGGATTGGTAGAGCGGAATAGAATCCCGGAAAGCTCCACCCAGTAGCCGGTAAACAGGCTGGTTATAATATTTGCCTGCAATATCCCACAAAGCAGTATCAACCGCAGCGATCGCATCCATCATAAAGCTGTCACGGTGTCCCCTCCCCCGTAGGGAGTTATACATTTGATACCAAAGGACATCAATCTGGAGCGCATCCTGTTCCAAGAGGAGAGGAGATAACACCTGTCGAACCAATGCTTGCGGCGCTTCGGGGCCGACAGGCACCTGCGCCTCCCCCCAGCCGACTATGCCTTTATCGGTCGTAATTTTCACAAGGAGGCTTTCTATTTTTTTGGAATACAACGAAGAATATTCTTTGGTCCAACCGTAATCCGAGGCTGTTCCGCCTGCCATCTGCACAAAAGTACCCGGAGTACCGGCCGTCCCGCTGAAAGATTCCAATTCCCGGCTGACTTTCACAACTTTCGCTTCTAAGCCGATAATTTTCAGAAAAACACCCTCTTTACAGAAAAGTAAAAGCATGTTTTTAATTGAAATAATGCATCATGCATGATATATTATCACTGTAAGTCTCCTCCTTAAATTTGTCAATTTTATTTTTCGATTCGTTAGGAGTGATCATTCTGTGGAAAAGTTGGATTTGCAGATCGCTAATGAAAGAAGCACCAGCCAAAAGGTAGCGGAAACTTTGAGAAAAGCCATTTTTCGCGGGGAACTGAAGCTGGGAGAACGCCTCGTTGAAGCTAATCTCGCCAAAGCGATGAATGTGAGCATCACCCCCGTGAGGCATGCTTTCAATCAGCTTGCAACCGAGGGACTTATTCATGTCATCCCTTACAAAGGCACCAATGTCGTACAGATCACGGAAGCTTTTATTGAAGAAGTATACAGTATCAGAATCCCGCTTGAATTGATGGCTGTTGAGCTGGCGTTTCCTAGAATGACTTCGTCCGATTGCGATAAGCTGGAATCACTCGCCAGAAATATGGATCTCTTGACTCAAGCCGGCAAGTTCGAAGAAGTAGCGGAGCTTGACGTCCATTTTCACGGACTTTTCTATGAACGAAGCGAGCACACGTTGCTGATGGAAATATGGAACATGATTCAATCGAGAATCCAATTATTCCAATCCTACGGCAGAATCCACAACCACCCGGTGGTGAAAGGCGAAGTTGAAAGCCGGCATTTAAAAATTGTTCGCGCAATTCGGCAAGGCGACCGTGTGCTGCTCCTACAGAACCTTAAAGACCATATTGAAACTGGCAAGCAAATGATCCTGAACCACTATTCTAGGCTGGTTTAACAGATGGAGGAATATGGGTTGCTCTTCCTCATTATCTTACTATCTTCCGCTTTGCAAGCCAGCACAGGTTTCGGCTTCTCCATCATGACCGTACCTTTCCTGCTTTTCATCTATGATGTCCATGAAGCGGTTGAAATCAACACCCTTCTCTCTCTCTTGCTTTCCTTGATGATGTTTTACAAAATTCATAAGGAGATTGACAAAGGCTTGCTAAAGAGGTTGCTACTCGGCAGTTTGGTCTGTCTGCCTGCTGGACTACTCATTTTTTTATTTATACCGGTAGAAACATTAAAAATAACTGTCAGTATTTTTATTCTTCTTTTTACGATCCTGCTCATGTTTCATTTTAAATTTAAACCGTCAAATAGGAAAGATCGATTGGTCGGAGGCCTTTCGGGCTTCCTGTCTACCGCGATAGGTATTCCAGGCCCTCCGCTGCTTGTCTATTTTTCGGCGGCATCTGTTGACAAGAAAACATTGCGGAGCACAACATTGGGTTTTTACATTTTTGTATATTTTGTTAGCGCTATCCTTCAACTCATCTTTACACCTACTTCAATACAAGTTTGGCAATCCGTAGGATTCTCTGTCCCTATCGTAGCTGTCGGCATGGTTATTGGACAATGGTTGTTCAAGTACATCAACCAGGTGTTGTTTCGCTGCATTTGCTTAGGCATTCTCTTATTTACCGGGATTCAGCTAATGTACTCCAGTATTTGATTGCTTTTATTCTTCATGCACATTTGAATACTAATTTCTTTCATAAAGGGAGGCAGTTACATGGAAAAGGGATCGTTTTTAACTGAGCAGATGCAAGAAACGCGGAAACCGCTAAGACCCGGTGAACCAAGCGTTAGTCCATTCTGGAATAAATTTGCAAAACGGTTCGTCTATGCACCAGCTTTTGACCTACCACTTGTACCTGAAGCTACTACTTACAGGTTCACCGTCATTTCGGAGGGGGGGATACTCCGATCCTTTCATGCCGAGGTGCCTTGGGCGCCATTAACTCCTATTTGGAACGATGTACCGCATGGTCAGGTGAACCTGAAAGTAGAAGGAATAGATGCTTCCAATGAGAAAGCTGTTGGTATTGCCGGCGAGTTGGCTTTTTATCGGGCACCTATTTTTAATGGTCCCTACAACGAACCGCCGCCTCTCTCCTATACGGAAGCCGGCTTAGATGGACTGCGCGGGTTGTTTATGCATGACAGATTCCAGCACTGGCTGAAAGAAGGAAAGCCTGATCCAGAGATGTTTCTTAATTGCTTCGCATCTAAAGAGATCGGTGCTTCGATCCGAGGTATGGTGGCCTTTTCGAAACATGCGGAAACTGTGCAGGAAGCCGATGACGCACTTACGATCGCCCGCAGAATGGCCGATTTTTTAATCGAACATGCCGAACCTGAGGGCAATCCGTTTGAGTATTTTACTCCCGTTTATTGGGTGAATCCCGAAAATAAAGTCGACGATTGGCACTTTAGGGTTGCTCAAGAGAACATCGACTACATGATGTTAAGCGAGCCAGTGAGAGCCGCGTTCGGGTTTCTGGATCTGTATGACGTGTCGCAAGAAACGCGGTACTTTCATACGGCGTTAAAAATGGCACGTACTTACGCCAAAATCCAGCGTGCAGATGGCACATGGCCGTTGGTCGTCAATCGCTACACCGGCGAGGAAATTAAATCAAAGGCAGTGATTCCAACATGGATATTATTTTTCTTTGAGCGGTTGAAGAAGCAATACAACATAAACGAATTTGAAACACTGGCGGAACAGCTCGCTCAATGGCTGATTGATAATCCTGTCAAGGGCTTCCATTGGGACTCCCAATTTGAAGACGTTCAAATCAAAATCCCTTACCGTAAAATGGCTTACGAGCAAGCGGCTGATACAGCACTATATTTATTATCCAATCATGAAGGACAAATGGAACGCATTCAAACAGCCGAAGAGCTGCTGCGTTTTGTAGAAGATCAATTTATCGTTTGGGAGAAACCTACCGATGGCTGGAAGACACTAGGGTTCCCAGGAGGACCGGCCAAGTATTCGCAGTACGCTGTCGATTCCTGGATCACTCCGGCGGTTATCGAACAGTTTGGTTTTGTTCTCGTTGCCCGCGCTACTGCAGTTGTCATGCGTGTATACGCCAAGGCATATGAGATTACAGGTAAACATGTCTACCTTGCAAAAGCTCGTTCGTTGGCAAATACGCTGGTAGTCACACAACAATACCACGGAGGAGGAGAAATACCGAGCTTCCCGATGACATCGAAACAAATTATCTGGACCAACAATAGTGTGTACAATGCGTTATTCCTTCTTGAATTAGGAAAACTGGACATTTAACCTGCCCTTATCCGTATTATGAGGTCACCAGATCTTTCAGGTTAATCTCTTTTTTGTGGTAGTCTTGCCCGGTAGTTTAGAAAGGCAAACGATCATTTTGCCGGCTGCGTGCCTCTTTAGTTTACTAACGGCTCAACGTAAAAGAGCCACTTTCTGATAGAAAGTAGCTCTTTTACAGCATACATCCAAAAACATAAACTCACCTAGTATTCGGTACGGTTCAATTGTCTAGTTCAGTCTTATCACAGCTGCGGCCGCTGCGACAACCGCTCCAAATAATTCGAACATTTAGGTTCGCATATTCCTGTAAGAGTGGTTGAACAGGAGTCTACTCCTGTTCAACCACTTTTGTTATAGATCTTCACTTATTATTCAAAGACGGGCACGCATTTACTCCGCGACTCGCGAACGCCCTTGTGAGACTTGTATTTACAAACTGAAATAAGGGAAGATTGGGTCTCTCATTTCAAACTGATGCGTGTAACCGTCGACAATTCCAACTACCTTGTCGCCATCATAGAGCTTCAGGAGCAGCTCGGCCATCTGTGCAGCGGTATGAAACTTCGGAAAGACACCCGAGTACTCGAAATGTTCAAGGTCGTAAAAACGCTTCGCAAATTCTGTCTCGGTTGTAGATGGGGCGAGAACCTTTACCTTCATGCGAGCCCCCTTTCCCGCTAATTCTTGTGCCAACCCCTCGGTAAATGCACTGACATAAAATTTGCTTGCGCAGTATGTGACTGTATCGCCAATGATGGTATACCCGCCAGCCGAGGAAATATTAATCAGCTGTGTTCCTTCCACGCTGGCATAGTCATGGACAAACAGGGAGCTTAGTATCGTGAGTGCTTCTATGTTTAGATGCAGCATTTGCTGGATTTTGTCTAAATTTTGCTCTCCGACGGAAGCGCCATTTCCTAAACCCGCATTATTGATCAACGTTTCAATCTCATACGTTTTCAAACTTTCGTATAGTGAGAAAGCATTTGCGGCGATAGAGAGGTCTGTGGCATGAATGACGATGTCAACATCGGTATGAAGCTGCTGAATGCGAGAGCGAAGCTCATCCAAATTCTCCTTCCTGCGTGCAGTAAGTATCAAGTTCTTGCCACGCGCAGCGAAGGCGAGCGCAGTTTCATACCCAATGCCGGAACTGGCTCCTGTTATTACGGTGTATTTCATAAGTTCTCCTCCTTTTTGTTATAACACGCTCTAAGATTATCATATATAACTTGACAACAGCGTGTCATATTAACTTCATTTTTTCTATCTTTATTCTTTTACTATTTGGATGAAAATCTATTCAACGCTTTTGTAAAATGAGTTTATATCAGCACCCAGTTTGATTCGGTCCGGTAAATTCGTTCTCTTTGATCTATCGAATTTCGTCTATCCGATTCAGATTTTGCATGATTACCTCCATTTTGCCTATGACAGTATTTCGCAGACTTTGAGGTTCTATCGATTCAATAACCGGGCCGTAAGAGAGAAGATAATTTGAAAGCCAATCCCCTGTAGGCATAGATGTATGAACCGTAAAAGATCCATCTTCGTGTTTCGTTATTTCTTTTTCATTGAAGTCATCGTAAACTCTATACGCCCCTGCTGGTGATATTATTAGCCGAATATCAATGAATTCAAGAATGTGATTATGTTCCGGTTCAGCTGTGGACTCACCCAGTGTTCTTTGCTCGAATACATCGTCGGTGATTTCGATATTAGCCATGCGAGATATTTTGAACGTTCTGAAGGCTTTTTTATCGTAGCAATACGCTTTCAAATACCATGCCTTATCCTTAAAAATTAGCTTCATCGGCTCAAGCCTGCGCATGCTTTTCGTACCTGAAGTATTAAAATATTCGAGCGTAATGATCTGCTTTCTGATAATTGCCATTTTCAGCTCGTTGAATTTTTCTTTATTTCTTTCATCGCTTCCCCACGGGGAAAAATCCACTTCAATCCAATTGACATCGCTCTTCTGAAAAAAATTACTTAATCGTGAAAGAACGAAATCAATATCTGGATATTGCGCCGCCGAGAGACTTTGCAGAGCAAGCAATATTTCCTCCTGCTCCTTTTCGGAGAGCACCGACTTATTTAGTACAAAGTTATCAAGGATAACAATGCCTCCGCCTTTGCCTTGATTCGTATAGATCGGTATACCGCAACTGCTTAATGTTTGGATATCGCGATAAATTGTTCTGACCGACACTTCAAAACGGTCTGCAAGTTCTTTCCCAGTGCTTTCTTTTTTATCAAGCAAATAATAAACGATACCGAAAAGTCTGCTGATCTGCATAAAAGTCACCTCCATTCAAGTGTTTAACTTCTGGAAATAATCAGTCTCTTACTTGCACTAGCCTCGCGGCCTAGTGCATTTTTTCGGTTAGCCTCAACAGTTCAGAAGTCAACGCTTTCGCCCACCACAAACCATCGAAGGTAGACCATTGGCAAATCTAATAATAGTTCCTCATGCAAAGTTTGTTGATAATCCCTCTCTATTAGGAACAACAGTTACTTTTGGAACTCTGAAAAAAATTATTCTATGTATATCTGGCTTGTTGCAGGGGCTTTACAGAAATCAAATCCTTGGATACTAGCACATGAGATCGGCCATGCATGCACCAGTGCCTAGAGTTTCGGACCCACGCAAAATTATTATTACTGACCCCCAAATTGATGAATTTAGAAAAAGTCGTTTGTTAGTCACAACTCCTGTGCGGTAATGTAGCGCGAATAACTAGGCATACAGAAGCTTGCGTGAGAAAATTAAATCATTTCGAGGGGGCGTAATGCTCATTTCTTCTTACAGGACAGAATATTTTCATTTCATTCCGTTCATCATTTAAATCTCTTATTGTTTTCTCGTCGTATCTCTCCAAATAATAAGCTGTATCATCATATTTGTAACCGTTTTCATTCAGCCATTTAGTAGTGAAATCATAAGCTGTTACCGTCTGGCTAGCCAATCCCTTGTAACGTGTTAATGAGTAAGTACGAGGCAATAAATGTATATGGACCATTCCATGCGGTAAGTTTTCAAGAGGTTCCACTTCAAAACAAAAATAAAAATCAACTGTTCCATTGTTACTTTTGTAATTTGGAGGTGATATTCCATATGTCACATTTGGATTCTTAATGTTTTTTATTTCATTTTGTCTTCTTACCAATTCATCATATGCATTTTTGATGTTGTTTCCTAAATTAGACATATTAGCACTCGCCCTTACCCCAACAAATGCTGAGATATTGTCAGTTTGAATGATTTCAATCTCCATATAAGTCACTCTCCTTTTTTGTTATCTCCCTGTATTCGATTTTTATACAAAATATTCCTTTCGGTAGCTAAGCAGTCTAAATCCATTAGATTCAAGTGCATTTCGTACATTAGTAGATTCATGTCGACGTTCTTCTCAAAAAAATAACCTCTAAGATGGTTTTCGCTTCTTCAAAATGCGATTTGCTTCCTTAAAACACTTATTTAAGTCAACTAGATGGTGAATGAAAGCTCTCTCTAAAATAATATCGTACTTACTTCCAAGAAGCCTCGTATCATAAGCATCTCCTTGCAAAAGCGTTACGTTTTTGCAGTCCTTACAGTTCTGTGAAGCACCTTTTACCATTTCTTCAGAAAAGTCTACGCCCGTAACTTGTGATGCAGAAATCCAGGATACATCAGCTTCTCTTGTTGTGTAGGTCATTCTGTTTCTGTTTTCGTGGAAGTTAATAGGCATTCAAATCCTCCTCATGGTTTCATTAAATGCAATCGATTTTCAAAATATTGCACC
The DNA here is from genome assembly GCF_059692135.1 of Paenibacillus sp. J22R160. Lineage (NCBI taxonomy): Bacteria > Bacillati > Bacillota > Bacilli > Caryophanales > Paenibacillaceae > Paenibacillus > Paenibacillus sp. J22R160. The sequence continues at coordinate 126,763 of NZ_JCAUAU010000009.1, read as the reverse complement.
TCTATTCTACCATACAGTTCCAGAAAATTTGGTTTTGACATGAACTTTATCCCATAAATGACAAGGCCCGCATCCTGTCGGACGCGAGCCTGTTTGTATCGAACTCCTATCGCCCGATCATGGCACTGCCTGAGCTATACGGGTCGGAGAGCTCGCTCGATGATTCACCTTTTTCCCAAACATCGGTATAACTTGCGTTTTTTTTGAATTCCTCCAACGCGAAAGAGCAGGAAGGAATGATTTTGCGCCCGTTGTCGCGGGCTTCGCGGACGACCATATCCAGCAGCTGTTTACCCAGTTGACGACCACGGTAGCGCGGGTCCACATAGGTATGATCGATCACCCAAGTTCCGGTATCGACCAGCCTGTAAGTAATCTCGCCGACCTTACCTGACAGTGTGCTGAGGATGTAGGCGTTGCCTTGCTTTTGGAGAACAATTTCCTCGTCAACTTCGTGAAACGTGTTGTTTGCTTCCATAATGGAACACCTCCTGTAGGATATCATGCTTGTTTGTACTTATTACCCTTTAGGAAAGGCGGTCAAACAAGAATCAAAAAGATAGTTTCTCTATGAACTTTATTTATCCGATCATCCTTGCTCTCGGTTCCTCGGGACATTTACCTTCAATATTACATTTCTCACGTTACCTGCATAATCCGTAACTTTGTAAGTAATAGTGTATATACGTCCTCCTCCGTTCCCGGATCGCTCAGCCCTCAAATCAAACGTAAAATCCGGTTTACCAAAGTCCGCATTTTGAACATCCTGCGAAGTGTTTCCATCTCCGACACCATCATCCAGTTCGTTGGAGGTTATGGATTCTAAAATAATAGACTGAATGCCAGATATCGGGTCTACCTCTCTGTACGTTCCTGCTGTTACGGTTACCATTTTGTGATTGGCTGGCCACAGCTCGATTTTATCCGGATTCATTTGTATCTCCGGTGCTGTTTTATCCAGTTTCACGATTACACTCTTTAGGTCTTCGGTGTTTCCTGCTTTGTCCTTACTTTGATAATCTATCGTATTTGTTCCTTCATCCGTAACGTCGATAGCATTATCATAGTTTTGCCATTGGCCGCCATTGATCCGATATTGAACATGATGGATACCGGATAACGCATCAGAAGCAATTAAGGCCATCTTTACATCCGAAAGATACCATCCGTTGTCATTGGCCGGAGGTAATTCAACTGTAGTGACCGGAGCCGCCTTATCTATGTTAATAGACAGGCTCTTCAAGGCTTCTGCGTTTCCGGCTTTATCGACGCTCATATACTCCAGAACGGTATTACCCTCAGAGGAGACGGTAATCGGGATCGAATACGGCTGCCACTCTCCGCCATTATTCCGGTATTGCGTGTCTTCAACACCGGATTGATTGTCAGTAGCGTCCAGCGTTACCGTTACATCCGTATTCTTCCAGTCAGTAGGTGCATCATCGGTCGTAACCGGCGGAATATCATCCTGTGTTGCTCCAGGCTGTTCATATACCTCTAACTCCCACAGAGAATATCCGTAGCCGGTACCTCTCTGTATACCCAGCATTCTGACAAACCTTGCGCTAGTTGCGGAAAAAGAGATATCGTCTATACCTCCGTTGCCTGTATTGGTGCTATATACATCGGTCCAGTCTACAGCATTGTCCGACACCTGAATTTTATATGCTTTACCGTATGCTGTCTCCCAGTTAAGTCTAACCCTGCTTACAGTCTTCATTGAGCCAAGATCCGTATAGATCCATTCATTGTCGGTATAGTTCGATCCCCATCTCGTAGTTGTCTTCCCATCGAATGCATTCTCGACGTCTAAAGAAGCAGACATGGAGGAGCTGGCTGTGACAGGCCTATCCAATGCCAGGTTTATCCCATAATCATGTACATTTTCCAAACCGGCATTGACAGTCTTCATGATATTGACCATATCCGTGTAGGGCTGATCCTGTTGGTTTACTAAGCCTATATTGAAATTCTCGCCGTCTTTACGCCATGTAACCGCTTGATCGAAGTAAGAAAACCAGCCTGATCCAACAAACAAAGGATGTAAAGTTTCACTTTCAACAAAAGATTTGTAGGCCATACCTCTATCCGCTATACTAGCCACACTTGTAGCTCCATTCACGGGTGACAACCCACGCTGGGTAGTACTGAATGTATATTCCAGATTCAATAACGGTTTTCCAAAAGCTTCATATCTGGAAATCCAACTTGGATCGTTCGTGTAATTGTCCACTGAAAATGCATCTACAAACTCTATTGCCGCCGAATCCCATTCCAGACTGGTACGCCAGGTAGGAACTACGGACGAACCGAGGAACAGATGATTCGTATCATGTCTTTTGATGATATTTTTGACGGTTGAGAAATACGTCCTTGATGCCAGTTTGATAAATTCCGATACATCCGCAGCAGGCACATTGGCCATATTGATCGGAGTATTCTTTAACTCGTCAAACGATGCCTCGCTCGTACCCAAGAGCTGGTTAACGGCAGTAAGATCATTGTTGTACCTTGGTGCAAGAAAATTCACGAAAGCGCTTTTAGCCGCAGACGACGAATTATATGTCAGTACCTCTTTTACAATATCGGTTGTCCATCCGGCCTCATTGTCGTAAGTATAACCGATTAGCCACGGGTCATTCTTTGCTTTATCTAGCTGTGGAGTCAATGCGGTTTCGATGATCGCTTCACTCTGCGGGTCAAAAACATCGTAAGTCCATTGAATCCTTTTTAAATTACCGGGGTCTTGCAGAACATTAATATATGGAAACGTAATATTGGTGGGTTTGGTCCATTTGCTAAAGGCATTAAAGCCCCAATCGATCAAACGCTTCTTTGTGATATCCTCCCATTTCGACTCGAAGTTGCTGCCATATTTTCGCATAATATTGGCAATGACGAAGCTTACTCTTTCTCCGTTGGAATCATTTATATAGGCAGGAGCATAAGCCGTAGAATCAGGAAGTTCCTCGAACACCCCTCTTGGGGTACCGTCAGCTTTTTTAAGCGGTGTCCCGTATCCCCACTCCCAAATACTTGTAGCATCCACGCCCTTTAGAATAAATTTATGCCCATCCGGGGTAATAAACCACCATTTGTTATCTATTTGCTGAAGTCTGAAATAACCGCTGCCGGTGTAACCGCCTCCACTTTTAATCCCGCCGTAAGGATCGTATTTAGTAAGATTCAGTGAAACATCGGACAGCGCATCCGCCTCACTCGTATATTCCTGCTGTAGTTGCTCGTCGGATGTTACTTTTCCCGGCCAGGTTTCATAAACCCACTGCCCGTACTTGTCTGCCATTAACCCGTCTTTATTCAGTTCGATATCCATTTGCTCCGCAGTAAGCGCTGGTCCGGGATTCACGCCTTCCTGTCCGGTCCCTTTATAAATTTGAACTTCAGTAAGAGGGATATGTTGAAAGGCATGAGGACGCTTAATATCGATGACAATAAATCGGGCCGTCTTGTTTGACATCGGTATGTTGACCGAATAGTTCCAGGTTGAGCTTGGGCTCGTTGAAGTTATTCCTGGTGTTCTGATGTGCTTGGCAGCAATATAGTAATAATCCTCTACAGCCTCAGGGCGGTATTTTACCGTAAATTCTTTAAATCCCCAAGCAGAATTGGGTGAATTCAGAACGAGGTTTATCCTGTCCAACGGATAGTCCTTCAACAGATCAAATACCACTTGTATCGTCCCTGGGGAAGTCGCGCTCCCCATAAATCCGGCATAGGTTGCAGTTGACCCGTCAAGCAACACACCATTGCTAGAGGATACCAACCCGGTCATGCCTTTATCAGGGAGACTGCCTCCATTCGGAGCGTGGCTGTAAAAATAATTGCCGGTTTTCAGCAAATTTTCTGCCGTTAAGCTTTCTTTGTTCAGTTCGAGAGCCATTTGTTCCGCAGTAAGCGCGGGCCCCGGATTCACGCCTTCCTGTCCGCTCCCTTTATAAATTTGAACTTCGGTGAGAGGGATATGCTGAAAGTCATGAGGACGCTTAATATCGATAATAATAAATCTGGCCGTCTTGTTCGACATCGGTATGTTGACCGAATAGTTCCAAGTTGAGCTTGGGCTCGTTGAGGTTATTACTGGCGTTCTGGTGTGTTTGCCAGCAATATAGTAATACTCCGAAGCCTCCGGGCGATATTTGATCGTAAACTCTTTAAATCCCCAAAACGAATTCGGTGAGTTCAGCACGACGTTTATGCTGTCTAAAGGATAATCCTTCAACAGGTCAAAAACGACCTGCACGCTTCCTGGGGTACCCGTACCGCTCCCCATGAATCCGGCATACGTTGTGGTTGATCCGTCAAGCAATACGCCACTCGCTGAGGAGATCAAACCGGTTACTCCCTTGTCCGGAGAGTTGCCCCCATTTGGGGCGACGCTGTAATTGTAATTGCCAGTTTTAAGCAGAGTCCCGGCCCCTTGAACTTCTCCAGTAGGGATGAACGTTGCTATCATAATAAGTCCCATAAATAGTGCCCAAATACGAGTTAGATACCATTTGCATATTTTTACCATTTAAATATCCCTCCTCTTTTCTTCTAAAAAGGCTTCAAAAGCATAGGGCTATTCTTCCGCATGTATGGAAACGTTCGATTTACTGTTACATATAAACCACCTACTTTCAATTTCATCAAGTCCTCCACAAAATATAAGCGCTTTCATTCATGGGGTTAAATCGGCTATTCATCGAAAGTTCTCGATTCCTTGCACCGATTTAATATTGGTTCGTTTACATTACTCCTCTATCTTCTGTCCATAAGCGTTAAATTGTTTCACATACTTCACCAGCTCGGCAAAATTCACCCAAGAAATGCCCACCTTCTGGTCTGCTGCGCCATAAGACATGATCAGATCATCTCCTGCAAGAATGCCGCCGGTTGTAAACAGGCAAGGCGTAGGGTAGTCACTCGGCATCTCCCAAGCCTGCCGGGCGTACATTAAGCGCTCAGAGCAACGATGTGTGACAACCGGAAAATCGTTATCCTGCTCGCGTACAATCAAGAAAGATTGCGTGTAACCATAATGGCTATCTTTCTTGCCATGATAAGCAACAAGCCATTCATCAGCTGAAATTTTGAGCGGCGCCCAGCTTGCTCCAATCCGGTTGTCCTCCCAGTGGAATTCACTGGTTGCCAGCAACCGATGAGTTGCCCGATCCGTTGCGAAGTCCTCCAAATTCTCGGCTGCAGCCAGGAAGATCGACGGTTTCGTTATATGGGATTCTTGCAGGAATAAGGCTGGCGACATCGGTCGGTGAAGCGCGGATCCTCGATGCACCCGTTGGAATAATCGCGCACTCGGTTACCGTGTATGTCCGAGACCATGGCCCCGTAGCCCGAAACAGCATTTGCAGCTTATCGGACACAGGATCTTTTACAATAGCTGGTTTAGTACCATTTTGCTGGCCCACTCACACCCGGGAACCGGTTCTAGTACCGGCTGCGGGGAATATCGAAAATATGGATTCATGAAGCTGTTCCTCCTGTTTTTGAAATGTGAACCCGTACCTCTACCCCTTGACCGCCCCAATTGTCATCCCCTTAATGAAGTAACGCTGCAGGAACGGATATAAGAAAATGATGGGTCCAATCGTGATAACTACCGTTGAAAGTTGTACGCCTGAGGCTGAAACTGGAATATTCACACTCGTATTTAAATAATCCAGATTTTGCGCATTAGAAATGATTCTTCTTAACATCATCTGCAGTGGATGATTGTCTGGATTATCAATAAACATTAGCGCATTGAACCAGTCATTCCAATAGGTAAGCGCATAGAACAAGGTGATGGTTGCAATGACAGGCATGGAGAGCGGCCAGATGACACGGAAGAAGATGTAAAGCTCATGCGCGCCATCCACGGTGGCCGCTTCATTTAACTCAAACGGAAGCGTACGAAAGTAGGAGGCCATCAAGAATGCATTGAATGCGGAGAACAAGTGCGGCAAGATCAAAGCCAATAAGGAGTCCCGCAAATTCAACCAGTTGGAGATGAGCAAATAATAGCCGACCAGACCAGGTGCAAACAGCATCGTGAAATAAATATAAAAGGAAAGGAAATTCCTGTATTTTACCTTCGGATGAGCTGCAACATAGGCGAACATTGAAGTCAAGAGCAAGGCACCGGCGGTACCGATTACCGTAACAAAGATGGAAACAAACCCGCTTCGGTACACCTGGCTTCCCTTGAATAAGAAGCGATAGGAATCAAATGTGAATTCGGTAGGGAGCATTTGAAAACCTTTGACAATCAGGTGCTCCGCTGTGAACGACCCGATATACACAAGCCAGAAGGGAATAAGGCACATCAGGGCAAAGAATCCGATGAATACATAGGCTGCGACAGACACGGCCCATTGGGATGTATCCCGTTGTTTCACTAACATACGAAAGCTCCTCTCTAGAATAATTTCGAGTCATTGTCAACCCGGCGGACAACCCAATTGAAGAATAGAATAGTCATGAAACCCATTACCGACTGGAATAAGGCTACTGCCGCCGCATTGCTGTAGCTGTTCATGTTGCCGACATCCCTCAAGGAACGGTATGTGTATGTATCGATGACATCCGTAGCCTTGAAGAGCAACGAATTGTCTCCTATTATTCCGTAAATCAACCCAAAATCACCATAGAAAATACGTCCCAGCGCTAAGAGTGTTAACACGATAATGGTCGGTCGGAGCAGTGGCAGTGTGATATGCCAGATCTGTTGCCAACGCTTGGCACCATCGATTCTTGCACTTTCATAATATTCTTCAGAAAACCCGGTTATCGTCGCCAAATAAATAATCGAACCCCACCCTGCTCCCTTCCAGACGAATATGAATGTCAAAAGCATGGGCCAGACGGATGGCGTCTGAAACCAATCGACCGTCTGGTAGCCGGCATCCTTCAACACCCGATTAATCATGCCATCCTGTCCATTGAAGAAATTCATGACCATCAGGTTAACGACGATAATGGAAATAAAATGCGGCAAAATCACAAGTGATTGGGCTACCTTCTTGAAGAACACATGTCTAATTTCATTCAGTAACAAGGCGATTAATAAAGAACATACGGTACCTGCCGTAATGAATAGAAGATTCAAAAATACTGTATTTAACGTAACCGCCAACCAATCAGGACCTGTAAAAAAAAACACAAGATTGTCGAGTCCCACCCATCTGCTCCCCCATATTCCCTTAGCAGGTATAAATTGCTTGAAGGCCAGTAGATGCGCGGACATTGGTAAATAAGAAAAAATAAATACGTACACAATCACCGGAAGCGCCATAGCATACAGCCATTTGTTCTTCCTGAGTTCCAGAAACATATTGCTCACCTTTCCTTTCGTATCTACTTGAATATTACGCATTCCTAAAGCTGCGCGTATAGTCTTGATTTTAACAATGAGTTTGAACTGTAACAGTCTTTAGAGGTTTGAATTCTATCACTCACATAGTATGGAGTTTACCAATACAAAAACAGCCGGAGACCTTGATTCAAGGTCTCCGGCATATAGGCCCGCTTACTTCTTTTTGGCGGCCAGATAGGCATCTAGCTGCTTTTGATATTCCACTTGGATTTTCTTGACATTGGCATATGCTTTATCTTTAAGCTTCGCTAACCCCTCGTTTGGTTCAACCAGACCCAACACAATCGGATCATAAAGTTCTTTGCCCGCATTGCTCAATTGTGCGACTTCGTTGGATACCGGGCTTGGATCGAAGGTGAAACCCGCGAGAATATCCGTTGTAAAATTATGAGGATCCCTCTGCCACTTATTCAACTTGATATCATCTTCAGGCAAGCTGGCATCGATACGATCTAACTTGGAATTCCACCCCCAAGCGAAAGGAATGCCCGCATAAGGGCTTTCTTTGATGGGTTTATAAAGCCCTTCGCCCGAATCTTCCCAGTTCTTACCTTTTATTCCGTACGCAAGCAAGTCGTAATTATCCTTCTGGTTCAACCAATTGATGAATTGAATGGCGCGTTCTTTGTTTTTACTGATCACAGGGACGGCAATGAAGTTTCCTGCTTTGAACGTTGAGGACAGCTTCATGCTGGGGTCAAACAAGCTGAATGCTTCTGCAGTGGCTCCCGGAACTGATTTTTCTAGAGAAGTTCGGGTACTAAGTGATACACCGAAATCAAAGAAGGTTGTTACAGCCGCTTTTCCTTTTGCGAATTCCGCATTTTTGAGCAGAAGGGCATCTTTTGCAAGAATCCTATCCTGATAGAGCTTGTAATTTTGTTCAAAATTTTTCATGATCATAGGGTCCATATTATCAAAGATATTATAGACCTTTCCATCATTGCCTTTGGTATACAGACCCGGATAATTCGATACTGCTGCAAGATTAGCTTTCGGATCAAGCATACCTGCCATCCTTAAGCCAACATGTTCAGAACCGTTAGGGATATACGGAGTAATATCCGGAGTCTTTTCTTTGACCGTGTACATGAACTTGACCAAATCATCATAACTTTTGATCGGAGCAATGCCCAGTTTCTCCCGGATGTCCTTACGTATAACAAACGTCCACGGACGAATGAAGTTCACTTCAAGCGGAACCGCGTAAAGTTTGCTGTTTACCTTGTTGGCTTCAAGCAGATCAGCAGAGCGGTTACTCTTTATCTCAGGTCCATACTTGTCAATCAGTGCGTCTAATGGTTCGTAGAGTCCAGCTGCAATGTTCTGATACGGATTATTGTCCCAGATCAGATCATAGTCTTCCGCGGAGGATAATGCGACTTGTCGTTTCTGAAGAACATCTGCCCATGGAATAAAAACCACATTGAGCTTCACATTGAGTGAATCTGCCAGACGGCGCTCCATCTCCCCCTTGACTTCATTCCAGTTAGCCGGCGGGTCTCCAGGAAACATGATTTTCAATGTAACTGGACTCAATTTTGCAGCAACGGAGGCTGACGGGCTGCCAGTTTCGGGTGACGCTGCCTGTTTCGAACTGCAACCAGCCAATGTTCCCGCTAGTATAAGGGACACGGCCAATAACATGGAACCTTTACTTCTTAATTTCATCGTTGTAACCCTCCTCATTATATAACAAACCGAGTATAGCGCCTTACCAATGCTTTTGCTTTCCGGCTTTGTGCATCCTGTATTCCGCGCTCATCCTCGTGTTTGTATCATAATCAGATTGTTCATGCTCCGTATAGTCCGTTATCTATCAATCAGTACGAATTGTAACAAATCAGGAGAGTACATAATTTCCAACAAACAGAGTACGAATTTTATGCCTTTGCCTATGTTTTTTCCATACGATATTGATTCGGCGTCATGCCGGTTGCTCGTTTGAACGTCTGGAAGAAGGTGCTTTTGGTTTGAAATCCGGACTGTTCCGTTATATCTGCTACGGTCCAATCGGTTGTTGTTAGCAGTTTAACCGCATGCTCTATCCGTTGGTTTGTAATAAAATCGGACAATGAACACTCGAAATGGTCCTTGAATATTTGTCTGGTATAGTTCACCGACATGGATATATGGTCAGCGATGTCATCCACGGAGAGCATCGGATTGTGAAGATGGTTACGCACATATTCAATCATCTCCGCAGCAACCTCTTCCTTTCGACGAGAGACACTTTTCTTTCTGTGCCGCTCTATGATCTGCAGCATCTCCTTGTACATCCACGATTTTACTTCCTCGAGGGTTCCAAATTGCTCCAGGAAGAGATGGATATTCTTCATCCCATGAAATGTTGTATGGTTCTTGAAGCTCTTCATAATCGAATAAATGATATGGGTAAGCTGGAGCTTGCATTCCTCATAGCTTAGCTCCTGCATATGAAAGGTGAGTTGGTCGAAATAGCCTTCAAGCGCCTTTTCATTTTTGAGTTGGATAGAGTGAATAACCTGCTTTAGCAAAGCTTCGTCAAGATCACTGTCTTTACCACGTTCATACCGCTCTAGATCTTCGGAGGTAAACACCCTGTCCTCATTATTTATAAATCTCATTAACGTTAATTCGTATAGCTGAGTATAAATAATAGACAGGTTCTCCTCTACATCGAGTACGGAGCTGACAGCTGTTTGCACTTCTAGCTTAAGCCATTGCCTTATCTGAATCCGCACGTCCTCCAGAGCTCTGACTGCTTGTGTCAACTCTTCCTCTGAAAGAGGTGTGGAAATGAGCGCCACGATGTGATCGGATCCGAAATCGACCGTTTCCGATGCATACCCGTGGTTCGCCAGGACTTCAACCATAATGTTTCCCATGGCAAAGCGCAATAATTTTCGCGATGCGAAATCATACTGCTCTTCGAAGCGTCCATACGATTCTAGACGAATGATAACCATGCGGAACCATCCCGTGCTGAGAATACGGGTTTGGCTTCTAATAAACTCTTCAATCGGTTTGAGAGACTTCGAATTAAGAATCCATTGGCGTAAGAAATCATCTTTCACCAAAGCTTTGCTGCTTTTAATCGATATATCCAATTGTTCGATTTTCTCAACAAGTGAATGGAAACCGGAATGAATCCAAGCCATCTCATTATTGGCATTCTTTGTCTGCATGATAGGATGCTCTATCCCTAGCTTGCTTTTTATTTGATGGGCCAAATCACTAAGAGGCTTCAAGCTGCGATACGATTGCCAGAACAAGAATAACAACAAGGCTAACAGCAGTAAGATCGAAGAACCGATGATTTCAATCCGGATCTTGGTTACCTTTGCTTGCCATAAAGAGATTGGCGACAAGTGATAAACATTCCATCCTTCAATAGGCAGCCGTTCTGTCTGAATGGACCAAGTCTCATTACCCGATTTCCATTTCCAGTTTTGTACCGCTGCCGATTTATCCATTTCCATTAGTTCTTGCGTTAACGCAGGTTCCAAATTACCTAGAATAAACTCCTTATTCTTACCTTCAATATAAATTTTGTTCTGATCTTCCTGCGAGATCTGCAGCATGTTCTCATTTAACAATGGTTTACTGAACAGAATCGCGACAAATCCCTGATAGTTCTGATTAGGCCCGGCTGCCGGTACAACAAGAGCCAAATACGTTTCACCTTCCACCTCATGGTTAACATACTGCAGATACGGTGTTTTTTGACCCTTAATGTAGTTCAACATACTTTGGTCATAAAAGTCCTGCGTCGTATAGATGCTTGAATCTGATGTGTAGATTTGGTCAATATTGAAGTTGATTAAATAAATACCGTGAATGAAGGGTTCGCTGCTCATAAATTCCCTTACACTTGTCGCGGCTTTACTCAATAACAATGGGGAATAATCGTTTTTCTCCATATTCATCCAGAGTGCGATACTTTCATCTGAATAGACTTTCAAAGCAAACTGACGTAATTTCTGCAGGGTAAATTCCGAGGTTCTAACAACTTGCTTCATTTTCTCTTGATTAGATTTGTCCATTTCATCAATTGCGTTTCGAGCGAACTGCTGACTCAAGAACATCGTGAACACTAGGGTGAGCAAGGTCACGACAATGCATGAATACAAAAATATGTTCAAATACATCTTCTTCGGCTTTAACCGGCTCCACATGGCATACCCTTCTTTCTCAATGATCCCACAAAAACAATATGACAGGATCCCTACTTTGTCCAGTATGAATCTTACCAGAGAAGTGTGAATTTTATTACATGAGCAGAGGATATCCTCTCTTAAGCAAGGAAAAGGCAGCCGATCGGTATGAGGGTACTCTCGAAACGAATGAACTATCTGCTCCCGCTACTTCAAATAACCAGGGAACAGCTGCCGTCGCCCCAGTATCGTCCCATCTCTTATGTAATTTCTGCCCAGGTCCCGCCAGCTCACATTACTGCACAAATATCCATAAAATGAAAAAACCGCGAATTACGCGGCATCAGGGTCATTATTATATTATGCGTTTTAATCCAGCCAGCATTTGCACGATTGATAACGACAATCGTCTTTTGTCCCTGTTCTCGAGACGATTTTAATCCTCCCGTCATCTACTGATTTCCGGATTGTATAATGGATAACACGGTTTTTATCAGTTTCACATGATAGAACACATCGAATTTTACACTGATCAGACGTGGATTCTATTACACGTAAGGATTCCACTCGACAGGGCAGATCTTGAGGAGGATCACCTAATAAGGTTGCAGTTTCCTCGTTAATTGAAAGCACCTTTAAATTGCACATCATCGTTTTGGTGTATTTATCACTCCAATACTGATTGAAAAATAGTTCTACCTTCTCAACAGTATCAAAACGTTTATCATCTATAACCTGAAATACATATCCGTTCAGGTTCAACTCCTCTCCTTTTCGGTCTGAATAGCAGACTTCGAACCAGACTTGTTCAGCTTCATCGATAAATTTTGTTAGCTCGCTTTCATTCAACATCATCATCATCACCTCATATCAAAGTATGATGATGAATAAGATCAAGTTCTTCTCAAAATCAAATAAGGGAGCCTTTGATTAAAAAAACTCAAACCAATACTCCTGATGCACGGCCTGTAACAGCAAGCATTGAAATAGGTGTCTATTCAGCAAATCACTAAGATTAAACACTTTTGTGCCTTCAATCTCAATCTCAATCTCTGTGACATCATGAACGGAACAATATTCAAAATAGTTCATGTTCTTTGATTCAGGCAACTCTACCCGTGTTCTTTCCTCTTCCAGATCCTTTATGTTACTGGTAAACCCACTCTTTTTAATTTCGCCATTATCTCAACTAAGTCGCGTAATTTAATCCATTAAAAACTAGATTTATCAACTAAATCGATAATTATTAATTTGTTTGAGAACTTTTCTGCCGTCAGGTCGACCTGATTACCGTTGGCACGAATTAAGGTGTAGTATTCATAAGGCCCAATGACCGTAAAATCGTTCTGCATCACACCCGGGTAGGCCCGGTTTACCGAGTAGACTTGGCTCTTATAAGATTGCAGTGCCTGTCCCTTCAATAATCTAAATTCACTGATATCCACTTTTCCTGTAATGATGCATGTACTCAGGGGTCCAGCGTCCTGGCAATGATCATAATAGTGAGGAACGGATATATAATAAAATTTAGGCAGCTGATCTGGGGGATAATACGCCTCCGATAAGATTACGGCCTTTTCTGAAGCGAGGGAAACGGCAATATGATCCGGATGTCCAGTAACCCCATCGAGCGGAAACGATAGGATTACATCTGGCTTTAAAGAAATAATTGTTTGACTAATCTGCTCTGCCAGTTTGTCCGGGTCATGATCCTTAAGGGCCCCGTCCGGATATCTAAATAAAAATAATCCGGTAACACCAAGTATAGAGCATGCCTTCCGTAATTCTTCCTCGCGGTGAAATGCTAACTGTTCTCGCGAGCTAAATTGAAACTCACCGGATTTCCCTTTACAGCCCGAAGTGACGCATATTAAATACACCTCGTGCCCTTGTTTATGGGCTTTAGCCATGGTCCCTCCGGCCGCAAAGGATTCGTCATCAGGATGAGCAAAAACGAATAATAATTTCTTACTCATATCATTCAACTCCTTATTTGCTGATCGAAGTCTTTAGATAAACTAGACCCATCGAAGTAACGCTGTTTATCGGTTCCTCCTGCATCTCAACGATTTGAGTTTGGGGGGCACATTCCTCGATTTTGGAAATCAAATGTTTACGAACGAGGCTAATATTTTGCAAAACGCCACCCTGCAGGATCAGCTTAAACGGTTTATCCTTCAACAATAGTTGCTGAATAATAGCTCGCACACTCACAAACAATTCCTCACTGGCTGCGGATAAAATACGGTTTGCCTCATGATCTCCAGCTATTGCCGCTAAATTAACCAACTGTGAGAACTCTCCTAATTTATCCACGGAGTAGTCCGAACTATAGACCCAATTGAACAGTTCTTCAACATGGTTAAAGCCCATATGAGGCAGCACCCATTCATCTAGTCTAGTTGCATCACCCCGACCATCATTCGTTCGAAGTATTGCTGTCACAGCCTGCTTGCCGATCCAGTAACCGCTTCCTTCGTCCCCGACCCGATGCCCCCATCCTCCAGCCCTGCCCGTTTGACCAAACTCGTTTATGCCAAACACAATCGAACCTGTTCCTGCAATGACGAGCACACCGGGCTGACCTTCGGTCGCACCTAATAGTGCGGCTAATCCATCATTATAAACCATTAAGTGCCCTACTTGTATAGACAGAAGGTAGAGTGAATCCTTTACCATTTCCATAATCATTTTCCTATCATATTCCGTATCCAAGCCGGCGATTCCAAATACAGCGCAGTCGATCTCGATAGAAGGTAGGATTTCGAGATTCTCGGTAATACCGAGATCCAGTATCGCCTCGCGAATACCATGAGCGATTTCCCGCGACGCCTTCTTCTTGCCAACCCCTTGATAATTACAAGGCCCTGCTTTTCCTTGCCCTAGTACATTTCCTTCCCTATCCGTAAGTACGACAAGGCTTTTGGTGCCTCCTCCGTCAAAAGCAAGTAGTGGAATCCTTAATTTCTTCATTAGGCTTCACTCCATAGAAGAATGACTTCATCCAGATATTGAATTGCACATCGGCTCTTTTCCCGGGCGTCTTGCAGCCACTGAAAATGAGACGAATACTGGAGCCTGCGGTCATCGATGATTCTTTTCATTTCTTTAGGATTTGGGCCTCCCGGCAACGTACGGATGTCCACAAAATGAACGGGGTCCATCGCCCTGCGCAAGTCTTCCTCATTTAGAGACACATCTCGGCCAATGATTTGTCTGGATGCGTCATTCACCATTTGAAGGGTGATTTGATTTGCGTTGAAACCTTCATCGATCGCTTTTTTTACCACATCGCTGACAATATGATGGGCCTTTCTGAATGACAGAGCATCCGATCTTACTAAAGTATCCGCCAGCTCGGTGACTGTTGCGAAGCTTCCTTCCGTCCTCTGGCGGAGCATTTCTTTATTGACCTCCATCGTGCCTATAACGGCGGCTAACAATCTATATAATTTATCCATAATACTTAAACTTTTCCAAGCATATGGCTGCATATCATCCTCGGTATCTACAATATCTCCGAAAGGCGTGTTATGTATCATGGACAGAATTGTATTCGTATTACCGACACAGCTCGACAATAACGCCCGCATATGTTCCAGTGAGACGGGGTTGCGTTTTTGAGGCATGATGGAGCTGATCTGGACGTAAGGAGCTCCTACCTTGAGCACGGCAAACTCTTGAGTACACCACAAGAGAAGATCTTGCACAACCCGTCCTAAATTAACTGCCGCAAGCTGGATGGCTGTCGCGATTTCTCCTAAGTAATCCGCGCCGCCTATCGCATCATATGAATTTTCGATAAGTTCGTCAAAAGCAAGCAGGTTCATCATACGTTCCCGGCTGATAGCAAAGCCTGAGGTCGTCAATGCTGCTGCTCCCATACTACTTCGGTTGCAATTGGCATAAGCCGCCTTCATGCGTCGAATATCCCGATTCAAGGAATCGATAACAGCCGTCACGTAGTGAGCTAGAGTCGTTGGCTGAGCCTGCTGCGTATGTGTATAGCCAATCATAACCGTCCCCAAATGCTCTTCTGCAAAATCCAGTAAATGGTCCTTTAATAGAAGTGCAGAAGACAGTGTCACCGCTAATTTCTCTCTAAGCACCATTCGATATATCGCAATTCCCATATCATTGCGGCTTCTCGCAAGATGCAAATTGCCAGCAATATCCCCGGCATGTTCCAGCAGCTGATGTTCGACCTGAAAGAATAAATCTTCGAACTCTCCGGTATACGAGCTGTGGCGCAGCGCCTCTAGATCAAGTTTTTGAATGGCTTTAGCTATTTGTTTAGATTCTTCTTCTGTGACCAGTTCTTGCTCGCGCAGCATGATCAAATGTGCCTTATTGATAGCCATCATAGGGCCTAGCAGATTTTCTTTTGCTTCATTAAACGCTGGCTCCAAAACAACCTCCGTATACGTTTTACCTGGAAAAGAGGAACCTTCCGATTGCAGCAGCTGTTCACGATAACCCATTTTACAATTCATCCTTTCCTATCATTTTGTGCTCTCATCACAAGCCAATTCGCGATTAGTTGATTCATATTCCGGGCGGCTTCTTCCACAATCGGCTCCCCAGCTTCATAGGAGGTTTGCCTAATTTTACCTGTGTATCCATCCCATCCTTGAGGCGTGCCCTCCACTAAAACATACGGCATTGAAGCTAAAGAGGGGTATGAATCTAATTCCAAGTCCGAATCCTGTACGGAAACCAGGTCAGGTCGAAAGGCTTTAACGGCAGACATTTCGTATGGCCCCCCATGGCCTCTGCCCGCAGTCCCTTGAAATATCCCCATTTGCTCAGAAAATTCAGTCGCAACCATTTGCCACCAGTTGATTAACAGGAAGCTCGCATCTTTATATGTACCGGTGATGGATTCGGCTACGGTCCGGGAAGGACCCATATTGCCATCGTGAGCATTGAGTAAGACAATATTTCGAATACCCAACTGACAAATTCCCTCTACGATGTCTGATAAGTAATCAATAAAGACAGATGGGCGGACAGAAACCGTTCCAGGATAATCTTGGGTTTTGCCTGGACAAGGCGTATATGATACTACAGGATAGATTAAGGGCTTAAGAGAAAAATCTACCATTTGTGCAAAGCCCTCTGCCAAGATAACATCAGTACCCAACGGTGAATGTGGCCCATGATATTCTAAAGAGCCCAATGGAACCACAGCAAATTGCGTCGTGTTCTTAACTTCATCTACCTCTCGCCCATGAACATTAATTACATTCATATCCCCATAACAACCCCCGAATTCATAATACATATGGAGGACACATATTATCGTGGCCTCCATATGTAATTAATTGGAAAATGTCTATTGCTGTTTTTGACTAATCATATTAACGAACATACGTATTGAGCCAGGAACCAGATTTGGAATTTCACGATACCAAACCAGCGAGCTGTATGAATAAACACCTTTTCCGTAAGGAGCTGTTAAGAAAGTACCCGTGAATTCTTTTTCACCTTGGTCTCCGTTAGAAATAAGCTCAGTGTACTCATTGCCCCATTCTGCAGGATTATAAGCAGAACGGTCCTGAATCCACGAATCCCAATCCGCATTTGTAATCTTGTTTGGATAATTGAAGATCGGATGATCCGGGGCCAACATCGTAACCTTGGAAGTTTCATCGGTTACCCTCCATTGAATAAGAGGCTCGCCAATCTTAATCGGATATGGCGCAAGCTCAGACTTCCACTTATCTTCAGGCTTGTGATATTGAACCACAAGGTTCCCGCCGTTCTTCACATAATCCAACAGACGTTGGTTGCTCGGAATCAGCTCCGGACGGAATGCGTATGCACGAATGCCAAGAACAATCGTGTCATATTGAGAGAGATCCCCGAATTGAATTGTCTTGTCATCCAGCTTCACAACATTAACGCCTACTTGACGCAAATACTCATCAATGTTATCAAAACCGCTAGACACGTATCCAACTTTCAAGTTTTGCGGGACTGCCAAATCAAACGCTTGAATTTTTAGCTCAGCAGACTGAACCAAGTACGTTTTACCAATATGCGGATATGAAATCACTTGAACACCTTCATTGCTCTGAACATCTTCATTCTTAGCTACCGCCGTAATCGAATACTTACCTGAGGCCACCTTGGAGGAGCCTTTGACAGTGAAGGATACGGATTTGGTTTCGCCTTTAGAAGCGAAACTAATCTCTTCAACAGCCGGCTCAGCCGTCCAACCCTCCGGCAGATTCAAGGAAATAGATGCCTTTGAAGCACCTGGTGTATAGTTACGTACTGTAACCTTAACCGGAATCGCCTCATCCGTTTTCAGTGTATTATATACAGTTGCACTAGGGCTAAGAGACATCGCATACGCTGGAAGAACTGCAACCGCATTTTGCGGAACTGCTCTAACCGTACTGGGTGTATCAAACGCATTGTATGTAACATCAGCCGTTAGGTTCGGTGCCTCATAAGGCTTGAACTCCGCAGCATCTTTAGGTACGGTCACATTGTACGTAACGGAAACCGTTTGATTATTACCAATCGAATCGAAGGTAACAGGACCTTCGGCCTTTGTTACCCAACCTTGCGGAACATTTAACTTTAACTGAATGTTTTTCAGGTCTACATTGCCGCCGTTGAAGGCAGAAACCACGACCTTGGTCGTTTGCCCAGCTACCAGTTCACCGGTATCTGGCTTTACTTTAACAACCAGCGATGTGGCTTCCATACTAGCTTTGTTCAATTGTGCATCTTTCACATTCAAACGATAGAACAAATCATCCTTCACGACTTGATCCAGACTGGAAGACTTCACATCGGCCAAGGCGTTTTGGACATCCTTTTTCATTTCATGAATTTCCCGAGCCACTTCCGTGAAGTTTGGAAATGCCTTGATCACCTCTTCACTGTCTTTTTGCAGCAGCTGTAAGTCCTTCGTTACTTTATTATCCTTGCCTTTGGTTTCAACTTCTTTAGCCAGGTCGTCAAAAGTAAACGCAATGCCTTCAAAGAAATTTGCTTCCTTTTCATTCGTTTTCACTGTAGTTGATGCAAGTGTATAGTAGTTACCGGAAGGACCTTCATCTACGACTCTGCCCATACCTTGGCTCTTATGCATAAACCTTGACTCCTCACCCAGCTGTACATAAGAAGCGCCATAGATATTATCATAATCGCCTACTGGAACCGTGACGTTATATTTCTTAGCGTCCGCTGGCAAATATAGCTTCTTAACTTGCCAAGGCTGCAGACCTTTCTTTAGCTGCTCAGGGAATACATTTGGGTCAGCGGCATCCTTGTAAGCCCGAACAGTAAGAACGTTAATCGTTCTATGATGGCCATGCGTCGAATCTTCATTAAGGAATGATGGAATGATGACATCCGGACGATCCTCACGGATCTTACGTATCAACCGCTCGTACGCAACGGACTCTCCCCAATGTTGAAGCGTTTCATCTACACTTTTAGAAAATCCAAAGTCAAAAATCGGATCATTAATTTCTTCACTAAGCATACCTAGTGTTACGTTAGTGATTTTAGAAGCTTCCTGCAATTCGCGCGTTCTGATGATTCCCAGGGGATTCCCTAGCTCGCTGCCGATTTCATTTTGCCCGCCCTCGCCACGGTTTGCGATAACGCTGAAAGTATTGACGCCTTTGCCAAGAGAAAGATAAGCAAGCACAGCACTATGCTCGTCATCTGGATGGGCACCGGTATTCATGGCACTTGCAATAGTCGCTAACGGCTTGATCGATTTCCATAGATCTACTACGCCTCGTTCTGCATAAGCAGGACTTGCCGTTGCAGGTAAGAGCATACTTCCTGCGATCGCAACGCTCGTCATCATGGATACTAACTTGGGGCTTGATTTCGACTTACCACTCAATTGAACTCCTCCTTTAATCATTCCTATCTCACACGGCAAGAAATGGCCAATTTCCCGCTGTTTATCATGACGTGGTTATGAACTCCTAGGTGTTCCCACGATATGACCGAACCTGTTTGATAAAAATCAGTGAACGTCAGATTGCGCTTCCCGCTTTATCCCCTGTAATCTTACGTGAAATAAAGAGAACAATGATAATCAGAACGATCTGCAAAACGCCATATGCACAAGCAGTGCCGAATTCGAACGAGTACATTCTCTGAAATATTTCTACTGAGATGGGAACGGTGCTTGTTTTAAAAAGCAAAATTGAAGCCACGAATTCGCCAATGCCATCCACGAACGCAAGCAGTGTCCCGGCCAGTATGCCGCTAAGCGCCATCGGGAACACCACGCGCCGGAAGCTGTACCACCAGGTAGCACCCAAATTGCGTGCTGCCTCTTCCGTGGAGGCGTCCATTTGTATCAAAGTGGCGGACGTCGAGCGGAAAACCAGAGGTAAATGGCGAACAAAATAGGCGATAGGCAAAATCCAGAAGGTTCCTACCAATACTTGGTTAAAGCTGAATATTGACGGCGTACTGAATGCAGCTATCAGATTAATACCTACAACTGTACCCGGTAGCGCCCATGGTAGCATAATAAAAATGTCCATTAATGACTTTCCTTTGAATTTCATACGAACCATCGCGTAAGCAGCGGCTACGCCAAAAATGACATTGCCTAATGTGGCAATGAAGCTCATTTTGAAACTGTTAGCCACCGGACGCCACGTTTTGCTATCGGTAAAAAGCTCCACATAGTGCTTAAAGGTGTACTCTGGGGGTAAAATTTGCGTAGTCCATTTTCCATCTACGGAAAAAGAGATAAGAATGATCACGAAAATCGGCAGAAGCAGGACAATGACACCGAGGAAGGAAAGCAGCATCGCCAAATATCGGCCCCACACCGTTTTCACTTCGGTCCTGTGCACAGAGACGCCTTTACTCATATTTTGATAATTACGAAGACTTTGGTACCAACGCATTAGAATCAAAAACAAAATGGAAACGAACGATAAAATCGTCGATTGCGTCGCAG
This sequence comes from Paenibacillus sp. J22R160, assembly GCF_059692135.1. Taxonomy (NCBI): domain Bacteria; kingdom Bacillati; phylum Bacillota; class Bacilli; order Caryophanales; family Paenibacillaceae; genus Paenibacillus; species Paenibacillus sp. J22R160. Next base: position 106,296 of record NZ_JCAUAU010000009.1, on the reverse strand, counting down.
CCATATCCAGATTGCCATTTGTACGCGACAAGTAAATCTGCATCGTCATAGTCCGTTCTATCCCAAAGATGAGAGGTGCCGTATAAGAGGCCATAGAAACCATAAAAACCAATAGAGATGAAGCGATAATGGCCGGTGTTAGCATCGGAATAATAACTCGCCGCCAAATATATAATCTTCCGGCACCAAGACTGGATGCAGCTTCCTCTAAGGACGGATCCAACCCCTTGATAGCGGACGAAGCTGTCATGTAGAAATACGTATACATTGTAAACGTATGGACAACGAGTACTCCCCACACGCCTTTAAGCGAAAAAGGGACGTGATCCAGGTGAAACAGAAGTTTTAGAACTCGGGGAATGATCCCGCTCTCACTATATAAAAACGTAAAGGATAGAACACCAATTAACGGGGGCAAAGCCATTGGAACCAGAACGAGCACGGCTAATATTTTCCGCCCAGGGAATTCATAACGCTCAAGCAAAAAAGCCATGGTGATACCAACGAGTGCGCACGTTATCACACTAAGAACTGATAAATAAATGCTAGTCCATAGGGCTTCCAGGTTTGCAGTATGTTCCAAGCTAAAGAACTTGGCGTAGCTTTTCATCGAAAACTGCCCATCTACTAAGGCACTTTGTAGAAAGGTCTGACATAAGGGAAATAGTACGTAAGCCAGTAATACAAGAAATAGTGGAGCTACTAGTACATAAACGAAATTGGGTGAATGTATGATCGAACGTTTACGAGTGACAGACTGTGTATAGGATTGCATTTCAGATTTCATCATCGGAACCCTCGTCTACCCCAGTAGGTATACACTTTCTTTGGGAATATATATGTACAACTCGTCACCACGCTGCTGGACTTGTGTTTTGTGATTGACAAACATGGCTTTCAGCGAAAGCGCCTGTACCTGAAGCAAATAATTGACGCTGATGCCCGTAAATTCTGAAATTATCACCTTGCCGATCACCGCATTCGTTCGAAGCTGCTCTTCCGGTAGTGCTTCACGAACTGACTCAGGACGTATGGATACAGTAATTTTTGTCCCAACTGTCAATGTTGTGTTCGGTGAACAATTACGGACTAAAGCCGTTAGCAAAAGATTAGGGGCAACTCGGATTTTCACTTCCTCCCCACAGATCTCTTCAATAACGCCTTCCCACAAATTTGACTCACCGATGAATGAAGCTACGAACCGATTAACCGGGTGGTGATATATTTCCTCGGGGGTCCCGATTTGCTGGACGACACCGCCATGCATGACCATAATGCGGTCTGACATCGACATCGCTTCCGCTTGATCATGGGTAACGTAGATCGTAGTTATGCCAAGCTCAATCTGCAGACGCTTGATCTCTAAACGTGTTTCTTCTCTAAGCTTAGCGTCTAGGTTGGACAAAGGTTCATCCAAAAGTAATATTTTGGGTTCAATCACGAGGGCTCTTGCTAGAGCTACACGCTGCTGCTGTCCGCCTGACAATTGGTCAATTCGTCTATGTCCGAAATCACCCAGATGCACCTGTCTTAAGGCTCGCTCTACTTTTACTGTGATTTCCGCTTTAGACTTTTTTCTAACCTCCAGGCCGAACGCTACATTTTCAAATACGGTCAGATGCGGAAAAAGCGCATAGTTTTGAAATACCATCCCTGTATTACGTTTATTCGGAGGCAGAATCGTAACATCTTCATGCCCGAAGACAATGCGCCCTGCGCTTGGATAATAGAATCCGGCGATCATTCGAAGCGTCGTTGTTTTCCCGCATCCGCTCGGACCAAGAAAAGTGAAAAATTCTCCTGGTTTAATTCTGATATCTACATTTTGGACACCCTTCACTTTTCCGAACGCTTTGCTTACATGTTCCAAAGCCACATCAATCAAGCGGGCTACCTCCTTTGTTGTAATAGAGGCGGAGAGTACCCCCCGCCATCACATGTGATTTATTTGCCGCCTTTACCTCTGATGTTTTCGTCCCAGTACTGCATCCAGTCTTTTTCCTTGTTAGCCATAACTGTCCAATCCAACTGCATAGGCTTTAATTCGACGCCCTTCAACCAAGCAGGAAGCGTATCTTTGCTAATATCCGTTCTGGTAGGAATTTGGAATAGTTTCTCGGCTAATTCCACTCGCAACTTGGAGTCAAATAGGAATTCATAAAACTTTTTGGCTGCGTCCATGTTTTTTGCACCTTTAACAATACCTACACCATCTACCAGAATCGGCGCACCGCTCTTCGGATAAATAAAGTCAAATGGCTGCTTCTGCAATTCCTTCTGAATCATGATATCTTGCATATTCCAAAGAGACAGAGTTCCTTCTTCACGCGCCAGCTTTAAATATAGGTTTGTAGGATCCTGCGCATATTCTTTCGTATTCGCATCCAGCTTTTTCAGCCAGTCGTAGCCTTTCTTCGGATCTGTAGCTCCACCTTCTTTAAACACCATCGCTGAGTAAATTGTTCTCATCGTACCGGAAGCGAGAACACCGCGAATGATGATCTTTCCCTTGTACTTAGCATCAAGCAGGTCATCCCAATCCTGAGGAGCATCTTCCTTTTTCAGCGCTTTAGAGTTATACATAATCACCTCAGGGAGCAGCATTTCGCCGTACCAACGGTCCTTCGCATCCTTATAGAGCGCCGGTATGCTGTCGCCGAAGCTAGGTTTGAAGCTTTCTAGGAGTCCTTCATCTGCCGCTATCATGAGCGAGGACTGGGTTCCACCCCACCAGAAATCCGCTTGCGGATTAGCTTTCTCTCCACGGACACGTTCCATGATTTGTTGAGCGCCCATGGTAAGCACTTCAACATCGACATTGGGATTTTTCTCTTTAAACTTTGGAATAATCTCATCCACAACGTTTTTATCTCTAGCCGTGTAGATGACGAGCTTTTGCTTCTCAGCAGACTTTGGAGTTTCTGCAGCTTTAGCAGATTCTGCCGGTTTATTTGTCTGGTTGGTTGCCTGCCCACCGCTAGGAGTCGCGCTCCCACACGCTGTAATTGCTGTCATAACAGAGCAAAGAAGCATGCCGGTAACCCATTTCGATACGTTCCCCTTTATCATTCTCATTGTTTAAATTCCTCCAGTAACTTATTTTTGGTGATCCGTTATGCATGTTTATGAAAGGGCTTCCAAGACAATTTGAATAGCTCCAATAATTCCTGCTTTAATACCTAAGGCTGCAACTTTGACAGGTGGTACGAAGGGAACCCATTCAGCTAGAAGCCCATTTAACTTCTTTATCCCCTGTTCGCCGATGTTAACCATTTCTCCATTAATGATTAACAACTCTGGATCCAACACACTTATCAAATTGACCATGCCATGTGCCCAGTGAACGTAAATGTCTTCCAAAAGCTGCTCCGCTTCACGGTTTCCAACCTCCGATTGCCTCATAAGTTCGGTGATTACACTCGTATCTTCATTCCAGCCTGTCAGAATCAGTCTTGCTTTTTCAATGATGCCGGAAACCGAATAATTTCTTTCGAATACGCCATATTCACCGCGTCGAGTTCGCCCGACAGGACCGATCATCATATAGCCGATCTCGCCAGCAGCTTCACGAAAGCCTCGATAAAATTGACCATCAATAATAATTCCTGCACCGATACCTGTACCTACATACATATGTACTTGATTGCGGACACCAAAGCCAATCCCCTGATGAAACTCACCAATCGTCATTAAGTTAACGTCATTCTCGATGAATACCGGGATGCTCAATCTCTCTTCCATTTCTTGCTGAACAGGTAGCCCCATCCAACCTGTGCTTGGCGCATAACTAATCGTTCCGTCCGTTCGCTGCGTGATTCCCGGAAGTCCAATCCCAATCCCTAGAAGACGGTCTTTATCAAACCCACTTTGCTTCAGTAGGTCTTCCACACCCACTTCCAGTGCGCGAATCGCCGTCTCCCCGTTGGTCGGCTGAGATAAACGGGTCCCATAATTGAAGAGCAATTCTCCGCTAAGATCTGCTATAGACATATGGAGAGTGCTACCTTCAAATACGGCACCAATCACACCTTTAGCTTTAAAATTGTACTCAAGCAGTATCGGTTTTCTTCCTCCTTTGGATTCACCGATGCCTACCTCGTTGATGAGGCCTTCCCGTATCATTTCATCCACTAAAGACGACACACACGGACGACTTAATTCAGTAAGCTTAGCCAGATCCGCACGGGAAACTCGCTTATATTCCCTAAGCCGACTTATAAGTACATGTCGATTCATTTGTTTAACTAACTTGGTATTTCCAGTTTGAGCGCGTCCAAGCACTTTACTCACCCCCTTTGATAGTTAAGATGACTAACAAAGTACCTTGATACAAATTTTAAAACTGGAGGGAATATTTGTCAATCCTATTTATGGATATATTTTCCTTCTCGTTTCGACCTTTTTCTCCTTCATGGTAGCCTGAAATCATAGGCAATATCAAAAGCAAGCATTGAAATCTCTCGGGTGACCATGTGTGCCCTACATATAGTTCGCACATATATCTGATAGATTCTTCTTGTTCGGATCGATCGGTTTTTGTCGATTCATATTCAGTATCCCATAAAAATAAAAAACCGCTGTGTATTTATCTCGATTAATGAATTTCCTTTTTTTGTACTACACCTACACTAAACTCCTATGATTTCTACTTTTCCTTCTTTTCCTACTTTTTAGAAATCTTGAGAAATTCAGTATAAACTAAGGAAAAAAGCGGCTACCGATAGTTCGGCAACCACTTTTCCAGTATCTCTTTACAGTATAATTTCACCAGCGACTCACATTGGTGCGTTTTGATGCTAACTACCGGACGAATGTACTCTTCGCAATTCCTCTACTGCAGCTACAAGGGATATTTCATTATTCGGGAGATGCTCTTACAATTCCTTCATTAGCCTAAACTGCCCGTTAACGTAATGAAAACGTAATGAAGCTGCCGATCTGTCGGCAGCTTCGTCATTCAACTATAGTTCTTTCTTTAGCTTAGAATCCTATCAGTTTTAACACACAATTGACGTTCATCGGTTTTTCACATTAAAAAAACGATATTATCCATTTTATTATATAAATAAACGGCAACTTTAGGCCATCCTTTGGGAATGGCCTAAAGTTTGTTATTCAGCTATTAATATTCATCAATATCCGTTGCTAGATTTTTAAATGAATTCTGACAGCACCAGGTCGAGCCAAGATTTCGCCTCATGGTACAGAACTGGATTGTTGTCCGGCGTATAGTAAGCCAGCACTGCCACCGCCTGCGATACGACCCATCCGCGAGCTCGTGCCCACGTAGCGTCATCTGTCGGAAGATATTCGCGGAACGCATCACGAGCTGCCGGCGAGTGTAATTTCCACGCAACCATGATATCACATGCAGGATCGCCAATGCCCATTGTACCCCAATCGATCACACCGGTGATGCGTTCATTTCGCACGAGCCAGTTACGCACATCAAGGTCGCCGTGATGCCAAACCGGTGGACCCTTCCACGGAGGCGCAGCAAGTGCCGATTCCCACACAGCAGATACAGCAGAATCGCCATCGAACAGCGCCAGCCAGTATCGGAACTCCTCATCCCGTTGAGCCAAAGGAATGCCGCGTCCCGGCGGCCCACCCGATGAGTTAATTTGGTGCAGTGCTTCAACAAACGCCGCAAGATCACGTGCTGCCTGAATCTCGTCAATCTTCTCTATTGGCAGAGTTTCGCCCTCAACCCACGTATGTATCTCCCAAAACCACGGATATTCGCTATTCGGATGCCCTTGAGCGATAGGTATAGGAGTTTCAAGCTGAACCAATGGTGCGAGCTTGGGCAGCCAAGTAAACTCGCGACTTCCTGGTGTCGTAGGCCCCTTACGCCGCGCCAGCCGAATAGAGTATTCCTCACCTAGTCGGAAGATGGCGTTCACTGTTCCGGCCGGCTCGATTCGTCGTAGAGATAGCTCTGACCAGTGGGGGAACTGGTCGGCAAGCAGTCGGCGCACGAGTGCCTCATCTATTTCCATTTCGTCGACGTGCATTTTCTCACCCACTAGTCGCCTCCTCCTCGTTCGCTTTCACGTAGTAATTCGAAATGTTGTTCCCATTTTAATGCCTCTTAATTTAATTTTTAGAAACCTTAATGGTATCGTATATCAAGTCCTCATACCTTATTTAAACCTTTTGTGTAATTAGCAGTTTAAATTTTTGTCGAGTACCACCTTCAGGACCATTCGGAATCGGTTCATCTTGAGGTACAAAATCGAACTTTTGATATAACCGTCTTGCAGGCTGTCCTTCTGGGATATCATTACCAAATGTAGTAACTGATACTTCTGCCGGAGCATTAACGAGTTTCAGTACATGCTTCAGAAGTTCAGTAGCTATGCCCTTATTTCTTGCTCGAGAGGAAACAGCTAACCATCCAATCTTATAACTTGGCGCACTTACTGAAGAAAATAAAATTCCACCAAGTAAACACGTTCCAGGAGTTCCATCGTTTTCCCTCACACAGAATGCACTGCTTTGGTTAATATTTTTCTCTATAGCTTGAATAAATTTTGGATCGCTTATCATTGGGCCAAATAAGTATTCAACTTCAGAAGCCAATTCCAACCATCCGTTCAGATCACCTTTTGTAGCTTTCACAACATTCATAATTAGCCCCTTCGGAAGAGTGAATATGGATTGTATAATTGTACCACATATTGGAAGTAACCTGCCTGATAGCTTAATGAGGCTACCACTCGTTTTCGCGGAGGCAGCCTCTTTTTGTAGTTTACTAAAGTAACGTTATCCGTTAAAGAAAACCGCCTTGGAGAAAAAGGCGGTTCATTGAGCTATCGTCCCCGTAGTTCTGTTTTTATTAAAGAGTGTATTCGTCGCTTTTGTACCCCAAAAAACACCTGGCTGACAATTCAAAGTCTTACATATCCGTTAATCATTCATTTTTTGACTTTATATCTGGGGCATTTATTAATGGCTTTTGAAGTGCGTCCACAATGGCTGCAATGATACCTGTTACTAAAATGGCCATTAGACATAATGATGTAGGACCCGCTGCATCATCACTACCTGTAACTTTAGCAAGCACCCTTAAGCTTACTATTCCTAACAGAATGAGGAAAATGACTGTAAAAGCACATTTCTTTATAATCTTCAAAGATTTAAGGGATAATTCAGAGAAAGCATTGTTTTTTTCGATGTAGGTTAATAGTTTATATGCTTGATACAACGCAACCGAAAACGCAATACAGAATCCGTATGCACATACTAAAAAGGGAATTAGGAAGTAAGCCGTATCTGGATGTACCCTTGCATCTCTAACGGCTATCACAGGCAACCAGATACACAAAGCAAGCACTGCAATTCCAGCCAGAAAAATAATTACCTTTAAGAAAGTGGTTGAACCTCGTTTAACATTCATTTAATACACCTCACTTATTTATTGACAACATGATTGTAGCACATTATTTATTGTTAAACAATAAATTTATATTGTTTTAATGTTATTGTTATTGAAATATCTTTCAATATTGACAAAATAAAAAGCATTTCTCATTACAAAGAAATGCTCTTACTTTAAAAATGTTAAATTTGCAACTTGTTCTTTAACAAGTTAAGCTCGGTCTACTGCATGTCGGTGATCGGACAATGTTCTTGACAACCAACATCATCAGGGTAATGCCCATGAAATCCACGGTCGTTCGCTTTTATCTTAAAGTTTGTCGTAACTCCATTGCCTGGACTAATAAGTTCTTCTCCTAGCCTGTCTCCAAGAGCTTAAACCAGCGTAGCAGTCGTTTCTTTATTCTATAAGCGCTGACGAAGGACATTTTCTAGAATCTGCCCGATTTAAAAATCGAAAATAGCAACCAGAGACTCATTAATGATGCCAATATGAACCCAACTTCGATGGTTGGCACATTCAGCAAGAAATAATGCTTCCGACCCACAATGGAAGAACCGATGATGAGTCCCATCATAATGAGGCTGAAAGATAAGAGAACGATGCCGAATGTAATCCTATTGCCAATGCGATCCAGCTTGCGCAGGAAATCGTAGGCATCAGGGACGCTAATATTCATATGCAGCTTCCCTTTTTTTATCAGTGAAAAGAACTCTCGCGACTGTCTTGGAAAATCAATTAGCAAGTACCCATAATCCGTAACATCTTTGAGTAAACTTGATGTCAGATTTTTCGGGCGTAGTCGTTCCAACAGGAGTTGGAGGCCGAACGGTTCCGCTATCTTTACGATACTGATCGTAGGATCTAGCTTTGTGACAACCCCTTCAATCGTTACCAGCGTTTTCCCTAATAAGATGAAATCCGCCGGAATGCGAATATGGTACTTGTACGCCACCTCGAACAGATCGTTGACGATTCCCCCCAGGCTTACACGACTAAGAGGGACTCTGAAATATCGCTCTCTTAGCTCCTCAATATCAAAACGCAGCTCCGCCATATCGAGTTCCTCGTCAATAAGCCCGATCCGGTAGATCGCCTTAATCACCCCATCGGTGTTCTGGCGCATAAGAGCAATAATCAGTGAGGAAAAATGGAATTTTGACTCCGCCGTGAGCCGGCCGACCATGCCAAAGTCAAGTAAAGCGATCACTTCGCCCGGCTGGATGACGATGTTCCCGGGATGAGGATCTGCATGAAACAATCCTTCAATGAATATCTGATGAAACAATGCTTGAATGAGCCGATTGGCAATTCGCGCTCGGTCGTACCCAAGTGCGTTGAGTTGATCCTCTTGGTACAGCCGAACACCTTCGATATACTGCATCGTCATGACCTTTTTCGAACTGTAATCGCTATAAATCAGCGGCACATAGATATGGGCGACATCCTTGAACTGCTCAGCTATCTTCTCCGCATTCCTAGCCTCTTTGATATAATCCAGCTCATTTAAGAGCGATCTGCCGAATTCCGCAATGAGGGCCTCCATTTGAATCCGGCGTGCCCATGCAAAACGTCTCTCGGCCATCGCAGCCAAATCCGCTAGAATCTCGAGATCGATCCGGATTGATTCTGCGGCTTGAGGTCGTTGGATTTTGATAGCCACACGTTCTCCGTTATGGAGCACGCCAAGGTGCACTTGCCCGATGGATGCCGCTGCAAGTGACTGCTCCTCGAAGCGGTCATAAACCGTCCCGATACTTTGTCCTAGTTCAGTCTCAATGATATCTTGTACCTGTTTGTACGGAATGGGCTTCACATCATCCTGAAGTTTCTCCAACTCCTTTACAATGTCTTCCGGAAGGAGATCACTACGGGTGCTGGCGATCTGTCCCAGTTTAATAAAGGTTGGTCCGAGCTCTTCAACGACATCCCGAATCCGCAGTCCAAGCGATTTACGGAATGTATCGTCATTCACTTGAAATCTTCTAATTGGAATACGAAGACGCTGCAGCAGATCTGACTCTTCTACCAAGAAGCCGAAACCATGGCGAACCAAAGCAATAACAATATCCCGGTATCGTTGTAACTGCCGTATCCTTTTCCTCATAATCGACTATGCCTGTAGCTTGTGTTCCATTTGGTCGATGCGCTGATCTAGCCGCTTAATATCTTCCTCTGTCGCCAGGTGCAAATCAACCAGCAGCTTCTGAAGCTGTACGCGTACGATTTCTTTAAGAGCGTCCTGCTGCTCCTCCCCCTTCTTGATCAACTTTGCCACCAACGCCTTCGACTCTTCAGGGGCAACTTCTCCCTTTACCACAAGCTCTTTGACGTAGTTTTCCAGTTTTTCTTTGGTCACAATCGTGATTCCCAGACCGAGCGAAACTGCATTCTTGATCAAATCATTCATCTATAACACTCCTCTACAAACAATAATTAGGCATTATGATTTCCAATAGGTGCCATTGGTATGTATGCGGAGCAGAAATCAAAGATAAAATGATAAATTGCTTAAAAGATTCTCTGTTTCAATCTCTTTTTTTGATAGTACTTCATATCCTACTCCCCTTGCTTTGATTTCCAATAATCTTGAAAATAATCCATCCCTAAAGTTTTCGCGAATTGATCAAAATACCCTCTCGTTTAATAGAAAAGGCAACCGATCGTTCCGGTTGCCTTCACGTATGTCGTGGTTGAACTATAGTTCTCCGTGACAATGATCTTGTTGTGGATAAATTAGCATGCATGATATAATTATACAAAATGGAAAGAAGGGATAAACGATGAACGCAAAAACAAACCTTCGCCACCAACATTTCAATACATTTCATAATAAACATAATCAACGAGTAGCAGAGTTTCATAAACGTCACACTACTCAAATCGCGAACGGGGATAATGGAAATAGTTTATTAGCGAGATGGGAAAGATTTGTTTATCACAAAGCACTGGATATTTTGAAGATATTAAAAAAATAATTTATTTGAGGCTGTTCCTAAGCGGAGCAGCCTCTTTCATTTTCATTTCAGGTTTTGACTATCATTATATTTCAATGGTATGAAGTTGTTGAGTTGTCATCTAGTTATTTACTTTTTTTCACGTGCAATGGATTTATTACACCGTATTTCACTTGCTTTTCTTTTAGATAATAAGCGAGGTTCAACCAGTAGTGGCCCGTTGGTTCCATGCCAACGATAACGTCCTCTTCGGTCCTCCTGAAGCAATAAATACACCATACTCTACCTTACAAAAAACAATGTTCTATAAGTGGCTTAATTCATATAATGCTTTGGCGTAGATGGCTGTCGCTTTGATTAAATCATCGATTTCAATAAATTCATCAATCTGGTGAGAGCTATCTACCTTACCAGGGAAAAACGCACCGTAAGCCACTGCATTTTTCATTAACGACGCATACGTTGCCCCGCCCGATGTTAAAAGTGTGGGCTCATCCCCTGTAATCGATTGATAAGCCGATTGCAGTGTTTTAATCATAGGATGATCGGCAGGGAAATAATGTGTAGGGAATTGCCACGCATCAGCGATTGTGAAATGGCAGATCTCAGCATTTTTCGTGATCATTTCAATGGTATGTTGGTAATCATTATTTAATGGGAAGCGAATGTTCAACTGAATCGAACCACCATCTGTATGATTGTAATTGAAAATGCCGGCATTCACCGTTAATGGTCCGAGCACATCTTCACTGTATTGGATTCCCAACTTTTCCCCAAAAGGATCTCTATATAGGCAGTTTTCGGCAAATGTGATAAAGGATTGGTCACTACCCGCAAAGCTTAATGTGTTTAAGAAATGCAGGCACTCAAGTCCGGCATTCACGCCATTCTGCGGTTCCATACCATGCACGGTTTTACCGTAAAGGGTTAAAATAATCGTTTCATCGGACTTGCTGACCTCACCATGTAGCCCCTGTTCCTTACAATATGTCTTAAAACGGTTTACAAGTTCCTCAGGTTGATTCGTTTTAATTTCAGCAGCGACTTGTCCAGGTACCATGTTTCCCCTGTCACCCGAAGAAAAGTTAACTAAAATAGTTCCATGTTTTTCTTCTTCACTGCCACTTAAAGTCAGTTTCACGTTAATTTGCCCTTTTTCGGCGTACACCATCGGAAATTCATTATCAGGCGAAAAACCGTAAGTTGGCGCGGGCTCAACGTCAAGATAATGTTTCACACAGCGCATACCACTTTCCTCATCTGTGCCATAGATCATACGGATCTTCCTTTTTAAAGGAAGGTCAAGGTCCTTCAATATCTTCAACGCATAAAATGCAGCCATTCCCGGTCCTTTATCATCTATGGTACCGCGGGCATAAAGCTTTCCTTCTCGAATAGTTGGCTCATAAGGTGGTGTTGTCCACTCTCCAGGAGCTGGAACCACGTCGACATGGGCAATTACCCCAACATAATCTTCAGACTCTCCCCATTCAGCAAACCCGGCAAAGCCGTCTAAGTTTTTAGTTTTGAAACCCTCATTTTGGGCTAATGCCAAAACATAATCTAATGCTTCGCCAATCTTTTCGCCCATTGGATATTCAGGAGTAATCGTTGTTAAATCCATAACACTCGCAATACGCAATAATCCTTCCAAGTCCTTTAAAAGATCATCTTTTCTTTTTTCCACTTCTGCCAGCCAATTGATTTCCATTACATCCTCAACTCCCTTCTCAATTATATTTAATTTTATCAAATTATTTGAAGGAACTGTTAAAAAATGCTTGTTTAAATAAAAGACCTTTTAGCAGGTGAACTGGATGAAGAGTTTGAAGAAGAGTCATCGGCAGAATGAACGGACGGATGGGATTTGATCCAGATGACGAGGATACCGGTTGAGATAATGTTCTTGTCAAAATCGGAAAGAGGATACGGTTCTTGTCATTGGGTTTTGACAAGAAGCGTATCCTCTTCGATGATTTCCATTTGTCGATTTGTGCTTGCTTCTCTATCACGTGTCATCTGCGTCTGCAGCCTTCAATTTCTGAATAAGCTGTGGTAAACCCGCGTTCTGATGGGATGTACCGGTTTGAAGAGCGCTCAAATTTGCATATGATGTTTCGTATTAATTAATCAATTTCAAATATTGCAAAACCTGCTTGATAATAACAGCAGCCTCTGCGCGAGTGGCTACATCTTGCGGAGCAAAGGTTGCTTCTGTTTTCCCATGTACCAAACCTTTGTCAGCGGCTTCTGCTACCGCGTTGCGAGCATAGTCTGACAACTGGTCTTGATCAGCGAATGACACTGTTGCTTTTACATCCGTATTCGCTGCTCCCTGAACGAGATGGGCAGCTTTCATCATCATGACGACCATCTGCTCTCTCGTAATCAGTAGATCCGGACTAAATATACCTTCGCCTACACCTTCGACCAAGCCGTATTTAGCGGCTGTATTCACTTCTGACGCGTACCACTGGGTAGCCGCAACATCTGTAAATACGGATGGCGTTGTTTCTGTCGGTAACCCCAGTCCTCTTACGAGAAGTGCTGCAAACTGAGCCCGCGTCACTTGCATCTCCGGTGTATACGTGTGATCTGATGTTCCATTGACAATCATTTTGGAAGCTAACATTTCAACTTCCTTTTGAGCCCAATGTCCCGTCATATCTTCAAATGTTTTCTTGTTTTGAACGATAGCGTACATACTGTTCGTATTACGGATGATGGTCACGACTGTCTTCCCGTCTTTCACAGTGAATACAGATGGAACAAATTGCAGTTCACCAGTAACCGGATCATAAACGACAGCCGTTGCTGCCGAAGGATTCGTGATGACGCCATCTACATTCATTGCGCGTGTAACAAAGTTGCTGCCAAAGTAATGAATCTCTTCTTCTTTGTCCTTCGATTTCAGAATGACTTTGTAGTCGACAATATCGCTTACTCGCTCTAATCTTTTGTTTTGGATGGATTGTTCAAACTGCTTTTCTTGCTGTGTTTTCGCTTTATCCATGCGGATGATGAGCGTTGCGCCTTTATCTGTACCCGCTGTGCCTGCTTGCTCTAGAATAGAAAGCGGTAGTTCATACGTTCCTAAATGACTGTTTACGGTCAAAATAGTGCCCTGATTTTCTTTGAGATTGTTGTACAAAATATCCAGAGGCAACTCTATGGCATTCGATGCATGCTCGCCTGGAATGTCAATCGTAAGAACAGGATGATCCGTTGCCGCTGTGTCGTGAAGATCATCTAATTTCTGAACCAGTCGTTCACGATCGATGACGGCGGTTAGCGCTGTATCCCCGCCCTCTTCAGGGACAATTTTAAGTTCCGAATCTTTTGGTGTATAACGAGTTGGATCCTCTTTCCTTGTCGGTGTAGGATTGACAGAGCCATCGACATAGCCACCTCCAGGTCCTGGATTAATAATGGTCGTTTGACCGCTTAGGGTAATAACCATTTCCCCATGAACCTCGGAACCATCCGCTGCTGTTGCAACTACCTTAACGACTCCATCTTTCACAGCCGTCAGCAAACCGGATACGTTAATTGTCGCTTTATCCGTTATTGTTGATCCGTCTGCTTCATACACTGCCCATGTTACTGACTTATTCATAGCATTGGCAGGCAGCACCGCTGCTTGTAACTGAAGACTTCCGTTCTTCGCGGTAATTGTTGAAGCGTTATCTGTGCTTGTGATCGTGATGCTATTTACACTCACCTGTTGGATTTTAGAAGCCTCAAACGCTTGCAGCGCAGCGTTCAAATCAGCAGTTGCTTGCTCGAACTCCAGCTTGGTTGCAGAGCCGCTGTCTACTACTTGCTGTGCTTGATTTATGGCTGCCAACAATACCAATTTCGAGCCTGCCGGATAATTGCCGACTTCTGTTCCTTCTATAGCCAAATCATATTTAACTTGGACATTTGCAATAAGTGCGATAAGTTCCGCTTTGTAAGCATTATCTGTTACGGTTACATTCGCAACCGCAGGAATTACAGTTCCATCTACAGCTCCGCTCACGCTAAAGCTGCCAGCTACCGCATACAGGGAAGGATCAATCGCATCCCATTGAACAGATTTATCTCCAGTTGTGTCATCGTTATAAACAACAGTCACATTTGCAGGCAGAACCGGTGCCGCATAAGTAGCCGTAGCTACATTTACTGGCAGTACATCATTAATCACTTTAACAATTTCATCCCACTTCGCATACAGCGTAAAATCTGTTGCCGGGATCGTATTTACAGCGAAATCCCATGAAATATGCAATGCTTCATCCTGATACCAGCCAGCAAACGTATATCCGTTTTTAGTCGGGGCCTCTGGCGCAGATATTTTCGAACCTTCCGTTACTCCGAAAACACCTCGAACCGCACTGCCGCCATTACTGTTGAAAGTAACTTTCTTGCCTGGCTGGAAGTAAGAGAAATCCCACTCATCATGCCAATAGAATTCAACAGTTCTGTCTAGCGAATTCAACTCGATCGGCAGCCATACATACCTCGAATCTTTCAGATTCGTGTTTTTCCAACGATCCCCCATAAAGATGAACTTATTCGGAACAATATTTCCATTTTCATCTCTATACGGAAACGCAAAAGTACCTTGACTGTCGAATGTCCTGTCGTTATTCCAGCCTCTAGCCGGGTTGTCTTTATCTTCCCATGGACCTAAAATATTGGTCGCTGTATGATATTGGGCTGCGTTTGGAGTCCACCCTTTACAATCTGATGTAATCATATAATACACGCCGTCTTGCTTGAAGATCACCGGAGCTTCTCGACTATTCCAGATAATTTTAGCCCAGTGAACGCCTTCTACCGACTTGTTATTCTCGTTCATCGCAGGTCCGGTATAGTCATCATTCAACTGCGTAACAATCTCCGTTGCGTTATTTTCTGATGCGTAAATCAAGTATGCTTTGTCGTCATCGTCTACGAACAACGTCATATCGCGCAGCATGCCTTCACCTTCTTCGCCGCCCCATCCATTATTCGGTAATCTGGCTGAACCCAAATATTTGAATGGTCCGGTTGGCGAATCGCTGACCGCGACGCCGCCTCTTGCCCACCAGTAAGACCCTTCAATCGGTCCATCATGATGCCACCACATGACATAGTTGTTGTATTTCTTGTTGTAGACCACTTTCGGACGCTCGACAACTTTAGCCCAGTCGAACTCCTTGAACATCGCTTTTTTCTCCGCATACGTCTTATCCGCGTACAGAGCGTTCAATTCAGCGATTCTTTCCGGCGAATTGTGCTTGCTCAGCGTCGGTGCCGGGGACTTGGTTCTGCCAACTTCCGGATCAACGCTTGGAACCGGTGCATGTCTAACGACAGTAGGATTATAGTCAGGAATTGGACTGTTCTTATAAATGCCCGACTCCTCGGAAATATATAGTGGCATATTCTCATCAGGCGGTGTTCCATCGACGAATTGCTGGTTGTTGAATACCGGCAATACGATGCCTTCATTTTTCCAATTTAACAGATCCTTCGACGAGTAGGCATGAATGCCTGTCGCAGGTACCGCATCCAATCCGTAAAGATTATTTTCGGTTTTATCTTCCCCGTACCAATAATACGTTTTGTTCTGTTCATTGTACAGAATGCCGCCGCCATGTGCCTGAATCGGCACGCCTTCCGTATCCAGCCATACTTCGCCGCTTTTAATGGACTTCACGCTGCCTAAGCCCCGATAGAAATTGTACATATCATTCAGAACTTTTGTGTAGTAACCAATAGATTCCTCGGTCAAATCGCTAAGAACGCCGATCGTGGTAATTTGTTTTTCAATCATGTCTTCCACTTTCGGACCGATCCCTGCTATCGTACGCACTTGATTTATGGCAGCTTGCAAGCCGCTTATATCGAAAACAGTTCCTGCTTTCTGACTAACCACAAGCTCCGCTGCACTGAGCGTGTTTCCGTCTCCACCAGTCGTGATAGCCTGAATCGCTACATATCTGGCTTTGCCTGGTTTGAATGTAGCGTATTGAACACTGCTGCTGGTGGAGTCAAAAGAACCATTTGCTGCAAACTGGAAATTATTCTTCAAATACTGTTCAGAACCGTCTGGCGTTTTCACGGACAAATCATTATCGCTCAAATAAATTTTGTATTGTTTAATTCTGCCGTTCTCATTGCCTTGCCTTGGCGTAACCAATAGCTTCCCAACGTCGGCCTTGTTCTCGCCCAGATCAATAATGATATAGTCGCCTGATCTGAACTTTCTGCCATTGGAAGCCCAGTTTGATTCATAGAAGGTGTTAGTATTGTTATCCAGAATAAGACTGGAAGGATTGGATGCATAAGCTTCAGGCGCATAGAAGAGACTAATTTCATTAATCTGCTTTACATCCGATTTGATCTTGTTGATTTCAGCCGTAATTTTGCCTGCCAATTTCTCTATCTCTTCTTGCGTTATAACCGGGCTGCTCAGCAGTTCATCAGCCTGCGCAAGATGGACGTTCAACGTAGTCAAGTAAGAATGATCTTTGTTAAAATTGCTTTTAAAATCATTTGCAACACTAACTGCTCTAGTGAGGGTTGACTTATTGATTGTAAATCCGTGGTTACTGTAAATATTGATCTCGGCAGCCGATCCGTACTGTTTCCCGGCATCGCTTGTGGATTCAAGCGCAGTAAATTTTACATAGTTAGCGCCTTGCGCATTAAAGGTTGCTGTTTTCTCCGACTTGTCTGAGTTCCAAGTTCCCTCAGCAACTTTGTTGAAATCGGTGCCATTGTCACTCACGGAAATTTCAAACTTGGTGACAACGCCATTCCAATCTTCATCCTGCCGAGGCAGGTATTTCAGCTTGTAAACACCGTCATACGCACTGCCAAGATTATAAGTGATTGAGTGCGGAAGCACCTTATAGGAACCGTCCCACGCCGTATGCCAATTCGTTCCGGCATTGCCGTCCAGCGTACGTTCCGGACCTTCATTGGCTGCGAAACTGTCTGACGTTGCGGTCATCTGATTTTGCGGGATAATCCCATTGTCAATGATACTGAATTGCAGGTTATACTCTGCGTTAAGTTTTCCTAGAATAGTCTCGACTTCTTCCTGAGTCACATTAGGAGTATCTATAACCGTGTTGGCTTCGCTAACCAGTGATTGCAATTTCATAATGTCAACACTTGCACTATTGAGAGTAATAATATCTGTAGCTCGCTGGATAACATTGGTGAGTATCGGAATATTCACTGCAAATCCAGGCTTTCTCAAAATATTAATCTCGGCAGCCGATCCGAACTGCGTACCGTCTCCGTGATTTGATTCGGTGATTGTAAGCTTCACCTGTCGAGCAGCTACGGACGAGAACGTTGCCGTTTTTTCAGACTTGTCGTTATTCCACGTCCCTGCGGCAACCGGAGTGAAATTCGTGCCGTTTGTGCTGACAGCGATTTCATACTTGGTCGCAACACCATTGAAACTGTTATCCTGCCTTGGCAAATATTTCAACTGGTAAACATCGTTATATTCATTCCCTATGTCATATGTAATTGTGTGCGGAGCCGGAGACGGTGTGCCGGACCAAGCGGAATGCCAGTTTGTATTCGCATTTCCGTCTAATGTTTTGTCCGCATCTTCTCCTGAAGCGGAGCTGCTTGCCGTTGCATTCATCTGACTTTGAGGGATAGCCTCGCCTTTTTCATACGTTGCTCCGTCAATAACAAAAGTTGTAATCGATTTCGGAGAAACAGTCGCATGCAACATTTTATTCACAACCGAAACTTCGTCCTTCTGCGCCACATTCTCCGAAGTGGAAGAAACGTATGTCGTTGCTTTCCCTGCAACAGCATCAAACTGTGACATGTTCAAAGAAATATCTTGACTAGTCGTATTTGCATTTCTATATACGACATAGATTTTATTCTTAGCAGGATCGTAAGCGGCTAGCGTATTATCATTGTTGTCTGCTATAAATCTGGAACCTTGCGGGATAAACTTGCTGAACTGCTGCATGGCATAATATTTCTTTGTATACCACCACTCTTGCGTATCGAAATCGGCATGAATGATACCCCAGTTCCTGTTCTCGTGATCTCTCATGTTTTTCTCGCTCTCAATAGCCTGCCAGAGTACCCAACCATTAGGCTCAAGCCATGTCATGTCCGTCATAATTCTGTCTGCAAGTGCCAGTGCCGGTTCCATATCATCGTGATTGTGAACAATGTCTTTAGGACCAAGATCTACTTCGGACATCCATAACGGCTTACCGGCCGCTCTGGCTTGATTTCTGACTCCTACCCGATCCGAACCGCTGTAAGAGTGGGTGTTCAGCTTCCCGATATTTGCCTTAGTTGCTTCATCATACGAATTCCAATTGCTTATAAAAGTATCGAGAGAGTGTTCATCCATAGCAGCAATTTGAACCGATTGCAGACCTTTTTCATCCAGTTTCGCGCGGGTTGCATTAATAATTTTCATTTGCGAGGAAATGTCATAGTGCGAACCTTCTTGTGCAAATTCAGTTTTAACTTTCCAGAAATTCGTACTAGGTTCATTGACCGGAGAAAGATAGTCGAAATTCACCTGCAAGTCCGGGTCTTCTTTAAAATGCTTCACAACAGTTGCCATATAGTCGGCAAAGTTGTTGTATTGATCCGACTTCAAGTTATCTTGATTACCGTCCCAATGGCCTGTCGTACTTCCGCTAACTGTCATGTAGTAAGGAGCTGAATTGGAGAACGCTTCCAATTTATTGGCGCCTCTTGCTATTGCGGCCTTCAGCCACCAGCGCTGATTCGCATCTTGCGACCAATCGTATACGCCAGGGGATGGGGAATATCCGGGGATTTCGGCACCTTCCCGCATGTACTCATAAGAGGGATTTTCACCGCCGCCAATATTGTATCTGACAAGTTTGAAGTTCAATCCTTCAGGGGAGTAAAGCGCATCCGCCAATGCATTTCTCGTCGCATCGTTCCAGCCGCCCGTAATATTGCCGAACCAGGCTAACGATGTTCCCCATCCGTCAAATGGCTGTTGCATGTTCTTTGGGTCTAAATTAACAACCTCCGCAGCGCTCGCCTTCTGAGCAGTCAGCCCATAAAACGCAGGTGAAACCATGGAGAGAGCAAGACACGAAGCAAGTAACTTTCTTCCAATGTTTGTAGTCATCCAAAAAACCTCCTTCTTAGATGGCAAGACCGCCACAATATCTTTTTTTGGAACCGTTTACTATACTCTCTTAAAAAGGAACTGTTTTACATAGATTTCCCAAAAAGAGGAGAGGAGATGACACGCATCCCTCTCCCATTTTCCTGCCTTTGCATCATACAAAGCTTGGATATCGCTGTAAGATTTGTAGAAAGACGTACCTTTGTCAAACGGCTTGTCCATTCCAGCGATTTTGTCATAATAGTTTTCGTCGCCAGATGCTAGCAACGGTATAAATTCATTTAACGAGTAGCTCGGCCAGGAGTCCTTACCGCCCATTGCATAAGGCTGATATGTACCGCTCTTTTTATCACCGTTAATTCACTTACAAACTGCTCCCACTTTGTTGGAACGCTCAAGCCTAATTCTTTAAAAACACTTGGGTGATAGTAAACAAGTTCAGGGAATAATATGACAGCACTTACCGTCTACAGCAAATGGCTTAGCTTTTGTATTTTTAGCCGTAATACTTAAATCGTTGAGTGGCAGAAGTTCCGCTTTGAAATCATTGATGAAATTAGGCGAAGTTACTAATCTTCTTTTTATAATATTTCTTATCCCCCTTCAAGATTATGTAAGTTATTATTTACACCTTTATCTTACAAAACTAAAGAATGCGCTTTCATTGATAATTTTTGTGATTGACTTGATAAATTTTGGGATTCTTTCTTTTCCCTGGAATACCTATCCCGATATTTTGCGTGCTCATCCCTTTAAATTTCACACCAGTCCGTGTTGGTGATCAAATGACGTATTCCATTTTATGCAACGCAGCAAGTCATAGTTTCTTGAGCTCACCTGTATGTTGAATGTAAACATAGACTTCGATATTGTTTAGCGATGTAGAAGTAAGCTCAATATCTTGCCAGTTTTTTATTTTTTTCTTAAACATAACATTTCGAAAATGGTAAATATCAGTCTCTATAGTAACCCCTCTTCAAATGAAGCCATCATGGTAGTCAATCTTCTTCCCCATTTTTTCTGCTAGCTCCCTAACAGCCCACATAGAAGTATGTTTTATTGCACCATTTATGATAATAATTACATCTGCCTGATTAATAATTCACTTAAAGTAATTTTCAGTTGAGTCTCCACCCGTTTTCCCGCTGTGATGCTCTACAATTAAGCCACGCTTCTCACCCATTTTTTTGAAAGTACTCTTTGACTGCCGCCAATAATCGCTGTTGTTACGCGCAACGGCTAGTGGACGCCGGTGTCGCATACCGGAGGACGCCCTTTTACACCGCCAAACGGCGGCCTCAAAAATAATTTAAGCGGATCATTCCCGATTGAGCATATTCCTTCGGCACCTTAAAGATTCACGTTCAAATATATATCATCTGCCGAACTAATGTTCTGAGTGCCTTTCAGTGCTAGTATACTTATCTATCTGTTTTTGGGTTAAATGAGAATCCGGGATGACTAACTATAAACTGTTTTTCCTTTTTCAAAGCATTCATGAACTCTGGCCCTACATGTAAGTTCTTTTCTACTATTTGATGAGGAGTGAGCGCCATCCACTGATTGAGTGAAACATCTTCAAAACGATCGCTCTTAAACATCTCCAATGCCCACACGCTTTGATCACCAGTGTTTTGAATATAGTGTCCGAAGGCACGTGGTACATATCCCACGTCACCAGCACGATAATCAAAAGTACGCGCCGTACCATTGGGTGCCATAACCGTCATGCGCGCCGTACCAGAGATATAATATTGCCATTCATCAGCGTTGGGATGCCAGTGCATTTCTCTCATGGCACCCGGTTTGATTTCAAGTAACGCTGCGGATATTTGAGTCGAAATAGGAAAATTGGTTGAATCCACGATACGCACTGTACTCCCGCCCGGCGTAACAATCGGCTCTTGTGCAAGTAGTCGATGTTTAAAGGGTAATGGTATCGTACCTTGAGGATCTGCCACCTGTTGACTTTCTATTGGACCGGGAACATCAGATTGAAAAATGTACACTTGATGTTTCGGGATATTTTCAAAAGCGCTTTTTGGAACACCAAAATTCGCCGAAAGAACTTCCTTTGGAGTATGTGCGAAGAAATCGGTGATAGCTAATGTATTAAGGTCAGAAAAGTTACCGTCAGGGAAAACGAGCAAAAACTCAGTGCCTTCTTCGAGTCCTTGAAGAGAATGCGGAATTCCTGGAGGGAAGTACCAAAGGTCTCCCACGCCTATGTCAGCAATAAAGTTCCTCCCGTTTTGATCGACGGATGTAATGCGTGTTCGCCCCACAAGCACGATCGCCCATTCCGCTTGCTGATGCCAATGCAGTTCTCGAACACCACCCGGAGTCAGAGCCATATTCACCCCTGCAAGCTCGGTCGCAATCGGAAGTTGTCTAACCGTCACTTCACGTGACCAACCACCGTGATTTAATTGCATATTTGTATCAGAGAAAGAGAATTTTAGGTTGGGTAACGATCCAGCATCAGTGACAGGAGAAACAAGCATGTCAGGGTTTTCTTTGTCTCGCATAATGTCACGTGGTCCTAAATCCCACCAACCCGCTCCATCACTTCTTATCGGTTGTGGTGTTTCTTGGTTCGGTGTATTGATTTTCAATTGTTTTGCACCTCATGTTCTAATTACTTCATACTCGTCACTAGTTAAGTGCCTATCTTAAGTTATGAATACAGTTTAGATTTGGAAATTTGTCCGGTTATACGAAATGATATTATTTGAAATGACAGTAGTCTGAGAAGTAAAAAGAGACGAAATTTCGTGGAATTGTGCTCTATAATCGGTTTGACAATGGCCCGGGATGAAATCCCTAGTTATTCCAACATGCAATTTGGTACATACGTCCAATCAATCACTATTCAACGAACATAATTTATACCGTAGTGACAAATCACCAGAGGGGAATGAGTGCACATGGGAGCAGTAGGTTATGGTGGAAGTTGTGCAGGTTACGGTTCAAGCGCAGCAGCAATTTTGGTTCTATTTATTCTTTTGGTAATCATC
Organism: Paenibacillus sp. J22R160; assembly: GCF_059692135.1. NCBI lineage: Bacteria > Bacillati > Bacillota > Bacilli > Caryophanales > Paenibacillaceae > Paenibacillus > Paenibacillus sp. J22R160. The sequence continues at coordinate 83,802 of NZ_JCAUAU010000009.1, read as the reverse complement.
ACATCAGCTTTTGTATGGTAATTTCTTAGTCCAACACAATGAGCAACGAGAAAAAACGGCCGCGAAATAAAATGCGGTCGTTTTTTCTCGTTGCTCACCGGGATTCCCCCTCTCTCAGCAAAACGCCAAACACACCTGCCATTTCCTCTTTCAAAAACGGTTCTACTGCTAGATCCAAGACCAAGAGCCTCTTACAGTTCCGTTCCAAGACCTGTAAGGCGGTCTTTAGAACATCCGATCTTAATGTCACTTCACATGAGGGGATCTCAAAGATTAGAGGTAACTGTTCGGCTAGATGTACAGACGATACCTCCAATACTTTCGATGTGCGGCAAGCCAGCTGGTTTTGTGCCTCTATCAAAGCCTGTTGCAAAACATCCCGCAATGCTACGGTCACATTCAAGCCTACAGCGCCATACCAACGATCACTTGTACCGACCCACATCACAGGGAATCCGTATACTTCCTCTCCTAAACCAATCATTGGTGCTCCCTTCATCGTTGTCAAAGCCTGCAAATAAAATTGACAGTGTTTATCTTCTATTGTTGACAACTTTACTCGAAAGACAGAAGGCAACTGATATGCGTGTCGCTTTCCCAGTACCTCGGCCAAACTCCATTGTAGCCCTCGGCCAACGCCTTCCGCAACCGTTTCTCCCGCTCCAACGCCGATAAATTCCTGCTGACCTATCCTCTTGCACTCTGATTCCTGAGAGGATGGAAGCATCGAAACAAGCAGACCTGCCATTCGAGAAACATACGCTTCAATCCCGGCCAGCCCCGCTTCCCGCCTGGCTCCCTCATGCGTCAAATCTGTACAAATAATGTCTGGCAAAAGCCTAGCCGGGCCTTCCGATAGTGGATCGACTGCCTGAACGCGACACTGAGAAAGTGGTAACTGCTTTAAGTCTCCCTCCTCCCAAATATGGAAAATTCCTGATTCAGTCGATGTCAACCGGCTGAAGTAAGGAAGCAATCCGTTCTCAATTTTGCTTGATCTCCGTTCCAGATGCAGATCGAACTCATGAATCCATTCTGCTGCGGGAGGTCCGGTCACAAGAGGATGAGGCATGAACGTATGCCATTTTCCTTCCAATGTCTCCAGATTAAGCAGGAAGAATTGATTACTTTGTTCCGCATCGTTCACACCCGTAATCTTTTTTAATAATTGAAACACGATCACATTCGCTAACATCGCTCCAGCTGTAGAAGAAAAGGTATGCAGCTGAGGGTCTTTATAAATCGCAGATTCGTGAATATTGCGAAACGCTGACTCCCAGCATCCCTCAAAGTCCGGATGCACTAACGGACCTGCCAGGCCCACCTGCTGCAGACACAATGCTGGAATAAACACCTTCCTCTCCTCCCTGCAAACCGCGTGAAGAATCCGCAGTTGCTCGATATCACCCTCCTGTGACACAAACAAAATTGAATCAAATGGCCTCACTGCCTCCCGCCAATTACTAACCCCTTCCTCCTGCATGGTAACTTCCTCTATTGTCACTTCGGGGTCCGATTTACGAGCATGTGCCGCCAGTTTTAACATCCTTTGCCGATCAGTTGGCTCTGAGCCAGAGACTAGCACGTGAAACTTGGGCATTCCGGATACAAGCAGCGCAGAAATGACCGAGATCAAAAATGGACCTGAACCAACCAACAATACTTTGGCCTGACGATAGAGATGAAACCGGTGAGCACCAGAATTACCGAAAGTGTCCAAAAACTCAATTTGAGAAGCATACTCTTTGAGAACCCCGTCCGGTAATTGATGTGGAGTGTCTTGGCTCACATCTTGAACAAAATGATCAATCAATTCGTCTTTCATGCGGAACGAGCTTTCGTTGTTACGAAAATTCCCACTTCTGGTTGAATTATGGTTGAAAAATGTAGTCCTTTTCATCTTCAGTCGCATCGAATGGTTCAATTTTGTCACTTTATTCCTCCTTCGTAATTCCCGATCATTCCAAACCCTTCACAAGTAATTTTATGTGCAGCTATTTGTCCCTCATGTCTTATACCGAATAGGCGCATGCGTAATTGCTTGGGCTAAGTGGACATCCTATTTCGCCACGAATTCTGACCATGTACTTTCCTTTCTTGATGATCAATATGTTAAATCGGCTTTGTGGTTCCTATAGAAAAATTGTAAGCACATTGTCCAATACGCGCATATATTAGTCATCACTCATATATACTGAAATCATCTTATAGAATGTCGCTGAAACGAACGGGGCACATTGCCGCGAGATGAGGTGAACTGCGTGAATGCTATCATATCAGTTGTCGGAGAAGGATTATTGGCCGACTACGTATGCAGAGAGCTATTGGACCATTATGAGGTCGTTCGACAGGCAGATTTCACTTCAGAATTACCAATAGCGGCGAAATTAGTAGTGGTGCTGAATGATGACTGGCCTTCCTCCGGATACTTCGAGGTTGAAGAGGTTCTACAGCAGGCCGGCATCCCGTGGTTGCGGGGCTTTATTGCAATGGATGAAGGCATCGTCGGGCCGTTGATTCGTCCGAGCACGCCAGGTTGCTCCCAGTGTGCGGATAACCGACGTTTCACGGCGTCGCCTGGGGATATACAAAGCGTAAGATCTTCGCCTTCAGGTCTTTGGCATACAGCCCACTTGTTAATTGCCGAGATGGAGCGAGTGTTGCAGGGCAGCCGAGCCCATACGGAGGAGCATATGTATATCGTTAACCTGAAAACTCTGAATACCTCGCTCCATTTCATTCTGCCTGACCCACTCTGTGAGGTGTGCGGCAGCTTGCTCGACGATTCATCGGCGGCGTCCAACATTTCACTCAAGCCGAGACCGAAGATAAACATCGACAGTTACCGCTGCCGTCCAATAGACGACCTGAAACCACATTTGGCCAAGGATTATATGGATTCTCGGACCGGCGTTTTTAATGCCAAGATGCTTGACCTCAAGTCGCCGTTTGCCGGGGTTGGAGTCAATCTGCCGTCATTTCTGATGGGAGATGAGGTAACGGGAGGCCGCAGCTTTTCTTATGCGGAAAGCGAATTGACTGCGATCTTGGAAGGATTGGAGCGACACTGCGGTATAACCCCTCGCGGTAAACGTACCGTAATCTACGACAGCTTTAACCATGTTGCGGATCAAGCGCTTGAGCCCTCCAAGGTTGGCTTATATTCGAAGGAACAGTACGCGCAGCCTGATTTCCCGTTCGAACCGTTTGATCCCGACCTCCCGATCGATTGGGTATGGGGCTATTCGCTCATGCAGAACTGTCCGATCCTTATCCCGGAGAGTCTCGCTTATTACAGCTCGGGATTCGGCAGCGGCTTTGTCCAGGAAGGCTCCAACGGTTGTGCGTTAGGTGGAAGCTTGGAGGAAGCCATCTTACATGGGATTTTGGAAGTGACGGAGCGCGACTCGTTCCTGATGACTTGGTATGCGCAGTTGCCTATCCCTCGCCTGGACCCCTATTCCGCCAACGATCAGGAACTGCTGCTCATGCTCGAAAGGCTGCGCGTTGTTGCCGGATACAATGTACTTTTGTTTAACATGACGATGGAGAATGGGATTCCGAGCATTTGGGCGCTCGCGAAAAGCGTCAGCCCCGGGAAGATGAATCTTATCTGTGCTGCGGGAGCTCATTTAGATCCGATACGAGCAGCGAAAAGCGCCATTCACGAATTGGCCGGCAGGTTGGTCTTCTTGCAAGAGAGATTTGAGGCGGGCCTAGAACATTTTAACCAAATGTTCGACAATCCGCTTCTCGTATTGCAAATGGAGGATCATGCCATGCTGTACGGTTTGCCGCAGGCAGAGGAACGGCTGCAATTTTTGCTGGATGAACAGCGTCCGCTCAGAACGTTTGACGAGGAGTTCACGCGTAAGGCAAGTCATACGGATCTAACTGATGATCTGAAGGACATGATCAAGGTGTTTCGCCGCTTGAACCTCGATGTGATCGTGGTGGATCAGTCGTCGCAGGAAACGCTACGAAACGGGCTGCATTGCGTAAAAGTTCTGATTCCGGGAATGCTCCCTATGACGTTCGGACATCATTTGCAACGCTTGACAGGGCTGAAGAGAGCGCTTCAGGTGCCGGCGGAGCTTGGATATGCGAAAGAACCGCTGAAGGCTGGGCAACTCAATCCGCATCCGCATCCATTTCTATAAGACGCGAAGCCTGTCCCTTCCAACAGCCTAAGCTAAACTGCCCTTCGTATTATGAGGTTAACAAGCACCCTCGTCCTGGTTTCTATTTTCGAACAAACGTTCTGCGTAAGCGAAACAAACAAGGAAGTTACCCCAATTCCTCAATCCCGTTAAGATTAAGGATTCTCAACGAGAAAAAACGGCCCGTGTTCGCATCTGGTTCGCGATAGGACCGTTTTTGTTTTTCTCAGTTAGATTAAGAAATTACCATACAAAAGCTGATGTGATGATTACCAAAAGAATAAACAGAACCAAAATAGCTGCTGCGTTGTTACCATAACCTGCACAACTTCCACCATAACCTACTGCTCCCATGTGTACTCATTCCCCTCTGGTGATTTGTCACTACGGTATAAAATATGTTCGTTAAGTGGTGATTGATTGGACGTATGTACCAAATTGAGAATTGAATAGCCAGCATTTATTATAAAGATTTCGGATGGTCCCTTCAGAAGAGTGACAGCAGATATGTTGGTGCTTGTGAATTTGTACTACTGGAATCCTGATCTACATTTTTTAAAATAGACGAACAATGAAATCGGACAGAAACTGAGAATTAGTATTATCTTGTTTCGCTCACTCAGTGCCGGGTCAAACACCTTCTTATAACACCCGGAAAAAATAGCGGCTAATTCCAACTATGTGCCCACGCATTATTTTTAAACTTGAATCTTATATATTAAACCACCAGAGCAACTATCTCAAATTTCACCTTCATTTACCATAAAAGGGTCACCCTTATTCTTAATCTAAGGGTGACTTTTTTTATGATAAGACAACAACGCTAAAAAACGACACGTATTTTATTTAGCGACCTTTTTTCTTGTTGTTCTTTGTGTTGGTTTAAGAAATTAACCTGTCCGTTACTTCAACTGGGCTATTGATGCCGGCAGCCTTAATCGCATTTTTAAGAGGATTCGCAAAGCGACTAAGATATCATATTTCAAACAACCTAGTGCGTAAACATCCACTTGACCATATATTGTTATTGCCATCCAGCACCCAACTCACCCGTCACCCTCATTTAAACAACAAGAAAAAACGGTCTGTATTCGGAGCTATTTCGCGATAAGACCGTTTTTGTTTTTTTGTGATGTTGGTTTAAATTGCAAAAGTCATTAAGATAATAACCAAAAGAATAAAAAGAACCAGAACAGCTGCTGCGTTGTTAACACCGTAACCTGCACAACTTGCACCACTCATATCTACTCATTCCCCTCAAATAAATTTTCATTACGGTATATTCATACTCTCGGTACATAGTCATTGATTGGACATTAGTCTATATTTTGGTTCGTTTTTCAATTATCATTCTGCGGCAGCGAAATAACACAGGTTACACTACACATCATTTCCAACCCGCTCGTTGTAGTATCTTAGTCACAAAGTCGCCTTTAGCATTAGCCGTTGAAGGGCCTTAAGGTCAAAGGTTAGCGGAGCGACCCACAGTTGCTCAAGCTTTATGTTGAGGATAAACTTGCATATAAATTGTCTGTCAGTAAAAACTTTCGGATTACACCGTATACTTGCCCAAGCGCAATTATAATTTTTGCATACTTTAATTCTACTCGTCATTGTGGAGGAGATCGGTTGTTGAAACGGGAGTGAAAGTTATGAAATGGAGAGATTCCCTAGGTGGTTATACGGCCTACATTAGTCTGGGTTCTACATGTCAAACAGCATATCAACTTAAAAGACTGGGCTTACGAAAATATGCTGGTCCCTTAGATTGGTTTGTTTCCGATTCGATCGGGGGAGTGGTTCGTTTGATAGATCATCGTTTCAACGGATTTATGGAACTTAGCCAGCTTGAACTCATTGGCACTACCAATGAATGCTTTGTTGTAAGAGATACCGCAAATGACGTTATATCTTTCCATGACTTCCCTCTTTATCTCACAGCGGAGCGATGGCCGGAAGCTTATCCAGCGTTTAAACAAAAGCTCAATCGACGCGTAGATCGATTTTTGAAAACTATTCAAGGTCAACCAATTCTTTTTATTAGAACCAATTCTAAAAGAAAGGAAGCGCAGGAGCTACATGCAGCATTAAAAAGTCTTATTCATGGAAAGTTCCGCGTTCTGATCGTGAATAACCACCAGGAAGGTAGCAAAGACGTGATTTACGAGGATTGGGGGCTAGGTGGAATTAGCTCGGTGCTCCTACCGAAAGGAGAAGACTGGAGAGGATTTAACCAAGGTTGGGATACGTGTATGAACGGCTTCAAATTGAAATCTTCGTCCAGACAGCCTTAGGTATGCTCCTTTGTACCTTCAGCCCCAATCAGAATCCTACGTAGGGATTTCCCGCAATCGGGATCCCCAGAATCGTAGCAGCGCTAATTCGCCTTATTGTCCAATACCGCAGACATGTTTAAAGCTCAGATAATTGAAGGTCTCCAGATTCGGATCTTTACCACAACTTCTGAACCATTTCTTAGTAGAATATACTAGACGATTGAAAATTTCATCCAAAAGGAGACCAACGCATGTGGAGAAAAGCAACTCTCATCGCTGCAGCAGGCGCTGCAATCCCGTTCGTGCTGTTGACCTCCGGCGCTAGCGCATCGGAATATGCGGATACGCCGACGCAACCGGCAGACGGCATTTTCATCCCCAAGACACTTACATTCGTGGAAAACATGGCGTACTACGTCATTCCGAACACGCTCAATAACGACCCGGATGGCACTTTTGCTCCGCAAACGGTCAACGTCATCGAAGCGGAGTCGCATTGGTCTGGGGCCTATAATTGGTGGAAAATACATACCGATGTCGGCGACCGCTGGGTCAAGACCGCTCCTTGGCAAATCGAAGTGCCTCCGCCGCAAACGATTCACTTAATGGCGGAAACGCCGCTCTACGCCCGCCCTGCGGAAGCCGCCGGACCTACAGCTGCGCTATCGCCGCAGGACGTTACGGTCGTCGATGCGGAGAAGAACTGGTTCCGGCAAGCGGAACCCGACAACAATCCGATGCACTGGCTCAAAATTCACACGACGTGGCTCGGGGATCAATGGATCCACCTGCATCTCGATGAAATTGGCACGTATACAGAGACGAACAATTGGGCGTTTTATCCTGGCGTTAACTATCAGAATTCACCTTTTCTACACGTCATTACGGAGCAGAGCGATGGACTGCTAACGAACCTATTCGTTCGGCAAACCGCCCAGTTCCGCTCTCTGCTAGGCAGCTCTTACAGCTTCGAAACGGAGCAAGGTACGAAGTGGGCATACGGCCCTGGCATGCCGATTCAAGCAAGCCAGCAGACGATCAAGCGGACGAAGCCTTATGTCTTGTTCAAGTATCCTTTTGCCTATTCAGAAATCATCTCGGAGCTTCCACCCGAAATTTTGAACGTCATTGAAACGACGCAGAATGACGACTACATGACCCATGAAAACTGGTACCACGTGCGGAACGAGCAAGCCGAGGGCTGGTTCAGCCCGTCCTATGCCGAGCCGGAAGAGACGTCCGACGATACAGAATCGATCGTATTGCATAACGGTGCGACGCCTATCATGCGTTTTCCGAACAACGGGATTCCACTGAGAAACGGGCAGATTGGACCGCAAACTTTGCAGCCGCTGGCTGCTTGGAGCGCTCCGGACGGGACGCGCTGGTACAAGATCAACTCCTTTGTCGGCGAAGGCTGGGTGAAGCTTCTGCCCTTTGAAGACAGTATCACGCTTAAGGACCGCGAGAACGACGTTCAGATTCGCTCGGCGATGCGGTATCAAGGCGCCTTTTATCACAATGATGCGGGGATATTTACGTTCGGAGCTGACACCATCGGTCATTTGCAGAATGGCGAGCCGCAGCTCAGCGCGGACTTTTTGGCGAAACAGTACCAGTTCAAGCTGATTGGTCCCGATGCGAACGGCTGGTGGTCGTTAATGCATACAGCGGGGTACGGCTTCCAGCTCAAGGCTGGGGAGCAAACGGCGAAGACGTTCTGGCACGACACGCCGGTCAGTGAAGTAAAGCTCACGTCGGCGCCGGCGTCGGTTGCGGATACGAAGCTCCCTCCGCTGCTCGGCTTAGCGGAAGTGCGCCAGCTCTTCGGCGCTTCCGCGTTGTATAACGACAAAGTCGTTTTTGGCGAAAAGCACGTCGTATTAAGCTCCCGCGAATATGAGATTGGCGGTTTCACCTTGCCTGCGGCGGTCGACGGGAATCGCTTGCACCTCTCGGGCCTGCTGTACGAGAACACGTATATTGAAGCCGGAACGGAGTCCGCCGAGATGACGATCCTCGTGAAACGGCGCGATGCCGCTCCAGACGATCCGGTTGAAGTCTACAAAGCGGCAGTAAAGCGCCTTTACGGGCTCGGTATGAACGTAGACGTCTTTGACGTGACGCTCGACGCCCCTCTACAGCCGGGAAGCAATCCCCTGACGGTAGAAATCAAGGTTGGAGAGCGCATCGTCTATATGAAAAACTGGGAAGTAACAGCTCCCGCTACCAAGTAAAACATCAAAAAAGATCGTCTCCGGCCTCGTCGGAGTACGATCTTTTTCCTTTGAAGCTATTTCGTCCTCATAATCGTGAATTCTTGTTGCCATAAAACCCTACCGCCAATCTCAAGTCTGGCCCGCAGCTGGTTCTGTCCGACCTTCAGCGGCTTGATGGCTTTGTATTGGAAGAAAGCCATATCCCACTGAATTGGTGCAATCCATTTTGAGTAGGTCTGGATGGCCTCTGCCGGTGGGGCTCCAATCTCTTCTACAGTCAACTTGGGTCTTAATTCAGGTGAAGCATTGACTGGGATCTGTTGAGTGCTGTCCCTGAAGGCAACATTGAGTACCATCTGATCTGAATCGACTGAAGTGGGAATAGCAAGAGCAGTCACATTGTACGCCTGAAGAGTGAAGGTAAGGGAGTTATCAACCTTAGCTATAAGTGAACCGAACAAGTTCCGTACATCAGCTTCGTTCAGAAATATCTCTCCATTTGACGAGGCCTGTGGTGCTGCTGTCAAGCTCACCTGCTGAACCTCTTTACCGTTCCAAAGTGTTGTTGCCTGCAATGAACCGGGCTTAATGCGGAAACCATTACCAAATCTGCTGTTCTGGTATGTGGTCCAGCCGCCTGATTCACTTTTATCGTAACGGAAACCTTCGGATAGAAAGGGAATGGATACATACCATGTGTTATCGCGTATATATCCCACTTGTCGATCTTGAAACTTAAGCTCCTCACCTTCAATCTTCGCACTGTTGTAGTATAAGGTGTAGAAGGACATGTCAATAGCCGGATCAAATCCTTCACCCACAATATGATCGGAATATGGATTTAATTTCAACCAGACAAGCCCGACATAAGAATCAATCTGGTACCAACGGTTCCCTACCGTATCATCCCAATATCGAATCGGGTGAATAATTTGAGGCGACGCTTGCGCGTATTTATACCAGTTACCTGAGGGGTAGTTCATTAGCTGTGCATTTGATTTCAATTCAATGGCCACATCTGTCGGTTTAGCAGCAATAGGATCGGCAAACTGTTTATTCAACCAACCATCCCCTGCTGACGTATGAACATGATACCAGATTGGTTCATCCGCTGAATTCCCATATGGATTGTTGTTAATTCGCTCGAAAACGTGCACGTTCTGAGGCTGAAGAATTGCCACCTCTTCCCCGTAAGAATACGGTTTGGCAAAAAGCGTTGTTCGCGTATCCAGCTCCAAGCTTTCTTGGGACTCTTCAATCTTCGCACCTCGGTAATACATCCATTGAACACCGCTCATTGTCTCCACACGATAGCCCGTGCTGCTGAATGGCGAAATGAACTCTGCGGTTATTTGCCCAACACCTTGCGGTATGTTGCTTTCGTTCATGAAATATTCTTTCTCCGGCACAACGCTCCGCAGCGTACCAATACGATTAAGGGGAACTCGAATCCATTGATCACCGAGCCAGGTCGTATGAATCTGCAGCCATGTCATCGTGCTGTCATCGAAGTTATCGGCAACAAACCATCTTTTCGTAGCAGCCACCACTTCGACATCCTGCGGTGCCAATGAACCCGTTGATGGTGAATTAGCAGTCGGGTTGGCGTACATCAGCGTATTGTCGAGCAGCGATACTTGCTTCGGAGGAGAGACGTCCAACGCTTTTGAAGGCACATTGATCCACTTATCGCCAAGCCAGGTGCTGACTTTCCACCAATTATACGTTCCCGACCATGGCATGCCTGCCTTGACTACTTGCACCTCCTGAGGAGCCAAATAGCCCTGAGGTGGACCACCGGAATCCTCATATTTGTCATAAAAAGGGATGTTGCTCAGCAACCTAATAACGGCAGGCACTCTACCTGATTCAGGTACCTCCGAAGGGAACATTTCGTGCTGAAACTCCGGCTGCACACTAGGTACGGGCTTCCAAACAACAGTTGCCCCTTCCGCTGATGCGTCGAAAGCGCATGTCATGATGACTTGCGCTCCAACTACAGCCGCAATGGCTGCTTTTTTCCAGCTCATTGGATCACACTCCTATCCATTCTCTCGAGTTAAACCTGTACATTTGGTTATACTCGGTATTCGTTCCAAAGTTTTCATTTTCATGTTAACTTTAGTTGAAGAGTTGAGATGGATGTTATCCCTAATTTTCTGCGATACGCTGTTCTGTACAAGTGTGCTGACCAGCCCTGAGCATCATTGCATCTTCAAAAAGCGAATCCTTCATTCAACAATTACCTCCTTCATCCACATTAGTAAATTTAAACCTATTTAATAGACGAAAGGTATCTTCTTAAAGTTGCAATATTTGCTCAACTTCAATTTACTTTTTTTGTAAGATGAGGTTAGATGACTCAACAGTAGTATGCACAAAGAAACCGATCAATGGACTTGGGGTCTCAAGGATCGGTTTCATATAGTGGCTAATAATCGAAGTTTAAGCTTATCAGCCAATTACTTTAATGCAACTTGAGCAGACATTTCGCTTAGTTCACCGATCTCGGAGGCCGTCAGACGGAAGCTCATCGCTCTCACATTCTCCTCGACGTGGCGGAGCTTGGACGCTCCGGGGATGGCGAACACGGAATCGCCGTGTGCATGAATGATCCAGTTGAGCGCGACTTGCGTCGCGGAGGCATCATATTGGACGGCCAATCTTTCCAAGACGTCGATGAGCGGTTTCGTTTGCCGCAAGCCGTGCGGCTTGAAGCCTTTCATGAGACGGCGCGGTCCGGGGGCCTTACGAATTAGCTCCGGATTGTAATGAAACTTGCCGCTTAGAATGCCTTGCTCGAGTGGAGAATAAGCGATAATAGCAGCACCAAGCTCTTGGGCAGTCTCCAGTATGCCGTTACGTTCGATCCGACGATCCAGCAAGCTGTATTTCACTTGGTTGGATGCTAGCTTCAGACCATACTCCTTCAAGACGCGATCCGCCTCCCGCATCTTTCGTGCATTGAAGTTGCTGACCCCGATGTTGCGGATTTTGCCCTCATTCACCAACTTCGCCATTTGCCTCATCTCGCTTGTAACCGAGGAAAAAGAAAAAGGTTGATGGATCATATACAAGTCGATAGGGTATCCGTCCAAAAGGCGAAGCCGTTCATCGATCGTGCGCGGAATGTTGCTAGCGGTACGAAGCGCTGGCCACCATTTGGTGGCAACGTGAGCATCCTTGGCTAAATCCCCAGCTGCATGCAAGGATTCAGCTAGTATTTGCTCAGATTCCCCGTCGCCGTAGATTTCGGCCGTATCGAACCAGTTGATGCCGCCCTCGAGACTGACGCGTACGATGTCGTGAACGAGCTCATTGTCCAGCTTTGGCCAGAACCCCCCGACGATACCCCGTGCTCTGCTGAACTGCCAGCAACCGAGCCCAAGCGGAGATAGGAATAAATCCGTTGGACCAAACTTTCTTAATCGTGGTTTCGTTTGTTGAACCAACATTCTGCTTCCTCCTCTACAGCATAACAGCAAGCGAATCCATATAGTCTCTCCAATAAACTATTTTTCGATCTTTAATTGTAACAATTGAACAAAATCGATTATCGTAAGGCTTACCGGAGTTTGGTTGGATTCCGTGGACTTGATATTCCATAACAATAATATTTTCTCCCTGCACTTTATATGTCTTAAGGTTATCGGCATTATTAAGCTTCACACCATAATTACTAAACCAATTCATATATGTCGAGCGGCCCACCATCTTGTTTGGAAATCCTGGAATGTTGTATAAAAAATCAAATACGGCATCATCCGCAACAGCATCCCAAAAGTATTCACCATCAACTTCACCTTTAAGTCCTTCCATAATGATGTTAAAAAATGGTTCTGCATTTCTAAATCCAATAGGCTGCTTTTCCATGTTAGTACTCCTTTCGATTCCAATCATTTTTATCTTAGATTATCATATATAACTAGACAACAGTGTGTCATGTTTATTCACTCTCTTTGATCTATCGAGTTCCTTCTCTCCGATTCAGGTTTGCATCATTATCTCCATTTTGCCTAGGACAGAATCTCGCACATTTGTATCTTTTATCGATGTTGTTCATACCTATTTGATCGGGTCAATTTCTGTAGCAAAATGACCTCTTCTTCTCTTAGGGAAGGGGCTTCTGCTCCATCGATGTTCTCCAACAATTGGTTTAGAGAGCTAGCTCCTGGGATGGTCACGGCAACCGAGGGATGCGACAGTGCATAGCGAATGGCAAGCTGACTTAGATTACGGCCAATTGAATCGGCTAAATTCAACAATTTAGGATGAAGGGTGCTTAGTGTTTCTCCTGTGTAATCAAGGTAACCTTCCTGAAGTCGCTGTCCACCATTCGACAGAATGCCTCTCGCCACTGGACCACGAGCTATCATACTGATTGAATGCTCGGTAAGCCAAGGTAGCACTGCTTCCTCCGGTCGTCGATCTAATAAACTATATTGACTCATGACGCTAACAATTGATGATCGGCTTGTATATTCACGAATGACATTTGGACGAATCGAGGATATACCATAATAGCGGATTACTCCCTCTCGCTTCAATTGTTCAAAGGCTTCGATCGTCTCGTCGATCGGGTCTGCAAGCGTTCCACCATGCAATTGATATAAATCAATGTAATCCGTACGCAGCCGTTTCAAGCTTTCTTTAACCGCGGAAAGGATGTACGCTTTGGAGGCATCCCATACCCAGCCCTCTCTGCCTGGAATTCGTCTATTACCCACTTTTGTGGCTATAATGAGTTCCCCACGGTTGCGCCCATGAATCGCTGCACCTACGATTTCTTCGTTAAGACCTTCATCGTATAAATCCGCCGTATCTAGAAAATTTACCCCACGATCTAATGCTGTATGAATGATAGAGATTGCATGCTGGTGATCTGTGCCTAACGACATGCATCCTAATCCTACTTCGCCTACCATGAGCTCCGAAGTACCTAATCTGTTTCGTTTCATTACAAGGTTTCCCTCCCATATATGGTTCTAATATCTATTCGTCGACTATTACAAAGCGAGCTATCCGGACGAAATCGACCCGCCCTTTTTTCGAACAAATGTTTTTAGTTTGCATTTGTAAATTCAAAGGAGAGATATTCTCTGTGCTCCTATTATAATTTAACCGTATCGTCAAAAGAGCGAAAGACGCCTTATCAGGCGTCTTTCTTAATTTAAAGTTCGGTAATGAACTTGCGAGGGTTCCATCTCCCAAGCAACGTTGTCCGGCAGGCAGCCTGCCGAGCGGATCGCCACGATCGCCGAGATGAGCCTCGTTCACCTCGACTGTCGTGCCTGGAGGTCGTGAATGAAATCTGCGGCCAAGTCCCAGGCGGAGTCGGTATTTTCGCGATTCAATTCGCCAGAACATTTCGGTGCGAATGTGGCCACGACGACAAGTGGAAAAAATGTTGCGTTTTTACGCGACCTTGGAGCGGATAATCACGGCATTCAGAGTCAGGATGGCGACCAATATTGAACAATTGGCCACCATTGCGAATTTAGTATCGGAAGGGAAAGTAAAAGTGGTTATTTCGGAAAGGTTTCCTTTATATATCCCGAGGCTTCCGTCTCATCGATTTGTACAGGGTTACAGTTGACTGACCAGGTAATTTTCGAGTTGTTCAAACGTGCCTTCAAACCCTTGCGCAACCATTGGTGCCATCGCGTCAAATGCTTCCTGTTCCTCAGCAGAAGCGTTGATCGGTCCGCCTTGCAGCACCAAAACCGTCTTCCCCTCTTTTTCTTCGAGCGTTAGAATATTTATAATCTCTAGCGGCCAGTTCGGATTGAACGGGGCACGAATAATGTTCCCTTCTTCATCGGAAAAGGATTGAACCCATACCAGTTTCTCCGGCTCTTGCACTTCTTGGTAAACGAACTTGCCCCACATCGCATGCTGCCCATCCGGAGACTTCTGGCAGCCTAGGAACATACCGCCTGGACGGACGTCCATCTTTGCCACTTCAAGTGAGAAACCCTTGGGACCCCACCAAGAACCAAAATGCGTCGGATCAGTCCATACCTTAAATACGAGTTCTCGAGGGGCGTTAAACTCACGTTTCAATAAAAGTCCGTGTTGGTTGCTCATTAGATTTCCTCCTTGGAATTTAGAGATGAACCTGATCTTTTTAGATGAATGAGATAATCGGAAAGACGGCCAAAACGTTCTTCCCACATGCCGCGAAACGATTTGATCCATTCATCCATTTCCATTAAGGGTTCCGGGCGCAGTCGATAGATTCGTCGATTGGCGTCCGCTCGTATTTCGACAAGACCTGCTTCACTCAAGATTTTGAGATGTTTGGATGCCTGGGGTTGCCGAAGGTGCAACCGATCCGCAATTTCTCCGACCGTAAGCGGACCTTCGCGCAGCAGTTCAATGATCTGAAATCGGTTGGGTTCCGCGAGCGCGTTCAAGGTTGTCGTTTTCATTGGCCCTCCCGAAGATTTCAACTATAGTGTACTGGAGGCTTGCTGCAGAAGCCCAGACAACTGGGCGAAATCCGGCGTGTCGCCTTCCCGCAATTTGATCCACTTTCGTTCAGCGGGTCCTTCGAATCCCTTCGGAAAGTCGATACCATTTGCATTCATGATCATAAACGCAATGGCATCCTTTGAAGGCGAAATGACCGCCGCATAATGACCGTTTTTCAGAAAATGTGGTTTCTTATACTGAATGCGCTCTTCGGCTTCCGGAATTGTCTCATGAATCATGTCCCGCAGGGTCGAACTGATCCCTCCCTGCCATTCCGGCAGATTATCGATGTAGGCCGTAACTTCTTGATTCATTTCGTTTCCTCCTTTTGGATGGTTTATTGCTCATGCACAAAATATACCATCAAGGGAATATTCCCGTCAAGGAATATTAATTATTCTTTTATTCATACCGATTGAAAAGCCCTCAACCACAAGGGTTAAGGGCCGCAACAGCTCAGCTAGTGAAGTGGTGGGAACTTGGCGTATACCTGAAGCTTGGCTTTATCTATGCGGTAAAACTTAACTTTGAACTTGCCGTCAAACTCCGCTTTGGGGAACGGCTTCTGTTGTTCGCTGACACTTAAAAAGATATAATTGCCAATGATTTTCATGCTGTTGTTCATGTATCTTGCATTATTCAAAGGAGTGCTTGCGCCTGCTTCCATTTCACCCTCCCAATCGTCCACGTCCATCGCGTAGCTCCAGGTACTCGTTCCGTCATTGCTAACGGCAAGCGCATTCCGGAATCTCGGTGTTTGCGGGGCAGTATCTCTGCTTGGATCGTTATAGCTCCAGTACATATAATAAGTATTGCTTGTGCCGTCCCGTTCGATATTAAACGCGCTCATCGGTGATACAAATACAGTAGCAGCGGGCGTTCCCCATGTGACACCGTTGTCGGTGGAAAGGCTCTGGTAAAGCTTGCCCAGATCGGTGCGGAAGAAGGCTTTAAACTGTCCGCTAGTCGGAAGCTGAACAACTTTTGCCTCCTGCAAATTCACCCCTGCCAAGCCGGATACGTTCGCAGCTGACCAGGAGGCTCCGTCATTATCGCTGTAATAAATCTGCAAGCCACCTGTCGCTTCGCTGCCTGTCCCTACTGGGAAAAATATTCTCCCCGTCGTTGCCTGCGTCAATTTACCCGGCATTGCTATCCGGTTGTACCAATCATTTTCGATGTAGTATTTACCGCTCCAATTCGCCTCGCTATTGATATCGTTCGATAAGCGGACATAATCTTTGTATGTGCCTGGAACCGAAGCAGACGATGTGTTCTGCTCACGCAGCGCTTCCAGCCATTTCCCTGAATTTAGATGAATGATGTTCGGGCTCGAACCGCCAGTCTGGTCATATAATCCGGTTGCACTGTTCAGAGTCGACGATTTGTGCAAAGCAGGGGCAGACCATGTTGTGCCGTTATTCGTGGAGGTTATATATTTTGAAACTGTCTTATCGGCGGTGCTGCCTTCATTAAATATGGCGTACAGATCTCCATTGCTTTTAGCCGTCATATCAAAATTCCGCTGATAATAGGTACCCGTTCCATCAGGCAAAATATACTCGTAGATCCCGTCGTTCACCCTGCCGTCAGCTACAAGGTCGATATCGTCGAAATAGACTTGGGCTTTATTCGTGACTAACCCCATATGCCCCCAGGTCAGTTTAGACATCGTTGATGCACTTACCTTTTGCAGCCCGTCAATATATAGTGTGACCGTAGATTCATTGGCGGTAATTTTGAATGTATGCCAGCCGCTGGACAGACTTTCCGCAGCGCTTACAGACCGGTTCGTCCAGTTCGCATCCTCAGACATCCGCTCCTTCAGCACCCATTTGCCCAATCCGTAATCGTAGCCGGCCTGCACGGAGGACAGCATATGGTTCCAGCGAACAACAAACCAGATCCACGAATCGCTGGCATGACTGACGACTTTAATCCGCCCCTGGTAGACCAAATTTCGGCCATAACCGTGTAACAAAGAATAATATTCTGAATCCGCAGCCGTCTGCGCATACACGCTATTCCCGCTATCGTTCACAACACTCCAACTGCCAGGCAAGCCCTCGTAGCCCGGTTTTTCCATCCAGTGGCTCGGATCGCCGCCTGCTGTTTCATCCTCAAAGTTGTCATTGTAAACATACGTGTTTGCACTGTACACCTTGGTATAATCGACGTACATGTCGGATTCCGCCGGACCTGTTGTCCAAATGTGTACCCCCGCCGTCTGTGTGCTTGCCTGAATCGTGAAATTAGCCACATAGTCGCCGTCCATATACACGTAAGCGTTCTGCCCTCTCACCTCGGCACGGTAGGTGTGCCAGTCTGCGTCGATTGCAGCTGCATATATGTTGACGAAAGTACCGGAGGAGTTAAACGCATAAATGCCGTCCGCCTTGAGACCCATAAACAAACGCTGTGTCCCGTTGTTCACCCTCCAGTTATTCTGGTTGCCGAAGGCAGTTACCTTCACCTTAATTTCTAAATCAAAATTAGCTGGAACCGCAGCGTTCTTGTAAATTTCGCTGTTGCTTGTCGTGACACTTTGCAGATAAAGCTGCCCAACTGGGCTAATCTCTGCGGTTGAGCCGGAGGTTACCGTCCAACCGGAAGTAGTGTCCCACGATTGATCGACATAGGAGACAGGGTTCGTGGCAGCGGCAGCGATGTCCCAACCCGTGAAAATGGAGGTGATTAGAACGACCGCAAGTAAAAGTGAAATGCACTTCTTTTTCATACCGTGCTACAGCTCCTTCCTATTATTTTTTGGCATTCCCTTCATCTAATTGCTTCTGATTTTCCTTTTCGTAATTAGCCAGCGCCTGAGCCGCCGTCATCTTCCCATCGTTCAAGAAAGCAGGTTGAAAGCTGTTGAACCAGTTTTGACGCATCTGCTGGTAATTCGGAATCATATTGACATTTAAGATCGCTTTTTGCGGCATACCGCTAAGCACTTTCTCCTCCGGATCGGTAATGAGCTGCTGCAGCGATTTACGGGCCGGGAATTGCACCATTTTCACAAAAAAAGCGTCGTTGATCTCAGCGTCCTTCCCGCTTGTCATCCACATAATAAACTTGGCTGATTCTTCCATTCTCACTTTATCCTCTTGTTTTTTAATTGCAAACCCGTTGCCGCCGACGTACGTTTTGCCGACAGATCCGTCTCCAGTCGGAAACTGTGCGTACATGAGCTCCAGCGGGCCTTTGATGCTGCCATCCTTCAGCCCTTTCCGGATTTCATCGGCATAGCCGGTATTCGTGTTCATAATGCCGACCTTGCCTTGCTTAAAGAGTTCGAACACGTTAGAGATTTTATTTCCGGTAACCCCCTGAACAGCATCCTTGGAAGTCGCCAGTTTTATGAGCCAATCAAGGTTCGCAGCGTTCTTAGGTGTATTGTACGTAATTTTTTTAAACGTGCTGTCCACTTGTTCCTCTCCGTCGCTATAAATGAAACCATCCATGAATTTATCGTGATCTTTTGCGCCAACCGCAAGACCGAAGCCGTACGTGCCGTCACCGAGCGCGCCGATCTTCTGAACGGCCTTGGCAAACTGGTCCCTGGACCAGGCCCGGGTTGTCGCATTCGGAAGCAAATCAGCGGCACCCGCTTTCTCAAACAGCGACTTGTTGATCATCAACGCCTGACTGCTGATCGCCACTGGTAAAAAATGCATCATCCCGTTGTATTTGCTCAGCTCCAGAGCCGCCGGATTCATGTCATCGAGGTTATAATCTTTCGTGATATAGCTGTCGAGCGGCGCCAGTACGCCGCGCAGCGTAAGGGGACCCAACCTCTGCACCCCGTCGTCATAAATATCAGGGAAATCATTCGAAGCGATCGCCACGTTGACTTTCTCGTCAATTCCAGTCGCTGGCAGCGTTGTTACCTTGATTTCCACGTTGGGTGCAATAGTTGCATATTTCTTAACGAACTTCTCCATGTCTTCCTGGCTGAAGGTCAGGTTCCAGAATTCAAGCGATACCTTTTTCGTGCTGGTTCCAGCTTCTCCGCTTGAGCTGGAACCTGTAGAACAGCCGCTTACGATTACCATGCTGGCGAGCAATACCGCTCCGGTGAATGCCATCCATTTTCTCATCTATGTAACCTCCCTAAAAGTTCTTATTCATGATTTGGTTGTTGTTTGGCAAGCTATTCGTTTAACATTTAAGAAGTTCGAATCGCTCCTCAGCCTTTTACAGCCCCCATCGTTATACCGCTTGTAAAGTAGCGTTGGAACACAATGAATACCGCTACAAGCGGAAACGCTCCGACGACAGCCCCCGCCATCAGCCGGCCATAATTCAACACAATTTCGTCCGACAACGAAGCAATACCGAGCGGCAGCGTTTTCATAACATCCGATTTAACGACAATCAACTGCCAAATATAATCGTTCCAGACATAGACGAAAGCGAACACGGCCAATGCACCCAGCCCCGGTTTTAGGATTGGCAGCAGAATCCGATGAAATGTTGCCCATTGACCACACCCGTCAATCTCCGCAGCATCGAATATTTCTGAAGGTACAGTGCTGATAAACTGTTTCATCAGGAACACCCCGAACGGCCAGCCGATGACCGGCAGCAGGATCCCCAAATAGGAATCCAACAGCTTCAGATTCTTCATCATCATAAACAACGGAAGCAGGATTACTTCACGGGGAATCGTCATAAAAGCCAACACAATAAGAAATAAAACCTTCGAACCTGGAAACTTCTTTTTAGCCAACGGGTAGCCGGCCAAGGCCGCTAAGTAAACGATCAGAAATGCGGCAACAATCGCAACTAGAACACTGTTGAACAGCCAGCGGACTACTTTCGTTTTCGTGAACAGATAGACGTAATTGTCTAAATTCAAGTGCCTCCAGGGTGCATCAGGCGGAAATTTGACCGAATATTGGTTAAGCTGCAAGGAATTGATGACCGTCCAATACAATGGAACGATGCTTAGGATTGATGCCAGGAGCACCAAGGCAATTGTCAGCAATTGAGGAGGAGAATAACGTTTTCTGTTACTTAACACGTGATGACCTCCTAGTATTCGATATCCGATGAGAGAAATCTGTACTGTATTAGTGCTATCAAGGTAACCAGCACAAACAACACGGTTCCTACTACGCAGGCAACCCCGTACTGTCCGTATACAAACGCCTTCTCGTATAGCAAATAAGCAAGCGTCTGTGTCGAGTTATTTGGTCCGCCGGTCGTTAACAGCTTGACGATGACAAACACCTGAAATACACCTACAGTACCTGTGACAACCAAATAAAGCGTCGTCGGCTTGAGCATAGGCAGCGTCACGTTAAAAAACTGCCGCAGCTTGCCAGCCCCGTCGATACGGGCAGCCTCGTAGTACGTCTCTGGAATATTACCAAGCGCAGCCAGATACAAAATGATAGGATTGCCCAGACTATACGTGAAAATGATAATAATGATAGATAATAACGCATATTTCGGATCTCCCAGCCAAGTGACCGATTCTAGTCCGACCTGTTTTAGCAATTGATTAGCTAGCCCCGCTGCCGGATCATAAATGTATTTCCATGTCAGCGAAAGCGCCACGCCAGAAACGACAAGCGGCAAATAAAAAGCACCGCGTACAAAAGATTTGAGATATTGGTTCCTATTAGCTATCGCCACCGCGATGATAAGTGAAATAAGAAGACTGAGCGGGACAACCCCTAGAACCAAAAGAAACGTATTGCGTAGAGCAAGCCAAAACACGTTCTCATGAAACAGCTTGGTAAAATTCTGCAAGCCGACAAACTCTTTGTGCTGCCCAAGTGAAAAGTCATAAAACGACCAGACGATGCCCTGAACAGTCGGAACAATCAAAAATACGGTAAAAAACAAGTACATCGGCAAAATAAACAAATAATTCGTCCGATGACGGTATACCTCTCTCCACCACAACATGCAACACCTCAATCCACTTTGGTAAATTTCTCTCTATATTGACTTGGCGTCATCTGCATTTGTTTTTTGAATATACGGTTAAAATATGTCACCTGATACCCTACCTTCTCGGCAATATCGTTGATTTTCATATCTGTTTCCGCTAACCACGTTTTTGCTTGATGCATCCGCCAATCTGTCAAATAATCGATAAAAGTAATTCCCAATATTTTGCGGAACGATTTACTTAAATGAAACGGGTCGACGCCATGCAGTTCAGCGACATATTCCAGCGAAAGATCCTTCATAAACTGCTGCTGGATGGTTTCCTGAACGCGCTCTACGAGCTGCTTTTGCCTCACGTTTTGTGTCTCGTTCAGCTCTTTCATGTAGGGCTTCAGCACACCAGTCTCCAGCCACTGCAGCATGTCCCCGGAATCGCGAATGCCAATCAGCTGTTCGTACAGATTTTGTCCCTGGTACAGACGATTCGGATTAAACCCCGACTGCCATACCGCCTGCTGTATGCTTCCCAGGAGCTGCAGCAGCCCCTGCTGCACAGCCTGCTCGCTGCCGGATTTCGTCTGCAGTTCTTTCACAAAGCGGTGAGAGAGTTGACTTGCTTCACGCTCTATGCCCATACGAATCACCTGCAGCAGCTCTTTCTCCGTTTGAAACGGATAGTCAAGTTCAGCCGAACCTCCGGTCAGCAGCTCCTCCATGTCCATAATTTGAAGCGGCTCGGAAGCATTTCGGTAACGCAGAGACCTCCTCGTTTCTTCGAACAAAGCGGGAATGTCTCCGAGTGATAAACTGATTTTGCTGATTCCGATCGTCACGTTCATACGAAGTACAGCCGAAAGCGTACTCAGGAGCATTTGAGCCAAGTCGACCACTTCAGACTTGTTTTTCTCCACGCTTTGAGCGTGATCAGAAAAACAAAAGACACCAATGGTTAAATCATGTAAATTGTGTACTTCAATACGGTCTTTAGCGTAAGTCGTCAGTTCATCCGCAATGTTAGCCGCCGCAAAGGTAAGGAGCCGCTCATCACCAGAGGAAAATCTGCCGTCCAGCTGCGACAGCCCCGATAGCTGAATTACGAGCAGTCTAATGGTTTTTTTCGCCGTATCCCAGCCATATTGATTCATCATGGTCTGCAAATCGGATTCTGACAAATGGTAGAAATGTCCGCTGAGCAGCCGATGCATGAAACCATCCTTTAGGGTTGTCTTGTTGCTTTCCAGCTGTGCCTGAAGGGTCTCGCTTTCACTGGTTAGCTCCATCCAACGCTTCTCGATCAGCTCGATCTCGTCTTTGTAAAGCTGTCCGTTCTTTGGCTTATCGTGCCGCAGTAACTGAAGCAGACGGGATATCGGCCTGTTCATCCGCAGAGTTGCAGCCCAGGAAAGCAACATAACAAGCAGCAAGCTGAACAGTCCGGTTCCAATCATCACTCTCGAAGCAAGTGTCACCGTCTCCGTCATTTTAGTCAGCGGCGTGCAGATAACGAACGTCCAGCCCGTCCGTTGAAATGCTCCGTAGGAGATAGCGTATGTTTCGGAACCTTGCTTTTCCCGAAACGAACCAGCCTGATCCGAGGTATGCTGCAACTGTTCACGAATGTGTGCAACAAGTTCGGCAGGTATGCTTTTCTCATCCGTACTGCCAAAAGCAATGGTTTGCAAATCGCTGTTAAGCAAGATCGAGAAACCTGAGCCGTAAGGATTTAACTGCTGCGCCATATTGTTCAAATCAGATTCGTTTAAATGAATAAACAACGCGCCAATCGGCTCTGACGATTCGGCAGGAATTTTTTGCACTAACGTAACGGACTGGCCATGAACAGAGCTGCTTCCGGCAGGTAAACCGTAATCCCAATAAAAGTCGGATTCTTTCATGAACACATTATGGTACCTGTTTCGTTTCGCCTCGTTATTGATCGGCGATACGCCGTCTACATTGGATACGAGGAGCGAGGAATGATTCAAATACAATTCGATACTTTTAAACAATGGATTTGATTGTTCCATGGAAGAAAGCGAATTAAGCAGCGTCTTGTTCGTAGTCAGATCGTTGTAATAGTCAAAATCGTTCAAATACTCTCCAAATAGCGGATTATAAGCCCATCTGCGTACGGTCACTTCCACACGAGAAAGCTCGGAGCGGAGCTTCCCGGACATTTTGTTCAACATGAGTTGATGGGTTTCGTTCACCTGCTTGTTAATTTGAGAGATACCGATCCCATAAGTGACTAGTGCAATGATCATGGTTGGCAGTACGGCTGCCCCCATCATCAGAAACAAGTTCTTGCGTAAAAAGGATTTGGATATGACTTCATTTTTTTTCATATGCTGCATCGCTTTCCACCTGCGCATCGTTCAACCCTCGTTGACGTTATTTTTTACTATTATAAAACATTAACCGAGGGTTGCGGGCGACTGTTTAACCTGTCGCTGACATCTCGCCTCCTTTCCTGACAACACTATACGGGGAATGGAATATTGCCAGCAATTAGACATTTCTGGTTTCAAGAGTCTTATACACTTAGACTTTTTTGGAGATCTCCGTCAGAAACCACATTAATGGGTTTCTCATAACGGAAAGGACGCAAAAATAACTGATTTTGTTTATTCATAGTCGGATTACTACCGGTATTATTGTTGTGTTTTTCGATAAAAAAAACCGCCATATAGGCGGATTTCATTTTTTCCGGTAACTGCTCTTAGTTTGTATCTACTTTCCAGCTCTTGTGCAGCTTCCGAATATAACAGATTTGACCAATGTGATAGGCATTATGTGTTGAAACATTTCCAAGTATTTCCCACCACTTGGCAGGCACAGGGAAACCATGCACATCACTTTCTACTTTTTCTTCAGTAAGCAGATTTTGCCATTGTAAAAGCACCTCTAATAATCGTTCTTTTAAGTCATTGAATTTTTGATTATTCGGGATGATAAAACTTTTATTATTATTTCCTATGGAAGGTACAGCATGGACATCAGATTTTTGGTACCTGGTTTGCCAAGTTTCATTCCAATAAATCAGATGCTGCACAATTTCAGCGATACTATTACAATCTTCGCTAGGTTTCCAAAACGCTGCCTCCTCCGTCAAGTTTTCAACAGCATCTGAAAACGGTAGGTACCAACTAGGGTCATTAGCATTTGCTAATAATTGATCGGATAAAACATCTTTTACATGAAACATACTTTCCACACTCCTTCTATAAGATCACTGCCTTCCAATAGATCTAATTATATGCGTTCATTAGTATCGAGTTAATTCCTTTTTTATTCATACTCTTATAACAACCATCCTAACAGCCTAAGAACAAATCTCAGGATAAACCATCATTCACACAATTTGTCGTTGCCTGAATGATTTCTTTCAATTGATGGATAATAAGGAAATGTTGGAGCAAGGTCGAAACGCTCAAATTCGGGGAGGCGAATTTTTTGAAATGGATATGGAAGGAATGGCGCGCGTTTTTTGGATCTCGGAGAATACTCGTGCCGTTAATCGCAATGTGTTTGATACCCTCGCTCTACAACGGAACTTATTTATGGACATATTGGGATCCGTATGCGCACTTGGAAAGGCTGCCGGTCGCCGTTGTGAACGAGGATGTGCCGGTTGATTACCAAGGTAATACGTTTGCGATTGGCAATGATCTCGTCAACGAACTCAAGAAGGACAGTTCCTTAGAATGGCGATTTATCAATGCGGAGGAAGCCGATGAGGGACTCCGGAACCGGACATATTATTTTGAAATATTCATTCCTTCCGACTTTTCCCATCGGGCGACGTCCCTAGGGGCTGCCCAGCCAACGCCGCTGGAGCTTACGGTAAAGCTGAACGAGGGTCTGAATTATATCGTGAGTAAAATTGGCAAATCCGCAGTCGAGACGATCAGGCAGGGACTATCGGAAAAACTTTCAGCAAGCTACTCCAAAGCCATTTATGAACAATTGAGCCCGCTCAGCGGGGGCTTCCAGAAGGCTAGCGATGCAGCCTCTCGGCTCGATACCGGTCTGACGGATTCGGCGAACGGGACGAAAGCTCTTCTCGAAGGTCTGCACAATGGACAAGCTTCCATATCGAAGCTGGATCAGGGTGCTTCCGAGCTGATTTCTGCTTCGGATCGCCTTTCCGGAGGCGCCGGGCAGCTAAAGGAAGGAGCCACGAAGCTTTCCAGCGGCATTGTGAGTCTTCAAAAAGGGATTGATCAGCTGAAAACGGGAAGCACAGACGCTGCTCAAGGGACGGACAAGGCAGCGGCTGCAGCTAAGCAACTGAACAATGCGTTGTCGAAATGGCTTGCAGCGCACCCCACTCAAGCCAAAGATGCGGATCTGACGCTCATCGGAAAGCAAAGCAAGCAGCTATCCGATGAGCTCGAGGGAGTAAAAGGCGGGACGAACTCGTTGTCCAAGGGTATTGCGAATGTCGGCGGCAGCGTGCAACAGCTTGCGAACGAAACCGGACTCATCGCGAGCAGTTCGGCGGCGCTTGGCGACGGCGCTTCGAAGCTTCATGATGGTGTTACTGCTGCAGCCGATGGTATTCATAAAGTGTCCGGCGGATGGAACAGTCTTACGACCAACGTGGCTAAGCTGTCTGACGGGCAGCAAGCGCTCGCACAAGGAGGAGCTGAGCTGAGCCGGGGGCTGGCGGAAGTTGCGGAAAAAGCGGGACGTCTTCATGCGTCGGATAATTTATTCGCGATGCTTGCCAAT
The DNA here is from genome assembly GCF_059692135.1 of Paenibacillus sp. J22R160. Lineage (NCBI taxonomy): Bacteria > Bacillati > Bacillota > Bacilli > Caryophanales > Paenibacillaceae > Paenibacillus > Paenibacillus sp. J22R160. The sequence continues at coordinate 58,035 of NZ_JCAUAU010000009.1, read as the reverse complement.
CCCGTCCATTTGAAGGAGCAGTCCATTCATCCGCTTCCGAACTATGGAACGGGGGTGGCGCCGTTTTTCGTTTCGCTCAGTTTCTATATCGGTGCTCTCTTGTTTGGCAACATCTTTTCATTCAGAGCGACGGTGTCGCCGCCTCCGTCCGGATTTTTGTGGTACATCTCGAAATTCGGCGTGCTTGCCTTCGTCGCGCTCGTTCAAACCGCCATCGCCAGCGTCATTCTGATTGCCGCGGTGGGCTTAAGTCCTACGTTCCCTTTCGAATTTTTCGCGTTTGCCTTTTTCACCAGTCTTGTATTCATGTCCGTCGTTCAACTGCTGGTCACGGCATTCTCGCACATGGGAAAACTGCTAGGCATTGTCGTTCTCGTACTGCAACTGACGGCTACTGGAGGAGTATTCCCAGCGGAGTTGACCCCGAAATTTATGCAGGCGCTTCACGGGGCATTGCCAATGACGTATACAGTGGAAGGATTCCGCGTTTTGCTATCGACGGGAGATTACACTCTCTTGCGGCATGATGTGCTGATATTGTTCGTTTTTTGGGTGTGTCTTGCTTTGTGTACCTGGTTCTTCCTGTCGTACTTGCGACTGAAACAGGCGGAGAAAAGCAAACTCGCGGAGAGCACTTGATTGACTATTCAATTAAAAAACGCGGTTAGAGATGGACGTTGAGTCCAATCTTACCGCGTTTTTAGCTTACTTGCATTAGATTCTCCTGAAACCCTCAGGCATCCGACTACTGTGCTTGGACGTACGTTGACGATTGCAGAATCTGCGCATCAGCATAAATGATCCTTCACGGTGGCCGGGGTTATCAATACGAGCTAAATATTCACTGACATACAGTTGTCAGTAGTATTTTTTTATAATCGGAGTGAGTAATCGTAAAGGAGTGGGAGATAAATGCCTTGTATTATGGCCCAAAATGATCTGATACGGTTTTGTATCATGTATGATAGGAAGGATGTTATCTTGTGAATTTAGCTTCTGTACGCATCATTACCGACGATGTTGATCGTCTTGTCGAGTTCTATGAGAAAATCATGGGTGTTTCGGCGGAACGCCCCGCGCCTGTCTTTGCCGAACTCGTAGTGCAATCGTGCACGTTAGCGATCGGCCACTCCGAGACGGTGCAACTGTTCGGAGCAGGTTCCGCAGTGGCCGCGGACAATCGCACAGTCATCATCGAGTTCCGCGTCCATGATGTCGATGCCGAATATGAGCGCTTGAAGCCGTTTGTCGAAGAGTGGGTAAAAGAACCAACCACGATGCCATGGGGGAACCGTGCTGTGCTGTTTCGCGATCCCGACGGCAACCTCGTTAACCTCTTCACGCCGGTGACCGAGGAAGCAATTATACGGTTCAACGGTAGGCGTTGACGGACTGTTGAAGTGTGTATTTGGCTGACCGCTTCATAGCTAAGAGACCCTAGCAACGAGCTAAGGTCTCTTCATATAACTAAATCGATCTATTTCCCGAACCGAAACCTATTGCGTATCCATCCAAGTCTCGAACGGAGAAATCTTTCCAATACCCCCAGTCGTGTTCGGTTACCTTTGGTTCAAATGCAATTATCGCACCATTTGTCTTTAGTTCAACATATAAAGCATCAAGTTCGTTATGGGTTTTTACATAAGCATATGTATTCCAGGTTCCTGTATTAGGTCTAACATCTTCAATGGCGTTTGCTTGAATCAATTTAAAGCCTAACCCAAAATTATCTCGAATTGCCCAGTGTTCGTTGACTTCACATCCCAAGGCATCTTCATAATACTTCATTGAATTTTTTAAATCTGAAACTAATAATACCGTAAGGGAATTTTCTATTTTCGTTTTGACTATTTCCTCCACTCATCAACCACTCCCTGCATGGAAATTATACCCAAGTATAATATAGCGAATATACGTTCGCTTGTAAATAGCGATTTCACAGTCTCGCCTCTCCAATCATCAAATCATGATAGTTAACGACCTTAAGGCCTCTTGGAGTCGCATTCTGGAGAAATATTTCCTCTACATCTTTTAGGCATTGCTGCCAGACAATTTTTTTTAATGATTCCTTCTGTCCAAAACATTTCTTGACCAATACATCCTCGGGTCTTGACAGGTATTCAACCTCTTCAAATATCTGTAATTCAATATTCTCTAAATTGCTTTCGGACAGCTGGCGTTCAAACTTCACTCTAAGCTCCTCCAAGTAATTGTCCGGAAGTGGCGAATACAACCCAGGGAAGAGACTTCGAAGACCTCCGTCTGTTCCGGAGTGATACAATCCCAGCGCCATGCCTCCGGGTTTCATGATCCGATGGCCCTCCTCATTTCCCTTGTGGAATAGCCACGGACCCTTTTTCGTGTAAACGACGTCAAAAGAGTCGTCTGGAAAAGGCAATGGTTTGTCGGCATCGACGATAAGAAAAAGAGATATGAAATTAAATGAAGTCAATCGTACAGCGATTTAAGCAACAAAATGACTCGACCTGATCTCTCCAAGCAGTATGAGAACACATCCCTTTGCTTAATCATCCACTACTAAATTCAACTTGATTTTCTAATCTCCTACTAGAAAATAAAGAAGGCAATTGGAATTATCTCCTATCCGGACTTAGAATACCATCAATCGTGCTGGGGAAAATTAGTTGCGTATCAATCCTGTCTTCGCCCCCATTCAAGTTTAACTTAATCAGAAATTTACTAGGTTTGGATTGATTTTTTTGCATAAAAAAGCGTCACAGCTACCTCAAGAGCAGAATAAGGTAGCTGTAACGCGATCATTCATTAATAGTTTCTAGTTAAATTGATTTGATAGTCAGTCTGCTTCTAATCAAAACAAATATACTTAAAATAAGAAGAATAATTGCTGGTGCTGCAGCTGGCACACCTTGACCTGCACTAAGATGGGAAATCACAGCACCTGCCATTAGTAATACGAACCCCAACGATGCAAAAAAAGTGATTTTTGGCTTTATAAAACCTACAGCTAAGCCGATTGCACCCAAAACTTCACAAGCCCCAACAAAATACATAAAGCCTTTTGCGAATCCAAAGCCTACGGTAAACAATTCAACTTGCTGTGCATTTCCAGTAAGTTTCATAAGTCCAAACATGATAAAACCAACAATCAATAATCCCTGTACAATACGTGTAGTCCACTTCATTTTTAAATAACTCCTTGTGTGTTTATTATTTTGTTCAAACAGATTTAGAATCGAATAATTCCTTCAATAGGACATTTGATTCCCATCGATCAGTAGCACTTGCTTGCCTTTTCACGAGTCCTTTTCTCTCTCACTCATCGACTGCATAGGTTAGTTCATTTTAATTATTTTAGCTTATGTCTAGATCCATGGCGCCTCCCTTAATGGACATCTTTATAAATCGCTAGTTCAATTTACTCTATAACTAGTATATATTTATCCTATCATTAGAGTAGTTTACCTGTCAACAGTTTGCTGTCAATATTTCATTCCATTTTGGTTTCGACCTAAACTTCTCTGTTTGATCTCTCAAACTGCCCAAGTTCTCTGCCCTCGAAGAAACAGAGCGTCGTGAAATATGTTCAAAATATTACAAAAGCAAAAAAAATGATCCATTGCATAAGGATCATGTAACCTTTCTAATTGAAATCCGTATGAATGTGATAGATTTCGCCAAAATGATAGACGCTGCGATAATCGTCACATAAAAAAACGGAGGCATTCAGATGGCATTTTCAATAAGTAATTTAACGGATAACAGCAATGTTGTGATCAAAGAGAAATTAGGACCTTTCAGTGTGCTGGAATATAAGCAGGATTTGAGCAGCACCACCATTGCCGACGCGCAAGCCAACTTTTTTATGACCAAGAGCAATATGAAAAAAAGGCAGGTTATGATTGAACTGAACGGTGAGATCATGATGAGCGCAGGTGCGATGCAGTATTATGTCGGCAATATTGAAATGACGTCAGGGGTTAGAGGAGCTGGCGGTTTGCTTCGCAATCTCGTTTCAGGCGCCGTATCCGGTGAAAGTGCCGTCAAGCCCGTATATAGAGGTCAAGGGACTATCATGATGGAGCCGACCTACAAATATTTGTGGCTGATCGATGTCGACAATGACCATATCGTGCTGGATGACGGTCTATTCCTCGCCTGCGAGGGATCGCTCCAAACGCAAGTGGTATCCCGAAAGAACTTGTCTTCCGCCGCGCTCGGAGGCGAAGGCCTATTCAATCTCAGTGCCAAAGGCAAAGGCGTGCTCGTTGTTGAGGCACCGATTCCTTCGGAAGAAGCGGTCATTGTGGAACTGAAGAATGATGTGCTTAGAGTTGATGGAAATTTCGCAATGATGTGGTCGCATTCGTTGGATTTTACTGTGGAACGATCGGGGAAATCATTGCTCGGGTCTGCAGCCTCCGGCGAGGGGCTTGTCAATGTGTACCGGGGAACGGGACTCGTTTGGCTGGCGCCGTTGTCCGCTTACAAGTAAAAATAGAGGTGGCGGCGTAGGGTCATGAACCCTCGCCGCCATTTTATTTGCATGCAAGGCTGATTGCAACGCAATTTTTACATCCCGCTAATTCGCCCATGACAATTCTTTCGTACAATGAAGACAAACTTCAAGGAAACGGATGCGGAGGCTGGGATCAATGAAGACAATAAAAATAGTTTGGATATGCATTGGCTTGTTTTCGGCAACTGCAATCGGTGTAAGCGCTAACGGATTTCTTGCCTATGATCAGCCTCTCCAGCCGACAGAAACGAATCCGGTCGTCATTCCTTATTCACCGGATGCGTACGGTTCAACGGCGCAGTTCGAGTATCAATTTGAATGGCAGGGCGGGAAAATCAAGGCGAATCCACAGTAATCGTGTGAATAAGGGAGCCCTTAAACATTCCAAATTCACTAAATAACGGCTGTTAGTCTAATTAGACCGACTTCTGATGGGAGGGACAACCCCTCTCTGCAACTTCATTGGAATCGGGGATGTTGTTGCGAAACCCCTTCAAATACCCATCTGGGCTGAAAGGTAAGCATAAAGGTTTGCGACCTTCTGCTATTGCGTAATTGATGGGCAGGCGTATTGCAAACGACGAATATGGGTTCTCCAGCAAAAGAAAACTCCCATTTCGGATCTTTGGGATCGGCGGGAATTTCCAAATACGCATGGAAATACCGGAGTTTCACTAGTCATTTCACCCGCGAAAAATTGGAATACCTCTTTTCTCCAATCCGAATCCTCAAATGTCAGTATCTCGCTGTTTTGCAACATGTTAATCCCTTCATTTCATCTTAAGTTTCAATTGAATTTATCTTGAAAAAACATAATCATTCTGGAACTGTTTCAGACCTTCAGAAAGAATCCCAAGTGCCTCCCTCGTCTCCTTGATCGGGTAAACAATCGGGATTCTAATATAGGAACCGTTGCCTCCTTGGTAATTACTGATCGTCGTAATGGCAAGGCTGAAATGAACAAGAAGATAATCTGCAAATAAATCGACGTCATCCACGGGAAATTTCACATAAAATTGTGTCCCTCCCCGCGGAACAGCATATTGAATGTCAGTAAACGAGGATAGCAACTGCTCTACTTCTTTCTTGCGTTGGTTAATGCCTTCTAGTAATTCACGATTACCATGCTCTATTAATAACTGCGCTCTCTTTTGAGACAAGCCGCTAACGGCTACACATTCCTGTTCCAAAAAGCCGGCTAAATGCTTGATGTTCTCCTGGTCTGATAGGATCCAGCCAATTCTTAGGCCTGGCGATCCGTAATTTTTGGACATGGAATGAACGGAATATACATGTCTCCAATCCGTTCCTACGCTTAAAGGAGAATACGTTTTAGCCCCATCAAAGGTAATCGTATCGTAAATCATGTCGGCGATTAGCTTAATTCCCTTGTTATGAACAAGACTCAAAAGTTTAGAAATCGCGTTTTCCGAAAGGATGTCTCCTGTAGGATTATGTGGCGTGTTGATATAAATCAAACGTACATCCGCATGTTCGCATTCCGATGCAAGACGTTCCATATCGACCTCTCCCTGTTGGGATGAAAAATAAACAATTCGGTAGCCGTATTTTTCCAATATAGTCCCTATGCTGCCTAGTATTGGACCATGACATAAGGCAACGGCATTGGGCCGATACAACGAGCGGAAAATGAGAGATAGTCCGTGAAGCGCACCGTTCGATACTAAAATCTGTTTGTCATCCGGCACAATACCGTACATCGTTTGTTCGCGCTGACGAATAGCTTCGAGGAGAAACGGATAGCCTTCGCAAGGAGCGTACTCGCTAACGAAAGGATAACTATCGTAGTCGCGAATAGAAGCAGGCTTGTCCCATTGAGGAACATTCTCTACCCATACATTCCAAGGCTGATCTTGATGTTGGCTTACGTATTTTAAACGCTGTTGCAGCAAAGTAAACGGGCTCGATGATGTGGTGACGCGCATGATGTTATTTCTCCTTTTTTATGAGAAAACCAATCGTCAGATCGCTAGAATCGACATCATGATTAACTCTCTTTTTTGCTTGACTCTACAAATCCTGTTTATTGCAATGCAGCATACGCTTCAGCACCGACTAACAAAATGATGGCTATCGATACTAGCGGGATGAAAATTCGAGGTGTTTTAACAAATAGTTTATTTATTGGATGAATCATGGGAAGAAGTATGGAAAGAATGATAGCCCCAACAATATTGGTCGATAGCTTTAAACCAATGAAAAATAGCCAGTATACAGTTGTAAATAAAACGATCGGTAAAAACACGGCAATAAAGACAGTGAGAGGTTTGTTCAACACATCAATAGGATTTGGCTTCGTAAGGGCATATCCAATGATGAGACTGTGAACGAACAACGGCAAGGTCATCAAATAACTTGCTCCCGGTAAATAGAACAATGAAGCAAATAACATAAGTAAGAACAATAGCATGCCTGTTAGAATAATTTCCAAATCGTTAATTTTTTTACGAAACACAAAGAACAGCCATGTACTTACCACCATCGTAACTAGCAAGAAGCTTAAATCAAATCGAATTAAGTCATACGTATCTAGTTCAATATGGCTTGCCAAATTCCAATAAAGCCCATAACACAGAACAGCAGAAATTGCAGTAGAGATAACGATGCACAATACAGTCATAAGTAAGCTGTATCCTATCCCTTTCAATCGAACAACGCCTTTTTTCAGAGAAGCTGCTACCAGTCCAATAAACAGTACAAAAAGTAAAACAGCTAACGGAACTGCAAACGAGCTTGGGTAGTGAATGAGAATTCCAAAAAAGCTGAAATAGATTTCGTCACCCGAACGCAAGTCTGTTAAATTCATATTTCCAAAGTGCTTGGCAATGGCTAAAGCATTCTCTCCATGATGCTGCAATGAAGACATGCTAGTATGGTCCACGTTATCTTCCTTGGAATGATACGCTTCCCAACCGTCCATGTATGCGAAGTTAAATCCTGGTATCCCCGCTTGCAACGAAATTGTAAAATCGGTATCGTTGGGCATATATTTATATACATCACCCATAAAGGAGTTGGCGAGTATGTTCGGAGGCGATGCCTTTACGAGCTCTCGTATCAATTTGCCATCATCAGCGTTAGTTTGAAACATGATCGAAGGACCTCGCGAACCTCGCGCTTCAAAGTTAGCGATCAATCCAATTTTGTGGCGATATTCAGTGTTTTTCCAAAACTCCTGTGCTCCTAATAATCCCTGTTCTTCTCCATCGGTAAAAACGAACCATACATCGTTTTTCAGTGGTGTCCCCGCCTTTAGCGCCCTTGCGGTTTCAAGGAGAGCGGCGACAGCAGTGCCATCGTCATTGGCTCCTGGTCCTTCGGGTACTGAATCATAATGAGCGGACAACATAATTGCCTTACCGTCTTCCGTACCCTTCAGAGTTCCAATTACATTATGCAACTCGAGATCGACACCAGCAGCTCCACTATTACTACTATGTTTGAAAGAATCGACTCTGGGATTCAAGCCAAGAATACTCATTTGCTTTAGGATGTATTCTCTTACCTTATCGTTTGCGGGTGAGCCAGCAGGATGAGCTTCTACCGCAATCGAATTGAGATCAAATATAGCCCGTTCAGACGAAAATTCCTGTTCGGATGCTGTGCTTGCTTTAGGTGTTGGTGGTCGCTGCAAGTATAATGTCAAAGAAACAAGAGCGATCAAGCAAACAAGCGCTAATACCATTTTTATTCCTAAACTTTTTTGATGCTGATTTTTGACGACGACTTCTCTTTGCAATTGTATTGCCCCCTCTATAGATGAAAATAATATCACTCATTTGAGTAAAAAATTCATAAATTATAGCTCATATAACGTAAAAATCATATAAATAAAACGTATAGTTTTCTGGTAATCGAATCCATAAGTTTGCAAGATTTGAAGAAATAAAAAACCGAGAAACTGACCATACTCAAATGGTCAGTTTCTCGGTTTAAAAAGCAAGATTGTAAAAATCAAGCAACTTCACTTGACTTGGAAACTCCGACGTACAACCGCATACGGACATCCTATATTTCTCAGCAATGGGATATTGCTTAAAGAAATATCGAACCTCTTCTCCATTCGATTGTTTGACGGAAATCCGGTTATCGCGTATCTTGAACGTGAAACTGTTCAGCGGGATGGAAAGCCCTTGGCCCTCGGCTTTCACGAAGCTCTCTTTTAATGTCCACAGGTCATAAAAAAATCCCAGCTGCCGATCGTGAGGAGCTTGGACGATATTGTGATATTCTTCTTCGGAAAAGAACCTTTTTGCCAAGTCCTCCATTTCAATGGGACAAACTTGTTCTACATCAATCCCTACTACTTGATTGTCAATGGCGCATACAACCCAATTCCCTGAATGCGAAACGTTAAAGTGCATATGTTCCATGTTCTGAACAAACGGCTTTCCATAGCGATCTCTTTCGATAACGATGTCATTAATTGTGCAGCCCTTCTTTCGGGAAATCACATATCGCACCATGAGATCTGCGATCATCACCCGCTCCGCGTCTTCCCACCTGCGAAACCGTAAGACTCGGTTTCGGTTCTCTTCCGTCAGAAGTCGAAGCCATGATTCTTGATGCAGGATTCGATCACTGCCTGCACGATTGACCGCGAATATTTCCATCACTGTAGATCTCCTTGATTGTTTCTTCCCCTACTGCATTTGGCCTGCCCGCATCCTGATGACTTTATCCGCCAGATGAAAGTATTCATCGTCATGCGTAATCGCAATCACGCATTTCCCTTGCGACTTCAGCTCCTGCAACAGTACTTCGTAAAAATATTTACGAAATTCCGGATCTTGATCCGCCGCGACTTCATCGAACAAGCAGAACGGTTTATTCTCTAAGTAGCTGATCAGCAAAGCCAATCTCTTTCTTTGGCCTGTCGATAAATTCAGCGTGCTTAGCTTACCGGAGGTTACATTCACTTTCTCTTTCATACCTAGCAATTTCAAATAATGATCAACCGTTTCTTCTTTCACTTGCTGTTCGTCTAAACCGTAAAGCTTATCGAATAAATAGTAATCGGTAAAAATCGTCGAAAAATGGACGCCAAGCTCGCTGGAACCTATTTTCTCGCCGTTGAGTAAAAGATCGCCTTCACTTGGCTCATACAGCCCAGTCAACAGCTTCGCCAGCGTAGATTTGCCACTACCGTTTCCCCCCGTAATAAAGATAAGCTCGCCTGCTGCAAATCGATAGTTCAGAGGACCGACTGAAAAGCGATTTCCATTCTCGTCATCGTACTGGTATTGGACGGCTTTCAATTCCACGCTTTCGATTTTTTTCGTTCCTTCTTCGACGCTCGAGATATTCGCTTCTTTCTCGGTAACATTTAGTTCTTGAATCAGATCCTTAATCCGACCCCAGCTGATTTTCATCTGAACGATTCTCGGGACTGAATTCAAGATCGCAAGCATTGGGCCCATCATGTACAGAAACACAAACACATAGCTTTGAAGCGTCCCCGTCCCGATATTCTTAAAGAGTAATGGAAAAATAAACGCCACCCAGCCGATCGTCAACATCAATAACGACTGTCCCATGATATAGACGTTGGCAAACTTCATTTCGAATTGCCCTCTGCTCGATTTGTAGACGCCTAAATTCATCTGAATGTCCTTCTTGATTTGCATCCGCTTCTTAGGGTCAAGGCTAAGTTCTTTGAACCCGCCGATCAAATCCTGAATGTTCTTAAAGAACACGTTCCGCAAATCGCGATTCATTTGCCACAGTTTTTCCGCGCGGTTACTGACATACACGTACAACCCGACTGCAAGCGAAATTCCTCCAATCGCAACGAGAAAGGCGTATATGTTCAAGAAAGCCAAATACACGAAGCAGCACACCAACGTAATGGCAGCTACCAATAAAGGGATTACCGTATTGGCAAATCCGCTGATCATTTCTGTATCGCCTTCTAAACTCGTATAAAACTTCTCTCTCTTCATCTTTTCCAGACGATAATAAGGAGTAGCTAAAATTCGCCCGATAAGATCCATTCGTTTGTTGTAAACCTGGTCATTCGTCATGTGAATCAGCTGATTCAACAGCAGTTTCTGACAAACGACGAACATAAGCAGTCCAAGCCCGAAGTAAAGCGCAAGCTTGCTTGCATCGAAGGCGTCTTCCGTGAGCGCCAAGTTCACGATAAAAATAATGAACGAGTTGCCCAGCCCGCTGCTCACACTTAATACGATGAGATATATCCACGATTTCCGTTGTTGAAGACCGAAAACATGTCCAAGCAACGTATACGCATAATACAGGAAAGCGGCTCCGAAAGCAGTGGCCGCGGCATATGCGATGCTTGCTGGCTGCGAATCGGCTAACGAACGCCAAGAAGGCTCTCCCGCGAACGTGCTCGGTAATTGATACAGGCTATAACCGAAATAGGCGAGTACCCCCGTTACAACTAGAACATAGACCGCGCCCTTCCAGCCTAGACGGCTCATTCTTATCTTTCCTTTTATGATATCGAGGATCAATACGATCGTTTGCCAAGCGAAGAGCAATCCTAATAATACAAACACCGCGATAAGCGAAACCGCCATCACATCCGAGCGCTTATTGACTTCCGCCGGCTCAGGCCCTGGCAACCTATCCGAAAGCATAGCTATAACGCTTTGACCGATGTAAGGAACAACCGGCGAAGCGATATTAGATAACACGACGACGCCGATCCGATCTTTAGGACGAAATACCAAATAAGAAGTATAACTAGAACCGATTTGACCTTGCGATAGCTCCAGCCCTTCAACGGACTTTACCTTCCACCCGCTCGCGTAAGAAACACCATCCGAGTCGGGACTGACGGTACGGTCAGCCTCCTGCGCCAGACGGACAGGCGCTTGATTTACCGGAGTGAGGCTATCCGCCGATCCCGTCTTCGTTTGCAATGCTAGCCAATGAGCCATGTCTTCCACATTAGACGAATAATCGCCATCCGCCAATGACTTGTGCTCCCTCGTTTTCAAAAAACTCTTCTTGTAGCCCGTCGACGCGGTATCCGTTTGTAATTTCGATGATGGCAAAACATACGTCTCTTCTAAACCTGATGGCTCTAAAATCATTTCGTTCACGAATTGAGAAGCCGTTAGGTTCGTTACTTCCTTGATAACGAGACGAAGGATGACATCGTTCAGCTCTGCGTATTTCGACCGGCTGCCCGGCCGAAAACGAAGTTCAATGCCCTGAAGAGAACGTAATTGTTGCTCTATGGAAACCCCTTTATCCCATTCGTTCAATCCGATGTTTGAGGATACCCCGCTTTTCTGGTAGAGAATCTGTTCCAGCGTTACGGGCACTTCAGCTCCCTCATCATACAACTTAAGCCAGGGCAAGTATTGGCTTACGGGATCATCCAGTCGGATTTTTCCCGATTGCACCAATTGCTGTATCGCAACCCCGGTAAACGTTTCTTCGATGGAACCTAAGCGATATTGGGTTTTTGTTGTCGAATGGACTTGATGAGAGACATTCGAGAAACCAAACGCTTTCGTATAAATGACTTGTCCATCTTGTACGATGCCGATGGCAAAGCCCGGCAATTTCTTATCCAGTTGATGCGAATTGATAAAGCTTTCCGTCTGCTCGATAGGTGATAATGGTTGTGCAGGTGCCGCGCTGGCGAAAGAAAACAAACCATTAAAAAGCATAAGCATTAAAATGCCGATCTTAAATGACAATTTCATAGCTCACCTCCTTCATGGTACCCTTTCATCAGAACGATCCGATAACGTGAAGCTCATAGGAAAACGTTCATAACCAAACGCAACGGTGCTTTGAATCGATTTCTTGTCCGCACTAGGCACGATGCGAATTTCTTCGCAGCTGGAGAGCACCTCCGTTAAGACGATTTTAGCCTCCATTTTTGCCAAATGCGCGCCCATGCAATAATGACCGCCATTGGAAAACGCAAGATGCTGATGATTATTTTTGCGTGTGGCATCGAACGACTCCGCATTCTCGAACTCGCGCTCGTCATGATTGGCCGAACCGATCCATGCGACGATGGGCTCTCCACGGCGAATGGAGTGACCGCCGATCTGGACGGCTTTGGCGGCGACCCGATAAGCCGACTGAACGGGCGAACGGAATCGAAGCACTTCTTCTACGAATTTCGGCAACTCCTCCGGATTCGTCTTCAACCTGGCGAACAATTCCGGTTTCTCGCCGAGCAGAACCAACGAATGGGTGATGAGATTCACCGACGTATCGATACCCCCGACCAACAGCAGGAAGCAAAAATGTTCAAGGTCATCTCTCGTCAGCAAATCGCTATTCGACTGCGCCTGAACTAATGCGCTGATCAGATCATCAGCCGGATGTTCTTTTTTGTAGTCGATCGTCTGTGAAAGGCTGATTTGGATCTTTTCCGTTGTTTCTCTTTGCAGTCTTAGCAATTCATCTTGGTCCATCGTTGAATCGGCAAAGTGCGCAAAAGCAAGCTTTGCCCACTCTTTGAATGGCTGGCTCTCTTCCGTGGCGATGCCAAGTAAAAGCGTAATGGCCTCTAGCGGCACATGCAAAGTGAAGGAATCGACAATATCAACCTTGCCCTGTTCAATAAATTTGTGCAATGCTTTCTTCGTATGCGTGGCGATACCGCTTGATAGCCGGTTCATGAGTTGAGGCGTCATCGCTTTGCTAAAGTTGGAACGGTACTTCTGATGCTCCGGCGGATCCATAAACAGTATGCTCAGCGGCTCAAAAGAGATTCGGGAAGAAAAGTACTCTTGATCGCTCAACACCCGCTTCACGTCTTCGTATAGAAACACGTTCCAACGATGACTTGAATCTTTGAATACGGGCTTTTCATTACGCATGCTCTGGTAGAACGGAAAAGGGTTTTCCACATTCCAACCCGGGAATTGTTCCATGTTGTCCTCCACAATTAGTTCTTGTCTGTGAATATCGCATTCAACAAACGAATCAGATGTTGGATTTCCGGCTCGCGGAAAATCGAATAATGATCGCCCGGTACTTCCATTACGTGCATCGGATTCAAGCAATAGTTTTGCCAAAGCGAAGCATCTACCGGAAGCACGTTATCCGTTGCCCGCAAGAAATAAACCGGCGCGAGCACTTTGCCATGAGGCACATACGAATTGCGCGCATGCGTTAGGGAACGCGTTTCGTTGTAAATCTTAACGATTTCGCTCAAATCCGACTGGGAGAAATCGGCCGCGATTTGAGCGAGCATGGCGTCTCTGTGCGAATCCATTCTTTGAAGAAAGCTATCGCTATAGCCCCTCTCTTCGGACATTCGAACGAAAGACGTCCATACCCGATCGCTATCGCATGCGATGTCCAGTACTTCTTGCAGCTCGTACTCATCATGAACAGCTGCAAACAGCGAACGTAAAATTTCGGTTTCCGTATCGTGTTGGAACACGGTCGTTCCCTTCATTTCCCGATCGATTACGAGATGCGTATCGATCATTGCCAGGAGCGCCACGTCAAGATTCATTTGTTCCATTTGCCTTGCGATTTCGAAAACAATTGTGCCGCCAACGCTCCAGCCCGAAAGAGTATAAGGACCTTCCGGCTGAACCGCTCTAATTTTCTGAATATACGATCGTGCGAGTTCTTCCATGGAAGTGACCACCGGCTCGAAGTCTTGCGTGACATCCGACTTGATCGCCCAATAATGATAATCGTCCGTCAAGCGTTGACTTAACGGCACGTAAGCATTGGTGTCGCCATTGCCGGCATGGACGAAAAAGACGTAATTCGCGTTGCTAACGCCTTCTTTCAGCAAAACCATTTGTTTATCCTGGGATATCGAAGGTTTAACAGTCGTTAATTCATCAATGATCTCGGAGATTGTACGAATGGTCGGACTATTGAATACTTTCGTCAAAGGCAATTGGATTTCAAATGCTTCATTGATATCCATAACGGCTCTCGCGATCAACAGAGAGTGTCCGCCGATTTCAAAGAAGTTGTCATCGATGCCGATCTGATCCGCACCCAGAATCTCTTGCCAGATATGGAACAGCTTGCGCTCCGTTTCGGTTCGAGGCGCAAGCCCGTTTCTCATCGCCAGGTTCTTGGCATCCGGCTTTGGCAAAGCTTTACGATCCAGCTTGCCGTTTGCCGTTAAAGGCATTTTATCCAGCGTCACATAATGGAGCGGGATCATGTACTCAGGAAGAAATTTGACTAGCTGCTCCCTCAGATCGTTTGCCGTTAACGCCGCGTCAGCAACGAGATACGCGCAAAGCTCTTTGTCTTCATGGTCCTGACGGGCCAGAACGACGGCTTCCTTTACGTGATCCAAAGCGAGCAATTGCTTTTCGATTTCTCCGAGCTCGATTCGATGCCCTCTGATTTTGACCTGCTGATCGATCCGGTCCAAGAACTCGATGTTTCCGTCCGATCGGAAACGCGCCACGTCGCCTGTGCGGTACAACAGCTGTCCATTCTCCAGCGGATGCTTGACGAATTTGGCGGAAGTCATTTGCGGTTGATTCAAGTAGCCCCTCGCCAGCCCGTCACCGGATAAGCACAACTCTCCCGGCGCCCCGATCGGCTGTACTTGATCGCTTGGTCCCAAAATATACGCCTTCGTATTGCTGATCGGCTTACCGATCGGAATCGTCGTTGAGTCTTCCGCGATTTCGTCAACGGGATAGAAAGTCGCAAATACGGTGCTTTCCGTAGGTCCGTACATATGCAGGATTTTGTCTTTCCCCATGACTTGCAAAGCAAGTCTAGCATGTTTGACGGATACTCTTTCTCCTCCGAACAGTATTTTGCGAATGCCGGCCAGCGCTTGAGGTGAACGTTCGACCAACAGATTGAACAAGGCCGTCGTGACGAACATGATGGAAATTCGTTGTACCTTGATCACGCTAGCCAGCATTTCGACATCCAAGATCGTTTCTTTCGAGACTAGCACTAGCGTTGCTCCATTTAACAGCGCTCCGTATAGGTCAAACGTAAATCCATCAAAAACGTAGTTCGATACGGACAAAATATGATCATCTTCACGAACATCGACATAGTTCGTATCTTTCGCGATCCGGGTAATGTTGGCGTGCATCGTCATAATACCCTTCGGCGTGCCCGTCGTACCCGATGTGTACATGACGTAAGCCAAATCAGACCCATCGATACGTGTATTGAGATTATCCGTAGCCACATTATCCATCTGCGGATCATCAACGAACAACCGCGTAACCTCAACCTCAGTCCCCTCCAAGACAGGCGCAAGCGACTGCTGCGTCAACAAAACACGGGCTTCGCTGTCCTTTAGCATGTAGTCGATTCTCTCCATCGGATAATCCGGGTCCATCGGCAAGTACGCTGCACCAGCTTTCAGAATTCCTAAGATTCCGATGACTAGCTCGAGCGAGCGCCCTGTTATGAGGCCGACGATTGCGCCCTTGGAGACCCCATGTTGCTGTAGCCATCTCGCCACCTGATTGGCCTTCCGATTAAGTTCCTCATAAGTCAACATTTCATCGCCGAATTTGACGGCTACATGATTGGGCGTTTGAATGGCTTCATCTTCGAACAATTCGTTCAAGGACTTGTTTCTAGGATAGTCCGTGTAAGTTTCATTGAGTGACATTAGAAAACGTTTCTCTTCGTCTGTCGCCATCTCCAGCTCTTCCAGCCGTTGCTCGGGGTGAGCTGCCATTTGCTGCAGCACTTGAATCAAATGCTGACCCATCCGAGTTGCCGTAGATTTTTTGAATAAGGACGTCGAGTATTCCAAATGGAACTCGATCGTTCCGGCAGTCTCGGTCTCGGTCGCGGTCAGCGTCAGATCGAATTTAGACGTCGATACCGGCATCTCAATCGGCATTGCCGTTTGAACCGATCTGGAACCTTTATCATCGTCCGCAAAATTTTGCACGACGAACATCGTATCGAACAAAGGTCCTCGCTTAGGATCCCGAGACGCGACGACCTGTCTCACCAGCTCTTCGAACGGATAATCCTGATTGTCGAAAGCTTGTAATGTCGTCTTTTTTACGGTCTCGATAAACGCCAATACCGTTGACTTCTGCTTCGGGTAACTGCGAATTGGCAGCGTGTTAATGAACATGCCGACCAGCTCCTCCAAATCCGCGTGCGAGCGCCCAGATGTCGGCATGCCGACGACGATATCTTCTTGCCCCGAATAAAGGTGAAGCATGATACTGTAACCAGCCAGTAGGAGCATATTCATCGTCACGCCAAGCGTGGACGCTAATCGATTCAGTTCGCTCGTCAGTCTTTCATCCGACCGGAACGTGATCCGGTCTCCCTCGAACCGTTGAACCCTCGGTCTCGGATAGTCGGTCGCGAGATCAAGTACCGGAATTTCCCCGGCGAACTGCTCCAGCCAAAACTGCTGCTGTTGCTTCATTCCGTCGCTATTCATCTGCTTCGATTGCCACGCCGCATAGTCTTTGTATTGAATTCGCAGCGGCGGGAGTGTTTTGCCCGCATACAAGGCGGCGAATTCTTTCTCCAAGATTATGGAACTAACGCCGTCTCCCAAAATGTGAGGCATATCTGTCAGAATGAAATACTCGTCTTGACGAACCCGAAGCAAGCTTGCTCGCAACAATTGCGGAATACCTAGGTCGAAAGGCTGAATAAAGTTTATCAAGTACTCTTCGACAAACGTTCGGACATTCGGCTCTTCCGCGGATTGACCAAGCAACTCCACCACATCCGTATAGGCCAATTCGAATGGCGGCAAATCGCGATGAACGATTTGCACGGGCTCGCCTTTGACAAGTTTAAATGACGTACGCAAAATTTCGTGGCGAGCGATCATTTTATCAAACGTGAGACGAACAAATTCCGGATCCAGAGTACCTTTGAAATGCATGACGGCCGGCATGTTGTACGTCGTCGAACGCTCGGACATCTGATTTAAAATAAACATTCTTTTTTGCGCGGCCGAGAGCGGATAATACGCTGCTTCGGCTGCCGGTTCAATGGACGAGAATTCCCGCTTGTCAAGTGCCTCGATCGAAGCCGCTAATTGCTCAAGGACAGGGGTTCGGAAAATTTCGAATAACGGAATCTGAACTTGAAGCTGCTTATGGATGCGCGTGACAAGCGTCAAAGCTTTCAGTGAATGTCCGCCCAACTCAAAGAAGTTATCATGAATGCCGACTTGCGAAGCGCCAAGCAACTCCTCCCAGATTTCGGCAAGTGCCCGCTCCGTTCCGCTTCGCGGCGCCACGTAAGCCACGCCCGAAGACAGTTTCCCGTCCGGAATCGGCAGCGCCTTGCGGTCGACTTTTCCGTTAGGCGTGAGCGGCAGCTTCTCGAGTTGAACGAAGTGCGCCGGGATCATATAACCCGGCAATGTGTGCGCAAGCTCCCCACGAAGCTTCGCCACTGTCAGCTCGCCTTCTGATACCACATACGCGCACAACTCGTTTTGTCTTTGCTCGTTTTCGCGCGCAATGACAATCGCATCTTGCACTTGCTCGATTTGCAGCAGCTGCGCCTCGATTTCACCGAGCTCGATCCGGTACCCCCGGATTTTCACCTGGTGATCCGCACGGCCCAAATATTCGATATTCCCGTCCGGCATCCATTTCGCCAAATCCCCAGTCTTATACATGCGTTCTCCAGGAACGAACGGATCCGGCACGAACCTCTCTTTCGTGAGCTCCGGAAGGTTCAAGTAACCTCGGCCTACGCCGGCCCCCCCAATGAAGAGCTCTCCGGCAACTCCGATGGGCTGAAGATGTTTGCCTTCGTTTAGAATATAAACCTTCATATTCCCGAGCGGTTTGCCGAGCGGCGCATTGCCCGAAACAACCGGAACATGACTAGTGAACTCTTTGTCCATTTCGTAATAGCTGACATCTACGCAAGCTTCCGTCGCGCCGTAGCAATTGAAAATGCGTGTTTGCGAGCCGAACTTATTTTGCAGCCAAATAAAATCCTGCGCTGGACAACGATCCGCTCCCATCATGATCCAATCCAGCATCGACGTATCCAATTGATTGTCGTCTATATACTGCATCGTCGGTATCATGACGGCCGGCGTACCGTCGAGGATATTCAGATCGTGTTGCCGGACGAGCTGATAGACCTTCTCGGGCTCCAGCGCAACCTCGCTCGGACAAATGACCATCTTGCCTCCGTGCATAAGGGATCTTCCCAAGTCGCAAACGAATACGTCAAAGGAGAAGCTGGCCAACTGCAGCATGCTAGCCGCATGCAAATCCAGTCTGTAGAACTTTTCCCACGCGTGGATAATGTTCTGCAGATTGCCGTGCTCCACCAGCGCGGCTTTCGGCTGCCCGGTCGTGCCCGACGTGTACATGGCGTAAGCCAAGTGCTGCGGCTTCGTAACCGAATCCAAATTCGTCGTTTCTTTCTGCTCGGCAAGTCCATCTTCAAAACAATAGACTTGTCCCGCAAACGAAATCACTTTAAGCGGTTCGCGATGGGCCAACAGGAATGGAGCCCGGCTTTCCTCGAGCATGAATTGAATCCGGTCGTTCGGATACTCCGGGTCGATCGGGATATACGCGCCGCCTGCTTTCCATACGCCTAGCACCCCAATGACCATGTCTACCGAACGCTTCGCCAGAATGCCCACCAAGTCGTCCGGTTGAACGCCTTTCTCGCGCAATACCCTTGCGAGCTGATTCGCACGCACGTTCAGCTCCCAGTATGTCAGCGCAACTTCCTCGCACACCACCGCGATGTTGTCCGGTGTCTTTTCGACTTGAGTTTCGAATAGTTCGTGAACCATTTTGTCCCGCGGGAAGTCCATTTCTGTTGCGTTGAAACCTAGGAGAATTTGCTCCTTCTCAGCTGTCGTTGCCAGTTCCAATTCTCCAATCCTCGCTTGTGGATCGAGCACGACCGCTTGAATCAATTGTCGGATGTGCCCGACCATTCGCTGAATCGTCTCGGTCTTGAACGTGGACGTGCTGTATTCCACAGTGAAGTAAATTTCCGTTTCGCCCTCCGACGCTTCCAGCGTCAGATCGAATTGAGCGATACGCTTGTCCGTTATATATGGAGAAATCCGCAGTCCCGGCAACTCTAGGTTTTGCATGTCGATGTTCTGCAGCACGAACATCGTGTCGAACAGCGGATTACGGCTCGTGTCTCGCTTCAAATTCAATTGCTCCACGAGCGCTTCGAAAGGATACGCCTGATGCTCAAACGCTTCCAGCGTCTGCTGCTTCACTTCCTGCAGGAAGTCCGCAAATCTCTTCTCGCCCGACGGGTAGCTCCGAAGCGCCAATGTGTTGACGAACAGACCCATGATCTTCTGCAGGTCTGCGTGCCTTCTGCCCGCGACTGGCGTACCCACGATAAGGTCTTCTTGTCCCGTATACTTAAAGAGCAGCGCCTTATAGGCTGCCAGCAGCACCATATACAACGTCGTGCCCGTCTCTTCCGCGATTCGTCTGAGCCCTTGCGTCAGAGAATTGTCCAGGGTAAATTTCATTCGGTCGCCTTCAAATCGCTGCACCGCAGGCCTTGCGTAATCCGCTGGCAGCTGCAGCACAGGCAATTCGCCCGCAAACTGCTTGAGCCAGAACGCCTCATGCTCTTTCGTAGCTTCGCTGCCTTGACGCTCCTGTTCCCATACCGCGAAATCCTTATATTGGATCCGCAATGCAGGCAGCTCTTCCCTGGCATACAACTTCGAAAACTCCTCCACCAATATGCCCATGGACACGCCGTCTGAGATGATATGCGGCATGTCCAGAAGCAGCAGATGATTTTCTTCCGAAAACGCGAGCAATTCAGCACGAAGAAGCGGCGCCTGCGCCAAATCGAACGGGCGCACAAAGGTCTCTGCGTGCGCCTTCGCCTCGGCCTCGGTACAATGCTTCTCACCAATCGTAAAGGCCGCGGTTGGGTGAACAATCTGTACGACTTCTTCGCCGGATAGCACAAACGACGTCCGCAGCGCCTCGTGCCGCGCGATCAGCCCGTTCATGGCAGCCGCCAGCCGCTCATGATCGAGCTTCCCTTCCAAACGCAGCGCCGCAGGCATGTTGTAGCTCACATTTGCGCCTTCCATTTGGCCTAGCACATACATCCGCTTTTGCGCAGACGAAACCGGATAGGCTTGGCGCTCTTCCGCCTTCGGAATGTCTGCATAAACGCTTTTCGTTTGCTCAGCAATAAATGCGGCCAGCGCCTCCAGCGTTGCATGCCCGAACACATCCCGTAAGCTGACTTCCACCTCGAATTGCTGATGAATGCGGGTAACGAGCGTCATTGCCTTAAGCGAATGTCCACCCAGGTCAAAGAAGTTATCGTGAATACCGACTTGTGCAGCGCCGAGCAACTCTTGCCAAATCTTCGCAAGCTTCTGCTCCGATTCACTGCGTGGCGCTACGTAGGTTACGCCGGTCGACAGCTTGTCGTCCGGCGCAGGCAGCGCCTTCCGGTCGATCTTTCCGTTTGGCGTCAGCGGCAGCTTCTCAAGCTGCACGAAGTGCGCTGGGATCATGTAGTTCGGCAACATTTGCGCGAGTTCCCCGCGAAGCTGCGCCAACGTTACCGACTGTTCCGCCACTACATACGCGCACAACTCGTTTTGGCCTTGCTCGTTTTCGAGCGCGATGACAATCGCTTCTTTCACTTGCGGAACGTGCAGCAACTGCGCTTCGATCTCCCCAAGCTCGATCCGGTACCCCCGGATTTTCACCTGATGGTCGATGCGTCCCAAATATGCCAGATTCCCGTCCGGCAACCATTTCGCGAGGTCCCCGGTTTTATACATTCTCTCGCCTGGGGCAAAAGGGTTCGGCACGAACTTCTCCGCCGTCAGCTCCGGTCGATTCAGGTAGCCCCGGGCCAAGCCCATTCCCGCGATGCACAGCTCCCCCGCAATGCCGATCGGCTGTAGTTGGCCGGACGCCGCACCGATCACATACACTTTCGTATTGTTGATCGGTCGACCGATCGTAGAGATAAATACTTCACCTTGATACCTGAACATCGTGGAATTGACGCTGTTCTCGGTCGGACCGTATTCATTCACAAGTTCAACTCCGGCAAGCTTTTGCCTGCTGAGTTCGACAAGCCGCTTCGACACCTTTTCGCCGCCAAGCGTAACGGCTTTCATGCTTTGTCCTTCATTGTGCAGATTTTCGAGTATCGCTTGATACAAGGTCGGCACGCATGCGAGATGAGTCACTTGCTCCTTCTCCATAACTTCGAGAATTGCGGCAGGATCATTCGTTTCCGTTAAGAAAATGGCACTTGCACCCGACAGAATCGGTGTAAAAAAGCTCAAAACAAAACCATCAAAGGCATAGGAAAACAATTGAATCGCACGATCCGTCTCCCCGAACGCATATTCCCGCTGGCGCCACGTCAAGGTGTTGATGATAGACCGATGTTCGATGCAGACTCCTTTCGCTCTTCCTGTGGTGCCCGACGTATAAATGACGTACGCCAAATGATGGGATTGGGAGAGCGCCTCTAGATTAGATGTATCACCTTTAAAGCCGCTTGGTTCATCTATGTAAAGTAGTTCGCCGACAAAATCATATGGCTTGGACAGTCGCTGTTGCGTGAGCATGATCTTAGCGCCTGAATCCTCCAGCATGAAGCGAATCCGCTCCTCCGGATAGTCTGGATCGATGGGCAAGTATGCGCCCCCGGCTTTCAATACCGCCAGAATTCCCACGCTCATCTCTAGCGAACGCTCCGCCATGATAGCGACTAGGCTATCCGGCTTCACGCCTTTCTCACGCAATACCCGCGCAAGTTGATTCGCCTGATCGTTCAACTCTCGATACGTCAGCGCCGCATCCTCGAACACGACCGCCACGTTGTTTGGCGTCTTCTTCGCTTGCGCCTCGAACAGCTCGTGGATCGTCTTCTCCTGCGGATACGCTGCTTTCGTCGCGTTGAACTCGCCAAGGATCTGTTCTCGTTCTCCATCGGATAAGATTTCGATTTGCGCGATCTGAATGTCCAATTCTTGTTTGAGCACATGATCCAGCACCTGCTGAATATGTATGCCAAACCTAGCCATCGTGCTCTGTTCGTATAACGCACCGTTAAATTGAATGAACAAGGATATGAATCCGGTAGCGTTAGAATCGATGCGTACCGTGATATCATTTTGAATAGACTCGAGTTTATCAATTTCATGGATCCGGGATGAAACAACAACGATATCGAATAACGGATGGCGATTCCTTTCTTCGAGAAGCTGTAAATCTTGAATCAGCTTATCGAATGGATACTGTCCGTTCTCATTTGCATCCAGGATCGTCTTTCTCATTTGGTTTAGAAACTCTCGGAATATCCCGTCTGCTTGAATTTCATCATAAAGCGCCAGAAGGTTGGACTCCGCATCGTCCTCTTTTTTAAATACAAGGGTACCTACGACGGACTGAACCTGTCCGGAATAGTGATAAAGGCAAGCTTTAATTGCGGCTGTAATAAATGTAAAAAGAGCATAATCAGAATTTTTGCATTTATCCCATAAGCTTGCCGATAAATCGGGACGCAGCTCAATAAGCACCGATTGTTTCCGATACGTCTCTGTTCTCTGAAAATCTAATGGAAGATCTGTATGTGCTGTATATGATGGAATCTTGTTAATCCAATATTTTCGTTGTTGTAAACTTTGGTTGTCGTGCTTAAACAACATATTGATTCACCCTTTGTAGTGGTTGGAATCATCAGGACTTTCGCGTCGTGGGCAACGAAGCTACTCCTCCTGACGTTCCTTAAAACGACCAGCTTGAAAAATCCTTCATTTCGTTAGTTATCGCGGAATTCCGCTCATTTCCCGAATCGATCAGAAGCATTTCAGGATCCAGAACGATGCGTTGCAATAAGACGATCAAATCATTACCCATGTGCTCGATCGTTTCTTGCCTAAAAAGGTTTACGTTGTACGCAAGCTGCATATTCATACGATCATATGCTTCAAATAGTTCTATCGTTAAATCGAATTTCGCTATTCGATTGTCGGTTTCATAAGGTGCAATGAGCAGTCCTGGCAGCTCTGGGCTTTGCACCTCCATGTTCTGCATGACGAACATCGTGTCGAACAGCGGGTTGCGGCTGACATTCCGTGTCATATTCAACTGCTCGACTAACGCCTCAAACGGGTACGCCTGATGCTCGAACGCCTCCAGTGTCATCTGCTTGACTTCCTCCAGAAAAGCCGAGAAAGTCTTCTTGCTTGATGGAGAACTCCGCAATGGCAGGGTGTTCACGAACAATCCGATGACCGCCTCTAGATCGGCATGCTCTCGGCCTGCGACAGGCGTGCCCACGATGAGATCTTCTTGTGCGGTGTACTGAAACAGCAATGTCTTGTAGGCTGTAAGCAGCACCATATATAGCGTTGTTCCCGTCGAGTCGGCGAGTCGGCGGAGTTCTTCCGTCAGCTCGACGTCTATCGTAAATTTCGCCCGGTCGCCTTCATATCGTTGTACCGACGGTCTTGGGTAATCCGTCGGCAGTTGCAGCACAGGCAAATCGCCGGCAAACTGCTCCAGCCAGAACACTTCGTGCCCCTTCATCACTTCGCTGGCTAGTCGTTCCTGCTCCCACACCGCGTAATCCTTGTACTGGATCCGCATAACCGGCAGTTCTTCACCGGCATACAGCTTCGTAAACTCTTCTACTAAAATACCTAACGACACACCGTCGGAGATGATATGCGGCATGTCTAGCAGCAGCAAATGGTTCTCTTCCGCAAGCTCGAGCACTTCCACTCTGAGCAGCGGCGCTTGCGCTAAATCGAATGGACGGACAAAGGCTTCGACTAGCTCCCTCGCCTCGGCTTCGGTACAACGCTTCTCGCTAATCGAAAAGGCTGCCGAAGGATGAACGATCTGCACAATTTCTTCTCCGGAAATTCCGAAGGAGGTCCGCAGCGATTCATGCCGATCAATCAAGGAATTCATCGTTGCCGACAACCGCTCCCCGTCCAGCTTCCCTTTTAAGCGCAGTACCATCGGCATGTTGTAGCTCGTGCCCGCCTCTTCCATTTGGCTTAACACATACATCCGTTTTTGCGCGGACGATACCGGATAGTGCGGCCGCTCTTCCGCCTGCGGAATCGCCGCATATGCACTCTTCGCCTGGGCAGCGATGACCGCTGCCAGTGCTTCCAGCGCCGGATACAGGAACACGTCGCGCAAGCTGACCTCCACCTCAAATTGCCGATGGACGCGGGAAACGAGGGTCATCGCTTTCAGCGAATGCCCACCTAAATCGAAGAAATTGTCGTTTACGCCAACTTGATCGGCACCAAGCAATTCTTGCCAAATCATCGCAAGCTGCCGCTCCGTTTCGTTGCGCGGCGCCACGTAAGCGACACCCGTCGATAGCTTTCCGTCTGGCGCCGGCAGCGCTTTACGGTCAATCTTTCCGTTCGGTGTCAGCGGTAGCTTCTCAAGCTGCACGAAGTGCGCCGGGACCATATAGCTTGGCAATACTACTGTTAACGGTCCGCGCAACTGCGCAATCGTTAACTCCTCTTCCGCCGCCACGTACGCGCATAATTCGTTTTGTCCCTGCCCGTTATCCCGTGCGATGACAACTGCTTCCTTCACTTGCGGGACTTGCAGCAGCTTCGCCTCGATTTCCCCAAGCTCGATCCGGTACCCCCGGATTTTCACCTGATGGTCGATCCGGCCCAAGTATTCGATTTCGCCGTCCGGCAGCCACCTGGCCAAATCTCCTGTCCTGTACATCCGCTCGCCTGGCGAGAAGGGGTTCGGCACGAACTTACCCTCGGTCAATTCTGGACGGTGGAGATAGCCGCGTGCCAATCCATCTCCAGCAATGCACAGCTCGCCTGCGACGCCGATCGGCTGCAGTTGATGGGCATCGTCGCCGATCACATACACGTTCGTATTGCTAATCGGTCGACCGATCGAATTTCGAAAAGGTTCTTGCCCGTAACGAAGCACCGTGGTGATAACGCTATTTTCGGTAGGGCCATACTCGTTAATCACTTCCACTTCGCCCAGCTTTTGTCCGCTAAGCTCGACAAGCTGTTTCGTTACCTTTTCACCGCCTAACGTTACGACACTTAAGCTGTATCCTTCGCCGCTTTGCAAATTTTCCAATATCGCTTGATACAAGGTGGGCACGCTGAAGAGATGCGTCACTCTTTGCTTTTCCACGACCTTCATGATGGCGACTGGATCATTTGTCTCCTTCAACAAAATCGCGCTTGCACCGGCAATAATCGGCGTAAAGAAGCTCGACACAAAACTATCGAAGGAATAGGAAGGGAGCTGTATCGCGCGATCTTTCTCCGAAAAGGCATAGGCTTTCTTGCGCCATTCCAGAGTATTTAGAATGGCCTTATGCTCGATGCCTACCCCTTTGGCTTTTCCCGTCGTGCCTGAAGTATAAATGACATACGCCAAATGATGGGACCTTGAGAGCGGTTCTAAATTGGATTCATTCCCCTTATCTTGGCTTATCTCATCCAGGCATATCCGTTCGCCATTAAAATCATATTGCTTTAACAGGCGCTTTTGCGTGAGCAAGATCTCCGCGCCAGAATCCTCCAGCATATAGCGAATCCGCTCCTTCGGATATTCCGGATCGATAGGAACGTATGCGCCGCCGGCTTTCATGATCGCTAGGATCCCCACGCACATCTCAAGCGAACGTTCCATCATGATGCCAACGAGATGATCCGGGCGTACGCCTTTCTCCCGCAAAACCCAAGCCAGTTGATTCGCACGAGCGTTCAGCTCACGATACGTCATCGATTGTTCCTCGAAAACGATCGCGACGTGATCCGGCGTTTTCTCCACTTGCGCCTCGAACAGCTCATGTATCGTTTTGTCCCGGGCGTATTCTGCTTTCGTTGCGTTGAAGTCACGCAAGATTTGTGTCTGCTCGGCTTCCGTCAACAGATTCAGCTCCGCCAAACGCGTTTTCGGATCGATAACGGCCGCTTCAATCAGCTGACGGAAGTGGCCGATGAGGCGCTGGATCGTATCTGCCTTAAACAGCGCCGTACTGTATTCCACCTTGAAGTAGATTTCCGTTTCGCTTTCTGAAGCTTCCAACGTAAGATCAAATTTTGAAATCCGATTATCGGACTCATAAGGAGAAATCCGCAAGCCCGACAGCTCTAATTTCTGTATCTCCGTATTCTGCAGCACGAACATCGTGTCGAACACCGGATTGCGGCTTGTGTCCCGCGTCAAATCCAACTGCTCTACTAGCTCCTCGAACGGATACGCTTGATGCTCGAACGCCTCCAGCGTCCGCTGTTTCACTTCCTCCAGGAAAGCCGCGAACGTCTTCTCGCCCGACGGATAGCTCCGCAGTGCCAGTGTATTGACGAACAGACCGATAACTCTCTCCAGATCTGCGTGCTCTCTGCCCGCGACCGGCGTACCCACGATGAGGTCTTCTTGCCCTGTATATTTAAACAGCAGCGACTTGTAGGCCGCCAGCAGCACCATATACAACGTCGAGCCAGACTTTTCCGCTAGTCTTCGGAGTCCTTCCGTCAGTTCTCTGCCTAGCGTGAACGAAACTCGGGCCCCTTCATAACGCTGAACCGCCGGTCTTGGATAATCCGTCGGCAGTTGCAGTACTGGCACTTCGCCCGCATACTGATCCTGCCAGAACGCTTCGTGCCCCTTCATCGCTTCGCTAGCCTGGCGCTCCTGCTCCCACACCGCGTAATCTTTGTATTGGATCCGTAATGCCGGCAGTTCTTCCCCGGCATACAGCTTCGTAAATTCCTCTATCAATACGCCCCTCGTCACGCCGTCGGAGATGATATGCGGCAAGTCGAGCAGCAACATATGGTTTTCTGTATCAAATGTGAGCAATTCAGCGCGAAGCAGCGGCGCCTGCGCCAAATCGAATGGACGGATGAAAGCCACGACAAGTGCCTTCGCTTCCTCTTCGGTACACCGCTTCTCGCCGAGCTTGAAGTCCACAGAAGGATGTACAATCTGCACGACTTCTTCACCGGATCGCGCAAACGACGTCCGCAGCGATTCGTGCCGAGCGATCAACCCGTTCAACGCCGTCGACAAACGCTCGCGTGCCAGCTTCCCTTCTAAGCGCAGCACGGTCGGCATATTGTAACTCACGTTTGCCGCATCCAATTGTTGGAGTACGTACATCCGTTTTTGCGCGGACGATACCGGGTAGTGCGTTCTCTCTTCCGCTTTCGGAATGGAAATATACGCGCTCTTCGCTTGTGAGGCTACGATCGCGGCTAACGATTCCAGCGTCGGTTGACGGAACACGTCGCGCAAACTCACTTCCACTTCAAGCTGCTGATGAATCCGGGAGATAAGCGTCATCGCGCGAAGTGAGTGACCGCCCAGATCAAAGAAGTTGTCATTTAAGCCAACTCGCTCGGCTTGGAGAAGCTCCTGCCAAATTTCGGCCAGCACCCGCTCTGTTTCATTGCGCGGCGCGACATAAGCTACACCTGACGACAGATTGCCGTCCGGCGCCGGCAGCGCTTTGCGGTCGACCTTGCCGTTCGATGTCAATGGCAGCTTCGAGAGCTGCACGAAATGCGCCGGAATCATATAGTTCGGCAACGATGTCGAGAGCTCCGCGCGCAGCTGCGCCACCGTCAGCTCTTCTTCCGCTACCACGTACGCGCACAGCTCGTCTTGTCCTTGCGCGTTTTTCCGTGCAAGTACGATCGTTTCTTTCACCTGCTCCATCTGCAGCAGCTTTGCTTCGATCTCCGCTAGCTCGATCCGGAAGCCCCGGATCTTCACTTGATGGTCGATCCGACCTAAGTATTCCAATTCCCCGTTTTCGAGTCGTCGGACCAAATCACCCGAACGGTACAGCCGTTCTTCCGGGCGGTAGGGGTTGCTAACGAAGCGCTCGCTCGTCAGTTCATCACGGTTTAAATAACCGCGCGCGACGCCGGCCCCACCGACATACAGCTCTCCAATGACTCCGGTGGGCACGAGCTTACTTGTTTGATCCAGCACATAGGCGGTTAACGGCGAAAGCGGCAATCCGATCACGCTTCGGTTAGTTTCAATTTCCGCTTCGCCGATTTCCTTGAACGTGACGTGGACCGTCGTTTCCGTGATGCCGTACATATTGATCAAACGCGTCTTCGGGTAACCCTCTTTCCACGGGCGCAGCATCGCCGTCTGCAGCGCCTCTCCTCCGAAGATGACATAGCGCAGACTGAGAGGCACTTGGTTGTTCGCAGACTCCTGAATCAAGCCGCTAAACGCCGTCGGCGTCTGATTCAGCACCGTTACGCTTTCTTCCGACAACAGTTTCAGGAACGCAGAAGGATCCTGAGCCACGATTTTCGGCACCATGACGATGCGTCCGCCGTACAAAAGCGCTCCGTACATTTCCCAAACCGAGAAATCGAAGCAGTACGAATGGAACACCGTCCACACATCTTCCGAGCCAAAATCAAACGGCAGCCGATCGTTCATTAGCAACTGAATGACGTTGCAGTGCTCGATCATGACCCCTTTCGGCC
The DNA here is from genome assembly GCF_059692135.1 of Paenibacillus sp. J22R160. Lineage (NCBI taxonomy): Bacteria > Bacillati > Bacillota > Bacilli > Caryophanales > Paenibacillaceae > Paenibacillus > Paenibacillus sp. J22R160. Next base: position 29,083 of record NZ_JCAUAU010000009.1, on the reverse strand, counting down.
GTCCCGTCGAGCCCGAAGTATAGATGATGTACGCCAATGAGGTTGGACCGGATATGCTCTCCAAATTGGCATCATTCACCTCATTCAATCGCTTGTCATCCAGTTCGATGATCGTTCCCGTAAAGGAAGCCGGTGCCTGCAAATGCAACTGGGTCACCAGAAGTCTCGTCCCGCTGTCCTTCAGCATATAGTCGATCCTCTCGTTCGGATAATCAGGATCGATTGGCACGTACGCGCCACCCGCTTTCAAAATCGCGAGGATCCCGACGATCATCTCAAGCGAACGGTCCGTCATGAGGCCGATCAAATCATCCGGCTGCACGCCTTTTTCGCGCAATACTCGTGCGAGCTGGTTCGCCCGCGCGTTCAACTCCCGGTACGTAAGCGATACGTTCTCAAACACGACTGCCACGTTGTCCGGCGTTTTCTTCGCCTGCGCCTCAATCAGCTCGTGGATCGTTTTGTCCCGCGGGTACTCCGCTTTCGCTCGGTTGAATGGTTCTAAGAGAAACTCCTTTTCTTCCATAGATAAAATCTCGATTTGAGAAACCGGTAAATCCGGTTTCTCAAATGCTTGGTGAAGATACGAAATGAAATGTTGGACCAACGAAGCCATCGTATCTGCACCGTAAACTTGGCTGTCGTATTGCAGCTGCAGATCGATCGTTCCTTCTTGAGCATGGAAGGTAAAAATCATATCTTTTCCTCGAAAATCCATACGAGAAGCATCATGAACGTTTTTCAGAAGCACGACGGTTTCTAAATCCGCTAACACGGTTTGCTGCTCCAATTGATTCATCAACTTGGATATTTCCTCGTACGAAATGTTCGGATGCTTGTCGGCTTCAACGACGGTGGCCTTGACCTGGTTCAGCAGTTGCTTGAATGTAGCCGTCGAATCCATATTCGTTCTGAGCGCAAGCAAATGATTCGCTTCTCCATTCTTCGCGCCCAATAGAGGCATGCCGACCAAAATATCTTCGTCGCCCGAGTAAATCGACAGCAACCGTTTGACTCCGCTTAGCAGCAAAATATACACTGCGAAGAAAGAGCCCTTTGTCACTTGTTCAATTTTGTCGGATAGTCCAGCTGGCAACACGGTTTGAAAAACGCCATACTCCGAGTGGGTTCTTAAATCTGGTTTGACAAAAAACCGACTGGGAACAGGGCTGCCTTTCAGCTGCTGTATCCAATACTCCCTTTCCAACTCGTATTCGCTGTCTAAGATGATTTGATCATCCGTCATGTTGTACCTCCGCGTTCTTCCATCCATTGCAGCACAATTAGAAGCTAAAATTCACTTCTTCTTCGATCGCCTGCGATTTCTTTTTCAGATTCAAAGGGAAACCTTCAAGGACCGTATTCCGATTGTTGATAATAAATTCGATCACGAAGAGATAGTTGTCGGCCATTCTTTGCACGGTATCGTCGCTAAACACTGCCTTACTGTATTCCAGGTCGATTCGGATGCCCGATTCCTCTTCCGTAGCTTGCAGCAACAGATCGAACTTCGCGATCCATTGGCCGGATTCATAAGGAGAAATTCGCAGTCCCGGCAGCTCTAGCTTCCGCATCCCCGTGTTCTGCAGCACGAACACCGTGTCAAACAACGGATTACGACTTGAATCTCGCGGTAGGTGAAGCTGCTCCACCAGCGTCTCGAACGGATATTCCTGGTGCTCGAACGCTTCTAGCGTAAGCTGCTTCACTTCCTCGAGGAATGCTGCAAATGTCTTCTCTCCAGTTGGATAGCTTCTGAGCGCCACCGTATTTACGAACATGCCGATGACCCTTTCGAGATCCGCATGCACTCGGCCCGCAACCGGCGTGCCGACAACCATGTCTTTCTGTCTCGTGAGTTGGTACAGCATGACCTTGTAAGCCGCAAGCAGCACCATATACATCGTTGTGTCTGTCTCCACTGCTATTTGTCTCAATTCCGCTGTCAGCGCTTTGGTAAGCGTAAATGAGACTCGGTCACCTTTAAAGCTGCGTACCGCTGGCCTTGGATAGTCTATCGGAAGCTGTAACACCGGCAATTCGCCCGCGAAACGCCTCAGCCAGTACGCCTCATTCACCTTCATTGTTTCACTGCCTTGCATGGAATGCTCCCATACCGCGTAATCCTTGTACTGGATGCGTAAATCAGGAAGCTCTTTTCCGCTATACAGTTCCGTAAACTCTTCCACCAAGATAGCTCTCGACACGCCGTCGGAGATGATATGCGGCATATCCAGCAAGAGCAAATAGCGATCTTCCGCAAACGTAAGGACTTCTGCTCGCAGCAGCGGTGCCTGTGTCAAATCGAATGGACGGACAAAAGATTCTGCGTATACCTTCGCTTCTGCTTCGTTGCAGCTTTTCTCGCTGATCGCAAAGGCGACCGAAGGGTGTACGATTTGTACGGCCTCTCCTCCGGAAAATGTGAACGACGTCCGCAGCGATTCATGCCGCGCGACCAATTGATTCATCGCCGCCAGAAGGCGCTCGCGGTCCAATTTTCCTTCCAAGCGCAGCATAGCCGGCATGTTGTAGCTCGTATCCATCTCATTCGTTTGGTTGAGCACGTACATCCTTTTTTGCGCGGACGATACCGGATAATAAGGACGCTCTCCCGCTTGCGGAATGTCCGCATAAGCTCTGGTCGTCTTCGAAGCGATGACGGCTGCCATCTCTTCCAGCGTCGGATACTGGAAGACCTCGCGCAAACTCACGCCTACCTCGAATTGCTTGTGGATGCGGGAAACGAGCGTCATCGCCCGGAGGGAATGTCCTCCGAGATCGAAGAAGTTGTCGTGAACGCCGACTTGAACGGCGTTTAGCACCATCTGCCAGATCTCGGCTAGCGCTTGCTCCGTTTCGTTTCTAGGCGCAATGTAAGCAACGCCCGTCGAGAGCCTGCCGTCAGGCACCGGCAACGCTTTGCGATCCAGCTTTCCATTCGGCGTCAAAGGCAGTTTCTCGATTTGCATGAAATACGTCGGAACCATATAATTCGGCAGGGTCTGAGCCAGTTCACCCCGGAGGTGCGCTACCGTCAGCTCCTTGTCCGCCACCACATACGCACACAGCTCATGCTCACCTTGTTCATTCTCGCTTGCAATGACGGCCGCTTCTTTCACGTTCTCCATTCGCAGCAGCTGCGCCTCGATCTCTCCCTGCTCAATCCGGTAACCGCGAATTTTCACTTGGTGGTCGATCCGGCCAAGGTATTCGATGTTCCCATCCGGCAACCATCTTGCCAAATCCCCTGTCCGGTACATCCGATCGTAATGATCGAAGGAACTGCTCACGAACCGCTCGGCCGTCAGCTCCGGCAGGTTCAAATAACCGCGTGCCATGCCGGGTCCCGCCAAATACAGCTCGCCGATAATGCCGATCGGCACCGGTTGCCGCGTCGAGTCGAGAATGAACGCCCCGGCGTTCCGAATCGGACGGCCGATAACCGGACGTGCGGCGAATGAAGCCAATTGTTCCGGCTCGATGCGATGGTATACGGCGCCAACGGTTGTCTCCGTTGGGCCGTAATGATTCATGAAAACCGTTTCGGCATATTGACCATGGAACTGAAGCAGATCAGCCGCATGAATGCTCTCCCCGCCTAGCACGATTAGCCGAATCTTCGACAGCTTGTTGTCGCTGGCGAAGCCGTGCGAGCCAACGAGCATTTGGAATAGCGAAGGGGTCATTTTCAAATATGTGATACCTTGCTCTCCGAGATAGGTGCTGAGCAGCTCAGGATCCGTGTACGTATCCTTCGTTGGGAGATGAAGCTGTCCGCCTGCCAGCAGGATCGGAAACAAGCTCGTATACCCGAGATCGAACGCGTACGATGAGAGGAGCGCCGTCCGGTCCGCAGGCGTAAGATGCGCTTCATCGCAAAACCAGGTCGCATAATGAACAAGTCCGCGATGCGTCAGCTGAACGCCTTTCGGTTTGCCTGTCGTTCCTGACGTATAAATCAAATAAGCCAGATCGTCTGCTGAACCTTCATCCGAAAGTTCCGTTTCTACTGTCGGTGCGATGGCGTCGCCTTCCGGCTTCCCATAATGACTGGCATCCATCGTGATTCCATCGAATAGGACGGAAAGCTCGGAAGCATACTCCCGCTGGGTCAGAAGATGACTTGCGCCGCTGTCCTCCAGCATGTAACGGATTCGTTCCCTCGGCATTTCCGTATCCATCGGCAGGAAAGCCGCCCCAGCCTTCGCGACGCCAAGCATAGAGACGATCGTCTCGACGGAAGGCGCAAGCGCGAGCGCTACAACGGCTTCCCGCCCTACACCCTGCTCGCGAAGTGCGCGAACAAGTCGATCAACGCATCGGCCAAGCTCCGCGTAAGTGAGTTTCTCCTCGCCGCATACGACTGCGAGGCCATTCGGCGTCCTCGCCGCCTGAGCCTCAAATAGGTCGTGAATTTTTTTATCGTGCGGATACTCCGCTTCCGTCGCCTGGAAGTCGCTTAAAATTTGCCGTTTCTCCGGTTCCGTCAGAAGCTCGAGCTCCGAGATCCGCGCTTGCGGATTGCTGATAGCTGCTTCGATCAGACGCAGAAGATGTCCCTTCAGTCGCTGCACCATCTCTGGCTCATAGACCAGTGCGTTGTATTTCAACTTGATCTGCATCGTCTTACCTGGTAAAACAACCACATCGAAGTCGTAATTCGTCTGCTCGAATCCGGACACGTCCACGATCTCGATCTCTTCATCCCCGGCTTCCATAAAGCCTTCTTCCACCGGATAATTCTCGAACACCAGAATATGGCTGAACAAATCTCGTTTCAGATCGCTTTGCCCCTGAATATCGGCCAAAGGTACGTAATCGTACGCTTTCATCTCCACTGCGCGTCGCTGCATTTCGCTTAACACATCTGCGAAACGCTGCTCCGTATCCCAGTTCACTCGTACTGGAATCGTGTTGATGAACAGTCCGATCATTTCCTCTACGCCGACAATATCCGCTGGACGGCCTGATACGACGCTGCCGTAAACCACATCTTGCGTGCCGTTGTATCGACCAAGCATAATCCCCCACAGTGATTGCATCACCGTGCTGACCGTTACCCGGTACTGTTTCGCTAATGCCTCCAACTGCGCCGTCATCGCTTCTTCCACCATTAGGACCGTTTCGCGCTTTTCGTATCCGCAGTTTGTAGCAATGGCAGACCGTTTCGGCAATTCCGCCGGGGTGTCATATCCCGCAACATACGCTTGCCAGTACACCTGTGCTTCTTCCTTCTCTTGCGCTTCCAGCCAATCGATAAAGATACGATATGACAATGCCGGGCCCAATCGCGCCGGCGTTCCTGTCCTTTCCGCACGGTACAGTTCAAGCCATTCCCGCATCAGGATTGACAGACACCAGCCGTCCATCAGCACATGATGGTGGCTCCACACGATCCGGACGGATGCGCCGGTTTGTAAAATTCCGAGGCGCATGAGTGGATCGCGCGACAGATCGAAGCCGCGACTCCGATCCTGCTCTTCCCATTGCTGGATATATGCCGTTTGCTCCTCGTTGGTCATTCCCGACAAATCTACGATTTGTACCGGTAATTCTCGCGTCTTCAGCACCACTTGCAGCGGCTGGCTCTGCCCTTCGTGCACGAACAACGCCCGCAGCACATCATGGCGCTCCGCCAGCTTACGGAAACTCGCCGCGAAGCTCTCTATTTCAAGCTTTCCATTTAGAGTCATACTCGACTGTTGGAAATACGCATTCGAAACCGGATCCAAGAGTGCATGGAACAGCATCCCTTCTTGCATCGGGCTGATCTGATAAATCTGCTCAATTTCGGCGCCAGGGAGTTGCTCCTGCAATTCTCGTTGTAAATGTCTGAGATCTTGCATCGACAGCCGGCCGTAACCGTAATCCGATGGGGTCCATACGCTTTCCGTTTTCGCCGCGCAGTGCGCCGCCAACTCTTGCAGATGATTCGAGAACGTTTCCGCTAGTGTTCGAATCGTCTCTTCTCGAAATTCCGACGGGTGGTAACTCCACCGGAAGGATAATTTCCCTTCGATTAACGTACCATTGATGTCCAAGGCGTAAGGGCTGACACTGTTAGGACTGCTTTCCCAGCCCGCCGGTAAGGATGACATACGCCAATTCCCTACCGACTCTTCCCCAAACTCACCTAAATAATTGAAACTCACTTGCGGATGCAAGCTTCCTCTTAAGATTGGAGGTTGACCTTCTTCTCCCGCCAAAAAGGCCAGAACACCGTATCCGATGCCCTTATTCGGGATGCGCCGAAGCTGCTCCTTCACCTCGATGAGCTGTTCGCCCAGGTCATGGCTTTCGCTAAGCTTCAATACAACCGGATACATCGTCGTAAACCAGCCTACGGTCCGGCTGACATCCAGCCCTTCCGCAATTTGTTCCCGGCCATGCCCTTCCAAAGTGAAGGCCGCGTGATGCTCGCTGCTCCATTCACCGAGTGCTTTCCCCAGCGCCGTCAGCAGCAAGTCATTAATTTCAGTATGGTAGGCGCGCGGCGCTTCCTTCACGAGCTTCGAACTATTTTCCGGCGAGAGCTCGATGATGACGCTCTTCCGCTCTACCGTCAGCCGCTTGCTGACGACTCCGTCTTGCGGCAGCGGCTTCAACTCAGTCGCCTCCAGCCTCTGCCAGTAATCTCGTTCCCGACGCAGCGCGCTACTTTGAGCGTATTGTTGCAACTCTTTGCCCCACGCCTGATAAGACGCTGTTTTCTCAGCCAGTACGATTGCATGACCCAGCTCCGCTTGCGCGTAGCTTTGCGCGAAATCCTCCAGCAGAATCCGCCAGGACACTCCGTCCACCACCAAGTGATGGATCGCAATCAGCAAATGGTCTCCTCCTGCCGTGTGGAACAATCCCATACCTACCAACGGGCCTTCGCCCAGATTAAGACCACTTTGCACCTGTGTTGCTTGAGCTTGGACACTAGCCGCTATATCTCTTGCGTCCGTTATGTCCTTCACCGTCAGGCGGAAGCAGCTTTCAGCCGCTTCCAAAGCTCCGCGGTTCCATCCCTTCACGCCTTGCGTATCTCTGCGAAACACACTGCGCAAAACATCATGATGCTGTACAAGATTCATCCATGTTTCCCTCACGAGGCGCTCGTCGAAGCCATTTTCACTATAGAGCATCACGGACTGATTCCAGTGATGTTCATCCTGAAAGGCCGACTCGAAGAACCATCGCTGAATCGGAATCAGGGCCAATTCACCTTCTACAGGCTCCTGCGTTGCACGTATCTCTATCGTACGAATTTGCAGCGCCGCCTCAGCTAATGTCGGAAATTGGAACAGCTGCTTCATTTCCAGCTTCCATCCCCGTGCATGCAGACGCGACATCAACTGAATCGCTTTGATTGAATCGCCGCCTAGTTCGAAGAAATTATCATGAACCCCCACGCGTTCCGTTTTTAAGAGTGACTGCCAAATATCAATCAGCGCTTGCTCCATTTCGTTGCGCGGCGCGATATAAGGGACGCCTGATGACAGATTGCCGTCCGGCGCCGGCAGCGCTTTGCGATCAACCTTGCCGTTTGACGTCAAAGGCAGCTTCGGCAGTTGGACGAAATGCGCTGGAATCATATAGCTCGGCAAAGTTCGCGAGAGCTCCGCGCGCAGCTGTGCCACTGTCAGTTCTTCTTCCGCTGCCACATACGCGCACAGCTCCTCTAGTCCTTGCGCGTTTTTCCGCGCAAGAACGATAGTTTCCTTCACCTGCTCCATCTGCAGCAGCTTCGCTTCGATCTCGGTTAGCTCGATCCGGAAGCCCCGGATCTTCACTTGATGGTCGATCCGCCCCAAGTATTCCAATTCCCCGTTTTCGAGCCGTCGGACCAAATCTCCTGAACGGTACAACCGCTCTTCCTGGCGGTAGGGGTTGCTCACGAACCGCTCGTGCGTTAGATCCTCGCGGTTCAAATAGCCTCGAGCGACGCCAGCACCGCCGACGTACAGCTCTCCAACAACTCCTGTCGGCACAAACTTGCCTGCCTGATCCAATACATAGGCGGTTAACGGCGGGAGCGGCAAGCCGATCACGCTTCGGTTCTCTTCAATTTCCGCTTCGCCGATTTCCTTGAACGTGACGTGGACCGTTGTTTCCGTGATGCCGTACATATTGATCATACGCATCCTCGGATAGTGCTCTTTCCACGAGCGCAGCATCATTGTCTGCAGCGCCTCTCCTCCGAAGATAACATAGCGCAAGCTGAGCGGCACGGCGTTGTTTGCGGTCTCCTGAATCAAACCGCTAAATGCCGTCGGCGTCTGATTCAGCACCGTTACGCCTTTCTCCGACAACAGTTTAAGGAACGCCGACGGATCCTGTGCCACAATTTTCGGCACCATGACGATCCGTCCGCCGTACAGAAGCGCTCCATACATTTCCCAGACCGAGAAATCGAAGCAGTACGAATGAAACATCGTCCACACATCTTCATCACCGAAATCAAACGGCAGCCGATCGTTTAGGAGCAATTGCACGACATTATGGTGCTCAATCATCACTCCTTTCGGCCGTCCTGTCGAGCCCGAGGTGTAGATAATATACGCCAGCGAGGTTGGACCGGATACGGGCTCCAGATTGGTATCGTTCACATCGTTCAATCGCTTGTCGTCCAATTCAATAATCGTTCCCATGAAGGAAGCCGGTGCTTGCAAATGCGACTGAGTCACCAGAAGCCGCGTCCTGCTGTCTTCCAGCATATAGTTGATCCGCTCGTCCGGATATTCCGGATCGATCGGTACGTACGCGCCGCCAGCTTTCAAGATCGCGACAATGCCGACGATCATCTCTAGCGAACGATCTGTCATGAGGCCGACTAAGTCATCCGGCTGAACGCCTTTCTCGCGCAATACCCGAGCGAGCTGGTTCGCCCTCGCGTTCAGTTCCCGGTATGAAAGCGACACTTTCTCGAATACGACCGCCACGTTGTCAGGCGTTTTCTCCGCTTGTGCCTCGAACAGCTCATGGATCGTCTGATCCCGTGGATACTCCGCTTTCGCGCTGTTGAAGTTCTGAAGGGCTTGCTGTTTCTCGAATTCTGTCAGCATGTCCATCTCTGCAATTCGTGATTTCGGCTTGCTCACTGCCGCTTCGATCAGTTGGCGGAAATGGTTAATCATCCGCGCAATGGTCTCGGCCTTGAACAGCGCCGTGCTGTATTCCAGGTTGAAGTGAATTTCTTCTGCCGCTTCCGAAGCTTCCAGCATCAAATCGAATTTGGCAATATTGTGCATCAACTCGTACGGAGCTACGCAAATGTCGGGCATCTCCAGTGCTTGCATCTCCGCATTCTGTAACACGAACATCGTGTCAAAAAGCGGATTGCGACTTATATCCCGCGACAAATCCAACTGCTCCACAAGTGCCTCGAACGGATACTCCTGATGCGCAAGCGCCTCGAGCAAGTGCTGCTTCACTTCGTCCAAGAAGGTCGCAAACGTCTTCTCGCCCGATGGATAGCTCCGCAGCGCCAGCGTGTTCACGAATATCCCCATGACCCGATCTAGGTCGACATGCGTTCTTCCAGCAATCGGCGTACCCACGATGAGGTCATCTTGTCCCGTGTATTTCGACAGCATCACGTTGTACACCGTCAAAAGCACCATATAGAGCGTCGTACCGGATTCATCTGCTAAGATTTTGATATCTTTGGTCAGCTTGGCGTCCAGTGTAAACGTCATCCGTTCGCCTTCAAATTGCTTCACCGCCGGTCTCGGGTAATCCGTTGGCAGTTGAAGCACAGGCAGATCTCCCGTGAATGCCTCCAGCCAGAATGTCTTATGCTCCTCCATCAACTTGCTGCCTTGCCGTTCTTGCTCCCAAATCGCGTAATCCTTATACTGAATCCGCAGCTCCGTCAACTCTTCTCCGGCATACAACTTCGTAAAGTCCTCGACCAATATTCCCAAAGATACGCCGTCAGAAATCATATGCGGCATGTCCAACAGGAGCAAGTGACGCTCTCCCTTTGTATCCAGCCCTATTACTTCGGCACGCAACAGCGGAGCTTTGCTTAAATCAAATGGACGAATAAAAGCTTGCACTTGTGCGTTTGCTTCGGATTCCGAGGATTGCTTCTCAGTGATTGCAAATGGCACTGAAGGATGAATCACTTGCACGGCTTCTCCCTCGGCCAGCTCAAACGAGGTACGCAGTGACTCGTGATGTGCAATCAATTGGTTCAAAGCTTGCGCCAAACGCTTACGATCCAGTTTTCCTTCTAGACGAAGCACCACCGGCATGTTGTAGCTCGTGCCGGCTCCTTCCATCTGACTTAACACATACATCCGTTTTTGCGCTGACGATACTGGATAGTACGGCCGTACCGCTGCAGGTTGAATCGCCGTGAACGCACTCGTTCCTTGCGAAATGATGACAGTCGCCATCGCTTCAAGCGTCGGATGCTGGAACACGTCCCGAAGACTCACTTCCACCTCGAACTGACGGTGGATTCGAGAGACAAGTGTCATTGCGCGAAGCGAATGACCGCCTAGATCAAAGAAGTGATCATGTACGCCTACTTGCTCAATGTGGAGAATCTCTTGCCAGAGCGCAGCTAGCTGCCGCTCCATTTCGCTGCGCGGTGCCACATAGGTAATCCCTGAAGACAGGCTGCCTTCCGGTGCCGGCAGCGCCTTGCGGTCGATTTTCCCATTCGGCGTCAGCGGCAATTTCTCAAGCTGCATAAAGTGCGCCGGAACCATATAGCTCGGCAATGTTTCGACTAAAGCTCTTCGCAATTGCGTGACTGTCAGTTTGTCTTCCGCTACCACGTACGCGCATAATTCGTTTTGTCCTTGCTCATTCTCGCGCGCGATGACAACTGCTTCCTTGGCCAGCCCCGTCTGGACGAGCTGGACCTCGATTTCCCCAAGCTCGATCCGGTAACCCCGGATTTTCACCTGATGGTCGATCCGGCCCAAGTACTCGATGTTTCCGTCGGGCAGCCATCTCGCAAGATCCCCGGTTCTGTACATCAGCTTTCCAGGGACGAATGTGTTCCCCACGAATTTCTCCGCCGTCAGTTCCGGGCGGTTCAAGTAGCCGCGCGCCAATCCTTCGCCCGCGATGCATAGCTCGCCTGCTACGCCAACGGGAAGAAGCCTTCGATTCGCATCTACGATATAAATCTGCGTATTTGCAATCGGTTGTCCGATCGATAACGTTTTCGCATCCGTTACGTCTTTCATAGTGGACCAAATCGTCGTTTCCGTTGGGCCGTACATGTTAAACAAACGAGCCGTTGTCTCGTACTGCAGAGCTCCCAGCAACGATTCGGGGAATGCTTCTCCCCCAATCAACACCGCTTGAAGCTTCTGCAACCAATCGCTGTTGCCCGCTTGGCGAAGGAGCTGCATCCGCGACGGCGTCATTTGCACGATGTCCACGTGCTGCTTCTCGATAAATTCGAGCATTGCTTTCGGGTCTTCCTGATGCTGACTGTTCATCAGCAACACTTTGGCCCCTTGGCTTAGCGGCACGAATGTTTCTAAACCGAAGATGTCAAACGAGAACGTCGTCGTCGATAGGACTGATTTCCCCCCGGCAAAATCAATCCGGTTAACCATCCCCTGAATAAAGTTGACAACCGACCGGTGTTCGATCATGACGCCCTTAGGTTGTCCAGTCGAACCGGAAGTGTAAATAACGTAAGCCAGATGGGTGGATTCAGATACCGGCGCTAAGCTCGAACCGGCTTCATCATACGATTGCTGATCATCTAGCTCGATTAACTCGCCTTCAAACGAGATCCGCTCCCGCAGCCGCCGCTGCGTCAACAGTAGCTTCGCTCCCGAATCCTTCAGCATGTAGCGAATTCGTTCCTCCGGAAACGCCGGATCGATCGGTACGTATGCGCCGCCCGCCTTCAGTATCCCCAAGAGGCCAACGATCATCTCCAGCGAACGTTCCGCTATAACACCGACGAGGTTGTTCGGCTCTACGCCTTTCGCCCGTAATACCCGCGCCAGTTGGTTCGCTCGAGCGTTCAGCTCAGAGTACGTGAGTTCCAGATCTTCGAAGACTACCGCCACTTGATCCGGCGTTTTCTCCACTTGCGCTTCGAACAGCTCATGGATCGTCGAGTCATGCGGAAACTCCGCATTCGTCGCGTTGAAGTCGACAAGAATCTGATGTTTCTCTACTGCAGTCAGCAGCTCCAGCTCCGAAATCTGGACTTCCGGCTCGCTTACCGCCGTTTCGATTAGGTGTCTGAAATGACCGATCATGCGCGATATCGTCTCAGGCTTGAACAGCGACGTGCTGTATTCCAAGCTAAAGCTGAGCTCAGATTCTACTTGAACTGCTTCCAGTTTCAAATCGAATTTTGCGATGTGATTCTCGATTTCAACTGTGGTTACGCCAAGTCCCGCCATCTCTAGTTGTTGCATCTCCGTATTTTGCAGCACGAACATCGTGTCAAACAGTGGATTACGGCTCAAATCACGAGACAAATTCAGCTTTTCCACCAATTTCTCAAATGGATATTCCTGATGTTCGAACGCCTCAAGAGTCTGTTCCTTCACTTCGTTTAAGAAAACCGCAAACGTTTTTTCTCCCGACGGATAGCTGCGCAGCGCCAGCGTACTTACGAACATCCCCATGATTCGGTCCAGATCTGCATGCGCTCGGCCCGCGATCGGCGTACCGACAATGAGATCTTCCTGTCCCGTGTACTTCGACAGCATCACATTGTAAGCGGCAAATAGCACCATATACAGCGTCGTACCGGTTTGCTTCGCAATGCGATGAATACGATCCGTCAACGCAGCGTCTAGCGTGAAAGCCATCCGATCGCCTTCAAAGCGCTGTATAGTCGGTCTTGGATAATCCGTCGGCAACTGCAGCACCGGAAGCTCGCCTGCAAACGCGTCAAGCCAGAATGACTCATGCTTCGCCATTGCCTCGCTGCTTTGACGCTCTTGCTCCCACACCGCGTAATCTTTGTACTGGATTCGCAGCTTGGGCAATGATACTCCGGCATACAGCTTTGTAAATTCTTCGACCAATATGCCCATAGAAACGCCGTCGGAAATGATATGAGGCATATCGAGCAGCAACAGGTGACTCTCATCGTCTAACTCAATTACTTTCACTCTTAACAGCGGAGCTTGGCTTAAATCGAAAGGACGAATAAAAACTTCCACCAACGCGTCCGCTTCAGCCTCCGAAGCCCTATTTACGCTGATCTCAAACGGCACCGAAGGATGAACGACTTGCACGGCTTCTCCTGCGACCAGTTCAAAGGAAGTGCGCAAGGATTCATGACGTTCGATCAATTGGTTCATCGCGTGCGACAAATAATCGCAGTCCAGCTTCCCTTCCAGGCGAAGCACGACCGGTAAGTTGTAGCTCGTGCCAGCAGCTTCCATTTGGCTTAAAACATACAACCGCTTTTGAGCCGACGATACCGGGTAAAAGGTCCGTTCCCCTGCCGGCTGAATAGCCGCATACTCGTTTGATCCCAATGACTCAATCTTCTTGGCAAGAGCATGCAGTGTTGGATGCTGGAACACATCCCGCAAACTTACTTCCACCTCGAACTGCTGATGGAGACGGGAAACAAGAGTCATTGCATTGAGCGAATGTCCGCCTAATTCGAAGAAAGAATCGAGTACACCTACCGATTCTGCGTGAAGAATCTCTTGCCAAATTGCGGCAAGCCTCTTCTCCACATCTGAGCGTGGCGCAACGTAAGTCACCCCCGTAGAAAGCTTGCCGTCCGGCTCCGGCAGCGCTTTGCGATCGATCTTGCCGTTCGGTGTCAAAGGGAGCTTCTCCAGTTGCATGAAGTGAGCCGGAATCATATAGTTCGGCAATGATTGCGAGAGCTCTCCGCGCAACTGCGCTACCGTCAACTCGCTTTCCGCCGCCACGTACGCGCACAGCTCGTTTTGTCCCCGCTCGTTCTCCCGAGAGATGACGACCGCTTCTTTTACATGCGAGACTTGCAGCAGCTGCGATTCAATTTCTCCTAGCTCGATCCGGTATCCCCGGATTTTCACTTGATGGTCGATTCGCCCCAAGTACTCAAGGTTCCCGTCTGGCAGCCATCTCGCGAGATCGCCTGTCTTGTACATCCGCTCGCCTGGCGAGAAAGGGTTCTTAACGAACTTGTCCGCAGTCAGCTCCGGACGATTCAGGTAGCCGCGCGCTAAACCTGCACCCGCGACGCAAAGCTCGCCCGCGATGCCGATCGGCTGCAGTTGGCCGTTTTCCGCTCCTACCACATACGCCTTTATATTATCGATCGGCGCGCCGATGGTGGGGACAAACCGATGGGCCTGATACCTGTACATCGTGGAATTTACGCTGTTCTCAGTAGGACCGTACTCGTTCATTAACTGAGTTCCGGCAAGCTTTTGATCACTAAGCTCGACAACCTGCTTCGTTGTTTTTTCGCCGCCGAGAGTAACGGCCTTCAGGCTTCGTCCTTCTTGGTTCTTCAGACTTTCCAAGATTGCCTGATACAAGGTAGGCACGCAAAAGAGATGAGTCGCTTGCCGCTTCTCAATGATTTCGATAATGGCAATCGGATTGTTCGTTTCCCTTACCAATATGGCGCTTGCGCCAGATAGAACCGGCGTAAAAAAGCTCGAAACAAAGCCATCGAAAGCATAGGAGAACAATTGAATCGCACGATCTGTTTCTCCGAACGCATAAGCCCGCTTGCGCCACACCAAGGTGTTTACGATAGCCCGATGCTCAATACAAACTCCTTTCGCTTTCCCAGTCGTGCCTGAGGTATAAATCACATACGCCAAATGATGTGATGCAGAGAGCGGCTCTAAATTGGTTGCATCCCCCTTGAATAAGCTGGTCTCATTTAGGTATAACCGTTCACCTGTAAATTCGCTCGGACTCATCAGATGTTGCTGTGTCAGCAAGATCTTGGCGTCGGAATCCTCCAACATGAAGTGAATTCTCTCCATTGGATATTCTGGATCAATAGGCACATACGCGCCGCCGGCTTTCATGATCGCCAGAATACCCACGCTCATCTCAAGTGAGCGCTCCAACATGATGCCGACCAGGTGATCTGACCGTACGCCCTTCTCTCGCAGCACCCTCGCGAGTTGATTCGCGCGTGCGTTCAGCTCCCGGTACGTCAGCGCCTCTTCCTCGAACACGACTGCGACATGGTCCGGCGTAATCTCCACTTGCGCCTCGAACAGCTCGTGAATTGTCTTAGCTCGAGGGTATTTCACTTCTGTCGCGTTGAAGTCGTTAAGGATTTCCATCTTCTCCGCTTCGGTCAGCAGTACCAATTCCGCCAACCGCGCCTTTGGATCATGAACGGCGGCTTCCATCAGCTGACGGAAATGGCCGATCAGCCGCTGAATTTTCTCAGCTTTGAACAACGCGGTGCTATACTCGACGCAAAAAGAAATTTCCGTTTCGGTCTCCGTCGCTTCCATCGTTAAATCGAATTTCGCAATCCGATTGTCGGTTTCATAAGGCAATATCCGCAGTCCTGGCAACTCCAACCTTTGAGTTGCCGTATTTTGCAGCACGAATACCGTGTCGAACAGCGGATTCCGGCTCGTATCCCGCTTCATATTGAGCTGCTCGAGTAACGCTTCGAACGGGTATGCCTGATGTTCAAAAGCTTCCAGCGTCTGTTGTTTGATTTCCCCGAGGAAATCCACAAACGTCTTTTCGCCCGACGGGTAGCTCCGCAGCGCCAGCGTGTTGACGAACAGACCCATGAGTCTCTCCAAATCCGCATGTTCTCTGCCCGCAACCGGAGTGCCAACAATGAGGTCTTCTTGTTCTGTGTACCTATACAACAGCGTCTTGTAAGCTGCCAGCAGAACCATATAAAGCGTTGTTCCCGACTCTTCCGCAAGTCGTCTAAGCGATTGCGTCAACTTTCTGTCAATTGTAAAAGACATCCTATCGCCTTCAAAACTGCGCACCGCCGGTCTTGCATAATCTGTCGGCAATTGCAGCACTGGCAATTCGCCAGAGAAGCGCTCCAGCCAATACGCTTCGTGCTCCTTCATCGCTTCGCTGCCTTGCCGTTCCTTCTCCCAAACCGCGTAATCCTTGTACTGGATCAATAATGCTGGAAGCTCTTCTCCGGCATACAGCTTCGTAGACTCCTCCACCAAGATCCCAATTGAAACACCGTCAGAGATAATATGCGGCATGTCAAGCAGCAGCAAATGGTTTTCTTCCGCAAGTTCGAGCAATTCTGCCCGAAGCAGCGGAACTTGCGTCAAATCGAATGGGCGCACAAAGTTTTTGATATACGCCTTCGCCTCGGCTTCCGTACAACGCTTCTCATTTAATATAAAAGCTGCTGTAGGGTGTACGATTTGTGTGACGTCTTCGCCAAAACGCATAAACATCGTCCGTAGCGATGCATGTCGCGCGATCAAACCGTTCATAGCTGCCGCCAGCCGAGCGTGATCCAGTTTCCCCTCGATTTGCAGAACGGCCGGCATGTTGTAGCTCGTGCCCGCCTCTTCCATTTGGCTGAGCACGTACATCCGTTTTTGCGCGGACGTTACCGGATAATTCGGCCGCTCTTCCGCCTGCGGAATGACCGCATACGCGCTCTTCGCCTTACCGTCGATGACCGCCGCTTGCGCTTCTAGTGTTGGAAAGCGGAATATGTCGCGCAAACTGATTTCCACCTCGAACTGCCGGTGAATGCGGGAAATAAGCGTCATCGCCCTCAGCGAATGTCCGCCCAGCTCAAAGAAGCTGTCGTTTACGCCGACCTGCGCGGCGCCAAGCAGCTCTTGCCAAATAGCGGCAAGCTGCCGCTCGGTTTCGCTGCGCGGCGCTACGTAAGCGACGCCCGTCGAAAGCTTGCCATCCGGCGCGGGGAGTGCCTTGCGGTCTAGCTTTCCGTTCGGCGTCAGCGGCAGCTTCTCCAGTTGAATGAAGTGCGTCGGAACCATATAGCTTGGCAGCGTCTTCGCGAGCGCTTCGCGCAGCTGCGCGATTGTTAGCTCGCCTTTCGCCACCACGTAAGCGCACAGTTCGTTTTGCCCTTGAATATTCTCGCGAGCCACGACAATCGCTTCCTGCACAAGCTCCGCCTGCAGCAGCTGCGCTTCGATCTCCCCAAGCTCGATCCGATAGCCACGGATTTTCACTTGGTGGTCGATCCGGCCTAAGTACTCGATGTTGCCATCCGGTAGCCATCTCGCAAGATCACCGGTTTTGTACATCCGCTCACTGGCTGCGAATGGGTTGGATACGAATTTCTCCGCCGTGAGTTCCGGACGGTTCAAGTACCCGTGTGCCAAACCATCTCCCGCGATGCACAGTTCGCCCGCTATCCCTACGGGTAGCAGTCTGTGGTATGCATCCAGGATATACATTTGCGTATTCGCGATCGGTTGCCCGATCGATAACGTCGAATCCTCCGTCACGTCTTTCATAGACGACCATATCGTTGTTTCCGTTGGACCGTACATGTTATACAAACGTGCCGACGTCTCGTTTTGCAAGGCTCCCAACAGCGTTTCAGGGAATGCTTCTCCCCCGATCAGTACGGCTTGAATCTGCCGCATCCAGGCGCTATCTCCTGCTTGGCGAAGAAGCTGCATCCTCGACGGCGTCATTTGCACGATGTCCACATGCTGCTTCGCGATGAACTCGATCATCGTATTCGGATTATCCTGTTGCTCGCTGCTCGTTAGCACCACTTTGGCCCCTTGGCTAAGCGGCACGAACGTTTCCAGTCCGAAGATGTCAAACGAGAACATCGTCATCGAAAGCACCGACTTCCCGCCGGCAAAATCTATCCGATCCGTCATTCCCTGAATAAAGTTGACGACCGAACGGTGTTCGATCATGACACCTTTCGGTTGTCCCGTTGAACCGGAAGTATAGATAACGTAAGCCAAATCGGTTGCCGTAGATACAGGCTCTAAGCGCGAACCATCTGCATCGTACGATTGCTGATCATCCAGATCAATCGATTCGCCTTCGAACGAAATCATCTCCTGAAGTCGCCTCTGCGTGAGCAGCAGCTTCGCTCCCGAATCCTGCAGCATGTAGCGAATCCGTTCCATTGGTAACGACGGATCGATCGGCACGTACGCGCCGCCCGCTTTCAAGACTGCTAAGATGGCGATTATCATTTCCGGTGAGCGCTCCATCATCAAGCCTACGAGCTCATTCTGTCGCACGCCCTTACGACGTAGAAGACGCGCGAGTCGATTCGTCCGCGTGTCAAGCTCTCTGTATGTAAGTGTTTGCTCTTCAAAAACGACCGCTACGTTAACCGGCGCCTTCTCTACCTGCGCTTCGAACAAATCATGGATCGTTTTATCACGCGGATAATCCACTCTCGTTGCGTTGAAATCACCCAGGATATGCGCTTTCTCAACCGTTGGTACGAATTCCAATTCCACTAGATTCTTCTCTTCGTTCAATAAGGAGTCGCATAAGATCGTCTGAAGACAGGCTAGAATTCTGCGAGCTTCTTCTTTGGAGAACAGAGCTTGCAAGTAATCCATATGGATCAGGATGGCTCCCGTTGGAATGTTATGTTCGACGTGAAACATAAGCTCGTTCGTTTCCGCACCATTAAAGAGCCAGTCATATTGCAGGCTATTATTTAGAATCGGACGATACTCGAAGGAAACGCCAAAAAACCTATCAAACTCGGGATCCCTTTCTCGAATATCGTTAACGAGCAAATTAAAAGGATACTTCTGATGACGAAGCGCTGCCGCCTGCTGTTTGACGACTTGCGATATAAAAGTAAGGACGTCGAGTTCAGGATCTATTTTCATCCGCAAGGCCGTCGTGCTCACAGTCATTCCCAACAATTCTTTGGCGGCTTTGCTGGTGCGATTGGCGAAAGAGTTGCCGATGACGATGTCGTCAAGGGAAGTCAACCGATGCAACGTTAAATACAAGGCAGATAAAAAAATAGAGGGCGGGCTCATCGCATGCTTCGAGCTAAACCCTTGAATTAATCCCTCTAATCGGCTGTCCAAGTATAAGGTTTCGCGGTCTGCGCGCGTACTAATTTCATACGTTTGATAGTGCTTCAGCCCTGGCCATGCCGGCGGTGCATGAAATTGCTCATTCCAATACAATTTATCTTTCTCGAATCTCGTCGAAGCTAAATAGAGCTCTTCCTCTTGAAGGTAATCCAAATAAGAAAATCCGGCCTCCACCGTTACGATTTCTTCGTTAGCGATAAATTTCGGATATAGACTCATGACTTGTTGGCAAAGTGAATTCACTGAAACCCCGTCGAGAATTGAGTGATGGAATTTCAAGTAGAGCCTTCCCTCGGATGCACCCTTCCGAAGAAATGCGGCATAAAACAAAGGAGAGTCAAACAGCTCGAAAGGCTTTCGGGTCTGTTGCTCTTCCCACGCGTGCATGGCGTCCGGAGCATGGTTAAAATCGACGATATCGATAGCATGCTCCGCAAACGGAACGATATATTGTTTAGGCTCTTCTCCCAGCTGGGCGACCATACGGATTCGAAGAGCATCGTTTTGCGAAACCAGATGATTGACGACTCGATTAAGGACTCGCTCATCCACTTCGCCTTCAAAATCCGCTGCCCCGGCTAAATTGCAAACACTCGTTCCGGGATACAGCGCTTCCGTATACATAATCCTTTTTTGAGCATGAGAAAGTGGTAGTAATGGCGTATTTAACATGCTAGTCTCCCTGAGTCCGTATTTCTTGCCTATGTCTATTGAAAATTAAGTGTTTTGATGGAAAGGGCAGCCCTTCACTTCAGCTTCGTTGGTGTCCGGAATAAAATATTGCATCCAGGACCTATTTTTCGAATCCCCGTATGTTCCCAATAGAGGAAACGGAGCGATTGGATCATACTTTTTCAGCAAGCTTCTAACGTACATAATTTGTTGCTGCGTAACCTCTTCGAACACCCATCTTGGCTGAAAGGTCAGCATAAAGGTTTGCGATCTTCTACTCCTGCGCAATTGATGAGCAGGCGTATTGCAAACGACGAATATCGGCTCTCCTTCAAACGAAAATTCCCATTTCGGATCATTTGGATCGGCCGGTATTTGCTCCGGCCATTTCTTTGGATCAAGTTCATGAAGCCGGTTAAGGAGCCTCCAAAATAGACTTTCATAGTCCCCGATCGCTTTGGTTTTATCGATATTGAAGAAAGCAGCGAAAGACGTATAAGGGCCGAGTCCGCGTCCGATTTTCACGTATTCGCTCAATGCCTCGCCTAATTGCCGAATGGAACCTTCTTCCGTGTCTTCCAAGAAGGTATATCTCATTTGATTTTTAGCAAATCCCGTCGCACCAAATACACAAGGAAACGCCGGTGATTCGCTCCTCATATCGGCCTCGAAAAATTGGAAAACCTCTTTCCTCCAATCCGATTCCTCGAATGCTAATATTTCGCTGTTTTGCAACATGTTTATCCCTTCACTTCTTCGTTATTTTAATGGAATGAGATCATGCAAATACATGGTTATTTTGAAATTGCTTAAGCCCTTCGGAAAGAAGCCTCATTGCGTCCCTTGTTGCCTCGACCGGATAAACAATCGGTATTCGGATATAGGAGCCGCTGCCGCCATGGTAATTACTGATTGTCGTAATGGCCAGATTGCAGTTGACAAGAAGGTAATCCGCGAATAAATCCACATCGTCCACCGGGAATTTAACGTAATACTGCGTACTTCCTCGAGGAACGGCATACTGAATATCGCTGAATAAGGGCAGCAATCGCTCAACTTCTTTTTTGCGCTGATTGATGCTTTCCAGCAGTTCACGATTGCCATGTTCGATCAGGAGCTGCGCTCTCTTCTGAGAAATACCGCTAATTGCTACGCACTCCTGTTCCAAGAGCCCGGCTAGCGGTTTGATGTTTTCCCGATCCGACACGATCCAGCCGATTCGCAAGCCCGGTGAGCCGTAATTTTTGGACATCGAATGAACCGAGTACACGTTTCTCCAATCCGATCCTTGACTTAATGGAGAATTCGTCTTCGCCCCACCGAAGGTGATCGTATCGTAAATCATATCGCAAATCAGCTTGATGCCTTTGTCATTAACGAGCTTCAAAATTCGGGAGATCGCGCCTTCCGACAGGATGTCCCCCGTTGGATTGTGGGGGGTATTGATATATATCAAACGAACGTCGGCATGATCGAATTCCCGCGCTAGCCTTTCGATATCGACCTCTCCCTGTTCGGTTGAAAAATAGATGATGCGGAAACCGTATTTCTCCAATATGGACCCGATGCTTCCTAATATTGGACCTTGGCACAGGGCAACCGCATTGGGTCGATACAATAAACGGAAAATGAGGGAGACAGCGTGAAGAGCACCGTTCGTTACCATCATCTGTTCTTCATTCGGAGAAATGCCGTACATCGTTTGTTCACGCCAGCGAATCGCGTCCAAAAGAAAATCATAGCCTTCGCATGGAGCGTACCTTTTAACGAATGGGAAATTGTCATACTCCTCAATAGCTGGGGGCTTGTCCCATTGAGGTACGTTTTCTACCCAGACATTCCAATTCCGATCCGGATGGAGACTAACGTACTTTAGTCGCTGCTGCAGTAAAGTAAACGGGCTGGAAGACGTGGTGACGCGTTGCATGATCGTCATTTCTCCTTCGTGATAAGGTATCCGATCGTCAAATCGGTTGAATCGACGTCGTGGTCGACTCTTTCTTTGGCTTTGACCTTAAAGTTCAGTTTCTCGAACAAATCGTCCCAATATTTTTCTTTCGCAAGCAGTTGATTCGTAAAATAGTGAAGGAGATAATACGGATTGTAGTAAGCCGATGCATAGCCTTCGTCCATTTTTTTCGCATCGTCGATAAGGTCGTCTACTTCGATGATGATGATATTGATGTCCGGGAATCGGTCCGTAATTTGATTGAGGAAGCTGATGACGCCCTCTTCGCCGCTCTGACCGAGAATTTCATGCAAGACGAAGCCCAGTACCATAAAATCCGGTTTAAAATCGAAGTCGCGATTCAAAAAATCGTAAGCCGAGCTTTGCATTAATTGAATCCGGTCTTCAAGGCCGTATTTGGCCACCAATTTCACCGCTTCGGAATAACCGCCTTCGCTCGGCTCGATGCCATACGCTTTGATATCCGGGAAAATCGTACAAAACTCAACCAAATAACGACCGTTTCCGCACCCCAAATCCAACAATTTCTTCTTCTCACCGGTGATTTGTGTCATCAACTTTTGCGTTAATGGAATCGCGTCGTAATGGCTGATATCGCAGCTTCCTACCCCGACTTGCATCAAATTGCGCGTTGCCCAGCCCGAATTCGCCTTCAATTTGGGACCCATCTGTAGAAAAGTTTCTGCATACCCGCCGATCAGCATAATGTACCAACCGCGGAAATCCCCGATTTCGATCCCCTTCGGGCTCAATTGATAATGATCGTTCGTCTCCAGGATCATATCTTCGTTTTTCAGATACTTCAAAAATCCCCGCAACTTTTTTTCATCGAGTTCAAGATCTTTCGTCAGTTGAGCAACCGAAACCGGACCTTGTTTCAGAAGAACGTCGTAAATGCCCGTTTCAAATAGATGATAAATACTGACGGCCAAGCTAAAATAACGAATAGGTTGTATTGCTTCTATTAACCGAGTTTCTGTTGTCATTATCCTAATCCACCCTTTGATTTTTTTACTGAGCCTAAACAAAACTGTGCGTGAGCGTTTGATTTTTTCTCATTCGGAAATGGACAAAATCCTCTTTTTCCAACTGAAAATAAATGTTATGCGTGAATAAGCGGCTCAGGGGTTGTCCAAGCGGTTCCCCAAAAGAATGACCCGGATGAACACAAATGTTGGATGAGAGCATCTTCTTCAATCTCTGCACGCTATCGAAAAGCTGATAGGGGTCAGCTCCTTTAGAATCACAACCGCCGCAACCCTCAATAAAAAGGGTATCGCCGGTAAAAATATCACGCTTCAGTAAAAAACAAGCACTTCCCGCTGTATGTCCAGGAGTTAATAAGCATGTGATGACCGTAGAACCAAGTTGAATTCGGTCGCCATCCGCAAAACAATGTAATGACGCACTTTCGAAACTGTAATACTCTTTTTCAACCTGAGATAAATACACTTGTGGTTCATATTGTCCCACAAGCAAATCAACTGCATTCACATGATCCTCATGGGAATGAGTCAATAAAATATAGTGCAACTCAACATCAAGTTCATGAATTAACTGATTAATTTTGTCTATTTCCCATGCAGGATCAACCATTGCCGCAGTGCGGGTTGACTTGTCCACAATCACATAACAGTAATTGATGGATTCCTCGCCCTTAACCTTCAACCGATGAACTTCATAAAGTGGATCCACAGCTAATTCCCTCTCCAAATTACCCGTATTTACTCCGTTAATGGACGAAAAAGTTCCTCCTACTAATCCAGTTCCAGTACGAATTTTCGACAATTTTCAATTCATAGGATACATCTTACTCCTTCGTTCTATGCGAAGTAAAACTCATTTCTGGAGATATTTAACGCGAAAAACGATAAATTCCATCTTGTAAGCGCATAATTCCACACATTGCATAAACAGGGATGGTCGGCGCTAATCGGTTTGCATGTTTACACGTTATTTCTGCCTGCGAGGACTCTCGGATTAGAACACAAAAAAGCACCCCCGCCGCTCAGCGATTAGGTGCTTATCGTTATATGGAAATTATTAGGTGCGATTCCTGCAGCATGTTTACTGGAACGCTTGATACGCGCCTGCGCCGATTAACAGAACTATGACAACCGATGCGAGCAGTATCAAAATTCTGGGTAATCCGATAATTCGTTTGTTGACGGGATGAATCATGGGGAGAAGAAACGAAAGCAATAGTGCCCCCACAACATTCAACGTCGGATTGAGACCAATAAACAGAAGATAGAACACCGTTGTAAACAAAATGATGGGTAAAATCACGGCGATAACACTAACGATTGGCTTGTTTAACACAGCAATAGGATCAGCCTTTGTGAGCGCATATCCGATAACGACAGTGTGAACGAGCAAAGGCAGGGTCATCAAATAACTTGCGCCAGGCAAGAATAGGAGTGAACTAAGGAGCAAAAGAATGAAAAATAACATACCTGTCAGCATGATTTCCATGTCGTTTGTTTTTTTTCGGAATAACTTAAAGAGCAGTGCATTGATGATCATAGTAAACAGCAAGAAGCTGAAATCATACTTTTTAGAGTCGAACGCGTACCCCGTGTTAAGCACCATCCGATCTGCCCATAGCGCAAAAATCCCATAACATAGCGCATACGAAATTGCGACAGAGCCGACGATGCACAATATGGTCATTAGCACACTGCTGCTAATTCCTTTCAGACGTACGATGCCTTTTTTGAAAGAAGCGATCAAAAGCCCGATAAACAATACAATAAGTAAAACGAATAACGGCAAGTCAAACGATTTAGGATAATGGATCAGTTTTCCAAAAACACTGAAGTAAATTTCATCATCCGCACGCAAATCACTTAAATCCATGTTCCCAAATTGCCTTGCTACGGCTAACGCATTCTCTCCCTGATGCTGGAACGATGACATGCCAACATGATTCAGGTCATCTTCCTTGGAATGGTATTTATCCCAACCGTCAATGTAAGCGTAATTAAAACCAGGTATTCCAGCTCGTAAGGAAATCGTAAAATCCGTGTAGTTCGGTAATATTTTATATACATCGCCCATAAAAGAGTTGGAAAGTACGTTCGGCGGGGAAGCCTTCGCGAGTTCCCGAATCAGCTTGCCGTTACCGTCGCTCGTTTGAAACATCATCGAGGAACCGCCCGAACCTCGCGCTTCAAAATTGGCGACGAATCCGATTTTTTGTTTATGTTCGCCGTTGCCCCAAAAGTTTTTCGCGCCTAACGATCCTTCTTCCTCACCATCGGTCAACACGAACCAGATATCATTTTTCAGGGGTCCCCCCGCTTTTAGCACCCGCGCGGTTTCAAGCAAAGCGGCGACCGCGGTCCCATCGTCATTGGCTCCGGGACCTTCAGGTACTGAATCGTAATGGGCAGTCAGCATAACGGCTTTGCCGTTTTCCGTCCCTTTCAAAATACCAACGATATTCGACAACTCGATTTCGTTTTCGCCCGATCCTAAGTCAACTGTTTCTTTGAATGCCTCTACTTTAGGGTTTAATCCAAGAGTTTCCATTTGTTTGACTAGATATTCTCTAACCTTTTCTTGTGCTGGAGATCCGGACGGATGAACTTCCGACGCAATCATTTGAAGATGAGTCATCGCCCGTTCTGCTGAAAAATCCTGCTCGGATGCAGTGCTTGCTTTCGGTGCTGGCGGTCGCTGTAACAATAATGTCAGGGAAACTAGAACGATAAGGCAAGCAAATGCAAGCAACATGTTGATTCCTGAATGCAGGCGATGACGAGATTTGTCGGCAACTTCTTTATTCATGTTGAATAACTCCTTCTGGCTCACATTCTGCCATATGCGTTCCATAGTAAAGTACACGAACGTACTGACTTCAATATTCACTTACAAGGCTGAAGCAACGCTTAGTATTATCATTGGTGATCGGATTTATAATGATTAAGTCCCCGTATTTCCAATCCTTCATAATGGACAAATGTCCAGCACTAACACCGGAATTGTTAATACTAGACATGGAGATTTATGGTATGGTTGCAAAAAAATCCATTTCCTAACGCAACAATTTACTCAACTTTTGAGTCTATATTTACAACATTAGGCAATAGAAGGTGGAAAAAGTATAATACATGAGGTGAAACCCCAATGAAGAGATTTGGTCGCCAAAAATTCTTAGCTCTCACTACTGTTGCAGCAATTTTGCTATCGTATCCGCTATCTTCGTCAGTCGCTTACGCTGCAGTTAATTCCAAAGTCAGCCTTCCCACTTACGGCAATTTGCAGGCAAATGCAGGATTGCTCCCGCATAAACAATTTGTCCCGCCCAAAGTGCCAGCGGTCATCACCTTATTCGAACAGACGCCGCTCTATTCCACACCTGACGATTCGCGCAAACCATTAGCGGCACTTACTCCTCAAGATGTGACTTCGGTCGATGCAGAGCAAGCATGGTACACCAAGCAGCGTGGTGACAAGGTATGGATCAAAATCAAAACCACGTGGGCAGGTGATCTCTGGATGCACCTGGACTATGACAAGATTGGCGTCGTCAAGCCGCTCGATACGAACATTACACTGACCTGGGAGGCCGCTCTCTATAAGCAACCATCCCTATCTACGATGACAGATGTCGTGCTCGCTCCGCAAACGGTTCATGCGAATGCCGTATTCGAATCACCTGTCTCGTACTTGTCCAACTCCTATCGAATTGAGACCTCGTGGTTAGGGGATATGTGGGTTGTCTCTCAGCCTCGGATGCTAATAGATATGGAAATTTTGAATCAGGAGATGGATCTGCCGACAGAAACCTTGTACATGGAGGATTATGATACGTCGAGTCGTTTGCAACGTCCCTCGGATGCCAAGCTGATTCCACCGCAGAAGGTATTTGCCTTGGAAAAAACACAGAATGGAATTTACCATGTTCGGTCTCAGGATGGCAAGACATTTTGGGTTGAGCCGAATTTCTCACAACCTGTAGGTGCCGAGCCTATCAATGAACGGCTCAATCTATTGAAGGACGTGAGGCTCTATCTGTTTCCAACGATGCCTTTCCCATCCTTCGGGGTACTATCGGCTCAAACCGTAGATGCATTTGAACGATGGACCGATCCGCAAAACGAACGGTGGTACCATATTCATACCTGGGCCGGAGATATGTGGGTGCAACCGGATATGCCGCTATAATAAAAGTTTTTGATATGCTCCTGTCACTACCACATACACTCCACAACAAAATATGCTTTAATAAAACGAAGGAGCGTGATACCGAGGACATTAAATCGTTTTTATATCCTTAGAACGTAGTGACACTTCAATATTCACTTACAAAGCTGATTAAGCACTTCACTTCCCCGACCTTATTAAAAGGTCGGGTTTCTGCTTTTTGGATTAGGTTTTACTCGGTTTTGGAATATTCGAAAAGATATATCTGTTAGTATTGTCACTGGTGGTCAGATTTATGATTCTTGGACAGAGTGAAGATACATGGAAAGGCGGCATGTTGTTCAACTCATTGGGATTCGGGCAAGATATTGGTCAGTAATTACAAGTAAAAAAGTAAATCGCTGCTTCCACAATGGCTCGGCTTTCACTCCCCATTTGTTCTATCCTGTTGTTTTACTGGTCCTTCCCCACCGTCACGTCCGCATCCCCCTTTCAAAATCGTTCTTAGCTTCCATACAATTTCCGCCCTCATAGACATTAACAATATAGGCAATCAAATACTAGTCAATCTGAATACTTCGATACAATTAGGTTGATTTGTGTCGCTAGACAGCAATGGAGGCACTTTGTAATCTAGTGAACGTAAGAATACTAAGTTGTTGTGAACATAAGGTACTTTTTGAGGCATTCTGGAAAAGAAGAAACATTTGGAACATTTATTCAACGCTGTATTTAGTGTCACTCACTATATTCCTTTAATTTTGCACAAAAAAACAATAAGATTTCCTGCTCCTTTTTGTAAATCCTTAGCCCCAATGTGAGTGCAAGCGAACAACAGATCAAAATAACAAAGAGCCGTTAGGTGTAAACAGCGCCACAAGATCACCTTTTGTTATCCTCCTTTGACATAATGGCACAGTTATTCGTTCGCAGCGCTTCTACAGACAGCGGTTACTCCGGCTGATCTCTGCTTACCCGTTAACGACAGCCGTTTCGTCCGGCGTCATACGACTCCTCACAGGGGTTAAATAATCCTAACGTATACCATCATTAGCCGTTCCTACTGTATCTTTTAGGTTCATATACTGCTTAAGCAGGCATTCTTGGAGGAATGACAATGACAAAAAAAAACAAGTCAAACAAGGAAGTGAGCCGATTATCATGCTGTTGCAAAAAAAAGAGAAAATTAAAAAAGAGCAGGAAGTCTCTACGGCGAAAACGGCGCGAAGTTATCATATTTGGTCTCAATAGGAACCAAGTTAATCCGATAAGAACCAATAAACAAGGCGTACTGCAGGTCAGTGTAGTAGAACCGCCATCATCTCGAAAATTTCATGAAGAAATATTTCCCGATACACATGCCGATCAACAATGGACTTATCTCCCCACTCAGGAGACAGCTATGCTAACTACTTATTCCTACGCGGTAATAAACAGGAGCAGCAATCCTGTTTTGGTTCGCGTGGAAATTAGCCCGGATAGCAAGCATTTTACACTCGACCGCGAGGATACCGTAAATCCTGAAAGTGTATCGGCAATCGTACCGACGAAATTTTTAAAGTTTACTCGGATTGCGGTACGTACTAGTTTGAAAGAAGCTGGGAATGTGCGATTGGATATTTACTTCCAGGCGCAGTCAATAACATGATGATTCTTATTAATGGTTTGCATTAACCGGCCTGCCCTATTTATATAAGTCTGGTATTAGTACAGGCAATGTTTATAGATTCGTCATACTATGAACCGTACTAAAACAACTTAAATAGGAAGGTGATATAACATGCCAAACTTTGCAGCATTCAATACAGATCCTGATGATCTGCGAACACTCATTTTTGGTAAAGACGGAACAACAACCCTGCCGATAGCCGTCGACTCCAACGGTCAATTATTGATTGGGGGAGTTACGATCACAGCTGGTACGATCACGGCTGTGGAAAGCGCGACGATTGCCGGCGGTACGCTGAATGCGTTGCTTGGCGCAACGATCACAACTGGTACTCTGGCTGCGATTCTTGGTACCACGATCACTGCAGGTACGATCACTGCTGTACAAAGCGCGACGATTGCCGGCGGTACGCTTGGCGCGTTGCTTGGTGCAACGATCACAACCGGTACTCTGGCTGCCGTCCTTGGAACGACCGTCACAGCAGGTACACTGACGGCTGTGGAAAGCGCGACGATTGCCGGTGGTACGCTAAATGCGCTACTTGGCGCAACGATCACAACCGGTACTCTGGCTGCCGTCCTTGGAACAACCATCACTGCTGGTACACTCACGGCTGTGGAAAGCGCGACGATTGCCGGCGGT
>NZ_JCAUAU010000008.1:0-213050 GCF_059692135.1 Paenibacillus sp. J22R160 | reverse complement strand
CTCTCACGCCAACATCCAGCCTTCACGTATGGCTTTCTCATTCGAGACGGCCTTTTGGGTCCTCTCGCTTCACTATTGCCACCTTCTCGGCGCTGAGACAGCCTTTTCGGAACTCTCACGCCAACATCCAGCCTTCACGTATGGCTTTCTCATTCGAGACGGCCTTTTGGGTCCTCTCGCTTCACTATTGCCACCTTCTCGGCGCCGAGACGGCCTTTTCGGATCTCTCGGTAGCTATTAACGCACACTTTCGGCGCGCTGGACACACGTTAGCGATGTTTTTCAACGTTTCAGCAGACGGCGAGCGGCTCTTGAGACATTTCGCCGGACGCTAAGCTTGTTTTTCAGCGTTAACACTCACTCTTGGCGCGCTGCATACACGTTAGCGATGTTTTTCAACGTTTCAGCAGACGGCGAGCGGCTCTTGTGACATTTCGCCGGACGCTAAGCTTGTTTTTCAGCGTTAACGCACACTTTCGGCGCGCTGGACACACGTTAGCGATGTTTTTCAACGTTTCAGCAGACGGCGAGCGGCTCTTGTGACATTTCGCCGGACGCTAAGCTTGTTTTTCAGCGTTAACACTCACTTTTGGCGCGCTGCATACACGTTAGCGATGTTTTTCGACGTTTCAGCAGACGGCGAGCGGCTCTTGTGACATTTCGTCGGACGTTAAGCTTGTTTTTCAGCGTTAACGCACACTTTTGGCGCGCTGCATACACGTTAGCGATGTTTTTCAACGTTTCAGCAGACGGCGAGCGGCTCTTGTGACATTTCGCCGGACACTAAGCTTGTTTCCCAGCATTAACGATGTCTTCCATCGTTAAATCAAAAAAATCCTAGCCTAAGCTAGGATTTTTAAAATTACACCTCAAAAGAGCTTTTCAACGAAACAATCAGGTTGAACACCAGTTTGTCGCTAGTTGTATACTTCGGATCCACGTTGAAATAGCCGTGGCGGAAGAATTGGAACTTATCAAGCGGCTTCGCTTCTTTCATACCCGCTTCCACGAATCCTTGCACGATTTGCAGCGAGTTCGGGTTCAAGTTTTCTAAGAAGGAAGCATTCTCGTCCTCTTGGTCATCCAGAATGAGCGGCTCATACAAGCGGAACTCCGCCGGTACCGCGCTTTTCGCGTCGACCCAGTGGATCGTGCCTTTGACTTTACGGCCTGTAAAGCCGCTGCCGCTTTTCGTTTCGACGTCGTACGTACAGTGAAGCTCAACCACTTTGCCGCTGTCGTCTTTGACGAAATCGTTGCATTTGATGAAATAAGCATTCTTCAGTCGCACTTCATTGCCGGGAAATAAGCGGAAATATTTGTTCGGCGGATTTTCCATGAAGTCTTCTTGCTCGATGTAGATCTCACGGGAGAATGGAATTAGGCGATTGCCCATTTCCGGGTTCTCCGAGTTATTCTCGGCATCCAGCATCTCAACACTATCCTCTGGATAGTTGGTGATGATGACTTTCAGCGGATTGAGAATACCCATCGTGCGCAGAGCCTTCAATTTCAAATCCTCACGGATAAAATGATCCAGCATTTTCGCATCAACGGTGCTGTTACTGCGGGCAACGCCGATTTCACGGGCAAAGGTGCGAATCGCCTCTGGTGTAAAACCTCTGCGTCGCAGCCCAGATATGGTCGGCATCCGCGGATCGTCCCAACCGTCAACGGCCTTCTCGTCTACGAGCTGTTTCAGCTTTCTTTTGCTCATCACGGTATTGGTCAGGTTGAGGCGTGCAAATTCATATTGTCTCGGCACATTCGGCATCTCGCACTCACGAATGACCCAGTCGTAGAAGGGGCGTTGATCTTCGAACTCCAGGGTACAGATGGAATGTGTAACTCCTTCGATCGCGTCCTCAATAGGATGCGCGTAAGCATACATCGGGTAGATGCACCAAGCATCTCCCGTATTGTGGTGGTGGGCATGCACCACACGGTAGATCACCGGATCACGGAAGTTGATGTTCGGCGAGGACATGTCGATCTTCGCTCTAAGCACGCGTTCTCCGTCTTTGAATTCCCCTGCGCGCATACGCTCGAACAAGCTGAGATTCTCTTCCATACTGCGGTCGCGGTGCGGGCTGTTCGTACCAGGCGCGGTCAATGTGCCGCGGCTTTCACGAATTTGATCCGCTGTTTGATCATCTACGTAGGCCAATCCTTTGCGAATCAAAACCACAGCGCGGTTGTACATTTCCTCGAAATAATTCGAAGCAAAGAAGAGACCATCCCATTTAAATCCGAGCCACTCGACATCAGCTTTAATGGATTCTACATACTCTGTATCTTCCTTAACGGGATTCGTATCATCAAAGCGGAGGTTCGTCAACCCTTTGAACTCGTCCGCTAACTCAAAATTAAGAACAATTGACTTCGCATGTCCTATATGAAGGTATCCGTTCGGCTCTGGGGGAAAACGGGTTACGATCTGGCTGACTTTGCCTGAATTCAAATCTTCGATTACAATATTCTTAATGAAATTGGACGGGGTGCTCGTTGGAGTCTTCGTTTCCATATTGCGCCAGCCTTTCTCCCAATGGTTAAAGTTTTATTTTCTATCATACACTAAAAGTTACTTAAATATAAAGGAGCCCGAGCAATGGAAACATTCGAGCATTATCTGGATAAATACGCAGAACTCGCAATTCGTGTAGGATTAAACGTACAGAAGGATCAAACAGTCGTCATCATGACGCCAATTTCTTGTGCGGAATTCGTGCGCAAGCTGACTAAGAAAGCCTATGATGCAGGCGCCAAGGACGTCGTTATTGATTGGGATGACGATGAAGTTAAGGCGTTGCGCCTTAAGCATGCGCCAGAGTCAACACTTCGTGAATACCCAATGTGGCGCGCGAATGGCCTCGAAGAAATGGCGAAGAACGACGCTGCCTTTCTACAAATTTACGCACCGAACTCCGACTTACTTAAAGATGTAGACCCTGAGCGTGTAGCCATTTCTAGCAAAACCGCAGCTACAGCGCGCGAGGGCTTCCTCAACTATATGCGCAACAATCAAGTCAGTTGGTTGATGGTCTCCTACCCGACGGCCGAATGGTCCGCTAAGGTATTCCCGAATTTGAGCGAAGCTGAGCGTGTTCAGAAGCTTTGGGAGCAAATTTTCAAGCTTACTCGCGTGGATAAAGAAGATCCTGTCGCTGCATGGAATCAGCACATTGAGACCTTGACGGGAAAACAGAACATGCTGAACAGCAAGAAATATAAACAGCTCCATTTCAAATCAGAAGGCACAGATCTGTACATAGAGCTTGCGCCTAAGCACCAATGGGTTGCTGCAGGAAGCGAAACGGAGAAAGGTGTATTCTTCATTCCGAACATTCCAACGGAGGAAGTCTTCACCATGCCTGCCAAAACAGGCACGAACGGAACTGTGCGCAGCACACTGCCTCTGAGCTATCAAGGCTCTCTCATCGATGGCTTCACGCTCACTTTCGAGAACGGCAAAGTGGTGAAAGCAACCGCCGAAGTAGGGCAAGAAGTACTGAACAAAATGCTGGATATGGATGAAGGCGCCCGCTATTTGGGAGAAGTGGCACTCGTGCCGTATGATTCGCCGATTTCAAACTCCGGATTGATCTACTACAATACACTATTCGATGAAAATGCATCCTGCCATATCGCGTTAGGTAATTCGTATCCTTTCACGATTGAAGGCGGAACGACAATGAGTCTTGAAGAACTAAACCAGAATGGTTTTAATAAAAGCTTAATCCACGTCGATTTCATGATTGGCTCAGCCGACATGGCAATTGATGGCCTATCGGAAGATGGAACTCGCGAGCCTTTGTTCCGCAATGGCAACTGGGTGTAAGAACAAAGAACAACAAGTCATCCCCACTTAACAAGAAGACCGCCAAATCAGGAGCATATGCCCCTTAACCTGGCGGTCTTCATTCAATGGTCTAGACGGTTCTGGTAGTTCTTAACGACAGCGGACTCTTTCAATATCCATCTGCCTTTCTTCCACTGCCAGAGAGAGCTGGCGTAACCAAGCGTATCGGCGTTCGCAATGCCGGTAATACGCTGAACTCCCCGAAGCTCGCACTTTCCGTTCCCACTTTTATCAATAGGCTTCAAGAGGCTGTATGCATCCACATTCACAATAATCGGCTTAACAACCTTGCCGTCTTTGTACACGCCGAACTGTTCGTAATCGTCTTTCCGGTCTTTGATATCGATTTTGAACGATTTACCGGTCTCTTGGATTTTCATTTGCACCACATAGTTATTCTTAAAAGTGGCATAGACGCGGAGCGGTGCAGGCAGCGGGATTGCGGTCGGCACATTATTTTTCAGCGAATAAAGATAAAAGGTCGATAATCCGCCGCTTCCCCCATTCTCCGCGGAAACATAAATCTGAGGCAGCTTCTCACCGATAAAATCGCAGAACTCCATGTTCGGATTATATCCGCCTTGCAGAGGGATGACGACTTGCGTTTGCCCTGGACTCGTTACAACAATGAGCAGCTTGTCATAGTACGGACTGTTCATGTCCATCTTCGTGCCGACAAGAGCCACCTGATCCAGCACGCCATCGCCGGTCACGTCGATTTCACGTATCTGGATGAGCTGCCCTTGTCCGGGCTGTCCGGGCTGCTGCACAGACGGTAGAGGCGCTGGAAGCTCTTCGTTGTTGGCCGCTTGGGCCTGGGCCGCGCTCTGTCCAGCAAAGGATAGGCAGCCCAGAAGCATGCCGATTACCGCTGTTTGCAGCGCTAATTTAGCGCTTTTTTGAAACATGTGACTCATCAGACTCCCCCTACTTGGATTTGAATTCGGCTTATTATTTCAAATTTTTCCAAGTTGTATGCGGGGATCTGACCGCTTTACAGAATAGGAGGCCGTCGATAGTTCGTTGCCTGCTCAAAGGCATACCCTAAAGCCAGCAGCTTCCCTTCGCTGAATGCCCCGGCGGAAAACATGACGCCCATAGGCCCTTCAGCTGTATAACCGGCAGGCACGTTCAGCAGCGGATAGCCGGCACGAGCAGCAATGTCATAACCTTCATCGCCAGGAAAAAGCAGCGCATCCAGCTGATGCTCCTCAAGCACATGATCAATGCCGCGAGAACGAGTTAGCTCCTGATAATTGGCTAAACTGCGGAGATATACGTCCTCCGTGAGAGTACCGCTGGTTTCATCCGACCAAATCAGTGTATTTTGCCCATAGACCAGCGCCTTCTCCGCATGTTCGTTATTGAACGCAATAACCTCCTGCAAGGTATGTACGGGGACTGAGGCATCGAGCTTGGATAAATAATCGTTAAGATCTTTTTTGAATTCGTATCTCAACACTTCCGAAGTCCACTCCGCCTGCTCACATGGAAGGGATACAGGGTCAATGACAACTGCGCCCTGCTCGCGCAGCACCTGGATGGCGTTCTCGGCAATACGACGAGCCTCATCCTTCAAATCCTTGTAGAACCTTCGAGGAATACCAATTCTAGCCCCTTGAAGGCTATTTGCATCCAGAAAGCTTATATAGTCACGCTCCCTGTCACTGTTCCCTTCGCTGGCCAGACTCAGAGGGTCACGTGCATCCACACCAGTCAGCGCTCCCAGCAGCAGCGCAGCATCCGTGACAGTCCGTGTCATCGGCCCCGGCGTATCCTGCGAGTGAGAGATGGGAATGATGCCAGTACGGCTGAGTAGTCCCACAGTCGGCTTCAGGCCGACCAAGCTGTTATGATGCGCAGGGTTCACGATGGAACCGGACGTTTCCGTCCCGATTGCCGCTGCTGCGAAGCTGGCTGCGGTCGCAGCCCCAGAACCTGAGCTGGACCCGCCAACCTCGAACTGTCCCGGACCGTAAGGGTTCAGGACTTGTCCGCCTCTTGAACTATAACCTGATGGCATCGGTCCGGACATGAAATTGGCCCATTCGGTCATATTCACTTTCCCTAACAACACGGCGCCAGACTCCCGCAGCTTGGCGGCGATGAAAGCATCCTCAGCTGCCAGTGATTGCTCTAAGGCCAAAGAGCCTGCGCTGGTATGCATGCGGTCAGCTGTATCTATATTATCTTTAAGCAGAATCGGAATGCCATGCAGAGGGCCTCGGCCTCCTTGCTTTTGACGTTCATCATCAAGCGCTTGCGCGATTAGGAGCGCGTCCGGATTAATTTCCAGAACTGCATGAATGCGCTTGTTCAACTTTTCAATTCTTTTTACATAAAAAGCAACCAACTCAACAGCACGGATTTCACCCGCTTCCATGGCTTTTTGCAACGTTGTGATATCCGCTTCTACAATCCAGTCCTCTGGTTTTTCAGACAAATTTGATCGCCTCCTGTAAGTTTCGAGACATGACTACCTAAGTTATACTATACTCTTGGTGTGGGTATTTTTGGAATGCATTCCAGCGGTTATTTTCCGCTCTTCAAATAAGGCAGGTGATCCTCGTGCATATGATCAAACGAATAACAGACAGCGATATGTTGGGCGGCGATCCTGTATATATAGACCGCGTTTCCCGCTATTCATCCCGAGGCATTGTCATTGATGGCTTGATGAACATTGCGATGATGTACTTGTCAGAATCTGATCTGTACAAGCTGCCTGGCGGCGGAATTGAAGATAACGAGCAACCGGAGGCTGCTTTTTTACGAGAAATCAAGGAAGAAACCGGCTATGAGGCTGAAATTACGCATGAATTAGGCATTATCGAGGAGCACAAGAACCGCAATAGCTTTATGCAGCTTTCCTACTGCTACATTGCCAAAGCGCACCACCATTCGAGCGCTCCTGCACTAACGGAAAATGAATTGAGGCTGGGGATGTCGGTTGCCTGGATGACGCTCAGCGAAGCATTGGACGTGATGACTGCCTCCCTGCACAAATGTCAGCGTTATTCGGCCAAATTTATGCTTTTACGCGATAGAATCATTCTTGAGCATGCGGTAAACCTTTTAACCGGACAAGATAGGACTAAAGGAACGTATTAGAATCAGTGAGGTGTTTTTTTGAAAATCGACCGTTTGCTAGCGATCACCATGCTGCTGTTGAATCGTAGAAGAATAAGCGCGAAGGAGCTCTCGGAGCGTTTTGAAGTGTCTCTGCGAACCGTATACCGGGACGTAGAAGCCATTAACCAAGCGGGTATTCCTGTCGTGTCATTTGCCGGTTTAAGCGGCGGGTATGAAATTATGGATCAGTACCGATTGGAGCGCCAATTCCTGTCCCTGGAAGAGCTGCAATCTATCATCGTCGGGCTAAAAGGGATACGTTCCACGGTCGGTGACCAGGAAATCGGCAACCTGCTCGATAAAGTCGGCGCACTCGTAGCAAAGTCGGAGCAAAACACGGCTGCCAGGTTGGACGATCAGCTCATCATTGATATGAATCCATGGCGACGAGGCGGCGAGGATAAAGAAAAGCTAAACACGCTGCGGTGCGCGATTAAGGATTCGAGGCAGATCTCTTTCCAA
Organism: Paenibacillus sp. J22R160; assembly: GCF_059692135.1. Classification (NCBI taxonomy): domain Bacteria; kingdom Bacillati; phylum Bacillota; class Bacilli; order Caryophanales; family Paenibacillaceae; genus Paenibacillus; species Paenibacillus sp. J22R160. The sequence continues at coordinate 205,597 of NZ_JCAUAU010000008.1, read as the reverse complement.
TATATCTCTTCGCAAAGCGAGCAGTCCGTTCGCTCAGCGGAGCCTATGAGCATCGTAGCCAAGGGTTTTGGCTGGTACTTGTACGGCTACTGCCTGCTTCGTCAGGATTTTCGGATTTTTCGCCTAAACCGCATGAAGGAAATTAAAGTGCTTTCGGAGACGTTCGAACGCCGGATAGAAACGAAAGAGCCGCTCCAACTTAGCTGGGGCCATAGGGATCCTTCCACGCTGATCACGATGGTTTTGCATGCGCAGCAAAGCATCCAGGCTCAGATTGAGGATTATTTTCAGCCAAAGCAGATTGCTTATCAAACTGACGGATCCATGATCATTACCGCCAAACAACCGGACGAGCCCTGGCTGCACAGCATGCTGCTTGGTTATGGGCCTAATGTGCGGATTCTCGAACCTGCCCATCTGGCGGCTGCCATCAAAGAAAAAGCTGAAAGAATTGTTCATCTCTATTCCTAACACTGACACAATGCTGTCAGTCATGGTTGTCTATACTTAAGGCATATCCAATCTAAGGAGGCATTCCTAATGTTTAGAACAATTCAAGATTTCGTGAACGAATGGAACAATGAATCCACAGCAACTCAGCGCGTACTCGACACGCTTACAGATGCATCCCTAACGCAACAAATCGCACCAGATTTCCGCGCGCTTGGTCAACTGGCTTGGCATATCACCACGACCATCCACGAAATGCTTTCTCGCGTAGGCCTCACTTTTGAAGCGCCTGAAGGCGATGAGCATGCTCCTTCCTCGGCAAAAGTCATAGCCGATGCCTACCGCACCACATCATCTGCATTAACTAGTGCCATCCAGTCCCAGTGGACAGATGCCAAGCTTACGGAATCCACTGATATGTACGGCGAAATGTGGTTGAATGCAACAACGCTGCGCATGCTGATCTCACATGAAATTCACCACCGTGGTGAAATGATCGTCTTGATGCGTCAAGCCGGCCTACGCGTTCCGGATATTTACGGGCCTACTCGCGAAGATTGGTTGGAAAGAGGCATGCAGCCGCTAGTTTAATTGACAGTTCGAGTCTCGACCCTCCATGAGCTATAATGGAAGAAAAGCCCAAGGAGTGGTCTCACTTGCACAACCAAACCGTTATCGTTACCGGCGCTAATTCCGGAATGGGGCTCGCAACAACCGTGGAGCTCGCCCGCAAGGGCGCCCATGTGATCATGCTGTGCCGCAGTCAGCAAAGAGGCGAGCTCGCGCTTGCCGAAGCACGCCGACAGAGCGGGTCGGAGCGCATCGAGCTTATGATTTGCGATCTAGGCTCACTCGCCAGCATTCGCGCATTCGCTGGCAGCTTCCTCGCCAAGCATCAAGTGCTGGACGTGCTTGTGAACAACGCAGGCGTTGTCGCTGTGAAACGGCAAACAACGTCCGACGGCTTCGAAGCGATGACCGGCGTTAACCATCTGGGCCACTTTCTGCTGACCCAGCTGCTGCTCGAGGCCCTGATTCGCGCCCCGCAGGGGCGGATCGTCAATGTATCCTCAGGCGCCCACAAAATCGGGCGCTTCGACTTCAACAACCCTTACCTGACCCGAGGGTATAGTGTCTGGAGAGGATATTCGCAATCCAAGATCGCGAATATTTGGTTTACACGGGAGCTGGCCAAGCGGCTTGCTGGCACAGCAGTGACCGTGAACGCGCTGCATCCCGGCGCGGTCGGTACGAATATCGGTGTCGATCGGGACACCGGATTTGGCAAGGCCATTCACCGCTTGCTGCGGCCTTTTTTCCTAACGCCGGCGCAGGGCGCGGAGACAGCCATTTATTTGGCTTCCAGCCCGGATGTGAGCTCAGTTAACGGTGAATATTTCTATAAGAAGAAGATTGCTCCTATTTCCGAAAAGGCCCAAGATGATGAATTCGCGGAGCGGTTCTGGGCATGGAGCGAGCGAGAAGTTGGAGTAAATTCTGGAAAATAAGGGGAGAATAATCGAAGTTTACAATTCTGATGCGCGGAGTGTGACTTCGATTGGACTTCTTTCATAGTCAGGAATCCCTTACTGCGGCCGAATGGGCGATGAGAGCTGTTGTCGGCTATTTTTTCCTGCTGATTGCCGCTAAATTGCTCGGACAACGTTCCATTTCTCAGCTTAGATTCCTGGATTTCATCATTGCACTTATTTTGGGAAACATTATCGCCCATCCGCTTTCTGATGAGCATTTGTCGTTAACTGGTTCTATGATTTCCACCACCGTGCTTGTAGTCTTGTACATCCTGACATCATGGTTAAGTCTGAAGTGGAATGTGCTTAAGCATTTTCTGGACCCAGCTCCTCTGACGCTAATCAAGAACGGGAACATGATAATGAAAAGTTTGCGCAGAGCCCGCATCTCTGTAGACCATCTCTTCTCTGAGCTGCGGAAGCAGCAGATTGAGGATATTGATAAAGTCGCCCTTGCCCTATGGGAGCCCGGGGGAACGATTTCCGTATTCCTTGAGCCGCAGTACCAACCGGTTACCCCCAAAGACATGTACATCCCGACCTCTTCTTTCTCGCTCGTAAAACCGATCATGGTCGAAGGTACGACGAATGTGAAGCAGCTGACCCAGCAAGGAAAGAACAGGATGTGGCTAGAGGCCCAGATTCATGCCACAGATGTTGACTTAGAGGATGTCGTGCTGGCCACCATCGATGATCAAGATCAAATACGCGTATACACAGAAGCCGATACGACCGTACACAACGAACGGACTCCTTCCTAGGAGCGTTCGTTTTTTTGTATTTCAAAGCAAGAAATAGTTATATACTTTTTCCAATAAGCATGTTATTATTGTTTTACGTAATTACGTATTTAAATAATTAATAAGAGGTGATTCTTTTGACTGGAGCAAGGGATTATGGAGCCGAATTAGACGCGATGCAGGTTCAACTAAACAAACTGCAACAGCTGATGGAGAGTATCACAACTACAAAAGGTGTTTTAGGCAGTGGGGTAATCGCGAAGCCTTACGTACAGAAGGAACAAGAACAACACTCCGAGGAAGGTCGCGGCGGCGTTTATTACTCGGGGCAGTTTCATAACGGGCAATCCTATTATCGGTGGGAACCCCAGGAAAGAAGCGTAGATCAGCTTCTGGAGCTGGACGGCGATAAAGCTGCCAAAATCCTGGGCGCTTTGGGCCATGAGATGAGGCTGGATATTTTAAGAACCGTTCTGCAGGAGCCGCTTACGGGACCTGAGCTCGTCGAACGATTGAACATGGGTACAACGGGGCAGCTTTATCATCACTTGAAAGCCCTCGCAGGAGCCGACCTCCTTGTGCAAGAGGAAAGAGGCGGCAAATACGCCATTCCGGGTCATCGCGTCCTTCCATTACTGCTGCTGCTTGCGGCCACTTCGGACTTCATGGATACCAGCGACTATTTGGACATGTTTGAGGCTCGCAGCGATGCTCGTTCCTACCTAGGTCCGGCTGCCGGTAATAGCGAAACCTTCGATCCGCATAATCTGCTGTGGGCCGTTATGGAGAACTGTATTTTGGAGCATACACATGGCACCTGCACAGAAGTTCAGCTCTTCCTGCACCGGAACGGCAGCGTGACGGTTGCTGATAACGGCCGGGGTATTCCCGTGCATGCACTGCCCGATCAACAGCCTCGCGTTCAGAAGGTGCTTACGGACATGAGCCGCTTAAGCGCAAGTGCTTCTTTCTTGGCGCCAGGCGGTGAAAAGGGCATCAGCATGCCCATCGTCAACGCATTGTCTCGCGGGCTAACGGTCGAGATTCGCCGTGATGGCAAAGTGTTCGAGCAGCACTACAAGCATGGCATTCCGCAAAGCGAGCTACAGACCGTCGGAATCACCAAAGAGACAGGGACTCGTGTAACGTTCCTGCCGGATCGGGATATTTTTAACACAAGCTTCGAGCTCCCTGTCTTGATCAAACATGCTGCCGATCTTGCAGAGCTCTATCCGAAACTAAAGCTGCAGGTGTTAAGCGACTAATTAAATCAGCAACCCCTGCTGTTAATGACTAAAACGCTTCTCGATTTTTTTACTAATTATCATTGAAGCCCCTACAAATAAAACGACGTAGATAAGTCTGAGCGGATTCTCAATAAATCGGTGAATGTCATAGCCGATAAAAGAAACCGACATCACCATAACTGCTTTGCCGGCGAGCACAGCAACCAGAAATGAGCGGAACCTCATCCCAACTAACCCTGCCGCCATATTGATGACGACGAACGGTCCCACGGGAAAGAGACTAAGCAAGAACACATAATTAAAAGCCTGCCGGCGAGCCCAGACCAGACTTTTCTGCACCTTCGGTTTCTGCGACCACCGCACTAAATAGGGATGGCCTGCCACTTTTTTCACAATCGCGAACGTCACTAAGCATCCGCCTACGATCCCAATCCATGAGTACAAAAAGCCGAGCAATAGCCCGTATACAGCCGCATTCACGCTAATAATGACGAGCGTCGGCAGAGGCGGAATGAACGATTTCATAAAAGGTAGAAGAAGACCGGGCAACGGGCCCAGCGATCGGTATTTATCGACCAGCATGGCCAAATTCTCTTCCGTCAAATAAGACAGAAGCTCTGTCAATCCCATCGGGGACACACCTACTTTGCTTGCAATAATGAATGGCGGAAGCTCCGCCGTCTATAGGCATGATAGCATATTTTGCGAGACTGCAGCACGTTATTGGGAAGATAAGCAAGCGGTGAGACAAAACGAAAAACCCTCAACCTTATTGGTGTTGGTTGGGGGCTTTCATCGTTCAGTGGTTTTCATGTAAAAAGTACAGTTCATTCCCGTTAATTCGTGATTTTCGGAGATTATGATGTATTTCGTACAACAAATTAACTCGATAGAGCCCAATAAAGCTACATAACGCTATATTTGATGCACTTTTTACACGATTTAGTCCAAATCGGAGCAGTAAGCATAAGTTTGATGTACTTTTTACATGATTCACAACCATGTCGTGTGAATTGACATCACTGCACCCTACTACGCCAGCGAGCTCACGCCTCGAGCGGGTTCACCGCCTCATGGAGCAGCTGCTCCAACTCGGCGGTGTAAGCCGCCTGCTGCGCTTCGTCCCAGCCGAAGCGCCCCGCCATGAAGGCGACCACAGGCGCCTTCCACTGCCTTGCCCACGCGATATCGAAGAAGAGGGCTCCCGTGCGGCGGATGAAGAAATCCACCGGCTTCACAGCCATCTCGCTCTCGATCGCGTACACGAGCGAAGCGAGCACAGAGGCCGGCATCCCTTGGCACTCGGCCTCATCCTTGTACTGCGCCAGCAAGTCATACACGGCATCCACATTGGAGCCGTATCGCCGCGCCAGCAGCGCAGCCTCAGCGCGAGTCAGCCCCAGCCGCTGGCCTTGGCTGACTTTGCTCTGCAAGAACGGCTCCAGCATCGCGGAGCCGCCAACATCGCCGCCGGATATCGGCAGCGTGCGGGTACGGCTCGGCGACAACGCAGTCGCCGAAACCACTCCCTCCGCCACCAGCATGGCGGCGATTTTGTCCACGACCGTCTCCGCCATTTTGCGGTAGCCGGTCAGCTTGCCCCCGGCCATCGAGATAAGGCCGGAGTCCGAGACGAAGATTTCGTCGCGGCGCGAAATCTCGGATGGATCTTTGCCCTCTTGATGGATCAGCGGGCGCAGCCCCGTCCAGCTCGACTCCACGTCCGCTTCCGTCAAGCTGAGGGTCGGGAACATCTCGTTTGCGGCGCGCAGCACATAGGCGCGGTCCGCCACCGTAATTCGGGGATTCACGATATCCCCTTGATAATTCGTATCCGTCGTCCCGACGTAGGTTTTGCCGTCGCGCGGAATAGCGAACAGCATGCGCCCATCCGGCGTATCGAAATAAATCGCCTGCCGCAGCGGGAATTTGCTCTGATCGAACACCAGATGTACCCCTTTGGTCAGATGGAGCGTTTTGCCCTTCTTGGAGTGGTCCATTTCGCGCAGCGTATCTACCCAAGGTCCTGCTGCATTCACAATCTTGCTCGCGTATAGCGAGTAAGACGACCTACCGCCGTTACCACCCAGCTGATCCGCCACTCGAACGCCAACTACCTTGCCATTTTTCACAAGCAGCTCTTCCACTTTGGCATAATTGACAACCTGAGCGCCAAGCTCCACAGCTTTTTTCATCACTTCGATCGTCAGACGGGCATCATCCGTGCGATATTCCACATAATAGCCGCCGCCTCTCAGATCTTTCTTTTTCAAAAGCGGCTCGTGCCCCAGCGTTTCTTGCGGACGAAACATTTTACGACGTTCCACTCGTTTGACTCCCGCTAAGAAATCATAGACCCTTAAACCAAGGGACGTAGAGAGCTTGCCAAACGTGCCCCCTTTGTAAAAGGGCAGCAGCATCCACTCAGGCGTCGTGACATGCGGACCATTTTCGTACACAATCGCGCGCTCTTTGCCCACTTCGGCAACAACCTTCACATCCAGCTGCTTCAAATACCGCAGCCCTCCATGCACAAGCTTCGTCGACCGGCTCGACGTTCCCGCAGCAAAGTCCTGCATATCAATTAGCGCCGTGCGCAGCCCTCTGCTCTGGGCATCTAGCGCGATACCTGCTCCTGTAATTCCCCCGCCGATTACGATTAAATCAAATGTGTTCTCCGACATAGCTTGCAGCCTTTCTTTTCTTTTTAAGCCGCTAAAGCTATGTGTCATCTCCGTCATCACAGTCATCTCCAAAATCTCCTCTCGCATATGAAAAATAAAAAGCCGCAACAAACCTAACACGCTATCACGTGCAGGCCGCTGTGGCTTCTCCCTTGTCTCCAACCAATTATTAACTTGTTATAAGTATACCATATCATTGCCCAATTTATTTAAAAGCCATCGCGGCACTAACTGCTTTTTTCCAACCGCTGTACAATTGCTCTTGACGTTCCACTTCCATCACAGGCTCGAAAGCCTTATCCACCTGCCACAGCGCTGCAATCTCCGCTTGATCTTTCCAAAAGCCTACAGCCAGCCCAGCCAGATAAGCTGCGCCAAGCGCAGTCGTTTCACTAATAACCGGACGCTCCACCGTTACGCCTAGCATGTCGCTCTGGAACTGCATCAGGAAGTTGTTTTTCACTGCGCCGCCATCGACCCGCAGCTTTGTCAGTTCAATGCCGGAATCGTCTTCCATCGCCTGCAGCACATCTTTCGTTTGATAAGCAAGGGATTCGAGTGTTGCCCGGATAAAATGCTCCTTTGACGTCCCGCGCGTCAATCCGAAAATCGCACCTCGAACATCGCTATCCCAGTATGGCGTACCCAGACCGACAAAAGCCGGAACGACATACACGCCGTCTGTCGACTCTACACGCTGTGCATACGCCTCGGTGTCCTGCGCCATTTTGATCATCCGCAGCCCGTCACGCAGCCACTGAATCGCCGATCCCGCTACGAAAATACTGCCTTCCAGCGCATACTCAACTTTCCCGTTCAGCCCCCAAGCAATCGTGGTCAAAAGCCCGCTGCGCGAAGGAATCGCATGATTGCCTGTATTCATCAGCATAAAACAGCCAGTGCCATAGGTGTTCTTGGCCATGCCTTTTTCAAAACAAGCCTGCCCGAACAAGGCCGCCTGCTGATCACCCGCCGCACCCGCAATCGGGATCGCCGAGCCGAAAAAGAGGTTTTCCTGCGTATGCCCATACACCTCAGAAGAAGAACGCACCTCTGGCAGCATGGATGCCGGGATGCCTAGATAGCCTAGCAGATCTTCATCCCACTTCAGCTCATGTATATTATAGAGCAGCGTCCGCGAAGCGTTGGAATAGTCCGTTACGTGCGCTTTGCCGCCGGTCAGCTTCCAGATCAGCCAAGTGTCCATCGTGCCAAACAGTAAATCTCCACGCTCCGCTTTCTCTCTTGCGCCATCCACGTGATCCAGAATCCATTTGATCTTGGTCCCTGAGAAATAAGCATCAATTAAAAGTCCCGTGCGTTCCCGAAAAATGTCGTTAAGCCCTTGGGCCTTAAGTGATTCACAAATATCGGTTGTCTGGCGAGACTGCCATACGATGGCATGATACACGGGCATTCCCGTATGCCGATCCCAGACAACTGCCGTTTCACGCTGGTTCGTGATGCCAATGCCTGCGATTTCCGCTGGCTGCACGCCGGATTCCGACAAAACTGCCACTATGACGCCTTGAATCGATAGCCATATTTCATTCGCATCATGCTCCACCCAGCCCGGCTTCGGAAAATGCTGCTTAAATTCCTGCTGAGACGTGTGTACGATGCTGCCTTTTTGATTAAATAGAATCGCTCTGGAACTTGTCGTTCCCTGATCCAGCGAAAGAATATAGGAAGTGGCTTCTGCCATTGTTCTACCTCCAATAGTTAGGATCGTTGATGAAACTGCTGCCACAGCTCTGTATTCGACGTTGTGACCGCTGTCGCTCCAGCTCCTAACGCCTGCTCTACATCTCCTACGGAACGAATGAGTCCTCCTGCAAAAATAGGAATACCCGAACGCTCCTTCACTTCCTTAATAATGTGCGGAATAATGCCAGGAAGGACCTCGATGTAATCTGGCTGCGTACGTTCCAGAAGCGTGTAGCTTTTTTCAAGCGCACTGCTGTCCAGGAGAAAAAGCCGCTGAATGGCGATGAGCCCATTCTGTTTCGTCTTCGTGATGACCGTTCCCCGAGTAGAAATGATTCCGGCAGGACGAATGCTTTGGCACAGAAATTCAGCCGCATACTCGTCGTTTTTCAACCCTTCAATCAAATCCGCGTGCAGCAGCAGCTTCTTGCCGTTTGCCCGGCCCAGATCCACAATGCTTTTCAGCTGTCCGATATGGCTGTCCAGTAGCACAATATAGGTATAAGAAGTTTTTAGCAGCTTCTCTAAATCCTTCATTTTGCGAATAGCCGGTAAAATCCGTTGCTCCTGCAATGACAAGCTCATCATCTCCGTTCACTCGATCCTGTGCATGCCCCTTGGGGGATGACAACAAAAAAACTCACCAAAAGATGTGCCAATTCATATATAAATGGCAATCCTCTGTGAGTCTCCTGTTCTCCGTCACATGTTATTAACTTACTTCCCATTGTACTTAGACCTGCCCCATCTGTCAATGCGAACAGCCGCCCATTCACTATGTCACGTTGAGAGCGCCTTGCGTACAGCTAAAATGTATTTGGATTGTTCGAGCGGATTCACGCCCCGCCGCTTCCGCTCCGCATGCACATCCGGCGGACTCGGTTGATAACCCCCGAATGACGAGGTAATAACACCTCTGCCTCCCGACATCGCGCTAAGTTTCACGGGGTAGTCCAAGGAAGTGGCAACAGGTAAGCGGCCCTCTACAACAAAACGGTCACCGCTCAGCTGCGGCGGATCAAAGATTGCTCGCATCTGCACCAAATCACTCAGCACCTTGCCTCCATAAACCTCTGGAACCGTGATGCGCACTTGCAGCATTGGTTCAAGCAGTGTAGTCCCCGTTTGCACCAAGCCCTGCATGAGCCCCATCGGTGTTGCAACAGCAAAATCAAGCGGATGGGTATGCCATACATGATGCTCGCCCTCCACGAGCGTTACCTTAAGATCGGTAACCTCCCAACCGAGCAGCCCCTGCTGCAGCGCTTCCGGTACTCGGCGCTCCACTTCGCTCTGGTACTGCGCCAACAGCTGGTCAGCGCGTACCTGTGACGAGTAAACGAGCCCACTGCCTGGCGCCCCAGGCTCGATGCGAAAGCGCAGAATGGCCCAGCACGGCTTGGGCATTGTATAAGCAATGAAGCCTTCACCTGGCTGAGAAGGCGTTTCTTTGTAGATCACGGAGGGCTGATCGAACCTTGCGTGCAGCCCAAAACGCGAAGCCAGCAGACTCGTCAGAATCTCAAGCTGGATGGCGCCCATCACCTTCACGTGCAGCTCGCGCTCCTCTTGGAGCCACTGCAAATCAAGCAGGGGATCTTCGTCTGTTAGCTCCTGCAGCGCGGCGACGAGCGCCGGGTACTGCGCGTCGCTTTCCGCATGCACCTGCACCGTCAACAGCGGCACTGCGAGCCGTGGAGCCGGCGGTACAGCGTCTGGACGACCTAGCACATCGCCGATGCGCACCTGCGTCAAGCCGCAGACAGCCGCGATGTCGCCGGCTGCGACATAACCGATATCTTCGGCTCGGCGGCCGTCGATTTTGCGAATCTGGGTCACCTTCTCCTCCACGCCCCGCGTGGCATTAAGCACGGTGTCCCTGTTGCGGATCGTCCCCTCGTAGAGGCGGACGTACGCCATTCTCCCCATGGTCTTGTCCCGCTCGACCTTGAAGACCACGGCCGAAAGCGGCTGCTCTGCGCTGCCGCTCGGCCCGGGCAAATAATCGAGGATGGCTTCCATCAGCTCCTCGATGCCTAATCCTTTGCTCGATGCGCCGACGAGCAATGGAAAGGCCTGCCCCTGCTGCGTATATCGCTGCAGGGCTGCTTTTACTTCGCGTGCCGGGATGGGCACGCCTTCGATGTAGCTCGTGAGCAGCTGCTCATCGAGCTCGGACAGCTTTTCGACCGCTGCCGCAAGGTCGAAGCCGGGCGCGCCGGACGCGCCCTCGACCAGCACGTTCTCCGCGCCGCGGAACGTGTCTTCAGCGCCGAGCGGTGCATAGATCGGCACCGCCATGCCCGTGAGCTGCTTCTCTATGCCCTGCAGCACCTTGGCCGCGTCCGCGCCGACGCGGTCCATTTTGTTCACATATAGCAGCGTTGGAATTCGGAGCGTCTGCAGCGCATGCCAGATCATCTCGGTCTGCGACTGCACGCCTTCAACGGCAGAAACAATCAGAATTGCCCCATCCATCACTCGCAATGAACGCTCCACCTCGGATAGGAAATCGACATGCCCGGGCGTGTCCACCAGGTTAATAGACGTTTCTTTCCATGTAAAAGTGGTCGTCGCACTGCGCACCGAAATGCCGCGTTCCCGCTCCACATCCATAGAATCCGTTTGAGCGGTACCGCTATCCACACTGCCTAGGGCGCGGATTCGGCCGCTATGATAAAGCAAATGCTCGGTTGTCGTCGTTTTGCCCGCGTCTACGTGTGCGAAAATCCCCACGTTCCTTCGCGGAACTGGTTGATCCTTGCCTATTTCGTTGGTCATTGAAGTGCTCTGCTCCTTCTATTTACCAGGCTTTGTCTCCCTATTATACTTGAAGAACGGACACCTATGAATTCTTTATACTAGAAGTGCATCTGCGTACATTTACCCGTTTAGCTTTTAAGACTTTTAAGGAGGTAAGCTGCTATGTTGGATATCGCACACTCTAATGAACAAGATCCGCCCGTCTCACCGCTTACAACCATCCTGCTACATAAAGAACACCCTGCTATCCTTGCGCTTTCTGAAGCAGACGACCGCTTAGCCAGCCTCATCCGCCTGGTTGGCGAGCTGACTTTGACACCGAGCTCCTCCCCCTTCGAGTCGCTGGCGATGTCAATTATTTCCCAGCAGCTATCGGCCAAAGCAGCAGGTACCATCAAGGCCAGAGTGAAGCTTGTGGTGCCAGAATTCACACCAGAGCTCGTGCTCGCCGCAGATGAAGCTGCCATCCGGCAGTGCGGAGTCTCCTTTCCCAAGATCCGTTACATTCGCGATCTTAGCACGAAAGTCATAGCCGGAGACCTGCGTTTGGACGCCCTGCATGAGCTCGATAACGAGGAGCTTCTAAAGCAGCTAACAAGTGTCAAAGGCATTGGTGTATGGACAGCGGAAATGTTTATGATTTTTGCTTTGGGCCGGCAGGATGTCATGTCCGTCGGCGATGCCGGTCTCCAGCGCGCAGCCCGCTGGCTGCACCAATTGGAGGAGCGCAAGGACGGCAACTATTTGGGGCAAATCGCCCCGGCGTGGGCGCCTTACCGGAGCTTCGCATCGCTCTATTTATGGCGTTCCGTCGATATGGGCTTCGTGGATTCTGGGCTTCCGGTGGAAGCGTGTCTGGAATCGACGATCACTGCGGAAGAGACGTGAAGACTGGGCAGACGAGTCGCTCACGTAATGGATGCAGCGTTACGGAGGTAGAAGCCGTGCAGCCTCATTGGACGATTTCCAATGAAAACACCAACAACGCACCTATATGGCTCATTTCATTGGACGAAATCCAATGTAACTGCAATATCCGGTGCTATAAAGGCACGATTAACCGATCACGTTGGATTTCATCCAATAGAATCTCTTATCTAGCCTTCTAATCACTGTGTACATTGGATTTCGTCCAATGTACACACCAACACCAACCATCAAAACCGCAAACTTATCCCAACTGATTCTTGCCAATTCTGTACCAGAATCACGAAATAGCGGGCCCTAGGTAACGAGAGTCCTCTATTTTGCCAGTTCCGCTCAAAGAGGATCCCCCTCGTCCTCCTCCTAATAAAAGACTCTAGTTTCCTTCAGTAAACCTTAGCGGAATTCTCGCTAGGTATTGATTAATTTGTTATTTGCTGGTTAAGTGGAAGTTTGCTGTACAGTGAATAGCGTGATGGGGTTGGTGGGGGTTATAAAGTAGCAAACGCTACACGAGCAAAGCCTTAGCGTTCTTCTCGCTAAGGCTTTTTGAAATTTGTTATTGGCGGGTGAGGTGGTAGATGTTTGTATGGTGGATAGCCTGATAGGATGGTGCAGGATCGCCTTGTCGTTGGATTCATCCAATACCAACTCCCAAAGACCTCTGCCTTCTCTTTGTTGCACTTTGTGCAACATGATGTCCTCAATTCAGCCAATGTTGCTTTCTATGTTGTACTTTGTACAACATTTCGGATAGATCTACGCGATTTTCGCGCCATTCGGGCTAAATGATTGCACTTTGTGCAACATGATGTCCTCAGTTCACCGATTGTCGCCTTCTATGCTGCACTTTGTGCAATGAAGTGCGGAATGGCAGGGTGTAAGAACACCACCTTCAAGCATCATTCCACCGACGCCCGCAATCCCAGTAAATACGTCTGAAGCAATCGTCGCAGACTCTCATCGCGTTCGAGCCCCAAACGGAACCCGTTCCTCTGTTCAAGCGACGCGAATCCATGTACCATACTCCGAAAACCCCGCACCACATGCAGCGCATCTTCCTCGCTGAGTCCATACGGCGCAAGAATCCGCAGCAGAAAGAGCACAACCTCGTTGCCCGCCTCCTTCAACTCCGGATCCTCATAATCAGGCAAGATAGATATAGCCTCATAAAGGCCAGGATGTTTTCTGGCAAATTCGACGTAAGCAAAGCCTACGGCTAACAAAGCGTCGTCTTTGGCTTTGCCAATTACCGCATCGACCATGGCGGCTTTGATAAGCATCAGTCCACGCCGAGAAAGCTGCATCCGAAGGTCTGGCAAGCCTTTAATATGGTTATAAAGCGACGGCGTTTTTACGTTCAGTTTGGCTGCTAATGCGGCTAATGTCAGGCCCTCGACACCTTGTGTATCCGCCATGTCCACAGCTGCTTGCAGCACATTCTCTGCGTCTAGTCCTTGTCGTTGCGCCATGGATGTCCCGTCCCTTATATCTAAATATTCGCTGCTGTCATCTGAAATTTGTGAGCTGCTTCCGCGATCGCGCGGTCGATCACCGCTAACGGCTTTTCAATCATCACGCCGTGTCCGACAGCAAGAACACTTGGAGATAGCTGCCTCAATTTGCGCGCGCTCTCCAGCGATACTTCTTTATTCCATGTTGCCATAGCCGGGAACGGGAACCAAAACTTCATCAACCCGGAAACCGCTACCCCGCCGCGAACTTGAAAAGCATCGCCAGCAATTAACGCACGACTGCGTACATCGAGGAAAGCCATCGATCCCGGCGTGTGTCCTGGAGAGGCAATAGCTTGCAGCGAGCCTACGAGATGGCCATCTTTTAACAACACATCCGGCTTCGTCTGCACCGCCTTCGGAACGTCTCCTTTAATCGGTGAATTCGGTTCACCGGTTTCTAGTTCCTTGCTGCCCGCCAGCAGCTTGGCATCTCTTCGCGAAATATAAACCTTTGCCTGCGGCAGGACTTTTTTCAAGCCATCTAACGCCCCAATATGATCGCCGTGAGCATGAGTTAGCACGATGCGGGTAATGGGTTTACCGATACTCGCTGCAGCCTGAAGAATCCCTTTTACACTGAATGGCAAAGCTGTATCAACTAGCGTCAACTCATTTTCTTCCTCCACCAAATAACAATTCACCGGAAAAAATCTCGGCATAAAAGCCACCTGATACAAAGAACCCATTTTCGTTACTTTCATTCTGAACGCCTCCCGTGTTTTATTTATATTAGTATAATAACTAAGATCATTAGTTTTGTAAAGATGCCTTTCGCCTAAATCTCTTTTATTTTTCTGTTATGGTAAAATAAAGTTCATCGCACGACCCAATCTTGCAAAAAAGTGAGGATTTCCAATGAACACTGAAACTTTAGAGCTTTTCCGTACATTGACTGAACTCCAGGCAGCTCCTGGTTTCGAACGAGACATCCGCAAGTTCGTCCGCGGTGAAATGGAGAAATATACGGATGAGTTCGTCCAAGACGGCCTCGGCAGCTTGTTCGGCATCCTGCGTGGCGATGAAGATGGCCCCAGAATCATGGTTGCCGGCCATTTCGACGAGGTTGGCTTCATGGTTAGCGGCATTACCGAGCACGGCACCATCAAATTCCAGCCCCTCGGCGGCTGGTTCAGTCAAGTACTGCCCGCCCAGCGCGTGCAGATCATGACCGAGCAGGGGCCGATCATCGGCGTGATCGGCTCCGTGCCCGTGCACTTGCTGGACGAAGCGGCACGCAGCAAGCCCGCAGACATCAAGACGATGTACATCGACATCGGCGCAGAAGATAAAGCCGATGCTCTCGCCATCGGCATCAAGCTCGGGCAGCAGATTGTACCCATCTGCCCGTTCACACCCCTGGCCAATCCGAAGCGGATTATGGCCAAAGCTTGGGACAATCGCTACGGCGTAGGCCTGGCGATTGAACTGCTGAAGGAGCTTCACGGCGGGCCGAAGCTCCCGAATGTCCTGTACGCGGGCGCAACCGTACAGGAAGAGGTTGGCGTGCGCGGCGGACGCACGGCAGCGAATCTCATCCAGCCGGACTTGTTCTACGCGCTGGATGCCAGTGCCGCCGGGGATATGACCGGCGACCGCAATGCTTTTGGGCAGCTGGGGCGCGGAGCGCTGCTGCGTATTTTTGACCCCACGATGATTACCCATCGCGGGATGGTCGAGTTCATTCTGGATACGGCAGAGACGCATAAGATCCCGTATCAATATTTCATATCGGCGGGTGGTACGGACGCCGGACTCGTGCATGTGCAAGGTACCGGCATTCCTTCTGCCGTGATCGGTGTCTGCGCGCGTTATATCCATACTTCCGCGTCGATTCTTCACGTGGATGACTATGCGGCAGCCAAAGAGCTGCTCATCAAGCTCGTGCAAGCGAGCGACCGGACAACATTGAACACGATCCATGCGCAAGCGTAAAACGTGATTCGTAACTATCAACCCGCCCCTCGGCGGGTTTTTTTTATGCAAATGTAGAACTCATGTTCCAATATATGGTATAATTAGCAGAATCATAGGATCATAGAAAGAAGGCACGTAATGACGTATATCATTCGCGAAGCTAAACCCCAAGATACGAAAGAAATCAGCAATTTTGTTTCCAGACGGACAGGCAAGAGGATTTCTCCTTTGCATATTGAAAATAGGCTGCATTTTATACGTGACAATCCCGATGAATCCCTCTATGTATACGAAGAAGAGAACCAAATTCTAGGCACACTAGGTTTTCGAATTCGCCAAGCGGACGATGCTGTTGTGAAGTTTAGCGAAATCTCCGTCATTTCCATGGAGGAAACGAACAGCAGCCAAGCAGCAGCCGATAAGCTCAAGAGCTATGCCGAGCAGCTGACCCAAGAGCACGCTTGCTCCGGGATGTGGTGGATCACAGGCTCCGAGAATAATGAGGACAGCCGGAAAGCGAAACTACCTCTTGGTTTTCATGAAACCGGGTATCGATTCGTCAAAAGATTCCTCTAACAAAGTCCGAGAACTTACTACGAAACTTGGAGGAGTGATTGTTATGTCAACAGGTTTTAACACAGGTACTTTCACAAGTGGCAACACCATGATTACAAGTATCTTTTTTATTGTTGCAATTATCTTTATTCTTGCCGTTTGTTTTCTCGTGATTGTAGCCATCAAAGGATACATCTCATGGTCTTCCAATAACTCTTCCCCCATCCATAATCTAACCTGTAAGGTTGTAGCCAAAAGAATGCAGGTTAGCGGAGGGTCCGGGGATTCGAATGCGAATACGAGCTATTATGCCACTTTTGAATTTGAGAATCGCCAAAGACTAGAATTGCGCGTCGGCCGAGATCAGTTTGGTTATATCGTTGAGGGAGATCAGGGCATACTGTCTTATCAAGGAACTAGATTCAAAGGATTTTCTCGCCAGTTATCTTTTCAAGCATAAGGAGTGTTCTACCCATGACACATCATCAATTTGTAACAGCCAAAGGTCTGGAAGGTGTTGCCAAAGTAAGAGCTTTCTGCGAACAATTGCCTGAAGTCGTGGAAAAGATTGACGGCTTTGGCCATGTCACCTTTCGTGTGAAGGACAAACCGTTCGTCATGATGGGAGAAACAGATGGACAACCATCCACAGCGATCAAAACCAATATGACAACACAAGAATTTCTCCTCCAGCAGGAGGGTACGCCCTATCATAGAACGGCCTATATCGGTCAGCATGGTTGGGTGTCGATTCGCGAGATGGATCTAGTTCCCTGGTCGGAAATAACCGACTTAATCACGGAGGGGTATGCCCGAACAGCTCCCAAAAAACTGCTTCAATTGATCCAAACCAAATAGAATTTCACATCCTTTACAAAAACTACGCAATTCGAAGAAAATCAAAGGAAACACTAAAATAGTCGGTAATAATCGCTTTTTAGCAAATATTCTGAATATTTACAATATTTCAATAATGGACTATAGTTGGTTTAGGCTCACTTGAAGGACAAGCCTTACAGCTGGTAAGGACCCCCAAGAGTAGCCAGGATATTCTCAACTTAGGAAGGGGATAGTCCAATGGACAATGTTAGCGAAACATGCCCACTTTTCCTTCAAACGACGGAAGAAAAGGTGCGGGAACGAGTTACGTTCATCGGGCATGTGGGAATCCAGAGGCGGTAAATGTGAACAGCGTTTATTCGAGGAAAGGATCCGTAACAGGTAAAGTCGTAATTTCAACGGAAGTTGGTTTGATTGGAGTGTGTGTAGGGACAATTGAATACCATGTGTGAAACTTAGAGACCTCCGGTTATCAGTGATAAGCGGGGGTCTCTATTTGTGCCCCTTCTAAGACTCCTGCAACGACAGTCGAACGATAAATGATGTCTTCTTCCCTGGCTTACTCTCTACGGATATCGTACCGGCATGCATATCAATAATTTTTTTCACGATTGATAGTCCCAATCCGTTGCCCCCATAGGTTCGATTTCGCGATTTATCCGCTTTGTAGAAGCGTTCAAATATATGCGGCAAGTCTTCCTCAGAAATATTAGCGCCATTATTGGATATTCGGATGATCGCTTCTTTTCGGGTGCTTTCAACGTGGACACCTATCGTACCGCCAACAGGCGTGAATTTGACCGCATTATGAATTAAATTTGTCCACACCTGGCTCAGCAGGTCTTCATCGGCCGATAGGGTAACTGGTTCTAGATCAATGTCCATTTCGATGTTTTTCTCTATCCATTGCGGTTCACAGGCAAGAATATGATTGCGGATTTGCTTATCTAGCCGGTAACTTTTCGGTTCAAAAGGGTGATGCTGTGACTCTAGCGACGATAATTTGAGCAAGTTATCGCTTAGCTTGGACAGACGCGTGCTTTCGGCCTCGATAATTTCCAAATAATGCTTCCGCTCTTCTAGTGTGATAGTCTCGTTTTGGAGCGCTCGCGAGAAGCCGCTGATGGAAGTGAGCGGGGATTGAATTTCATGAGACACATTAGAGATGAATTCCTGTCTCATTTTTTCCAATTGACCCAGCTCCACTGCCATGTTGTTGATGGAATCAACCAGCTCTACAAAGGGGCCATTGTGCGGGTTATTGTCAACAGACACATTGAAGTCCCCTCTGGACATGCTTTGGATCGCGGCAATCATGGTTTTAAAAAATTTCATCTGCTCACTACGGAAGAACCTGCCCAAGAAAGTCATGGTCAGGCCCCAAAAAAACATGCCGCTGATACAGTTAATAAGCTGAACGATCACTTCACTTGGGCGCTTATCGATATAGGTGTATAGCCACTCTGTACCGTAAAAGGCAGCCAGCCAATACAGAATAATGAGCAGAAAAACACCTAAGGCGAACAAGGTGCCGCGTACTCGCTGGCCACGACTTCTGAGGTCCTTCCTCCGCGCTTTCCTTTTCATGATTGCAGGACCTCCATCCGGTAGCCTAACCCCCGAATCGTCGCAATGCGAAAAGCGTGCCGCTCCTCTGGAAACCGTTCTCGGAGCCTATTGATATGCACATCGATGGTCCGCTCGTTGCCTTCATAATCGAAGCCCCAGATCTGCTCGATCAGCTGGTCGCGCGAAAATGTTTTTCCCGGATAACTTGCCAGCTTGTAGAGCAGCTCAAATTCTTTGAGCGGCAGCGTTAAGCTCTCGGAGCCGACGGTTACCTCATAGGTTTTTTTGTTCATGCTGAGATCGCCAACTTGAACCGTTTGGGACGAAGCAATTTTATAGCGCTTCAACAGCGCTTTGACCCGCATCGCAAGCTCCACAGGCTCGAAGGGCTTAACGAGATAGTCATCAGTGCCCAGCTCGAAGCCTTTGACCTTCTGCGAGGTCTCGCCTTTGGCAGTGAGCATGAGCAGCGGGATATCATAGTGCTCCCGCAGCTCCTTGCAGAGCTCCCATCCGTCCATATTCGGCATCATGATATCCATAATGACCATGTCGACTTGGACAGTTTCCAGCAGTTTGAGCGCTTCCGCGCCGTCCGAAGCTTCAACCACATCGAAGCCTTCGTTCAGCATAAATACGCGGACCAGCTCACGAATATAAGGATCATCATCTACGATCAGGATTGGAGCCATAGTATATCCAGCCTCGCTTCATGTTAGGTCTAATTTTAATTTATTTTAGCATAGAGCACTTTTATAAACTGAATTTAAACCAATGAAGGCCCATTACGATGTAAGGGCTTTTTTTGGCAAAAAATTTGTGATACATTTTGAAGAAAGTATCTCTTTTGGGGGGATCTCACCGCATGATAACGAACACGTATACCGAGTTTTCCATGCTCCAAAGTGCCGAAGCCGAAGCTGCTTATCAGCAAGAGGTGATCTCTGAGGGTTACGCTGGCTTTCGCCGCCTGCTGGACGGCTTAACCGAGGCAATCAAAGCTGCTGGAGATGCGGACATCCCTAGCCTAGAGCTGGCACTCGCAAAAGCCGGCCGCCTATTTCCCGAGCCAGTCCAATTCAGCCCCTCGTGGGAACGCGTTTGGGTCGAGCTTGAGGCTACCTTGACCGCGAAAAAGCATGTCCTATCGACCATCACTCCGAAGGAGCGCACTGGAGAGTGGCAGGTCATCATGGATAACCCGCAGGTGGTTCAGGAGGTCGTGTGCTACCCCGGCCTGGACTTCCATGACGCCGCGTACCTATACGCTTATTTCCGTCCCCAGCTGGAAAAATCGGAGTATATCCGCCTTCAGAAGATTCAAACCGTCATTCAAGAGCTTGGTCACTGAAGGACTTTGCATTTAAACATTACGACTGGAAAAAAAATAAAGCCCGTTATCGGGCTTTCCGCGGCTTGAGCAGACACCATTCCACGACGCAGAAATTGATGAGCAGACCGATCCAAATGTTCACTTCCAGAATGTCGGTAACCATTTTCTCGATACCGCCTTCTGGAAGATGGAATCCCCGCATAGCTGTATACAGCAGAATACAGAGAGGCACAACCAATCTGGCGGAAGTGGCGACCAAGGTTATGGCATAGCTGCGAATCATCCAAATGCGATGTTCGGGGAATTGCTTGGAGACAGCGTACCTGAAGCCTTTCCAGGTTGTAAACAGCCACAGGAAGCTTAATGCTAGAAAAGCCATGGATTTCGTGAAATTATCGATGTACACCGTAAGGACAAGCCCTAAGCACCCGCTCACTAACACGCTAACGACATAAATACGTCCTAAAGCCCAATGCCTAGCCGGGAAACGAGTCCGAAACCGCTCGCTGAATTGAAACAAGCCGCTAATAAGGGCAAGCAGTGCAGTTCCAATATGCAGAACAAGCACCGGATAAAAATAGGGAAAGTCCTGGTTCAGCTCAACGCGGCTATTGGCTGGATTTAATGTCACATAAGGAAACACAGCGGCAATAGCGACGCCCAAAATAAGAAGGATCGCGAAGATCCCCAGCTTTTTACCCACCATTCAGCCTCCGTTACTGATCTAATCATCACTCCTCAGTTAGTGTAACTCCTTCATCTAAATGCCTTCTAAATAAATCCTTAAATAAATCTAAAGCTTAACCGACTTATTTCAGCTTCGACTTCATCCACTCGCACCAGAGCAGGTCTGCATCTACTTTGAGCGTAGCTTTCCTTATTAGGACATAATTACCGAACATGGGGTCATGGATCTCTAATTCCTCCAGCGGCTTCTCACTTTGTCCTTTCACCTTCTCAAAGCTCTCTGTATAGCGCTCTTTCTTCCCTTTATAATAACTCTCTCGATCAAGCAGCATTTTCATTGCCTCATCTTTGTTTACAAGGCCAATGCAGTATACTTTCAGTGCAAATTCGTCACGAGTTACCGGCGGGTCTGTAGGCAGCCCGATCCACTCCTGAAGTGCTTTTAATCCAATAGGTGTTAACGAATATACTTTTTTATCCGGTTTATCGGACTGTAGAACATGTACAAATTCAACGTACCCCTTCTGCTCTAGCTGAGCAAGGAGTGGGTATATTTGACTGTGCTTTGCTGGCCAAAAAGGCTGAATGTGCTGCATAAGCTCATAACCCGTTCGGGAATCTTTAGATAGTAGGCTGAGCAAACCATAAGAAAGGGTATTCATAGGAACTCCTTGTTATGTCACAATTGACATATATCCACTTTGGTAGTATGATGATTTTCATTCAAATTATAGAGAATCCGGCGAGTAAGATCAATGGAGAGTGGAGGTATCAAGTGAGTAAGGATGATTTACAGCAGGTTCGTTTCTGGCCGATCATGATTGCAATCTTCTTCGGGTCTTTCGTTTCGATCTTGAGTATGAGTACAATTAATATTGCTATACCGATTTTGAGTGAACATTTTCATGCAGATTTGAGTAAAATCCAATGGACGATCACAGGATTTATGCTCGCAAGCGGTACGATTGCCCCAATAACTGGTTATTTAGGTGAGAGATTCAGTTATAAGCGTCTGTACGCTTTGGCTCTTGTCGGCTTTACCGTCTTTTCATTGTTATGTGCGATTGCATGGGATGCTTCTTCCCTTATTGCGTTCCGTATTATCCAAGGGGCTTTCAGCGGTCTCATTATGCCGGCAACGATGACGATCGTGTACCAGGTTATTCCTCGTGACAAGCAGCCTATTGCGATTTCCCTATGGTCCTTATCCGCTATGATGGCTCCTGCTATCGGGCCGACTTTGAGCGGTTGGCTTTTGCAGAATTGGAGCTGGCACTGGTTATTCCTTCTCAATGTGCCCGTTGGACTTATTGCTATTTTTCTCGTTCTCAAGCTAATTCCATTCTACCGTCTTTCTGTACCAAAAAGGTTCGATGCGATCGGTTTGGTCACCGTCGTCCTTGGAAGTCTCTCTTTGCTCGTTGCTTTCTCGCAAGGTCATTCTTGGGGCTGGACATCGGGTCGTGTCATCGGTTTGTTCGCAGGAGGTATCATTATGCTTGGTCTCTTCATCTGGAGGGAGCTGAAAGCAGATTCTCCTTTGCTGAATGTTCGCGTCTTGGCTAATGCGCGTTACTCTTTGACGCTTATCATTTCTAGTATTGTTACCATCAGCTTGTACTCGGGAACTTTCTTGACACCAATTTTCCTGCAAAACATTCAGCATGTAACGCCGCTCGATACTGGCTTGATCCTGCTGCCAGCTTCCCTGGCTATGGCGCTCTGTATGCCGCTTGTAGGTAAACTATACAGCATTCTGGGTCCACGCATCCTGCTGTTTGCCGGTATTTCCTTGATTGCAATAGGGACACTAACACTTAGCTGGTTAAGTGTCGACGTTTCCCGCGGCTATATCGTTTTCTGGATGATCGTACGTAACGTGGGGATCGCCTTTGCAACGATGCCAGCAAGCAACGCCGGTATGGAGCAAATTCCGCGCACGCTGTCCGGTCATGCAACATCTATGAGCAACTGGGTGCGTAACGTTTTTGGTTCTTTCGCTATCGCTCTTTTCACTTCCGTTCTGGCGTCCCAAACCGCGACTCATTCTAAGGATCTCGCTGTCAGCGGAATCACAGATAAAGGCGTTATCGGCATGCATGCCTTTACAATGAGTGTGAACGACGTGTATCTACTTGCTACGTTCATCGTGCTAGTTGCACTGCCACTCTGCTTGTTCGTCGGCAAACGTCCGATCGAGAAGGAATCTCCTGCTGCGATTGCTGCTGCGGTAATCAAGCCTGGAACTGCTAAATAATTAAAAATTCCCTACTCTTGCTGTGTATCAGAACAGTGGGGTAGGGATTTTTCTTATTTAGCTGCCATCTGGGTTGCTTCTGGTGCTGAGACGGCCTTTTCGGCTTTCTCAGTTCTTGGATGTGGGTGGAGTCGCGGGATTTCTTCGCGAGACAGCCTTTTAGGCTTTCTCAGCTGCCATCTGGCTCGTTTCTGGTGCTGAGACGGCCTTTTCGGCTTTCTCAGTTCTTGGATGTGGGTGGAGTCGCGGGATTTCTTCGCGAAACAGCCTTTTCGGCTTTCTCAGCTGCCATCTGGCTCGTTTCTGGTGCTGAGACGGCCTTTTCGGCTTTCTCAGTTCTTGGATGTGGGTGGAGTCGCGAGATTTCTTCGCGAGACAGCCTTTTCGGCTTTCTCAGTTCTTGGATGTGGGGCTACGTTGTACTTTATACAACGATTTGATAACTTTTTATGAGCTGGAGCCACCCTTCATTGTACAAAATACAACAATTTCACCAAAATGGGCCGCATAGCCAACTTTAAATAGCACATGGTTGTATCAAATGCAACATAGCATGCTGCCGCAGTATAATTAGGCGCATTTAATTGTACAACGTGCAATCAAGGGACGGCACGCATTTGCGAAACGAGCAACTTGTTCTAGTGGAGTGGCCCATTCCACATCGTGGCTCAGCACCGATTCATTCTAACTTGTTAACTTCCTCTTCTCGCACCATTCTCGCTAACAAGCACCCTTGCTGCGTCTTTATCACTTGGAGTAGCTAATACCTATATCGGTGGCTCAGCACCGATTCATTCTAACTTATTAACTTCCTCTTCTCGCACCATTCTCGCTAACAAGCACCCTTGCTGCGTCTTTATCACTTGGAGTAGCTAATACCTATATCGGTGGCTCAGCACCGATTCCATTTTAACTTGTTTAAGTTCCTCTTCTCACGCCATTCTCTAACAAGCCCACTTGCTGCGTCTTTGTCACTTGGAGTAGCCCATCCCACATCGGTGGCTCAGCACCGATTCATTTTAACTTCCTCTTATCGCGCCATTCTCGCTAACAAGCCCTCTTGCTGCGTCTTTGTCACTTGGAGTAGCCCATCCCTCATCAGCAAGCACCCTAACGCCATCTCGCAAACACAAAAAAGCCTTCAGCCAAGGAAAAATCCCTAGACTGAAGGCTTCTCTTATTAACCCAACACAACGCGGTCATCCGACAGCTTGCTGCCGCTGATCTGCTCGAACTCACCGAGCAGCTGCTCCACGGTGAGGTCCTTCTTCCGCTCCTCGCTCACATCGAGGATGATGCGGCCCTTATCCATCATGATCAGGCGATTGCCCAGACGAATCGCCTGCTCCATGTTATGCGTGACCATGAGCGTGGTCAGCTTCATTTCCCGCACGATTTCCTCGGTCAATCGTGTGATCAGCTCCGCGCGCGCAGGGTCAAGCGCGGCGGTATGCTCATCCAGCAGCAGAATCTGCGGCTGGGTGAAGGTCGCCATCAGCAAGCTGAGGGCTTGGCGCTCTCCGCCGGAGAGCAGCCCCACCTTCGCGCGCAGACGGCCCTCCAGGCCGATGCCCAGGCGCTGCAGCTGTTCCAGGAACAACGCGCGTCTACGCGCGTTGGTGCCGAAGCTAAGCCCGCGCTTCTTGCCGCGGGTATACGCCATGGCGAGATTCTCCTCGATGGTCATTCGAGGAGCCGTCCCCGCCATGGGATCTTGAAAGACGCGGCCGATCCAGCGGCTGCGCTCGTATTCAGGCAAGTGGTGAATCGTCTCACCACTGATCGCCACCTCGCCGGCATCTGGCGTCATTACGCCGGAGATGATGTTCATCAGCGTCGATTTGCCGGCGCCGTTACTGCCGATGACCGTAACGAAGTCGCCGGGCTTCAGGGTTAGATTAATGCCGATCAGCGCAATTTTCTCATCGGCTGAACCAGGGTTGAAAAGCTTGGAAACATTCGAGAGCTTAAGCATCAGCGGCCACCTCCCTTATTCATTTGCACGGCGCGGGCGATGAGCTCAGCAGAGCGGCGTTTGGCCATTGCTTTTTGCCGGATAGACCGCTGCACGGATGGCAGTACAAGCGCGATGATTACGATAATCGCTGTAATCAATTTCAAGTCAGAGGCATTGAGCCACTCAACGCGCAGCGCCAAAGCGACAACGATGCGGTACACAATGGAGCCAAGAACAGCTGCAAGTGTCGCGCGGAACACGCTCTGGGAGCCAAAAATCGCTTCCCCGATAATAACGGAAGCCAAGCCAATAACGATCATCCCGATTCCCATGGAGATATCGGCAAACCCGGATTGCTGAGCGATCATCGCACCGGAAAGCGCTACTAATCCATTCGATAAGCTGACGCCTAGAATCGTAGTATTATCTGTATTTGATCCAAAGCTGCGAATCATGCGGGCATTATCGCCCGTTGCACGGAGCGACAGCCCCAAGTCGGTATGCAGGAACCCGTCCAACAGCAGTTTGAACAAAATCACAACAATGAACCCTACCGCAATCGGAGATATAGACGTGAACATGGTATCCGCACCAAGCAGCGAAATGTTCGGCCTTCCCATAATCCGCATATTAATCGAATACAAGGCAATCATCATCAAGATCCCCGACAAAAGCCCGTTAATTTTCCCCTTCGTATGAAGCAATCCCGTACAAGCCCCAGCAGCTAGTCCCCCTGCAAAAGCAGCCAAACAAGCGAGCACTGGGGAGTAACCATGCGAAATCATAATAGCCGCAATCGCACCGCCAGTCGTAAAACTCCCGTCCACCGTCAAGTCAGGGAAATCGAGTATCCGAAAAGTGATATAGACACCAAGTGCCATCAGGGCATAGAGTAGCCCCAGCTCAACAGCACCGTTCATGGAATCCATCATGTTGTAACAACCTCCTAGTTTAAAAATAAACAATCCCCATCCCTCAGGTCAGACGGGAGAAAAAAAGAGGTGAACGAAAGTGACGTCCACCCCTTTTGTATCCCCAAAAAACCTTACTGAATGATGTTTTTCTCTTTGTCTTTTACAGCATTTTTCATAGCATCTGTCACTTCAACGCCTTGCGCCTTCGCTGCTTTCAGGTTCAAGATCAGATCCAGCTTATCAGGAACAGTTACTTTCATGTCCGCTGGTTTCTTTCCGTTCTTCAAAATATCAACAGCCATTTGACCCACTTGATAACCATGATCGTAGTATTTGAAGCCAACCGTTGCAAATGCTCCTTTTTCCACGGTATCGCGGTCACTGGAGAAGAACGGAATGTGCTTTTCGTTAGCAATTTGAATGATGCCGTCTACACCGCTAACAACTGTGTTGTCGAGTGTAATCAAGAAAGCGTCTGCGCGTCCAACAAGGGATTGTGCTGCTTGCTTCACTTCCGATGTATTCGTTACTGGCGCTTTTACAAGCTTGATGTTGTTTTTTGCCAAAGCTTGCTCCGCATTTTTCGCCATAATAACCGCGTTTGGCTCACCTTCGTTGATAACAAGGCCGACTGTTTTCACTTTAGGCATGTTAGCAGCAACGAAATCCATTAACTGAGCTACCGCCATTGGGTTTGTATCTGATGCTCCGGAAACTGTACCACCCGGTTTATCTACATTCGTTACGATTTTAGCTGCAAGCGGGTCCGTAACTGCCGCGAATAAAACAGGCGCTTTTTTCACTTGCTGTACGACTGCTTGAGCGGATGGTGTTGCAATACCTAGCACTAGGTCACTATCGGAGGAAGCAATTTTTTGCGCGATGGATAAATTGTTCGTTTGATCCCCTTGCGCATTGTTGTAGTCAACCTTCAGGTTCGTGCCTTCTACGATTCCAGCGTCTTTAAGCGCTGCCAAAAAGCCCTGACGCGTTGCATCCAAAGAAGGATGTTCCACGATTTGCGAAATCGCGATTTTGTACGTCTTTGCCGCAGCTGCCGTTGCTGCTGGAGCTGTTGATGCGCCGCCTGCTGCAGGCGTTGTTTCTGCCTTTTGACCACAACCGGCTACGACCATAAGAGCTGCTGATAATACAAGTGATGCAAGTGCTTTCTTTTTCAACCTAATTACCCCTCTCTTTTTTCCCTTTTGGTTAACTTGAACCCATTGCCCGCTCACCACTTTAACGCTTTTGCTCGGCAAAGTGCGGAGGCGCTGTTTGGCATCCAAGCTGTAGTTCTAATTTACCATAGTTTAATTGGCTCGCGTGTTTCCGTCAATCGTTTTATCTATTCTGTTCATACAGGGTCGCGATTAGAGCTGATACTGCCGATAAAAGTCGCGAAGCATCTCATCCATGACCCGATTTGTCCTTGCGGCAGTCCGTCCTGTACTAGGACTTTTCCCCACTCCTCTAAGCTCATCCACAACCATCCCGATCAGAGGCTGCTGAACATGTGCCGGATTCGGAATCGTAAATTCCTGCACCTGACCATCCGCCGTCTCCACGCAAAGATCCCCGCCAAATGTTGAGAACGTTACTTTGCCCAGACTCCCGACAATCTCGTTCACATCGCTGCGCTTGTAGCTGTTAAAGCTCCAAACTCCTGTCCCCATCACGCCTGATTCAAACGCATAAGCCGTTGTCACGATATCCTCGACTTGAAGCTGTTCGCTCTGATTGCGAGCAAAGGC
Organism: Paenibacillus sp. J22R160; assembly: GCF_059692135.1. Lineage (NCBI taxonomy): Bacteria > Bacillati > Bacillota > Bacilli > Caryophanales > Paenibacillaceae > Paenibacillus > Paenibacillus sp. J22R160. Next base: position 178,253 of record NZ_JCAUAU010000008.1, on the reverse strand, counting down.
TTTGACCTCGCCAATTGGCCCCAGCAAATAATCCAGAATATCTAGTGTATGACTAGCCAAATCCACGAAAAGCCCGCCTCCCGAAAGCTCAGGCTGCAAGCGCCACGGTAGATCCAGACCCTGATTCTCTCTGAGCAATTGCAGATAAGTCGTATGAACGAACCGGATTTCCCCCAAAACGCCGCTGTCCAGCAGCTCTTTAATCTGAACAAACTTCGGCAAACCTCGGCGATAATATGCAACGAATAGCGGTACCCCTGCCTCTTCGCATGCCGCAATCATCTCCAGACACTCCCCGTGATTCCTCGCCATTGGCTTCTCCACATAAACGGGCTTTCCTGCCTTAGCCGCCATCAACGTGTATTCATGGTGAAAACCAGGTGGCGTTGCGACATAAATGGCATTGACATTCGGGTCATGAATAAGCGCATTCGCGTCATCATACCATTTGGCCACGCCGTGTCTTCTCGCGTAATCTTCCGCCAACACGCCATTGCGCCGCATGACAGCAACGAGCTCAGAGCCTGCCACCTTTTGAAGGGCTGGACCGCTTTTCACTTCAGTTACATCCCCACAACCAATAATTCCCCACCGCACTTTATCCATTAACGCATCCCCTCCAGATTATCGTTTGAATTCTACTTTACTTATTCGACAACTACACCTTTCCTCCTCTGCGAGATACCAGGTATTGTGAACTATGATCGCTCCGTGAGCTTGAAACAGAGCGAACCCGCCTAGTGGCACACCATTTCTCAGCAAAATTGGCACTGTGTATAGACCATCTCCATTGATATAATGTCGTTATACCTAATAAGGCTGGTGAGAAGCAAACATGTACATCCCTTCCCATTTTGAAATAAAAGATGACGAGCTTATGTACGCTATTATCGAACAAAATGGCTTTGCCACCCTGATTTCTCAGCATGGTAACCGCCCTTTCGCTACCCACTTGCCTCTTACGCTAGATCGCAACAATAAATGCTTGTATGGACATATCGCGCGTCCCAATCCGCAATGGAGGGATCTTGAGAAGCAGGAGATCTTGGTTATTTTCCAGGGGCCGCACAGCTATATTTCCCCCTCCTGGTACGAAACTAGCGATTCCGTTCCGACATGGAATTATGTCGCTGTTCATGTCTATGGGCAAACCGAGCTCATCAACGATGAGCAGGAAGTGATGACCTCCATGCAGAGTTTGATTGCAAAATATGAGGAGCCGAGTAGCCCCTATGAGTTAGGATCTGTAGATTCCGCCTACTTGGCCGGATTAAGCAAAGGCATTCAAGGCTTCAAAATCCACATAACCAGTATGGAAGGCAAAGCTAAGTTAAGCCAAAACCATCCCGCTCAGCGCCAAGAGCTCGTCATCCAAAGGTTAGAGGCTTTAAATAGGGAGAATGAACGGAATATCGCTGCCCTGATGAAAGAGAACCTTGAACTTCGCCGCGTAGATAAGGAAAAGGGTTGAACAGATGTCATCTGTCCAACCCTTTTTGATATTTGCCGAATACGTAGCAGGTTATCTATGCGAAGGAGCCTCCGCGGGAATCAGCGCCGCCTCCGGCACCAAACCGGAATCCGCGGAAAGCTGCTCCTGCAGCTGGAGCTGCTGCGTAGCAAACTCGCGGTACATCTCATGTGATTCCAGCAGCTCCTGATGCGTGCCGCTTCCTGTCACCACACCTTTATCCAGGAAGATGATCTGGTCGGCATCCACCACCGTTGATAGACGATGGGCGATGACCAGCGTCGTCCTTCCCTGCATGAGGTTTTGCAGCGCCTGCTGCACCACAACCTCGGACTTGCTGTCTAAGCTGGATGTCGCTTCGTCCAGCATCAAGATCTTCGGATCGCGCAGCAAAGCTCGCGCAATCGCAATCCGCTGCCGCTGCCCGCCAGACAGCTTGATGCCGCGTTCGCCGACTTCCGTCTCATATTTGTGCGGCAGCTCCTCAATAAACGTATCCGCATAAGCCATCTGCGAAGCCCGCTTCAGCTCTTCCAGCGTCACTTCACGCTGCAAGCCATAACAAATATTATCCCGGATCGTGCCTGCAATAAGCGGACTTTCCTGTGAAACATAACCGATCTGGCTGCGCCAAGAAATAAGCGAGAACTGATCAATCGGATCGGCCCCTAAAGTAACGGAGCCCCTCTGCGGCGTATAGAATCTCTCGAGCAGGGAGAACGTTGTCGTCTTCCCGCTTCCGCTCGGTCCTACGATTGCCGTCACTTTGCCGGCTTCCATCGTGAAGCTGACATTTTTCAGGACGGACTCCCCGGCTTTGTAACCATAGGTCACTTGATCGAAACGAATTGACTGGGAAGCATTCGCAACAGGCACGCCTGCATGCGGGTCTTCCTCTTCATAATCCAGCACTTTGAGAATCGTATCGGTTGCTCCCATTGCTTTCTGCGCCTGATTAAAAAACTGTGTAATTTGCGTAATCGGCATGACAATTTGGAATAAATAGAGCATGAAGGCTACTAATTGACCCGCTGATATCGCGCCTGAAGCTACCCGCATACCGCCGTAACCGAACAGGACAACAAACAGCATCAGCATAACAAATGTAACAAGCGGCGCCATTAAGGCTTGAATCCTACCTTCACGCAGTCCGAATTTAAAAAGTCTTTGAATCCCAGAGCTGCCTTCCTGATACTCCACGGGCTCTGCATTGGCCGCTTTCACCAGGCGGATCTCGGAAAGGACACGATTGAGCACTGAAGTGAAGCTTGCTGTCTCAGCCTGCATGCCTTTGGAGATTTTGAACATTTGCCGCCCCAGCGGAAATAGGAGGAGGAAGGCTAGCGGGAATACGCTGAACATAATGAGCGTCATTTTCCAATCCATATACAAGAGAACTGCAATCGAACCAATAATCGAAATAATACCAGTCACGAATCCCGACATATGCTCGGCGATTAACCCTTTAATGACAGATGTATCATTCGTCATCCGGGAAATCGTATCGCCCGTCTGGTTGTTATCGTAATAGCTAACCGGCAGCACGAGCAGCTTTTTCCATAGCCGCTCACGAATACCAGCCACAACGCTCTGTCCTGCATGATTCAATAAATAAACCGAGACACCCGAAGCAACCGCTGAGCCGACGAAAGCGATCGCCATGCCGCTAATCTGCATCCAGTTCAAGTTATCGATTGAGAAGCTGTCGACCACATTTTTCGTAAATAACGGGATGACTAGCCCTGCCAATGTTGAAATAATGCTTAATCCTAATGCTATGCTTAGAAGAAGCTTGGGCGGATTCGCCTGCATGATCAAGCGGATGAATCCCCGCCAGTTGCTTGCGCTCTTAGGCGCTTCTTTCCTTGTAAAAGCCATGTATCTCTACTCCTTTACCCGATCGAATGAATGTACATCCGTCATGTGAATGATCTCTTCAGTATCTCTTTGCTAAAAGAATCATACACCCGTATTTTAAACGGAATATAAACAGGAGCGAATCGGTCCATGGACGTAGAGGGGCTCATCCTCACTATGCCTCCGTTGAAATCTGCCAAATCACGCCGAACGGATCTTTCAGTCGACCGAACATCGTGCCCCAAAACATGCGTTCAAAGGGCATTATCACCGTTCCACCCTGAGACAGCGCTTCGAAAATACGCCTTGCTTCGTCTTCACCTTTAAAATCTAACGTCAAATCCATGCCATTGCCTCTATCCACTGATTCCATGCCTGCATCCGCCATAAAAAACCGTAAGCCAAGCGCATGCATCTCCAAATGCATCACGCGATCCTTCATGGATTCATCGGCCCCCGGCATATCTGCGAACGTACGCAGGCTGACGATCTCGCCACCAAGCGCTTTCATATAAAAATCCGACTGCTCTCTTGCATTTCTGCTATAAAAATACGGTGTTAACGTTGCCATGATCATTCCTCCTATTGATTGAGTTGGTTTCAAGCTAACCCCACACTATGCGGTCTCTGCCCTGTTCCTTAGCTGTATAGTACAGCGTATCCGCGGCTGCCACGAGCCCCGCCGTCCTATGAACTCCTTCTTCTAGCATGTTAGACGGTGCCTTTCTTAAGGGATTGGCTCTGCGCCATCGTCCCACTAATTTTGTTTTTTGCTGTTTCTTTCTATACAATATAGGGGTAAGACTTGATATAGATGATTTCGAGGAGGTAATTCGATGAATACGTTTACTTATTATAATCCAACCACGCTGCATTTCGGAGAGGGGACACTCGAGAAATTAACTGCAGAGGTACCCAAATACGGTAAGAATGTGCTGCTCGTCTATGGCGGCGGAAGCATTAAACTGAACGGCATCTACACCAAAGTTGTTCACCTGCTGAAGAACATCGATGCTTCTATTTTCGAGCTGAGCGGTGTTGAGCCTAACCCAAGACTCACAACGGTCCACCGCGGTGTTGAAATGTGCCGGACTCAGAACATCGACTTGATCCTCGCTGTAGGCGGAGGCAGCGTGATCGACTGTGCCAAAGCGATAGCTGTCGGCGCCAAGTATGAAGGCGACTTCTGGGATATCGTTACGCGAAAAGCGTCCGCTACTGGCGCATTGCCGCTGGGCACCGTGCTCACGATTGCCGCAACGGGTTCGGAAATGAACGCCGGCTCCGTTATTACGAATTGGGAGACTAAAGAGAAGCTCGGTTGGGGCAGCCCGTTCTCCTTCCCGAAATTTTCAATTCTAGATCCCGCTCACACAACCTCCTTGCCTGAAAATCAAACCGTATACGGTATGGTCGATATCATGTCACACGTATTTGAACAATATTTCCATCATGTGAATAACACGCCGCTTCAAGATGGTTTTTGTGAAACAATTTTACGCACCGTGATTGATACGGCGCCTCGTTTACTGCAGGATCTCACGGATCTGGAGAACCGTGCAACGATTCTGTATAGCGGCACTATGGCGCTGAACGGAACGCTTAGCATGGGAGTTCGCGGCGATTGGGCGACGCATAATCTAGAGCATGCGGTATCAGCCGTTCATGATATCCCGCACGGCGGAGGCCTTGCGATTCTATTCCCGAACTGGATGACCTACACGCTTGATGCCAATGTAGCGCGGTACAAGCAGTTCGCGCAGCGCGTCTTTGACGTTACGACCACTGACAAAACGGACCGTCAGGTAGCGGAAGAAGGCATCGCGGAGCTTCGCGATTTCCTTAGTTCCATCGGGGCGCCAAGGCGTCTCGCGGATTATGACATCGACGATTCCACGATCGAGCTGATGGCCGACAAAGCCATGGTATACGGCGATTTCGGGAACTTCAAGAAGTTGACACGCGAGGATGTCGTTAACATTTACCGCATGTCCCTATAACAAGGAGCTATCCTTGAGCAGATTCATCTGCTTGAGGATAGCCCTTTTTGTTATGACCAAGCCGCCGGCCCACCCATTCTCCCAGCAAAGGGAACTACAGGCCGCTATTTATGCCGAACCCGCAATTATCTGCGTCGATAGGGAACTACAGGGTCTTATTTGTCCCCTCACGACCAACTTTCCACCCAAATTGTGGAAATAAGGGATTATAGTTCTCCCTAATCTGTGATATGGTGGTTTTGGGAGCAAATAGGGGACCGTAGTTCCCCTCGCGTAGCCTCTTAAGTCTTCATGCTTCGCGCTTCGCGCCATTGGCTACCGCAGTACCGTATAATCACGCCACTCCTCCGGCAGCAATCGCTGATAAAGCGGCTGCAGGTAACGGTCGTCAATCAGCAGCAGCACGCCCCGATCCGTTTCGGAGCGGATCAGCCGGCCGCCAGCCTGCTGCACTTTGTTCATGCCAGGGAAGACATAGGCGTACTCGTAGCCGTTTTTGCCCGTGTCCTCGAGGTAGGCCTTGATCAGATTGCGTTCAGGCCCGAGCTGCGGCAACCCTACGCCAACAACGGCCACGCCAGTCAGCCGCTCGCCGACCAAATCGATGCCTTCCGAGAAGATACCGCCCATCACGGCGAAACCAACTAGCGTCCCGTCACGGCCCGCCTGGAACTCGGCCAAGTACTGCTCCCGCACCTCTTCTGGCATCTGGACCGTCTGAACTAGCACGCGCAGTTGGCTATTCTCTCCCTGCTCACCAACAAGATCCGTAAAAGCTTCATACACACTGCTCATGTACGCATACGAAGGGAAGAACACCAAATGGTTGCCTGAACGACTGGTCACCATGTGATGAATCGAGCGGGCAATCGCCTCCCGGCTTCGCTCGCGATCCTGGTAGCGGGTCGACAGCGGCTGGACGAAAACCTCCAGCTGTTCCTTGGCGAAAGGCGAAGGCACGCTCACGGAGTAGTCCTCCTCGCCCGCCCCCAGTGTGTCCATGAAGAAGGATAGCGGTGAAAGCGTCGCCGAGAAGAACACATGCGAGCGATAGCCTTTCCCCATCTGCCGAAGCAGATGAGAGGGGTCCAGGCAGAAGAGCTTCACGCTGACTTCGTTGCGATCCGACGTGAACAACGTCATATAGCGTTCATCGTACAGCTTAGCAATACGAACGAAATTGTGAGCTTCGAAGTAAGTCTCGAGCAGCAGCGGGCTCGCGGGGCTCCCGCCGCTTGCAGCCAGTTCCTTTTCAGCGCCGGCAAGGAAAACATCGAGCAGTGCCAAGAGCGCATCCGGCAGCTCCGGTTCCACCAGCATCGGGCGGTCTCCGATTCTTTTGCGCAGCGTAATGAAATATTGATTGATGGCCTTGGCTGCATCGTGCAAATCAGCGCGAACGCCTTTAAACTCCCGCTGCAGCGCAAGAAAGCCGGATTTAGCCAAAGTGCTGCTGTACATCTCCCGCGCACGGTCAATCAAATTGTGCGCTTCGTCTACGAGCAAAGTCGTGTGCCGCCTCTGTTCCTCGAACAGCCTTTTTAAATTGACGCGAGGGTCAAATATATAGTTGTAATCGCAAATGACCGCGTCTGCCGCATACGCGACATCCAGTGAAAACTCAAACGGACAGACGCGATGCTTCCGTGCATACGATTCAATCACCGTGCGCGTCATGATCGTCTCCGATCCAAGAAGATCGAGCACTGCGCCGTTAATGCGGTCGTAATAACCATCCGCGAATTCGCAGTGCTCCTTGGTGCAGCGGACTTCGTCCTTCAAACACACCTTCTCCTTCGCCGTGATGGTCACGACATGGAGCTGAAGTCCTTGTGCCTGAAGCAGTCCATACGCTTCCTCTGCGGCTGTGCGCGTGATTGTCTTCGCCGTCAAATAAAAAATCCGCTGCAGCAGCCCTTCTCCAATCGCTTTCACCGACGGAAATAAGGTCGACATCGTCTTCCCGATGCCCGTCGGCGCTTTGGCGAACAGCTTGCGTCCTTCGCTGATCGTTTTGTAGACCGCTCCAGCCAGCTTGCGCTGTCCCTCACGATACGCTGGAAACGGGAATGCCAGCTCTTTGATGCTGCGATTCCTCCGCTGCTCATGCTCATAAATCGCCTGTGCATAGGGGTAATACCGCTGCACCACATCATGCACGAACTGCTCCAGCTCGCTGAACGAAGCTTCCTTCACGAATCGGCGCGTATCTTCCGTCTCCACCTGCATATAAGTAAGTTGTATGCGCATATGATGAAGCTCGCGATCTTTGGCTACCATATAGGCATAGCACATCGCTTGCGCCCAATGCACGGGATACGAATCCTCTTCGATCTCGCCAATGTCCGAGGAGGTAGATTTGATCTCATCCACCGTCAAGGGGCCACCGTCCACATCTTGAAGAAGACCGTCGCACCGCCCGTCAATGACGAAAAGGAGCTCCTGGCAGGCAATCTCAGCGGAAACATACACTTCATGCTGATCTGATTCGCCGTATTGTTTCTGCAGTTTTTGATGTGCCTTCGTGCCTTCAACCAGCGCAGCGCTTGTCCGGAAGCCGGACTCAATACTCCCCCTGCGAAACACGTATTCGACCAGAGAGCGCACGGAAATGTTGATCGTTTCAGCCATTCGTCCTTCTCCGTTCTAGAACATTTGTTCTTTATTGTAGCATGCTGACAGACCAAATATCTACTTTTTCAGGAAAGGAGCCCCCATGTTCTATTTCAGTAAGATCTTCCTTAAACTGTTGCGAATGAATAATAAGTTCATCTATAGTCTAGCCTTTCTTTTTATCCTTCTATCAGCCATCAGCGCTTATATGTTGGAAAAAGAAACTTTCGGCAGCATCTTCAACGGACTTTGGTGGGTAATGACAACCGTAACCACCACGGGGTATGGAGACTATGCGCCAAAAACCGTAGCCGGCAAATGCCTAGGCATTTTTCTATATATTTTCGGAATTGGCCTCATCTCCGTCACGATCAGCAAAGTCATTGATTCATTATTCGTATACAGACAGCGAAAGGAAGAGGGCAAATTGAGATATCAAGGCGAACAGCATTTCGTGATCATTGATTGGAGCAAAAACGCCGAGCTGGCGATCCAAGAAATTTTGAACACCGACACATCAACAGAGGTTGTGCTGATCGATACCCTCGAGAAAACACCGATCGTACATAATAGGGTCCATTATATTAGAGGCAATCCTACACATATGGAAACTTTGGAAATGGCGAATATGGAAAGAGCCCGCTCCGTCTTCATCTTCGCCAATGAAATCACAGAGGACCAGGCGATGCTGCGCGACCCCTCCTTTGTCGATGGCAAAACGCTGCTGGTCGCCACCACCATCGAGCGCAATTACCGCAATGTCCACTCCATCGTCGAGATCAAAAACAGCGAAAATATGCAAAACTTCCAGCATGTTAACGTGAATGAATTTATCCTCGGCTCCGAGACCATTTCGCAGCTTGCCGTTCGTTCGGCTTTTTCACCGGGATCGTCACGGATTGTGTCGCAGCTCTTGACCAGACAGTCCAGCAGCAACCTTCAGGTGCTTGGTAAAAAGAGCTCTTGGCGCACGTACCGCGACGCGTTTGAGCAGCTGCTCCTTGAGGGGGCGACCCTGATCTCCGACCGCGATCAACTGAATATTAACCAGAAGTTAGACCAGCTCATTCCCGAGGATGCGCAGCTCTTCGTCATCTGTGATTCGGAAACATACGAACGCCTTTCTAAGCTAAAATAGCACAAATAGGACACCGACCTCTCCGCGTTGCGAGAAGAATGGTGTCCTTTATTTATCCTTATGTTCACCCCTTAGGCTTAGCCTGAACCGGCTGAACCCAACGAAACGGTGTCGTATTCCAAAATAAATCCGGATTGACCTGTACATTATGCGCCCAAAATGTAAAGTGCAAATGCGGCCCTGTCGAGAAGCCGGTCGTGCCGACAAGCCCAATGATGTCGCCTTGTTTCACCCGATCGCCTGTTTTCACCCGCAGTTCGGAGAGATGCGCGTACTGCGAAAAAAGCCCCATCCCATGATCGAGATAGATGGAATTGCCGGTCAAATACAGGCTCTCGGCCAGCGCCACGATCCCGTCATTGGTCGCTTTGATCGGGGTGCCCTCCTTCGCGGCCAAGTCAACGGCCATATGTGCGCTATCGTACTTCCCGTTAACGTAACGGGTATAGCCATATGGCGTTGTCAAAATCCCCTCAATGGGCTTCACGAATGGCCCGCTGAACAGAAACTCTGGCTCGGACTTGCTTCGCGCCAGATCGATTTTCTTCTGATCGGCATTGATGCGCGCCGTATCCTGCTTCATGCTCTCCATCTCAGACGTGACTTTGAGATACTGCGTCTCGAACTTCTTCGGCACGACGGTGAGCGTCTGGTCGCCGATCGGGTATTTGCCGGGTTTCGCACTCATCGAAATCGGCAAATAAGTGAAATATCCCGCTCCGTATGGCTGGAGCGTGTAGGTTTTGTTCAGCCAGGTGATCGTCCCTGGCTCATCGTGACGAACAAGCACCGCATCTCCAGGTGCCGCGCTCTCAGGCACGAGCTTCCACTTGGCGCTCATGATCCCTTTCGCTGCTTCCTGCGTTGCGTAAAGCGCTTTCTCCTTGGCCAGCTGCTGCAAGTGGCTCTTCTCCTTGAGGATGGCCTCTTTGACCTCCGCGGTCATGCCATCCACCCAAGTCTGCCCGCCGTCAGCGGTTATTAGCAGCGGATTCTTCGTATCCTTGCTGCTGGCGGGCAGCGCCCAACCAATACGCGGCGTCAGGAACTGCGTCTGCTTCACCGGAAATGCAGCCGCGCCTAACGTAACCGTCAGCGGGCTAGGGCTAGAACCAACTGAGCTTGTTGCCCCAGCTTCTTCTAAGCTTAAAAGCTCAGCTAGCGAACCATCGACCGCTGTTTCCGCAGCAGCCGCATCTCCCGCTGCGGGCAGCCACAAGCCGCCGCCATCTTCAGTCGCTACTGTTCCATCGGCGTATTTCACCCAGCCATGGTCTAGATCGACCATGCGGAACTCCAGAGCCTCTCTAGGCGGAGGCGTCGGCACCGGTGTTGCTGCGGCGGGAATTTCCTTCACGGCAGCATTCCAGGAAGAGATGGGGCCAAATGGCGATTTGCCTACTACGATGACGACACAGGCCGCGAGCACACAAGCGCCTACCAATAGCGGCCATTGCCGGCGTTTTTTTGATTTCACAGCATCTATTCCTCCCTCGCTGGCGATGGGCTATTTTCTTCCAATACGTGTCCATAATAACATAAAAAACCCGAAGACAGCACGGTCTCCGGGTTTCTATTATATTAAATTTGAACGCCTTTTTTGAGCGCTTTCTGATCACTGCTTGTGTTATTAACTAAAGGAAGTAACTTGACGCTTCGAACCATGGTGGACTGACACAAGTGGCAAGTCGGAACGTGATCGAATGTAAAATTATCTCGCATCCAGCCTTTACAGCCTTCTTGTTCACAAGACCATATCGTCACATTTTCTAGAGGCATCTCTTCAAATGACTTTTTTCTGGAATACATGATGAACCTCCTCAGCGTTTTACGTAAGTAAACTTCAATAGCTAAATTGAAAAAGACTGCCATTACAAAGTAAAGGCAGTCTTTTAAATTATATTACAGTTTTACAACGTTTTCTGCTTGTGGTCCGCGGTTGCCTTGAACAACGCTGAACTCAACTTGTTGGCCTTCATCCAAAGTTTTGAAGCCTTCGCCTTGGATTGCGGAGAAGTGAACGAATACATCGTTGCCGCCTTCAACTTCGATAAAACCGAAACCTTTTTCTGCGTTAAACCATTTTACTGTACCAGTAGCCATGAGAAATACCTCCAAAAATTATTAACATGTTTTTTATTCTTCAAAGAGAAAAAATTCACACATTGCAAAAGGTTCACTAACAAAAATGAAAACCCTTTACAATATGTGAATTCAGGTTCTTTTTGTCGATTGGATTTATCATAACACATCAAATTTGAAAACGCAAACTATTTCCAAATCTTACATGCTAATGTAACCGCTTACCCTGACCTTCCAAACGAACAAAGGAGGAGAGCTCCCCCAACTTTAGTCTAGGTAAGCACTTGGTCCCTGGACCGTTTGCCGCTTAAAGAAGGGACTCTATACTGGAGGTATCGTAAACACTTAGGAGGGTCATCATTTTGTACAGCATAAGCATTGGAACCATATTGTTAGCCTCGTTGCTATTCGTGATATTCACTTGGATCGGGAGCGTTAAAGCTTCTCGACTGCTCTATAGCCGCACAATTGAACGCATGCACCTCAAAACGCGCAAGCTGCTGTTCTGGGCATGGTTCCCAATCATCCCAACTGCCGCGATTCTTGGAGCTATCGTCTGGATGCAGCAGACACTGCTCACTACCTTTTGGATCGATCACGCGCTGATCCAAGCACCGCTGATCCTTCTGCCGCTTCTAACCATCTGGTTCGTAGCCGTGCCTAAACTGCTCAAGCTTCGTGCAATCACGAAGCAAGCTTTAGGTGAGCCCGGGCAGGCAGCGCCTGTTGATTCGACAGCACACATGAGAGCAGCCGCTCCAGGCCTCATCATTCCTTTTCAAATGACTGCACTCGCCGCATTAACTTCCTTTTATTTCGCGCTAGTGCCGCCTGTGCCGTTCCAATGGCTTGATATTTCTATACCGCTGGCTGTCTTCGTGCTGGCAACGGCAGGACTTTGGTGGAGGCACCAGATACGTTATGGGGGGGTTCGTAAAATGGAAACTTATACAGCCCCTGCCTTTTGGAAACGCAGCTTGGTTATGCTCAGTGTACTCGCCGTGCTGGGAACATCTGGTTATTATCTCTTTAACTATGCCATGGATAAAAGTGAGCTGCCTGCGGAAATCGATATGGCAAGCGGGACGCATGATTACGGCGGTGTGAGGCCAGCCGACATGAGTCTGCATAATCACCAGAGCGGAATGGCCGCAATGAACAGCAATTCGGGCAAAATGATCTCTGTCGCCGACCTGACTGGCCCGCGCGAGGGGACGCCGGATCGTCGTTTTACACTAAATGCTCAGAAAAAAACGATCACGCTCAGCTCTGGCAAAACCGTCGATGCCTGGACCTACAATGGGCAAATCCCGGGACCGGAACTCCGCATGAAAGAGGGAGAGTTGATCGAGGTTACGCTCCTTAATCAAGATATTGAGCAAGGCGTTACTGCACACTGGCATGGTCTGGATGTGCCGAATGCCGAAGATGGCGTTGCCGGCGCCACGCAAAATGCTGTCATGCCGGGCGAAACGTATACGTACCGCTTCCGCGCCGAACAGGTCGGCACCTTCTGGTATCACTCCCATCAAGACTCCCGCGAAGCCGTCAGCATGGGACTCTTCGGAGCGTTAATCGTGGAGCCGAAAACGGAACCTTTGCAGCCAGTCAAAGATATTACCGTGATGACGCATCTCTGGAAAGGCGCTTCGATTGCGATTGGCGCCTCGGATCAACTCGAACGCATGGCGATCGCTCCAGGAACGCCTGTCCGAATGCGGCTGATTAACACAGACGATTGGGTGAATCAGAACTACACGCTCGTTGGCACACACTTTGAGGTAGCGGCCATAGATGGAACAGAACTGAATAAGCCGGATGTGTTAACCAATACCCGCGTAATTGTGCCTACAGGCGGCCGGTATGATATCACGTTCATCATGCCTGAGCGTCCAGTCTATTTAAATGTAGGAGGGAATCGGAATGGAGGCATTCTCATGTCCTCCGATGGCAGCGGAAACATCCCTGAGACTCCGCCTACCGTGGCTTTCGATCCTCTTTCTTATGGCAGCCCTGCGGCAACCGCTTTTGATGCGAATAGCCGCTTCGACAGAGAATTTACCTTAATTCTGGATAACAAGCTCGGTATTTTTAACCGTAACTTTGATTTCCTCTACACATTGAATGGCGAAGTATTCCCGAATGCGCCGATGTTTATGGTGAAAGAAGGGGATATCGTCAAAACGACCTTCATGAACCGCGGGAATGTCGATCATCCCATGCATTTGCATGGACATCACATGCTCGTCCTATCGCGCAATGGCAAGCCTTCAACAGGCAGCCCTTGGTGGTCAGATACGCTGAACGTGCTGCCGGGAGAAACGTATGAAGTCGCCTTTGAAGCCAATAATCCAGGGTTATGGATGGATCATTGCCATAATCTCGTGCATGCCGCCGCAGGCATGTCGATGCATCTGATGTACGAAGGCGTGACAACCCCTTATTCCGTGGGCAGCGGAACGCCAAATCATCCCGAGTAAAAAGAGGGAGGGGATGTAGGGTTTGTGTTAGTATTCATAACATTCCGTTGACAATTAGCCGGCATGAGTTTACGCTATAGGAAAGCAGGAACAACACGAACTGAATAATCTCTTTCGTATAACCTTAATAATCGGATTAAGGGTCTCTACTTAGAAACCGTAAATTTCTAGCTACGAAGAATGTGCGCATTTGCATATTTTTCGCGGCTAGTTTTTTTGTGTTCCTGACGTCATACAATAAACAGAAGTAGGAGGTTTATGCCCATGGCGACTATTCTTATTAAACAGGCTGAAATAGTAACAATGAACCGCGACGGGGATATTTTCGTCGGAGATATCCTTATTGAAGACGACAGGATCAAGGCAATTGGACCTGACTTGCCTGTGGACCCCGCGCATGTGGACAAAGTGATTAACGCTACGAACCGAACGGTCATTCCAGGCTTCGTGCAGACACATATTCATCTGTGTCAAACGTTGTTCCGAGGCAAAGGGGACGATCTGGAGCTGATGGATTGGCTAAAACAGCGGATTTGGCCGTTGGAAGCCTCGCATGACGAGGAATCCATCTATTATTCCGCCTTGCTTGGGATCGGCGAGTTGATTCAAAGCGGTACAACGACCATCGTCGATATGGAGACGGTGCATCATACCGACTTTGCCTTTCAAGCCATTGCATCGAGCGGGATTCGCGCTTTGTCCGGCAAAGTGATGATGGACAAGGGCGATGAGGTGCCATTCCCGCTGCAGGAAAAGACGTCCGAATCGCTTCAGCAAAGCGTCGATTTGCTCGAGAAATGGAACGGCCACGACGACGGCCGCATCCAGTACGCGTTCTCGCCGCGATTCGTCATCTCGTGCACGGAGGAGCTGCTGCGTGAAGTTCGCAGCTTATCCGAGCAGTACCACGTGAAAGTGCATACGCACGCATCCGAGAATCTAGGCGAGATCGAGATTGTGCAGGCCGAGACCGGCATGCGCAATGTCGTTTATCTCGACCATCTGGGCTTAGCGAATGAGCGCCTCATACTGGCGCACTGCATTTGGCTTGATGAGGAGGAGAAGCGCATCATCCATGAGCGTGGCGTCCACGTGAGCCACTGCCCAGGCTCAAACCTGAAGCTCGCTTCGGGGATCGCCGAGACGCCCGATATGCTGAAGCTCGACATCTCCGTCTCGCTAGGTGCTGATGGCGCACCGTGCAACAACAATCTCGATATGTTCAACGAGATGCGTTTGGCTGCGCTGATCCAGAAGCCCGTGCACGGACCGACGGCGATGAACGCGCAGACGGTCTTCCGCATGGCGACCATCGGCGGCGCGCGTGCGGTCGGTATGGAGAAGGAGATCGGCAGTCTCGAGGTCGGCAAGAAAGCCGACTTGGCGATCCTCGATCTGATCAATTTCCACACGTATCCGTCCTTCGACGTAGATCCGATCTCGCGCATCGTGTACTCCGCGACACGCGCTGATGTGGAGACAACGATCATCAATGGTCGGATCGTGATGGAAAACCGCCTCATACGGACGATCGATAAGGATATCGTCCTGCCTGAGGCAAACCGCTCGATTCAGCGGCTGTTGAAGCGCGCTAATCTGCGCTAGTCAGCAAAAGCCAGCCTTCTACCGGTACTCAGATGCCGGTGGATGGCTGGCTTTTTATCATTTTCCCGCCGATTCCTATGCGAGTAGTTGTAAAAAGTACAGCAAACTTTTACTTTTTCTTGATTCTCTCAGATAATCGTGCATTTTATACATCAAATTCAGGGAATATGGCAACAATGGCGCGATTCCGCTGATTTTGCTGCCGTTTTTACATGAATTGCCTACCTGCAGGTGAATTCTCCTGTATTTGATGTAGTTTTTACATGTTGCGGCTAGCATTCGTCCTCTGCGGCTAGTGTAAACAAGTTTCCGATCTCTATTTCTGCCATATACTATTGCATTCATTAAATCAGGGAAGGCGGGACTCCTATGATCCACTTCTCAAAGCCCCTTCTACAACCCAAGGTCGAAGTAAATGCGGGTCAGGCAGGTCTGACCGAACTGTCCAGCAAGATCAGACACACCCATTACCCTAAAGTTATCAAAATTGTACCCGTAGCTGGCCAAGTCGGAGATATTCAAACTAATTCTTCTACGAGCCGAGTCTACTATGTCTTTGGTGATCATTTAATAGGCGTACTGGACGGTAACACTAATAAAGTGATCGGTCGTGTTCAGACGGGGGATGGCGCAACATTCCTAGCTGTGAACAAGCGCACCAACCGAATTTATTCTACGAACTTTCGAGCTGCCAGCGTCACTGTCATTAACGGAAAATCGAACAAAGCAATCACCAACGTCTCTGTCGGCGAGCGCCCTTTTGGCCTTGCCATTCATCGCGGAAGCAATCGCATTTATGTCGCCAGTATGAGCGGAACGATCAGCGTCTTCGACGGCGGTACCAACCGTGTCCTCAAAACCATAAGAGTCGGCGGATCACCAGCCCTTATCGCAATTGATGAACAATCCAATCGGATCTATGTCACGAATGTAGGCAAAGACTCCGTTCATGTTATTAACGGTTCTACGCTAAACGTGATCAAAACGATTAAAGTAGGTAAAAATCCAATTATTACACCAGCTATCATCCCTGAGACGAATCAGATCTACGTAGCCAATAACCTAAGCCGCTTTGCTTCTGTGATATCAGGTACAACACTTGGAAGAAGCACGCCTATTCAACTCGGAAGACGCCAAAGCGAGCTAGCCGTAAACGTTCTAACGAATCGCATCTATTTATCGAGCGCTCAGCAGGAGGGAAAAGGCGAACTTTTCGTTATTAACGGGCTGACGAATACAATCAAGACCACTTTATCCATTCCCACGTTCTCTTCACTCCTTGTCAATCCGTTGACAAACCGTTACTATGTCGGAAATTCAGACAACCGAGATTTGTTCGTGTACAGCGGACTAACGAATAGGCTGCTGGTCAAGCTGCGAACTGGGCAGTCAGCAGGGAGCATGGCTTTGAATAAGCGAAGCAACCGGATTTATGTTGGCAATGAAAGCTCAATCACCGTCATTCAAGATCACAGATAACAAATAAGCCCCTAAACCCACAGGATGTGGGCTTGGAGGCTTATTGGTATTAACCCTCGCTGCTTGAGCGAAGGGTGGTATTTTTGCGCTGAACAGCTTTCATTAGATCAGCGTTAGTCGCATGTTCATCGGCCATATGAATCAATGCACCGACGTCTTTCGGCAAGCATTTGCCGCCGTAGCCGCGATTGTCCTCATATACGAAGGTATGGCTTCGTCCTATTCTTGGGTCCTCCAGCCAAACCTCGCGCAGCTCATTGTAATCAATGCCATGGGCTCCGGCAATATCATAGAACTCGTTGCAGAAAGAGACTTTAAGCGCAAGAAAGCAGTTCTCCATATACTTCGCCAGCTCTGCGGTACGAGCATCGGTCTGCCGAATTCGAACCTCTGCATTGTACACTTGTTGGTAGGCGCGAATGACCAAGCCGATGTCAGCGGACTGCCCTCCGAACGTAAGCCATGTCCGGTGCCGAAGATCCGAGAAATGATGATCGACGGTTTCCCCATAATATTCGGGTTGAAACACGATTCTCTTCCCCGTTCGTTCCTTCATCGCATCTGTGAAACCGACAGGGACAGTTGACCGAATCACAATCACTGTGGCGGTCAGCCATGCGATGACTTCCTCAACGATAGAGGTATCGCATTGACCGCCTGGAAGCGAGGGAGTTGGCACACAAATAAAAGCTACCTCGCAAGCATTTACCTCCGATTTGCTGCCTATTTCCATAGGCGCATCATACACTGAGGCAATCGGAAATAGCGCGTGAATCGCTTTTCCCACATGCCCGTAGCCCACAATACCAATTTTCGTCATATACCCTCGCCCCTTGTCATTCGCTGTTTACAACCGCCAGATGCTGCTACGCTGCAACCTGATTTTCCTTTGCTTGCTCCCGCTCATGGCGCTTTTTCTGTACACCCAGCAGGATGAAGACTAAGAAATAATATCCCCAATATAGAGCGAATTCCTCCAACGAAGGATTCTGCGTATAGCCTAGGAACGCTTTAAAGAAAATCCCAACTTGACCGCTGAGCAGCGGCTCTTTCCCATAATCACGAAGATACTGCACACCATCGATAGGATGCTCCGGCATGAATGCCGTTATATTATAGATTTCACCTATTTGGTGACCTGCTGTTCGATATAAACTACCCATAATCCCTAAATCTTGCATAATCCCAATCGCTTGAACGAATAGTCCCGCAGAAATCATCATCAGAAATACAGCGGTTATCCGGAAAAATGTTCCTAAACGGATCTTTTTCGTTCCTTTGAAAAAAAGAAGACCAACCACAATGGCCAGCACTAGTCCGAACAGTGCTCCCCAGCTTTCAAGCGCTTTCTGGATGTTGCCGCCGGTAATTGCTGCGAAGAAGAAAACCGTTTCTACCCCTTCACGCACAACAACCAGGAAGGAATGTACAACCATATTGATAGCGCCGCCAATGGTGAGAATATGTGCTACCTTACTCTGTACCTTTCCTTGCAGCTCACTGCTTTGCTTGCCCATAAACATGATCATATGCGTTAAAAGACCAGATGAGATAAGCATAATCCCGATTTTCATGTAATTCTGACTGCCCATACTCGCAAATCCCGTTAACAGCACTTGGAAAGCTAGGGCCAAGCCATAACTAACGACTAACGCCAGTACCACGCCAACCCATACCCATTTATGCCACTTAATTGCATCGATGCGGGTTAAATAAGTTAGAATGACACCAACAATAAGAATAGCTTCAAGCGCTTCGCGAAATGTAATGAGAAAAGCCTGTAAATCCATAGTTTGCCCCCTGTCCTCTATCATCCCTTCATACGGAAAGACACTTGCGCGTAAGCGGCACAAGTGTCTTTCTATGAGCGAAAAGATTAACGAAGGATAATGATGTCACCATTTTGGTAGAATACGCCATAACCGAACAATTCAGCTACTGCGCGCAGAGGAATGAAGGAGCTGCCATTTTCAAGAACAACAGGTTGATCCAATTTGACTTTCTCATTCACTTTACCATTCTCAACAACTTGATCGGAACCTGCTACGATTTCTGTTTTCTTACCATCTTTCGTGATAACGATTGTTTTCGTTGCTTCTACCCACTCAACTTGGGCGTTAATCGCTTGAGCAATAAGACGAACCGGCACTAACGTACGGCCGCTTTCTTGATTGACGAACGGTGCGTTTTCAGCTGTGAAAGGAGCGCCATTTACTTTATAAGCCTTGTCGCCAACTTTCAAGCTAGAACCGTCTTTGTCAACGATGTACTTCAAGATTTCGAAACCAGCTTCTCTTGTAACAGCGACATCGGATTTATCAACAGCTTCTGTTAATTTCGTAGCCGCAACACTTGCAGCTGCATATTTCTCTTTACCTAGGAAAACTTCTTGGCTAGCTAGGAACATTGTACCTTCTGCCACATAACCACGAGCGCCTTGCAAGTCACCAGCATCTTGTTTAACAAATATTTGGTTGATGTACTCGGATACTTTACCGATCATTGTGCGTTGAAGAGCGTCACCGATTTCATCTTTTTTGATTTTGCTAGCATCGCCTGAAGCGAATGCATTTTTCACGAAATCAGCATCAGCTGGGCTTCCGCCTTTAAGGTATGTATAGACTGGCATGAAGAGGAAGTAGCCTTCAGTAATAGCTTTCGGTTGATCAGCCGGTGCAGCCAATCCAACGTTTTCAGCATATGTATAAGCGGCTAATGCGTAGTTCTTAATCAACGTTTTGTCAAGAATTTGACGGTGGAAGTTGAAGTCATTCAAGTTGTTATCTTTGATGTCTTTTTGGATCAGTTCAATCGTTGTTTTCAAAAGAGGAACCATGTTCAAGCTGAACTTGGTATCACGTTTCGTAACATTCGGCAGCAAGGCACCTTCATAGACTTGAACAACTTTATCGAAGGCAGCAGTCGCTCCAGCAACGTCGCCTTTGGTCAACGCAGGACGAACTTGGTTGCTCATCATATCACGAAGGAAGAAGAAGAAGTACCATTGCAAGCCTTTGTCGATAGCTTCTTTGGCTTGGCCAACTTGCAAATCTCCTTTAATTGCTGCGTCCAATACAAGCAAGATGTTTGCATCCATTTTAGGATCATCGGCTTTGATGTTCACATCAAGGCGTTTTACATCCGTTTGGAATTTATCTACGTACAATTTCTTAACATCAGCAAGAACGGTTTTATCTGTAAAAAGTGCTTTGATGTCCGTGAAGGCTTTAAGTTTATCAGAAATTGTTTGGTCTTCTTTGATTTGAAATTTAGTTTCTGCAAAAGCAACGGATGATACTGTAACAACACTGGATAAAGCAATGGATGCACTTAGTACTACAGCTAGAAATTTACGCATGACATTCTCCCCTAATCATTCAATTTATTGGCTGGTCTTACGGTTAAATCCACTTTCTCTTGCGGGCAAACCATACGCCCCCACCTAGTAAAACAACGACACCGCCGATAACAACTATGCTGATAATCGGGTTCGTTTTGTCCTTGCGCTGCATAGGTGCATGTGCGGATGCTTCTTTCACCGGCTCAGCTTGCTTCACAGTTGTGCTTGCTATGTCAGCTGCTTTAGCAGGCGCTGTTGCTGTTGCTGTTGCTGCTGCGGATGCTGCTGGCGTACTCGAAGCGGCTTCTGCTGTCGGCGTTGGACTTGGGCTTGGACTAGGACTAGCCGATGCAGACGCAGACGGCTCGGGTGCCTTCGTCTCCACGGCTGCTGCCACATCCGGCGCTTTCGTCTCTACCGGTTTGGCCTCTTTCACCACAGCAACAGGTTGTTCTTGCTTAGGAGTCGGCTCCGACTTAGGCGTCGCTGTCGGTTGAACGACAGGCGTCGGCTCACTTGGCGCAGCAGGCGCTGCAGACGCTTGGTAAGGGAATACCGGCTTCACTTTACCGTAGATGAAGCCAACCTTCTCCTTAAAAACGTCAGGTTGTACCGGCTTCTTCCCAACACCGAACAATCCTGGATTCCCTAAGGCATCGAGCGCCTCATCAAAAGCTTTCTCGATATCCGCTGTGCCTGAACTCATATAAGGCTGCAGAGTGTCATAGGTCGCTTTGGCCTTAGCAAGTAACAACTTGGATGCTGCGTAATCGTCAATCCCCTGTATGGCATAGGTAAATCGCCGATCCAAATTCATGACTAGCACACCTTTGAAATTGGCGATAACCGCTTTGCTGTCTTTAGCCTTAAAATTAGCATCCAGCGTGCTGCCGACCGCTTCGCCAAAGTGCGATACGATTTCCGCCCTTCTCTCTTGATAGGCGCTCTCTGCCGCATTCCAATCGCTTCCCCCGTTACCAATGCTGGATTGCACCAACTTGAACGTTTCAGCTACATCTTCTGTATTGGCATCCCCGTAGGAATAGGCTAGAGCTGAGACCGGTAAGATGATTAGTGCCGTAAGAACGGCCATCAGACCGGCTAAAAATTGTCTTTTCAAATTTTCACCCCCAGACAATTAATTTAAAAATTTTGAATATTTTTTCTTCCGAGACTATTACACGTTGATAATGATAATTAATATCAATAAATGTGTCAACAAGTATTTTTTATTGCCTCCAGCCCCTTTTTATTTAACCCACTCGTACAAAATAATACGGTGATAAGCCGGGTCAAACAGAGCTTCCGACGTGAATTCAGCAATTTGTTTCAAGTGCCCCTCTACAGGCATGCCCTGCTGAATAAAACCTTGAACGACATGGTCGGTTAGCAGAACACGCCGCTTCGGATCCACTTCTGCCAGTGCTTGAAAATAAGCGTATGTGTAAATCCGCTCATGGTCATAGTCCGCTCCCAAATAGTGCAGCACCCGCGTCTCTTCCCAAGTGAAAAGCACGAAAGGCTCTTGTATCTGACGCGCATAGTCATGCAGCTGATAAACAGCAGGCTCTTCCACGGCTTGACGCTTCTGAAGCTCGGAACCGTAGATTGTTTGCACGATGAGAAGACCAACAAGCAAACTGTACAGCACGGCACGCATGGCGCGTACAAGCGGCTGCTTGGCTGACTTTAACCGCTCCGCTATTCGGACGGTTAGCACGAAAAGCAGCAGGAATATAGGCGCAAGCAGCGGTACAATGTGGCGTGGCTTCTCAATATTTTGGCCTAACAACGCCCAAAGCGCGTATAGAATGGCACAGCCGGTAAATCCATATATGAAATGGCGATTCTCCCTGCTCTGCTCTTCATTTCCGATGAGCAATCGGCCTATCCCTGCCGTGACGACAAGCAGGACAAAACCCACAGCGATAAGCGTTGAACCCCCAGTTAAGGCAGATCCCGCTAAATTCCTGACAAATAACTGCGTTATTCGCTCCCCAATTGGCATGGGAGTTGAGACAACCCCACCGCCCCATTCAGAAAAGTGGCCTTCAACGAAGGCTACTGACAGCTTCCAGAAGCCTGCTAATGTACCTTCGGACATAACCAAGCCGGCTACCCATAGAAGCTGAAACAGCGAGGCTGCCAGAGCAGCTAACCCCAACTTGCGCCATCTGCCTGGTCCTTTCCATAAGCTGTGCCATAGAGGTACAATCGCAAAAGCGAAGGGAAAGAACGATAATCGTGTACCCATTAGAAAACCAAGCACCATGAGTGACAAACCATGTCGAAACAGCGAATTTTGGCGGTCCATAGCATAACGTACACTCCAGAGAAACCACCAAAGCAAAGCCATTCCCGCACATTCCGACATGGGACGCGAGGACATCAGCCATAGATAAGGGCTGCTTAGAACGAGAGCCGGGAGCAAAAAGCTTATCGCCCCGCTGCCGCTTAAACGACGCGCCAGCCAACAAATCGGCAGTACGGCGCTTAGTGCGGCTAAGGCATTAAAGATGGTTAGCGCTTTCAATCCATTATTTATCCATAGGTTAATCACCCATCCACCTAAAATAAAGTAAGGATATCCCGGAAAATGAGGCTGCATAGCAAGAAGATCATACCGATTTAAAGCAAGTGTGAAATCCACTTCATCCCATGTTCGCACATAGGGACTTGCGTAGAAGATGCTAAGATACGTCACTGTTCCACTAACAGCAACGACCAGCAGCATCAACAGCCTATTCATTGCAGTGTGCTTCATACACGCGCTTCATCCCGCTTCAATCGAAGGCTTGCTTGGCGTTTCTTGGAGACTGGACGTCTCATTTCTTTATAGATTGCCGGAATAACAGAGGAAACGTACTGTCTGAACTTGATGAAGGATTGGCCTTTCGTCCTTACCTGGTAGGAAATCGGAATCTCCTCCAGCCTGTAGCCTTGACGGACCAGATTAATCGTTAGCACCTGGGCGTAGTTGTAATCATGAATAATGACGGCATTCTCCATGGCGTCGCGCGAGAAACCGCGCATCCCCGATTGGCCGTCGTAAATCCATCTGCGCAGAAGGATCGCCTGCAGCAGAGTGAACGTATAGTTGCCAAGTCTCCGGTGCAGCTTCATGCCCTTGATGTTCCCTTTGAAGCGTGAGCCAAAGGTGTACTCCGCATGTCCAGCGATGATAGGCGCCAGGACGTCAGGAATTTGTTCCGGCGGATACTCATTATCCGCATCGATCATGATGCCAATGTCGGCGCCTAGCAGGCAGCATTGCTTCAGCCCTTCGCGGACGGCAGCGCCGAGCCCTTTATTGTGCGGAAACGACACCATGTGGTCGGCTCCCGCTGCCTTGGCGACGGCGACCGTACGGTCCTTGGAGCCGTCGTTGATCACCAGCACTTCCACCTCGTAGTCGGGGTGGAAGAATCTCGGTACGCGGGCAATAACCCCGCTGATATTCTCTTCTTCGTTATGTGCCGGCATGAAAACGATAATTTTCTTCTTAGTCATGTTGGTCGATAGCCTCCGTTAGTACAGGTCCGCGACTGTGGCTTGGAAACGGCGCGCCAAGCAGATAGGCGAGCGTCGGTGCCATAGATACGAGGGAATGCTTCTCATCAATGCGGTAGCCTTGCTTGATCATCGGACCATGCAGGAAGAAAGGCACATAGCGCTCTCCCTCATCTAGGTGGCCATGACCGCCGATGCCGTCTGCTTGGCCGTGATCCGCGCAAATAATGAGCGTCGTGTTCTCCATCATTCCCTGTTCCTCCAGCCAGCCCGCGAACTCCTCGATCAGCTTGTCGGCTTCTGCAATTTTCTGTGTGTAGTCGTCATATAACACGCCACGACTGTGTCCTGTTTGATCAACACCGATGAGCTGTGCAACCAGCAAATCGGGATTTTGCTCCGCCATAATCTTCTTAGCCCGTTCAATAATATTGCGGTCGGCAACGTCATTATGCATGACGGCCGTTACGCTCTCCACATCGTCGCCCATAGAGTCAATTAAGTGAGCGATGCCGAGAAGACGCCCTTTCTTACCCACTTTCCGCAGCGAATCAAAAATGCTCTCAACCCGGATCCCCAGTCTCCACACCATATTGGAGCGGATGCCATGCTCTCGTGGGTACGTCCCCGTGAACATGGAGGAGAAGCAGACAACGGTGCGTGCGGGATACACGGTCTCCATCTGGGCGTACTCCGTACCTTCCGAGCGCAGCTTCTTCATGAATGGCGCGTCCGCTTCTTCGAAGCGCTCTTTGCGCATGCCGTCTACCACGATGACGATAACCTTCTTATTAAGTGCTTCGCCCCCAGCTTGAACCTTGCTGGAATCACGCGTATAGGTCGGAATTTCCGCAGGCTTCCAGTCAAATAAGTACCGATGAAGAATAAAGCTGTACAGCAGCAAGCCTCCTGCAAAAAGCAGACCTGTACCCACGTCGGAGGAGGTGCCATTTTCAAATTGACGATAATAATGGTTCCACACAAACAGCAGCAGCAAGAACTTAGGCATCTGCTCCTGTGCATTACCGCTAGTCGAATCGCTGTTCTTCAAAACAAGCTTCCAAAAGCGGGTAAAGTTCCACCAAGTTGTCCCAATTCTCAGATGATAATAAAAAGTTCCCCAGAAGTAGATGGTGAAAAATAAAAACAGTCCGATCGCTAATAAATAAAGGAAAAATTCAGACGATTCCCAAACTAGTATGGCGGCTATAAGGGGCAGCCACAAGTAATTGCGTAAAAAAAGCGGAAAATCGAAGCAATAATACAGGACAAAAAGAGGGAGGGTCACAAGAAGACCCAGACCGCAAGCTGACCAGAAGCCGGGATCGGACCACTGGGCGATGTGATAGAGCAGGAAAACCCCTACAACGAAAATCGGAGTAAACGGTTTGCCTTCGTTAAGAAGGTTCCAGCACCTCGCTGCTACAATTTCAAATGATGAAGCTTTCTTCATACGTTGTCATCCTTCCGTAGAAAAGCATGTCTTGTTGTTGGAATAGCTGGCTTAAGTCTTTTAATCCAATTCCTCATTTCATGCCAATGTAGCGGCATTCGTACAAGGGAGTAAGCACCTAAGGTAAATGCAAAAAGAAACTTAAATGTATGCGAGACAAGCGCCGCCCGATAAGCGTCTCTTCCATCTATGCCCAGCAGCACTAGTGAACCGCTCATTGTGCTTTCGTAAGTACCAATACCGCCTGGGGTAATATGAAAAATTTGACCGGCGATCGTCATGCTATTCGCCCAAACGAGGGAAATAGCCCCTGGCTGTAGGCCCATCATACGAGCAACTGCGTAGATCACACCTGCCTCCAGGACCCAACTTAATGTGATGAGTGCGATGATGAAGATCCCTTTAAGCGAGAGGATTTGAAGATTAAAATAAGCCGCGTGTTTCGCCACAAATGGCATTCGGCGGATAGCAGGCAGGAAATGGGCTGACGCTAGGAGGAGGGCTCCACCGGCCATAACCGTCACCCATATCCACGAAGATGGCAGGCCCAGTCGTATAATGCCGATTCCACCTATCGCCGCTAAGACGAGCATATCGATCAACCGCATAACCGCGACCGAATGTAGCGCCTCATCCCAGGTGGCTTTCCCATGCTTCATGAACAAACCTGCGCGTACACCGTCCCCCGCTTTGATCGGAAGCACATGGTTAATCAACAAACTGTAGCTAATGGCATGGAAATAAACGCTGATCCGCACCCCGGTTCCTGCATACAACCGCCAGGCCGCCGCCTTTAATAGGAAAGAAATCAAATAAACACCCGTCATGAAGATGAACCACCGAGGCCTCTGGAGAAGCAGTCCGACATCCTGCAGCCATTCCTCTGAATTGAACCATCGCCAAGTCAAATACAGCGAGCACATCACCATCAGAAGGGCAATAAAACGAATAAGCCGCTTTTTCGGCATTTCTTTAACCTTCTTTTATGTAAAATATTTCGGACATTTTTTGATAATGATTATCATTGCTAATTATAGAAGGTACCTTGACTACGCGTCAATGATAATATTGGATGTTTTATCCCTCCGCAAAGAGTAATCTTCAGCGCCTCGTAGCGCGGCTGTAGACAGCTCGTGCGAGCTTGTGCCTGAGAACGTTACCATTTGCGAGCCGCTGCGGGTCTGGCACGGCCCTGAACGGCCTGGAGACCTATTTTTGCATTGCTGCTTAGATGTCTGCCATTTAGGGAAGGATAGGAACCTGCAGTTCCCAACGCAAAAAAAGAACAACCCTTAACATGACGTTAAGAGTTGTTCTCCGAACTGCTATCTATGCAAGCAAAAGCTTACAGCTTTACAACGTTCTCAGCTTGTGGTCCGCGGTTGCCTTGAACAACGTTGAACTCAACTTGTTGACCTTCGTCTAAAGTTTTGAAGCCTTCGCCTTGGATTGCGGAGAAGTGTACGAATACATCGTTGCCGCCTTCTACTTCGATAAAGCCAAATCCTTTTTCTGCGTTAAACCATTTAACTGTTCCTACTGCCATGGGTAATACCTCCAAAGTTTTAATTAACATGTCTTTTTTCTTGTTTCGAACAAAAAAATTACACATTGGAAAAGGTTTCACAGAGTAAAATGATAACCCTTTGCAATAAGCAATTCAGGTTTTACCCCAAAGACTATTATTACTGTACCACACATATTTGGCTAATGCAATTACCCTTCAGAGGCATTTCTTACTAAGGTTAAAAGTTCTTCTTTATCCTCTATTTTCAAGGCAATTGTTAGTGCAATTACGACATCTTTCGACGGTTGTATTCGACCATTTTCGATAGCATTTAGGATGGAATAACTGACGCCTGCTTTCTCGCCAAGCTTGCGCAGCGTTAGATTTTGCTGTTGTCTCAGCTCTTTCAGCCTAGTATGAAATAACATGCCTCTTCCTCCTCCACTGAAAGCTTATTCCTTACTCATCTGTCTGCGAATTTCTGCTCTAATTTTGTCGAATGGGTCCTGCCAATCCGGGGGCTTAATCGTTTTGCCAAATTCGTTCTTATGGACTAGACCGTCGGGCCACACTTTGGACATGTTGGCGTGATGCACGATGTCAAAAATCGGCCCTGGCTCGACCCCCATTTCCACTAGGGTACCCAACACGAAGTATAGCTCATCAATCATCGCATCCACTTCGTCTTCCAGCGTCGCTGCTTCTTTGAACTCATCCAGCTCTTCTTGCATCCAAGCCAAGCGGGCTGCTTTCCGGCTCTCCGACAGACGCTGTGGAGTCGTGCCTACCGGGTGCTCGAAGGTTTGGTGGAACTTTTTCACATCATCAAATGCATCTTTCAAATTCATTGTGGTTTCCCTGCTCCCTTTATGTAGGTTTTCTTTTATATACCACTAAAGGGAGCCGTCGGTCAATTACAACCGACGGCCTGTGAGATAACGATCCTTCCAATAACTATCATTCATACTTAGTATGACGACACCGGAGCTCGTCGTGTTGCTGATGAATTTGCCATTCCCGACATAGATGCCCACATGATTGACGCGGCCAGGCTTGGTCGTACTGAAAAAGACGAGGTCACCTTCGCGCAGGTTTGCTTTCTTCTTAACTGCCGTCCCCAGCTTAGCTTGCTCCGTCGAGCTCCATGGGATCGTGATGCCGTTCTTCTTGAAAACCAACTGTGTAAAAGAAGAGCAGTCCAGAATCAGGCGTGCCGTATCTCTAACGCCAAATTTGTAACGCACATCACCGACATAGGATCGTGCCGTGCGTACGACGCCGCTTGCCTTGCTTGTGCTCGTTGCGCTATAAGCAGTATTTGCCGTGGAATCGTTTGCAGCAAAAGCTGAGTGAGACCCAAAGAGCATCGTTCCGGATGTTAATAAGGAAAGTGTCAGGCTGATCCCCACTAACGATTTATTAAGGCGGCTCTTATTCACTAGTAACATGATTGGATATCCTCCTTCATGGATCGTGGTGATGGGCTTGTATGGCCCTGAATCCACCATATCACACATAAAAAGACCGGTATTTACCAGTCACTGAGGATATCCAAGCGGCGTCTAGCTTAAAGCTCTTTTATTAGAATTCAATGAGAATTTTCTCTTTCAATTTTCATTGACAAATTGGTTACACCGAACTCGACGTCTGATCATGTCGATACTCAGAAGGGGTCACGCCGTACTTCTTGCGAAATACCTGTGAGAAATGGCGCATGTCTTGATAGCCGATCCGATCCGCGACGTCCGCCAGCTTCAGCTTAGGATTCATCAGAAGCTGCTTCGCCTGTTCCAAACGGAGATGCGTGACATATTCCTTGAATCCCTGGCCTATCTTCTGTTTGAACAGCTGACTGAAATAAACCGGATTCAAGTAAACGATCGCTGCGACCTTCTCCAGCGACAGGTCGTCATGATAATGCGTGCGAATATATTGCAAAGCCACATCGATAGAGCGGTCGCTGCCGCTCGCATGATGCTCGTAGACTTGCGTCGTCGAGGCTTGACGCATGCGCTGCACTTCCGCTGGCACAGCCTCGAAGCGGCAGATCTGCTCGGAGCTCATAATCTGAAAGGGCACCTTCAAATATTTCACGAGGTGGTTGCGCAGCTCATCGACGAGTGCCGACAGAAGAGCGGCACTCGGCAGTGTGGCGATGCCTAGCAGGCTTTTGCTGTCGTGCACCGTCACGAAGCCTTTGCCATAGCGCTCGATCAACTCTTGAAGGACGTTCTCGATAATGAAGTTTTCGAGGAAAACGGCCTTGTCGCTCTCCATTTTCACCATGATGAGGTGGAAATGCGGGTGCTGCTCCATGAAGGGCTTCATATCGATACGCCCGGTATCCAGCCCTTGTGCAAAGCGCTGAAAGACAGCTTCCTGCAAGTACTTGCGGTTCGCCTTCAAGAGCTCAGATTCCTCGTTCAGCTCGGTTTCACGAGCGATTTCCTCGCCGAGCTTCCGGATCATATCGCTGAGCACTTCTTTGCCGATTGGCTTCAGCAAATAATCCTTCGCCCCAAGCCGCACAGCCTCCTGCGCATACGAAAATTCCGAATAGGCCGATATGACGACCCATTTCACATGCGGGTGCCGACTCCGGGATATATTCATGAGCTCCAGCCCTGTCATGCCCGGCATGAGAATGTCGGTGAGGACGATTTGAATGCGGTGGCTCCGCAGCAAAGCGATCGCCTGCTCCGCATTCGCCGCGAGATGAACCTGATGTTCCGGGAAACGGTTGAGCAGTGTGCGCTGGATGCCCTCCCGAATCACCGTTTCATCATCTACGATGAGAATGTCCATGGTTTTACTCTCCTTTCCGAGGAAGCGGCATCGCAATGATGACGGTCGTTCCTTCCCCCTGCTTACTATGAATACGGAGTCCATAACTATCTCCGAACATAAGAACGATGCGGCGATGCACGTTGGTAATCCCTATGCCTCGTCTTGTTTGACCAGATGCGTCGGACGTCTGTGGAGCTCGCAATGAAGCCATGGCCCCGTCGATGTCCGAAGCGTCCTTGATGAGCTGGTCCTGGATGCACTGGAGGGTGTTCTCCTCAATACCGACACCGTTATCCGCAATCACAATCCGCAGCTCATGCTCTCTGATCTCCGTGTAGACCCGAAGCACACCAGGCCGAGCGAGTGGCTCCAGCCCATATTTAACAGCATTCTCAATGATCGGCTGAAGGGTCATTTTCGGCAGGACAACGTCCAGACACTCCGGCGCGACGTCCAGTACGGTGCTGACTCTGCCTTCTAACCGGCTCTCAATGATCGTCATATAATGACGCATTTGATCCAGCTCTTGGCGAAGGGTTGTCTTCGAGGCTTCCTGCCAGTCGCTGCTATAGCGAAACATATGGGATAAGGCTAAGATAACTTTACCCAAACGGTCGTTCTCCCGCTCATCCAACATCCAATAAATCATATCCAGCGTATTATAGAGAAAATGAGGATTGACTTGAGATTGCAGCGCCTGCAGCTCCGCATTCTTCTCACTCACGGTGGCGAGCGTGATGCGTTCAATAAGCTCATCCATCCGATACACCATACGGTTAAAGGAAGACACGAGCGAGTTGATTTCTTCGAACGACTTGACCGTCACTGAACCTTTGAAATTCCCCATCTCCACCTGCTTCATCTCCCGGATTAAAAGCTTAAGCGGTGAGGAAATGTTCTGGGAAATAATACTCGCAAGCACCAAGGATAGGAAAACTAGCGCCAGAATCACGAGGTACAGGTACTCTCTCGTTTTCACAACCTCTGAGTTAATATCACCTTTGGGGGTTAAACCGAATACCGTCCAATCGGACATCTTCGCTTTGGCAGAGACAATCAGCTGTTCCGTTCGGTCGTCCACGATAATTTCATTGCTTTGCGGACGCGGCAGCCCTCCGAAAGAAGGCGGACTGCTCTTCTCCCCCGCGGTAGAGGCAATCATATGATCTTCCCGGTCAACGATATACACTTGGCTGTTCGGGGAGATCCTCACGTTCGAAAGCGCCGCCAGAATCGGCTGCGGGTTCGTTTCAATCACCAGAACTCCAATTAATCGATGGTCGGTTAAATCGTATAGCTTGCGTCCAAATACGAAAACGGAATCTTGCTGGAACCGGTTGATGATGGAGCCTTTGGAGAGACCGAGCCAAACCATTTCGCCCGAAGAGTCCTGCAGCTTGTGATACCAGGCTGTGCTGGCATAGTCGGCATTAATGACGCTATCGAAGCCGCGTTCATAATTATAGTTTTTGCCTGCATTCGTAATGATATGAATCCCGACAATATCATCCCTCGAGTAGTAAGCTGCTCCCAAAATATTCGTAATGGTGCGCTCATTAATAATATTGACCGCTTCATCTTTGCTCATATCACGGTCATGGATTAATCTTAGCATCTCATAATTACTGTTGAGCGATTTTGTAATGCTGTCATAACCCTGAAGCAGCAAATCAAACAAGCCTACAGTTTGGGAAATATTTTTCTCCGCCAAATCACTGATTTTGCTATGAATAATGTCCGTTGTTTTCTTGTAATAAAGCACACTTACCAAGGTTAAGAGAACCAGCATGCAGGAAATAAAGAGCAAGAACAGCCGGCTATGAATAGAATGAAAGCCCCGTGTCACCTCGAAATCGGTCCCCTTTCGTTCGTCGTTACAGGCTATCATATCACAGGCTGCTTCCTAAACAGCAAAAAGCGAGGGGTGAAGTTAACCCTTCACCGCTCCCGCTACCATACCTTTTGTAATTTTATCAGCCAATAAGAAATAAATGATAATGACAGGCAGCGCGCCTAATACGAGAAACGCCCCAATTGCCCCGTAATTAACCGAATACTGACTGACGAAGCTATTCACTCCGAAAGGCAGCGTTTTGAGCCGCTCGGACGAAATGAACGTCGCCGCAAGGATGTACTCGTTCCATATATTGATGAATGTTAGGATACATACCGTCATCATTGGGGGAATCGAAATCGGAAGAATAATGCTTCCGAAGATTCGAAAAACCCCGGCGCCGTCTACGACAGCAGACTCTTCGATCTCAGCCGGGATGGATTTCATGAAGCCGCTGAGAATAAAGACCGCAATCGGCGTCTGAAAAGCGATGTAAGGCAAGATGATCGAGAGATGCGTGTTCAAGGCATGCAAGTTTTTGAAAATAATCATCAGCGGCAGCAACGTCGCTTGCATCGGTACCATCATCCCGATCAGGAAGATGATCATGACGACTTGGCCGTATTTCCACTTAAATCTCGTAATGGCGAAGGACGCCAAGGAGCTAAGGAAGATGACGCAGGCCATGGTGACGGATGTGACGAATAGACTGTTTTTCAAATACTGAAAATAATGACCGGCCTCTACAGCGGCGGAGAAGTTCTTCCATTGAAGCACCTGCGGCAGTGCGAAAAACCGCCCGGACAAGATTTCCTCATTGGTTTTTAACGAATAAATGAACAGCCAAAGCAGCGGATATACTTGTGTAACTACGAGCAATGACAAAAGTGCAATGACAAGAACTTTCAGGATAGAGAAGCTTTTGCGTCTCCGAATCATTGCAGGTGCAGCCAAGGCTGCCTTCCTGACGTTTTCCATGGTGACACTCCCCTTCCTTAAGTAAATCTTCTTTCTAATCGATTAAAAATACCATTGATGATCACAGTTGCAATCAGACATAAGCCAACTAAGAAGGCGGCAATCGCACTGCCATACCCATACTTCATGGATAGGAACGACATATTGTACATATGCGTAGAAATTACATCTGTGGCATGGGCAGGACCACCTGCGGTCATAACCATGACCATGTCAAACGCTTGTAACGAGCCGATAAAGGCAAGGACGATCGATATTTTGAAAATCGGAATATTCATAGGGAAAGTGATATACCAGTCGGCTTTAAGGCCCTCCGCTCCATCAATTCGCGCCGCTTCATAAATATCGGCAGGGATGTTCTGAATACCGGTGAACTGGATCAAAGTGTGGTACCCCAAGTACTGCCACAAGGCCACGAAATAAAGGGAATACATAGCAATCTTCGGGTCGGTTAGCCAGGATCTCGACCAGCTATGTAAATTCAACATGTCCAATACTTGATTAAGCATACCGCCCATTGCGGCAGGGTTATAAATCGTTTTCCACAGTTGTCCGACGATAACGACAGACAAGATAACCGGCAAGAAGTACGCGGAAACAAGGAAATTCGGCTTTTTGACAAATCGGTTCAAGAGAATAGCTACGCCTAAGGCAATTGGAATTTCAATCATTGAAAATACGGCAAACATTAAGGTCCGTTTCACAGATGGCCAAAACACAGGGTCATGAAATAACAAGTTACGGAAATTATCCAAACCAACGAATTTTGCACCGCTGATCCCGTTCCAATCCAGCAGTCCGCTATATAACGAGACTAGAATGGGTACAAAAACGAGACAGACATAAATCAACAAACATGGCAGTACAAACATGGCAATCGTCCACTTGGAGACTCTTAACACATTCACTTGGCTCGCCTCCTTCATGAGATATACCAATCGGAATTCACCCTCTACACCCTTGCGGCGCTTAGGATAAATTCCGAGTTGGCTGCTAAATGATTATTTATTTTTTGTTCGTATCGTAAGCTGTTTGGTGCTCTTTGCCAACTTCAGCAGGATCTTTCTTCTGTACGAAGAGGTTCTGGATGCTTGTTAAGTGGCCTTGTGCTGTTCCTGGGTTCATCGTGTTATCGAACGCAAGGTCGCCGCCTTTAACTTGTTTGAACATACCCAGTACTTCCATCGCCATATCGGAGTATCCAGCAGCTTTGAAGTCGCCGTCTACTTTTTGAGCGATACCAACTGCGCCTTTAACCGCGAATGCTTCTTTCGGGAAGTTCAGCATGAAGTAGTTCAAGAAATCTTTGGTTTCTTTCAAATGTTTGCTGTTTGCAGATACCGCGAACGCGCTTCCTGGTGCAAGCATGAACTCGTCAGGGTTACCTTTGCCTTTAACTGTTGGGAACTTGAATACGCCAACTTTGCCGTTAACGGAAGAAGTCTCGATACCGCCTGTTGCCCATGAACCCATGTAGTACATAGCTGCTTTACCTGTTTTGAACAAGTTTTCACCTGCGTTGTAGTCAAAAGAAGTTGCGCCTTCTTGGAATGCGCCAGCCTGAACCAAGTCTTGGAAGCTGCTTACTGCGTCCGTGAATGCTGGGTCTGCGAATGTTTTCTTGCCGTCAACAACAGCTTGCAAGAAGCCAGGGCCGCCATTTGTGCGAAGCAGCACGTTCATGAACAAGAAGGAACCTGTCCAGGAATCTTTTTCACCGATAGCCATTGGCTGAATGCCTTTGCCTTTGAGTGTTTTTACAGCTGTAACCATTTCTTCGAATGTTTTCGGCACTTCAACGCCAGCTTGTTTGAACAAGTCTTTGTTGTAGTAAACGAGACCGATGTTGTTACCATCAGGCAATGCGTAAATGTTGTTGTTGAATGTGTACCAGTTCAAAATACCTTCTTGGAACGTGCCTTTCAGACCGTTTTGCTCGACCATATCGTTCAGCGGCGCGAACAATCCTGCGTCTACGAAAGGTTTCATTTGAGCGGATGGATTCACGATTGTGATATCCGGAACTTCTTTGGAAGCTGCTTGCGTTTTGAGCTTCAGCTTTTGTTGATCCGTGTTAAGGGAATCAAGCTCGATTTTGATGTTCGGGTTTTTCGTTTGGTAGTCGTTCACGATCTTTTTCAACATGCCGTTTTTCGGATCTGTCGGATCGGGATATATGTTTTGGAACGTGATGGTTACATTTTCTTTCGTTGTGCTTCCACCGCTAGGTGCTGTTGTTGCGCTCGCGCCCGGTGCCGGTGTCGTTGTGCTGCCGCCTGCACCACATGCTGTTAACGAGATAGCCAGTAAGCCTGCTGCTGTTAATTGAAGACCTTTATATTTTTTAATCAATGTGAATCCCCCTCGTTTGTTTGGTGATCTTGATGCCCTTATTATCGCTCGAAATTGGCAACCCTTACAATGTGTGAACTTTAGGATATATGTTTACTTTTTATAGGATTAAGTTAGCACACACACACACCGTTTTCTTCGAGGGCTTGGGGAAGGCCCTGCGATAGGTACAGGTATTCAGTAGGATACCCCGGCTTTTGGATTAGAGTTAGGTGCGGACGTCGGTAAGATGTGGGGATGATGGCAGCGATAAAGGGCGGAGTGTTGAGGCGTTATTGGACTGCGGGGCGGGTGTAACAAGGATGCTGTGAGATGGAATTCTATTGATGAGCCTGTCACAGCAAACCTCTGAAAATGGGAACTACAGGCCGCTATTTATCAAAAATACGGCGATTTCATGGATAAGCGGAACTACAGGGTCTTATTTCGCCTAAAAATGCTGTCTCCACGCCAAAATTGACGAAATAGAGGACCATAGTTCCCCTCCACCAGCCAAAATGCTGATTTCTTAGAAATAGAGGATCCTAGTTCCCACTAAATAAAAAAAAGACCCTCCCGCCAAGCCGGCAAAGGAGAGTCGATCTAATAAATAAGTGCACAAACCTAGTAAGCCTTAGGGACCTCAACACGATGAGTCACGCCATCTTCCGTAAAGTAAATATGCGTGTCAAACCCTTGATCGTCCATGAAATAGGACACATACTTCGGCTCGCCATGCTTAATCGGCACAAGGAGCGTGGCAATCCGGTGGCTGCGCGCCGGCTTCGTCGTTGCCTTGAGATGCCAGTGCAGCGGCAAGCCTTCGATCTCGCTCAAATCTACATCCGTGAAGCCTTCATGCTGTGTAAGCTCTAGCTCGCCAGAGGAGCAATAGACGAAGCGGCCGTCCATATCGGCTTTGCGGCCTTGGACTTTGAAGGTTTGTCCGTTCAGCTTCATTTCGTACAAGGTCTGGAACAGCCAATCTACGGAGCCCGTCTGCGCCAAATCAATGTGATCCACAACGACGACATACGTCCCAAAGAAGTACAACTCGCGTACGTAGCGGTCCAGATAAGGAACGTACTCCTTATACGCTGCTGTGGCATTGCTGCGAGAGTATCCATAGCCTTTGCGCTGCTCAGCCACTTCAACGACCCCGCTCGCCGCCATATTCAGCACTTTGTTCTTCTCCGCGTATTGACCAAGGCCGTCGATCAAAATGTTGTTCGTCGACCGCGTCTGCCTGCGCCAGTTCATGTGCATCGTGGAGCTAAACGCCACGTAGTAGCCGCTCTCAATAGCCAGCGGCTCGCCATAGGCGTGCAGCAGGAAACCGTTTTGGTCGCCATGGCTATGGCTGACAGAGCCATATTTGCTGCTCTTGGTGAGCAGCATGATGTGGCGCTCCGGATCGGCCATATTGGAGTGGAAGGCGACCCAACCGATGTCGCGGAACCATTTGACCTGCTCGATATTCGCATCCGTTGGAACGACAGCTTCCACCTGCGGATAGTCGTGACGGAATACCATTTCGTCAAAGCGGAAATCCCACCAGCCGTAGTTGTAAAACTTCATTTCGGAATCGGTATCTGTCTCACGCACACGCTCAAAATACCACTGATACAAGCCATTCCCAGTCACACCAGCGAACTGGCGGATGTTGAAGCCTGTTTTCAAGCTAACGGGATCTCCCAGCGTGGATTGGTCGCCAAAGCTTGCGCGAAGCGTATCCGGGCTGAATGCGTACAGCGGGAAATCACCCGTTTTCGTAAAAAACGGCCTTTTATAGAAGTTAATGCCTGTATATTTTTTCAGCAAGTTCATCGCTTCGGTAACAAAGGCCATCCCGGTCGTCCAATACATCGGACCTTCCGCCCAGCCTCCATCCGGCCCGCCCCATGGGGAATAGATGCATGCATAATATTCAAGGGTATAATCCAGCCATTCGCGCGCTTCCGGCTCTTCTTCTAATAAGGCAATGCAGCTCGGTACCAGCACACTGGAAAGTGAACGTACCGCGTGACTGTCAAATGGCACATGATGAATTTTGGAGTGATCAATAACATGCGTAGCAATTTGCCGTGCGCGAGCAAGCAAAATCTCTCGTACAAGCTTCCGCTCAAGCTCCGTTAACTGTCCATACAGCCAGTCATAGCCCCATGCGATAGCTCCCGTCATCCGGAAGGAGGCCTCATCGTTGTAATCGCGGCTTGTTGTGCCGTTGACATCCCAGTTGCAGACATGCAGCAGCCAAGTTTTGGCGCGGTTCAGCAGTTCTTCGTCGGCCAAAATCGTTCCAGCCACCGCCAAATGACGGATCGCATATAGGACTTCTTGGGTGTCCATGTACATTTGACGCCACAGCTTGGCGACGCGTTTGTTGCCCGGATACGGCAGCGGCTCAGCGATGAGTTCGCGATCCATCCACGGCTTCACAGACTTCTCGTAAAATACATCAAAGCCGCAATAAGTCGGATCCGCTTCCAATTCGCTTCGGAAAGCTTCAACCTCAGCGGACTGGAGCCACAAACGAGGGTGCTGCAGAGAGGCTTCTGCATAACGGCGTTCCCGGCTAGGCAGCGGAGTTTCCGGCAGGTCCGTTCCTACCTCAAAGCTTCTCACCTTACTCCAAGCCGTTTGTTCGCCATTCTCTTGGATCAGCGCGTAGCGCCAGAAGTAAGTTCCTACTTGGAATGCATCGTCCGGTGTATATAAATTATAGGGAATCGGCTTGATCGTTTGCGTGTCTGCCTCGGAAAATACGTCCGACTGCGAAATCTGCAGCACATAACGGTCATTCTCCAGTTGGGCTGGAATCCACGTGAACCGCGGCGGGTTTTCCAACAGTTTAGTTTGCTCATTCGGTTCGTATTGTACGGTTAATACACCGCTCTGCGGTTCGTATAATGGCGACAGAGTTGTCATAACGATTCTCCCTTCATCTATATCAAAATTAAGCCTTTATCTTGCGTTAATTGGACACGTACTGCGCTTCCCGCTTGACCAGGCACCGAAACCTCGATTACCTGTGCGGAAATGCGGGTAAGCTCGGCTCTGCCGCCAGCTCGGTACACATGGATGAAATCAGCTCTGCGATCATTGCGACGGTGCAAGACTGCCGTAAGTGGCTGACTTGGGTCGACAGAGTCTCCTGGTGTATGTACAGCCAGTACTTCATCGCCTTGCTCAGCTAATGCTGCATGGTACACGAATGAGTCATCCCCGAGCGCATAAGACAACTGCAGCTGACCTGCATCCGGCGCCAGTCCGCCAATAATCGGCAGCTTCTGCTCAGATATCGCGGAGGCATCCTTCTCTTGAATACGAAGAGTGTAGACCTCATTCCGTTCTTCAAGCGTTCCTGTTAGAGGCTGAACGGCAGGATGCATCCACCACTCGATGCTTCGATGCTCTTCAGTGGCTAGCTCAACCTGGAACCAATCCAGCAGCCACTCAGCTGTTAGCAGCAGATGACGATTCATCGTACAGCCTTCATAGGCTCCCGTGGATTGCAGCCAGGCGTAGACGGACTTCCCCTCATTCGATGCCTCATAGCTCACACAGCGCCCTTCATGCGGCGCTTGCGACATGCCGTCCAGCGATACTGTGTTGTGGCTGGCGGTTTCGGCAAACCACGATTTCCGCATATGCGAGCCGTAAGGCACCATGCCAAAATCGGGAGTAAGCGTTTGCGCAGGGTGCATCAAAGTCAGATGCAGCTTGTCGTAGTGGCCGTGGGAACCACCATGCTCGCCGAAATCGGCGAGGAACGACAGCGGGTTCCCCGCCACACGGCCGATGACGAAGCCGGCATCCGGCCACAGTCTTGAAGCACGCGGAGCCGCTAGAGCTAGCGTGCGGGCATCAGTGCCGTAGAGCAGCGCCTCGAGCTGCTCGCCGCCGGCAGCGCCCAGCTGCCGGTAGGCTTCGCGCAATACCGGCGCGAGGCCGGCAATGCCGTAGATCGCGAGCCCCTGCTCCGCAATCTCAGCGATCTCGCGGGCATAAGGGGCCCGCGCGAGCGGCCCGTCATGCAGGGCAGGCAGCGCGCCCTGGTCGTCGGCCAGCTCGGCGAGCGCCTCCAGCATGCCGCGCATGGATTGGCCGTCTGCGACTGTGACGGCGTAGAGGTCAATACCGAAGCGCTGCGCCATCTCTGCAGCGATCAAATACGCCCGAAGCACGAATACGTGGTAATACGTGCTTCCTTCGAATTCAAACTGATCGGGTTTCACGCCGATCGACAGATGATGCTTGAAGCCGCCTTGGCCTTCAATTAGCGCTTCCAGCGCCGCTTGTTCGCCGCGCGCGGCGTAGACGCAAGATAATGACGCGTTCAGCCAAGCGGTGTAATTGTTCTCCGCATTGTTCCGCTCATGGATGAGAATGTGCCGGTACTCTTCCATACTCCCGGCAAGCAAGCCTAGGAAGACGTCGATAGCCGCCTGCTCCTTCGCCTCGAACACAACGCCTTTATCGCGCAATAACAAGTAAGCGCGAATCAGGGTTGTGGACCAGATTGCCTCCGTGAGCGCTTGATGGAAAGCGCGCCCTTTCAGCATCCAGCTTTGCGCTTCTGGATGCACGGGGTAGAGCGGGAACTGCTCGGCGTATTCGACGAGAAGTCTTTTGCTAAGCTGGGCGTAGGAAACCTCTCCCAGTGCTGCGTAGACAGCCGCTGCCTGCAAGGCGACGCGCGCCAGCGATTGATGTTTAAATACGAGCCAAGCGCCGCGATAGGCTTCGCCTTCGATGTTGCAGCCGTGCGGGCACGCGAACTCGGATGCATCTACTTGCTTATCATCGAACACCAGTTCGGCGTGATGGTGTGGACATACATACTGGTGCCACCAGCCACCAGGTTCTTTAGGAATAGACAGGCTGCCTGCTTGCTGCAGCCTGTCTATTTCCTCTTTTAATAAATGTGCTATTCGGTCCGTTCTCAGCGCGGTACTCATCGCATCATCATCCCGCCGTTGATTTCAATCGTTTCACCTGTTACATAGGCAGCCAAATCGGAAGCAAGGTACAGCACGGCGCCAGCTACATCATCAGGTGTTCCTTCACGCTGAAGCGGAATGCCGTTAATGGTCGCAGTACGAGCTGCGTCAGTTGTAAATGTCGCGTGGAACATTGTGTTCCCGATAAAGCCAGGAGATACGTTGTTCACGGTAATTCCGCTTGCCGCAACTTCTTTAGCCAAGCCTTTGGAATACGTAAGTACAGCGGCTTTGCTTGCCGCATACACGCTAGACCCTGGTCCGCCGCCGTTATGCGCAGCAACAGATGTCATGTTGATGATGCGGCCGTAGCCTTTGGCTTTCATGCCGGCAAGCACTCTTTTGCACATGAACACTGTGCTTTTCAAGTTAACATCCATGATGCGGTCGTACATCTCTTCGAACATTTCGGAATTCGGTACGCGCTGCACCAGATGGCCGGCATTGTTGACTAAGATATCAATTGTGCCACCAAGCGCCTGCTCCACTTCACTAACGAGTCTGTCGATCTGCTCTAAATTAGTCACATCGGCTTGCACTAACACAGCTTCGCCGCCTGCCGCTTGAATCGCTGCGACAACTTCTTGCCCTTGTGCCACGTTGTTCAGGCAGTTCACGCCAACTTTTGCTCCATTGCTAGCCAAAGCCAGTGCGATTGCGCGTCCAATCCCCGCGTTTGATCCTGTTACCAGTGCAATTTTCCCCGTTAAATTGATGTTCATATGAATTCCTCCCATGTGTTGTTTAAGATATATTTGAATGGGAGAATAAGAGCCTTTGGAGGCTTCTATTCCCCCTTTTACCAATTAGTTGCATGAAATAAGAGTCTTTAGAGTCTGCTATTCTCATCAGCATAGCGATTTCAGCGTGTTTTCGGGAGAATAAGAGTCTTTAAAGACTTCTATTCTCACCCGACCCGCTATTTATGGCGTAATAAGAGACGTTATAGACTCCTATTTCGCCAAATGAAGGGCTCCGGGTTCTGAGGTTCCAGGAGCCGCAAGTTCCGGCGTTCCCCGGGGTTCGGGTCGCGATTTCCAGAAGGCCGAGGTTCCCACAGACCTTTGTCGTTTCCCTTAGCGTTCGCAAGGCGTTCACGAGGCGCTCGCGGTTGTCCGCGCGGTCACTTATGCCTTGTCTCCGTAAACGTCCTCGTGCCCGTTCTCCTCCTGTGCTCCGCCATGCCCGCGCCCCCTCACTCAGCTCCGCATCCTCGGCCGAGCCGTCTCCGGCATCGTCATCGTCAGGCACGTTCCGCTCCCCCACTCGCTGTCGATCGACAGCCCGTAAGCCTCGCCGAACACCATCTGAATCCGCCGATGCACGTTCATGAGCCCAATGCCGCCACGCCGAGGCGAGCCGTTCTCTTCTGGCTCCGCAAGACGGTTCTGCTCCAGTTTCTTCCGCAGTTCATCAAGTCGATCCGGCTTCATACCGATGCCATTGTCCTCTACAAAAACTTGGAATAAGCCGTTTTCCTTCTTGGCATTGATACGAATAAAGTGATGCGGCTCGACGCCATCCGGAAAAGCATGCTGAAAAATATTTTCAATCAGCGGTTGCAACGTTAGCCGAACCATTTTCTCCAGCAGCAGGAATGGCGGGATCGCCACATCAATTTCAAACTCTTTACCCGTTCGATGCTGCAAAACAATCATGTAGTTGCGAACATGGTTCAACTCATTGGCTACTGTGATTTCTTCCAAATTGGTCTGAACCGAGTAACGGAGCATGAACGCCATGGCTTCTACCATTTCGGTTATTTCCGTCGAGTCCTGAACAATGGCATAACAGTTAATCGTTTCGAGCGTGTTATATAAAAAGTGAGGGTTAATTTGCAGCTGCAGCGACTGGTATTCAGCCCGCTGACGCTCCAGCTTCGTCTCCCCTAGCTCCAATGCGTTCTTCTGTTGCTCCAGCTCCGCCTCATAGACCCGCTCAATCATATCGGAAAGGCGCGTCACCATGAGGTTGTAACTGTGAATAAGTCCGCCGATCTCGTCCGTACGGCCGGATTCATCGATGTACTGCCAGTTTCCTTTTTCCGTTTCTCTCATACTATCCTTTAGCCAACGGATTGGCGCAATAATTGAACGCCCAAAACGGGATGCCAGCCATAACGCAATGGCCAGTGTAATCAATCCCACGCTGATCGTTGTTGTACGAATCGTATCAGCAGGACGCCGGAGCTCATCAACGGGCATAGAAGCAACCAGATTCCAGTCGGAATAACCAGATTTGCGCGATACAAACATGCGCTCCTCACCGTTATACTTGTAGAGGAAGGTCTGGTTGCCGCTTGCCAGCACGTGAGAGGCCAAATCGTCCTGAGGCTTGCGCTCGCTCATGGAACGAGGGTAGATGTAGTTTCCAGCATCGTCTATGATGAAGAAGAAACCTTTTTTCCCCAGGCTCACGCGATCCCATGTCTTCGCC
The DNA here is from genome assembly GCF_059692135.1 of Paenibacillus sp. J22R160. Taxonomy (NCBI): domain Bacteria; kingdom Bacillati; phylum Bacillota; class Bacilli; order Caryophanales; family Paenibacillaceae; genus Paenibacillus; species Paenibacillus sp. J22R160. The sequence continues at coordinate 136,349 of NZ_JCAUAU010000008.1, read as the reverse complement.
AGCTCATCCAGCTTGATCTCGATCGCGACGACCCCACGGTTCGCATCCCCGTAAGAAGGCCCTCTTACTTTACGTGCCATCGTCACAACGGAGCCCTGATCAACTTCGCGAATGCTCATATTGAGTAATGAGATTTTGCCGTCAACCGGCGTCATTTTCATCAAATAATCATACTTTTCTTTCACCAGCACGGGATCGAAGTTCAGCAAATTCTGATTTTCATAGATAACCGAGCGCCCATGCTGACCAACCGCATAGATCATATTCAATTGTTTATACAACGTAACAACGGAAACTACCGAAATCCGTGCAAATTCCTTGATTTTTTCGCTGTATGCATAGTACTCGTACGAATCATCCGGTTTGATTTCCATAAATGCCCGCACATCCGAATTGGAGGAAAACGCGTTGCTCAAAAGCTCATAGGCCTGCAAATAGCTATCCGTCTGATAGTTGGCGCTATCGATCATTTGCTCCATATACTGCTTCACCTGGCCATCCAGCGCCTTGGAAGACTGTACATAGGAGAACGCTCCGACAGATACGAGGGAGAGCACAATGACGATCAGAAAGTTGGAAAAAATTTGCCGTGACAGCGTCTTGCCTCTCATGTACGAATCCCCATCTGCTGACGATACTCGGATGGCAGGCAACCTTCATACTTCTTGAACGTTTTCGTAAAATGCGGGTGGTCAGCGTATCCGACCTCTCCCGAAATATCCGTGATGCGCCATTGCGGCTGCTCCAGCAGCTTCTTGGCCTTTTCCATGCGTCTGCGTGTGCGGTATTGTACGAACGTCTCCGATGTGTTTTGCTTGAACAATTGGCTAAAATACGACGGGTTGAGTCCGATGAATTCTGCCACTTCCTCTAAGGAAACCTCCTCTGCGAGGTGCGTCTCAATGTATTGCTTTGCTACCTCCACAGGGTCTTTCAGCTTCCCTTTCCGCTTATGCCTCAGCTCATCCAAATGGCCGAAAACCGCATGGGTGAATCGGAGCCAAGCTTCCTCTTCACTGGCAGCGCCGGTTAAGGCAAGCTCACCCTGCATGAGATAAACATCGCGCACGTTCAAACGCTGGTGCAGCAGCGTATGAATTTCCTGCAAAATATCGAGAAGCCGGTTAAGCTTCAGCTTATAATCTTTAAGCTCTGTGTAAACTTCTTCAAGCAAACTGTCTAATTCCGCTTGATGCAGCATCCAGACCGCATGCTCCATGCGGCTGGCCCATTGTTCCAGCTTCGTTACAGCAACGAAAGACTCGGAGCTTACTTTGGACTTGGTACGGATCAGCTTCTCTAATACATTCTGAAAACCTTTGATATTCACAGGCTTCAGCAAATACTCTTTGACACCATAAGAAACACATTTCTGCGCATATTCAAAATCGCTATAGCCAGAAATGACGACAACTTGGATGTCCGCATCCATTTCGGCAACGCGGGCACACAGCTCCAAGCCGTCCATTTTGGGCATACGAATATCGGTAAACAGGAAGTCCGGTCGATCCTCTTGAATCCGCTGCAGCGCGACAACACCATTCTCAGCCGTTCGCAGGCTTTCGATCGGCAGCTCCGATTGTTCGACTAGTTTTTGTAATCCTTTACGTATCATCGGTTCGTCATCGACAATGAGGATGCGGTACATGAGGCGGCAGCTCCCTTCTTACCCTTCTGAAATGCCCGCTCCCCACGCGCTGGTGTGCTCGTGAGGAGTCGGTCGTGCTCAAATGCTTGAGCTTATTTACGCGGCATCGACACAGTCGTACCGGAATCTTTACTATTGAATTTCTCTGTGGCTTCCTTGATCACATCGTTGCCGCCTTTGGACTTCCACTCCTCCAGAACCTTCGGCCAATCGGAGATCGGCTCTTTGCCGTACACCATTTTGACCATGTGCGAAAGAATAACAGGAGGTGCTTGGTCGGACAGCGGTGAAATGTCAGGGTTTTTCATTAAGGACTCCAAGCGCGGCTCAAAGTTAATGCCATCGCGTCCTTCATTTTTCAAAGTCGTATCATACACATTCATCAATTTCTTGCCATCTTCTGTCATACTAAGTGTGCCTTTATTATAAGTTGTATCTTGAACTAACCACAAGAAGGATTGACGGTAACGTTCCTCATCAACACCAGCCGTATCTGTTGGCGCTTTGTAGTCGACTTTGCCGTCTACCGTTTTGTACGTGTCGCCTTCGATACCGAATGTGAAGAATTTCTCAGCTTCGTCAGACATCATCCAATCGTAGAATTTGATGATCTGTGCCGCATTTTTCACATTCTTGTTAATGAAGTAGGCACGCGGCGCAGGTCCGTACAAGTAGTGACCGCCTTTGCCATCTGGTCCTGTCGGGGATGCGATGATTTCGATATCGCCTGTAGGCACCGTCGTTTTCAGTTGTGTTTCCCATTGCAGCATTTCATTGGCATTCATGGACCACATACCTGCTTTACCAGCAAGGATCGTGTTTTTGAATACCGTTGCGTTGATGGTTGCGAATTCCTTGTTGATCAAACCTTCGTCAAACATCGTTTTGTACGTTTGCAGGGCTTTGGTCATATTCTCTGTGTCGAAAAATTTCGGCAAAATTTGATCGCCGGATTTCTCAAACATGGAGAGGTATGGATATACGTCATAGGCTCCGAAGAATGAATCCGCATATTTGAAGTTCTCACGACCCATGTAAGGGTTCTCAACGCCCATTTCTTTGAACTTGCGAAGTACAGCCATGTACTCATCAACCGTTTTCGGCACGCCTAGACCGGCTTTATCCAGCAAATCCTTACGAACGAAGATCGCACGGCGGGACGGGTTGGACAAGTACTCTGGGATCGCATAGATTTTACCGTTGTACGTTACGTTATCCCAAGCGTCTTTCGGCACTTTTTTCAGCAAGTTCGGACCGTATTGTTTCAGCAAGTCGTCCAGCGGCATGAATACGCCTGCTTTGACGGAACCTGCCATCTCTTTCCCGTTCACACCGCCGCTGCCTTGGACAACATCAGGAATGTCGTTGGTCGCAAACATTTGAATCATTTTTTGCTCATATTCTTTGTGCGGAACAAGCACGATATTCATATCGGAATTCGTTAATTCTTCTAGTTTCTTCACCCATTTATCTTGATTGATATCAGGCGACTTCTCCACATGCCCAAATGCCAGTGTACGCAAGGAGATGGAGAACTTCGTCTTTTCTGCCGGCTTTGCACTAGCCCCGTTAGCTGCTGAGCTGGATGTCGGTTGTTCTGCTGGCTTAGAAGAACAAGCTGCCAACGTACTGGCCAAGAGAACTGCAGCCATTGTCGTGGGAATCCATTTTTTCATTTCATACCCCTCTTTTCATTCGCTAAAATATGACCTTTTACACACTCATTGTAAAAGCGTTTACAATTTGTCGATATGGGCTGCCTTTAGTTCGAATTGTCTTTTTTTTAGAATGTTGTCAAAACTCGACATCTCATACATGATTTCACAAATGATCATTTATGATTTGACGGAGCCTACCATCATCCCTTTGACGAAATGGCGCTGCAAGAACGGGTAAATCAGGATAATCGGGATCGTCGCGATAATAATCGTCGCCATTTTGATGCCCTCTGGATCCATATGAGCCAGTCCGCTAAATTGTGATGAGTTCGGATCGATGCTGATATCTTCGGATACAATGAGCTGACGCAGCTTCACTTGAAGCGGCCATAACGCTGGTTTATTAATATAGTAGAGCGCGCTTTGGTACGTATTCCAATGCCCAACGGCGTAGAAAATCCCAAGGGAAGCCATTACCGGCTTGGATAGAGGAAGCACAATGTTCCAGATCATTCTTAGCTCCGAACAGCCGTCGATGCGGCCGGAATCAATCAATTCGCTCGGAATTTGCAGGAAGAATGACCTCATCACGAAAAAGTTAAAGGCGCTGATCGCACCTGGAATCATAAGTGCCCATAGCGAGTTCGTCAGATGCAAGTTTTTCATCAAAATAAAGTTAGGAATCAGCGGAGCTGTAAATACCATCGTAATCAGAACCATAATGACGACTGCGTTTCGTCCGGCATACTCAGGGCGTGACACAGGATAAGCCAGTGAAGCTGTCGCAATCAAGTTGATGAGTGTGCCCACTATCGTAATATACACGGTTACTCCGAATGAACGCCAGATGGCCGCGTCGCTAAATACGTACTGATAGTTGATTGCCGTGAACTGCACAGGGAGGAACAAAACCTTGCCATTCACGATAGCTTGAGATGAACTGAACGATTGTGCCAGCACGTTTAAGAACGGCAGGAGCATCGCCAATGATAGGAGCGTTAGAAATACGACGTTAAAAATGTTAAAAACTTGCCAGCCGGCTGTCGGCTTACGATTCATATAGCGGTCACCTCCGTCTTAATACAAGCTTTCACCCGTTGTTTTTTTGCTTAAAACGTTACCCGTTACAATAAAGATGACACCTACTAAGGCTTTGAAAAGGCCGATTGCTGTCGTATAGCTGAATTGTTGGCCTAACAATCCTGCGGTGTAAATGTAGGTATCCAGAATTTCACCATTTTCTTTATTCAGCGGATTCAAGAACACATACACGCGCTCGAAGCCGAAATCTAAGAATTTACCAATGTGCAGCAGGAACAAAATCATAATGGTTGGCAGCAGCGATGGAAGCGTTATCGAAATTGTCTGTCTCCAGCGGTTTGCCCCGTCCACTTCCGAAGCTTCATATAGATCTGGGTTAATTCCCGCAAGCGCGGCCAAATAAATAATCGTGCCGTAACCCGAATCCCGCCAAATCCCTGACGAGATCAAAACCGTGCGGATCCAGGATTCCTCACCCAAGAAATAGATCGGTTCGAAACCAAGCCAAGTAATAAAATGGTTCACTGCACCAGTCGAGGGAGAAAGAATGCCGATAGCAATCCCGCTCACGATAACCCATGACAGGAAGTGAGGCATGTAAACGACCGTTTGCAAAACCCGCTTGTACAACACAACGCGCAGTTCGTTAAGCAAGAGAGCGAGGATGATTGGCGCAGGGAATGCTAGCACTAAATCGTAGATACCGATTAGAACTGTATTTTTCAGAATTTTGATAAAGTCATAATGGGCAAACATCCGTGCAAAATGCTCGAAACCTACCCATTTGCTGCCGGTGAAGCCGTCAAAAATGTTGTAATCCTGAAAAGCAATGACTGAACCCAGCAGCGGTACATATTTGAAAATAATAAAATATAAAATCCCCGGTAATGATATCAGATACAGCGCCCTATATTTCCAAAACGTTCGCAGAAAGGACTTGCCCTTTTTCGTCTGCACACGCTTATTCATCTGTTCTACTGCTTGCGCGCCTACCGCCATCATCTAGCCCCCCTCACTATTTCTTCGTCGATGTTATACCCCTATGGTACCCTGCTAAAGCGCTTGCAACAATGGAATGTCTTTTCACCGACTTGTGTTTTTTTTAGGTTTGGGGAAGAGGGCCGCCGCGTGTGGGAGGACTTTGCGGTATCTTTTTGGTCGGAAAAGGTGGGAATTAAGCACATTTTGGCTGAAAATGTGCTGATCGACAGCTCAGGCGACAGGATTTGCTGTAGCTGCACTTTGTGTAATAGAAGGGCTGGCGGGCACCTACACCACTCTATGTTGCACTTTGTGCAACAAAAAAGCGGATTATGCGCACCTACACCACCTACACCGCGCTATGTTGCACTTTGTGCAACGATTTTGCTAAAAAAGGACTACTCCTGGGGCGATTTTGCTAAAATGATTGTACTTTGTGCAATGAGAGTAAGGTTTGTGCTGTATATGCCGCTTCTATGTTGTAGAAAGTGCAACGTAGACTAGTCGTGGAGTGGAGGGGCTCGCGGTAAACAGACCCTCTTCCACATCTACTCCCCGTCGCTCGACGTTTCGTTGGATGAACTCCAATGAAACTACGCTTTCTCGACACAAATCCTCGGTTTCATTGGATGAATTCCAACCAGTCGCAGTGAAATCGCCTTATAATGGCGCGAATTCGAGAACCTCGTTGGATTTAGTCCAACGAACCGTGCTCAGAAGCACGCCAAATCGCCCCTTCATTGGATTTCATCCAATAGGGATTCGCTCACATATGAGCTCAGGGACGCAGCACCCACTTACCCCCACACCAACACCCCAAAAACTAAATACACCCACACCACTCTATGTTGCACTTTGCACAACAAAAAGCTGATTCCGGTCACCTACACCACCCTATGTTGCACTTTGTGCAACAAAAAAGCTAATTGCGGGCACCTACACCACCCTATGTTGCACTTTGTACAACGATTTTGCTAAAAAGGACTACTCCAGCGGCTATTTAGCTAAAATGATTGTACTTTGTGCAAGGAGAGTAAGGTTTGTGCTGCGTATGCCGCTTCTATGCTGCAGAAAATGCAACGTAGACTAGTGGTGAAGTGGAGGGGCTCGAGATAACCCTCCCTAAAAAACTGATCACGAGCACCCACACCACTCTATGTTGCACTTTGTGCAACAAAAAAGCTAATTGCGGGCACCTACACCACCCTATGTTGCACTTTGTGCAACGATTTTGCTAATAAAGGACTACTCTAGCGGCGATTTAGCTAAAATGATTGTACTTTGTGCAATGAGAGTAAGGTTTGTGCTGCGTATGCCGCTTCTATGTTGTAGAAAATGCAACGTAGACTAGTGGTGAAGTGGAGGGGCTCGAGGTAAACACACCCTCTTCCACATCTACTCCCTCATCGCTTCGACGTTTCATTGGATGAGTTCCAATGAAAATACGTTTTATCGACATAAATCCTCAGTTTCATTGGATGAATTCCAACCAGTCGCAGCAGAATCGCCTCATAATGGCGCCAAATCAAGCACCCCGTTGGATTTAGTCCAACGAACCGCGAGCAAAAGCGCCCCTAATTGCTCCTATATTGGATTCCATCCAATGAGGATCCACCCACTCACTTACGATGGACTCGCTTGCCCCCACTCACCCACCACACCAGCCCCAAAAACAAATAAAAAAGCCAACAGCCAAAGTAGAATTTCTACTTTAACTGCCAGCTCTGGCCTTATAACCTAGTCGATTTCCAACGTTTTGACGAGGCTTCTTTTCAATTTTATAGGCTTCAAATCCTTGAATCGGATGAACTTTTTCGTATCCTCACACCAAATACGGAACTTCAGGGATTCTAAGCTCGTGATCAGCGTAATGGTCTGAACGTTGCGGAGCACAGCGCTTTTGTTATGAACCTTTTCCAAATAATAGTTCGGAACTCGCGGGCTCAGGTGATGAATATGGTGAAAGCCGATATTACCCGTGATCCAATGCAGCACTTTAGGCAACTTGTAAAAAGAACTGCCATGCATCGCCGCTTTGACATAATCCCATTCGGGTTCATTTTCAAAATAAGTCTCTTCGTAGTTATGCTGCACATAAAACAGCCAAATCCCCATCATTCCCGAGACAAAAAACATCGGACCTTGAATAAGAAGAACAGACTGCCAACCAATTGCCCAGCACAGTAAAGCTAAACTTCCCACGATGCCAACATTCGTGATATACGTATTCATACGTTCTTTCATGCCCGCACGCTTGCGGTTAAAACGATAATCTATAAGAAAAATGAAGACCGGTCCAACGATGAACATGATCAGCGGATTGCGGTAAAGTCGGTATGTGAGTCTTTTTTTCCAGGAGGATTTTTGATATTCATCAACGGTAAGCGTCCAAATGTCACCAACACCTCTACGGTCCAAATTACCGCTGGATGCGTGATGAATGGAGTGCGTGTAACGCCACTGATGGTAAGGGACGAATGTCAGAATACCTGTCAATGTACCGACAATTTCATTAGCCCACTTATTTTTGAAAAATGATTTATGACAGCAATCGTGGAAGATGATAAAGATGCGCACCAAAAACCCAGAGGCGATAATGTCGATCACGAGCGTAAGCCAGATCGAGACGGAAAGGCTTAAATATGCGAAATACCATAGTGCAAAAAAGGGAAGTACCGTATTAATAATTTGCCAAACGCTGTGCCTCATATGCGGCCTTTCGTAGGGTGCGATGTCAGAACGCCATCCGTTTTTATCATCATGCTTCATTCAGTTTAGAACTCCTTCTCTCCACATCGTGTCGGATCTGATTTGTTGTCACTGTTGTAGTACGTTGCAGATCAAATAAAGTTCCCTTATACGGAAAGAAATATTACACCGCTCTCTCATCATACGGTTGAAACCGCTTTTTGTAAAATGCAATATAAGTCAAACAAGGCCGCCTCGGGCGCTAACGACGCCGTCGAACAATAAATAAAGCTGCCAGCCCAAGCAGAATCTCTGCTTCAAGCTGACAGCTTTTGGACTTATCACCCACCGATAAAGAATCTTGCGGGTGAGGAAGGTCTTTTACACATGAACAGGGCTGGTTTCCTGCCTCTTCGCAGCTTCAAGTCTGCTTGAACCCACGAACATCGCGGTAATGAAGCCAATAATACCTACGCAAATGCTGAGGATGAACCCGTGATTAATTGCGGTTGCCAACGCGCCTTGCAGGAACTGACGGATTTCCGGCGGAATCGTTCCGCCTGCATGCATAAGCAGCTCTGGATTCGCCAGGGTGCTGATTTTATCAGAGGGAATGCCTGCTTTAGCCGCGCCGTCTGCAATGAGGTGACTCAAATTATTATTGACAATTGTGGACATAATCGACGCGCCCATGATTCCCCCAATGCTGCGCCAGAAGCCAACGACCGAGGAGCTGACTCCCATGTATTTGGGGTCGACATTTGCGGCGATCGCACTTTGCGCAACGCTCATCAACGGTCCGACGGCTCCAAATCCAAGCAGAATCATAAGAGCAATCATATACCCGCTAGAAGCGGTCGGGCCTACCTTGGTCAGCAGTAACGCAACAACAATCGTCATTGACATACTGACCAGCAGCAGCGGACGGAAGGCGAATTTGGATTGTAAAAAGCCGAAAAGAACTGCACCGCAAATGAGGGAGGCCATCATCGGCGTCAACACGCCATTAGAGTTGGTGTGACCCAGCACCGCGACGGAGAAAATAGGCAGATACGTGATCGCAGAGAACATCAGCACACCTTGGCAGAAGACGATGATGCTGGTTCCGAGCACCATTTTATTCTTAAAAATGCTGAGTGGAAGAACCGGCTCGGCAGCCCGCTTTTCAACCAAGATAAATAAGACGGCGAAAATCACCGATACAGCGAACAAGCCAATTTCTTGCCAGGAGCTCCAAGCGTAATTTTTACCGCCCCATTCCAGTGCCAGCATGAGCGAAACGGTTGTGATAATGAGAAATACGGTGCCGAGATAATCAATTTTCGGTTTGTGTTCCGAACGTGTCTCTTTCAACGCAATGATCAGAACAAGCATAGAGGCCAAGCCAATAGGAACATTAATGTAGAAATTCCATCTCCAACCCAGATGCTCGGCAATAAAACTTCCCAGTTGTGGACCGGCTACAGAAGAAAGTCCGAAAATCGCCCCGAAAACCCCAGACATTTTCGCAGCATCCTTAGGATCGTTAAAGATCGTATAGATGATCGTGAAACTAATTGGTAACAGCGCGCCAGAGCCGATTCCTTGAATGACCCGGAATAAAATCAGCTGATCAACGCTCTGTGCCATCCCGCATAAGGCTGAACCAATCAGAAACAGGCCGATCCCGATCAGATAAAACATTTTTCTGCCGAATAAATCCGACATTTTTCCAAACACTAGCATGGTACTCGTCGCCGCCAGCATATACGCGGTAAACACCCAGCTAATTTTATCAAACACGTTGAAATCCTCGCTTAGCTTAGTAATGCAGGAAGCCACGATCGTGTTATCCAACGATGACATCAATAGGCCTAACGCCATGGCCAAAATAATCAGCTTCTTATTTGAACCAGAACCATTCATGTTAATCCCTCTCTCCTTGCGCTGAATTTCTAAGTTGAACCAGAGCCTCCGTAATCCTCTCCAACTTAGACTCATAATTCTTCATACCAATTTCAATACAGATGACTTGCGAAGGCTGCATCTCATCTTTGTACAACGAACACATGTCTTTCAATTGATATAACCGTTCCATGGTGTCAGTCTGCGCCTTCTCCAGCCACTCGATGACCTTGTTAGTACCTACATGCTCGCCAAAAAATAGTCTCATCAGGAAATCTGATTTCACATTCTCCGCTTCTACCGGGCTGTATAAGTATTCGTTGAACTGTTTTCTCCCTTTCTCTGTGATGGTGTAAACATTCTTATTCGGCTTCCCTTCCTGAAGGATGCTTTCCTTCGTCAGCAGCTCCTCCTTCTCCATTCGGTGAAGCATGGGATAAATCGTTCCGTAACTTGAGCTATAGAAATAGGAATATAAAGTTTCGAATAGTCGTTTAATTTCATAGCCAGTTAATGAACGATCCATTAATGTGCCTAAAATGACGTCCTGACTGTTCAAGGTGAGCTCTCCTCCACTAATGCTTTAATTTTATATTTCGATTGTTAATATATCATACTGATATATGTCGTGTCTATATATAAAACTCCTATATATACAGTGTCTACATATGAAAAACAAAAAACTGTCCAAAGTCATTTCTGACCTCAGACAGCATATTCGACTTCCTACCAGAACAATTCCCCATGCCCTAACAGCCGGGACAAGCCTTCCACAAAGTAATAATCGCCGTAAATCAGCGGCACATCCACGTTCTTGCCCTCCGGATAATGGCTCGTCCCATGAAGGACGAGTCCTTCCTCCGTATCGGAATCCCAATCGCCATAGTTCGTGTAGAGCGAATGCAGGATACGCTCACCCGCTTGACGGTACAGGCTGCTTTCTTGACCGTTAACCTGCTCTGCGATCAAAAGCAAGCCGCAGGCCGCACAAGCACCTGCCGATGTATCGCGATAAGCCGTGATCCCCTCCGGCAAACGGAAGTCCCAGTGCGGCACATGATCCTCCGGCAGGTTGGCCATGAAAAAGTGCGCTGCGCGCTTGGCGGCATCCAGATACCGCGCATCTCCCGTATGGAGATGACTGAGCGCCATGCCGTATATCGCCCACGCCGTGCCGCGCGACCAGCCGGAGTCAGGTGCGAAGCCCTGTCCGCCTTTCACTTCGAGCTTCTCGCCCGTGTGCGGATCGAAGATCACGATATGGTTCACTGAACCATCCGGGCGTATGAAGTGCTCTAGCGCCATATCGGCATGCCGGATGGCGATATGCGAGTACCGCGGATCTCCGGTCGTCCGGGAGGCCCAGTGCAGCAGCGGCAGGTTCATCATGCAATCGATGATGGCCCAGCCGGCATTGTCTTCCCCTTCGCGCCACGGGTTCCAGGCGCGAATATAGTTGCCCTGCACGTTGAAGCGTGCAGCGAGCAAGTTCGCCGCCAGCAAGCCGCGGCGTTTGGAGTCCTCTGCGCCCAGCAGCTTATAGCGCGCAACGCTCGTCAGTGTCCACATGAAGCCGATATCATGATCTAAGCGGTAATAATCCGCGATGACTTGATCGAGCTGCCCCTCACAGGACTCCGCCAGCAGCTTCAGCTGCTCGTCTTGTGTGTCGCGGTACAGCAGCCACAGCAGTCCCGGCCAGAAGCCAGCCGTCCACCAAGAGACAGGTTCCAGCTGGTACTCACCCTTCACGCTGGCATGCGGGAAGCGGTCTCCGATTCTTTGGCTAGTTCTCGCTACTTTGTAAACCGTCTTGTCCCAAGCTTCCTGAGCCCAATCTAATGAAGTACTCATATGTTCACATCCTTAGTTCATTTTATTGGAACGCAAATCTAAACGCGGCATGTACTTTCAGGTTCGATTCAGATAGCACACCAGGCTTCAATTTAAAATCTAACGCATAACACGTTTGCGGTTGGTCCGAATGATTCACATGATCAAGCGCCTCTACTTCCCAATCAAACAGTTCATGATCATAAGAAAGGAAGACCTTCGCTTCCGGTGTTGCCGCTATTAAAATCCGCCCATCCTCCGCTTCCAACGGATGATGCCATGCCATGAACCGCTCCACAAGTGCCGTTGGTGCTTGTGCGAACTCGTAGCTGTCCGTCACTTCAAGTGTCGGCGGCTCCGTTTTGCGCCAAGTGAATCGCCGTACAAGCTCATTAAGCTTATCAGTGCCATAGGCGCTGGATATTTCTAATGCGAAATCATCCTGCTCATCATTGCTGGTATACCTCAACACATCCGCCCGATGCTCCGCTCCAGCTTGCTGATACAAGCCGTCAATGATCGGAACTGAGTGACTTTGCGAGCCGTTGCACAAAATGTCATAGCGCTCCGGTCCAAAATATTTCCGCGAATATTGCCCGCTCCCTAGATCCGGAAGCAGCGTTTCGCCTTGCGCGTACAGGATGAAATGTCCGACGTCATTATGATTATGCGGTTCATTATTGTGCCCGCCTTTGGCCGCAAAAACATAAGCTCCCTGCTCTTGAAGCTGTCTGGACACCAGCCACTGCGCATCCGGCAAATAATAAGCCGCTGTTTGCCAAGCGCTTCCCTCGATGTCCTCTACCGACCAGAGCAAATTCCTTAACGCAGGAGCCCATCTGCTGCAGTGGTCATCACGGAAACCTGCGCGAAGCGATACCTCGGGATGCTCAATCTCAGGATAAAGCCGCTTCAAATAGCCGCTTAATCCCATAAAAATACCCGCCTCCCCTTGCGAGTCGGAGAAATTCACAACCTTCCTCCCGTGGAGGAAGCTCTTCTGCTGGAACAAGGCCACCTGCCGCACCTTGTCCGCTTGGAACCAATTGACGGCGCCGCCCGTACGCCGCAAGATCAGATCTGCGGCATACGTGAAGTAGCCGAAGCCGTACTGCCAATACATGTACCCTTCGGTACATGCCCCGTCTTCTTCGAAGCCGCTTAGGTACGAAGCGAGCGCGGGGAAAGCTCGGACCAGCACCGCGGCGAGCTCGTTCTCGTCCTGCAGCGTGTAGATCGCTGCAGCGGCAATGGAGCCTCCGCAGACGGAGGCCCAGTTGTGCGTCGCGGTCTCCCAGTGGCTGGGAGCCTGCGTCACAAAGGGCCGCAGAATGCGGCGCAGCACTTCTTCGCGGATGCGTACGCGGAGAAGCTGCGGCAGCGCGGCGCCGAGCAACGCGCTGATTTCGCTGAGCGCGAAGGCTGTCTCCGCCGCGAAGAGATCAATCGTGAACGACTCCGCGGAGCGGTTCACGAGCCCCTCCGCCGCGTATTGCTCCTCAGCGGCGGACCTCATCTCTGGGCCATGCAATATGTGCGCAGGCAAACACCATGTATACTCATCCAAAATGGATGCAATTGTATCAGAAAGCGCATCCAAATAAGGGCTGTCTGCCCCGTCTAACCAAGCTAGCAAACCAAATGTCGTCAATCGATTACGACGTCGGAAGTATACGAGCTCATATTCCCTACGAGAGCCTGTTGTGGAAAATAGACGGAACAAGGAATACGTCAGCTCCGGCATCGACTCCTGCAGAAGCTTGTCCCCTTCTTCTCGAACCTCCTTGATCAGCTGTTTGCTCTCGCTGCCTTGCAGCAAGCGCGTCTTCACTTGCAAGGGCGTTTCTGCTGGAAACAGCAGCTGAGAAAGATGATTTGGTGCAGCTAGCAGTGCTGCTTTTACCTTTTCCAAGTTCAAGTTGTCTACAGATACATTCACCGTAATTCGACCCACTTTCCCATGTCATGTGAAGGCGGCTGGCCTTCCGTCCAAGCAGACTTCCTGGATCTTACCATTTACAAGCTATATATCTTTCATTATAAAGAAAGAGAGGTCCATCGTTATCCTGTTATTTTGACTTTTTTGACTATTATCTTGACCTGTTTAGCACTATGGCGCAACATGGTAGAGAGATAGATATAGAGAACTAGACTTTACCGGAGAGGTTGGACAGAAAAATGAGTCATCAAACCGTACTAGGAAACGATGCCCCCAAAGGTCGGTTTCCGATTTCCCTGCTTTCATTAACCGCTGGCGCCTTTGCCATAGGCATGACGGAGTTTGTGATCATGGGTCTTCTTCCCAATGTTGCACAAGACTTGCATGTCACAATCTCACAAGCCGGTCAGCTCATCACGAGCTATGCCATGGGTGTAGCGATCGGGGCTCCGATTCTTGCTTTATTCACAAATAAACTGCCGCAAAAGCTGCTGTTATGCCTGTTAATGGGCGTGTTCATCTTGGGCAACGCCATCAGTGTCATCGCCCCCAACTACGCCATCCTGATGGGTGCTCGCATTGTGACAGCGCTAGCCCACGGGACGTTCTTCGGCGTTGGCGGCGTTATCGCCGTGCATCTTGTTCGGCCGGATCGAAGGGCTGCGGCCATCTCCATTATGATGGCTGGGCTTACGATCGCTAATATTATGGGGGTCCCATTCGGCACCTTCATCGGGCAGCAGCTCGGCTGGCGTGCCTCCTTTGGCGCTATTGTTCTAATGGGCATCGTCTCGCTCATTGGTATTTTGTTCTTAATCCCGCGCGTGCAGCAGGAGAAAAGCGCCGGCATTGTTCAGCAGTTTCGCGCTTTAACCCAGCCAAGGCTGCTGTTGATGCTGCTCATGGGCGCGCTGGGGAGCGGAAGCTTGTTCACGGTTTTCACGTATATCACACCGCTGCTGGAACAAGTGACGGGCTTCTCGGAGCATCGCGTTGCGTGGATTCTCGTTCTTTTCGGCTTCGGCGTCACCTTCGGCAATATCGTTGGCGGCAAGCTTGCCGATTGGAAGCTCATGCCGGCTTTGCTTGGTAATTATGCGGCTTTGGCCCTCATTCTTGTCATCTTTAATTTCACTGTTCATCTACCGGTTACCGCGGTGATCACCATTTTCGTCTGGGGAGCGGCTGCGTTCGGCATCCTGCCGGGATTGCAGCTTCGCATCATGACGATGGCGAAGGACGCGCCCATGCTGGCTTCCACCTCGAACCACTCGGCGAATAATCTGGGCAATGCCAGCGGCGCCTTTATCGGCGGGTGGGTCATCACCCATATGGGGTTGACCTATCTGCCCTGGGCGGGGGCTTTGCTGCCTGTTCTGGGGCTGCTGATTGGTTTCGTCAGCTATGGGCTGGAGCGGAAGGAGAAGCGCGCCAGCGTTAACCAAGGCGTGCAGAAGTTGGCGGGATAACTCATAGGACAAGCTTGACCCTCAAATAGCGGACTCCAATTCCCATTGGCTATAGGCGAACAAGCAAAGGGAACTACGGTACGCTATTTGGCCCAAATACAGCTAATTAGCTCGGCAAAAAGAACTACGATACGCTATTTCGCTGTTTTTCGCTGAGTTGCTGGCTCTAGCAGGCAAATAAGGCACTGTAGTTCCGCCAACACAACGGTTTATGCCGCTTTTACTAGAATAGCGGACTCCAGTTCCTCCGACGATAGGCAAACAACAAACAAGGCATACCCACAAGTAGTTTACTACTAAGGGTATGCCTTGTTCGCATGCTAGCACTGTATTAAGGCCGCTGCGTTTCCGCCGAAACCGGCTCAATCAGCTTCAATAGCTCGATGACGTCGGCTTTATCGAACGTTCTATTACCGTCCATATCATAACTCAATGGTGACACAGCAAGAACATTGGTGATATCCCACAGTTTCTCCCCTTTTTGATAAAAAAGGGACACGATATGTTCGGTCGAAGCTGTACCGTCCAAGCTGATTACTTTTACTTGGAATCGGTTCAGGCCTTCCACGAATGAAACTGGTTCACTCTGTCCGTTTATCATTTCGATGGCTGCGCCTAACTCGCCTGTCTGCGGATCCACCCGCTTCAGTTCGGTGTGAGCAGCCGCTTCCAAAGAAGCTGCATGAAAAATAAATGCAGGGCTAGCGCCATGAACAACAGCTGCGATCCACGGTGTAGACGTTAGCAATATTTTGCCATGGTCATCACCCATGAGCACAAGCTGCGCCAAGGCAGGCTGCACAACAACTGTCACTGCTTGGGACTCCGTGCCGTCAGTGATGCCACTTCTTTCGTACAGCGCAGTGAATCGGTGCGAGCCGGAGCTGACATCTGTTAGGGTAATTTCCGCTTTCCCGTATACATCGGTCGTCACCCTCGCTCGCTCCGTGCCGTTTTCTCTCAACGAAATGTACCCCGGCTGAGTCAGGTCACCGATTAAGTTTCCTACGGATACGGAGAATTGAATAGGCTCTCCAAGCTGAAAAGTGCCAGTCGGATGATTCAAAATGAGCACGGTTCCCTGAGTATTCGGTTTAACGACTTGGGTGATCGGGGTTGAAATCCGCTCCTCGTGCACCAGGTCAGGAGCGTATGCGGCCTGAATGGAGTGCGTTCCAGGCAGCAGCGCTGCTGACGTGATAGAAGCAATTCCTGCCGAGTCAAGATTTATTGGAAAGTCCAGTAAATTGCCGCCACTAAAAAGAATATGGCCAGCAGGGATCTGCGGCTCTCCATTCGTATTGCTCACATGTGCGGTAAATGTAATGGGAGTTCCATAATAAACAGCCTCCGTTACTGAAGCGGTAACCACAACGGTAACTGGGATCGGTTTAATCTGCAGACTGCTGCTGGTTGACACCCCTTCGAGGTGCTCGTTATCCCCTAAGTAGCTGGCGACGATGGTATGCGCGCCAACAGCGAGCTGCTCGGTCTCCCAAGTCGCAGTCCCATTCGTCAGCGTTAAAGCACCCGGCCAACTACTGAAGCCGCCCGTACCCGAAAGTGTTACCGTCCCTGTTGGAACGGACCCACCGCTGCCTGCATTAACTACCTGCACGGTTACGCTCACCGTGTGTCCGTAGATGCTTTCTCCTGATTGCGGTGCCACAGACAGATGAACCGTTACCAGCGCTTTGGATACCGGCTGGGTGATTGGCTGTGATGCACTCGTGATATGGTTGCCATCGCCGCTATATTCCGCTGTAATGACGAGATCGCCAACCGGCAGATCATGAGTGGTAAGCACCGAAGTGCCATTGCTATCTAGTGGAACTGGCGTTTGCAAGTCGACACCGTTATTTTTAAAAGTAACTGTACCTGTAGGTTTGATGCTAGAATTCGATGTATTTGTTACCTGCGCCGTTAAAGTCGTCGTTTCACCGACAGAAATCCCGCCCGATGACGCTAAGGTTGTTGACGTACTTGCTTTATCGACGGTATGCAAGGCAGCAGCTGATGGGCTAACCGCATGGTTAACGTCTCCGCCGTATTCTGCTTTAAATGAGTGTGACCCTGCTGCTAAACTTTCCGGCACCGTCCATTCGGCTAACCCAGAATTTAATGTGGACGTGCCCAATGTGGTTAAACCATCTTTGAAAGTAACGGTACCACCTGGTGTAATCGAGCTGCCATTGGTATTCGCTACGGATGCTGTTAACGTCAATGAAGTCCCGTAGGGGGAAGCTGCACCCGTCGCCCCTGTAACCGTCAAAGTTGAAGACGTAGGGATCAGATTAATTATCACTGGAATGGAGCTTGAACTATTAGCCGTATGTGTAAGACTTCCGCCGTAATGTGCAGTAATCGAATGGGTTCCCACGTCTAAAGCGGGAGCTGTCCATGTTGCTGTTCCCGAACTCAACGTCCCTGTGCCAAGTACGGTCGAGCCCTCCTTGAATGTCACGGTACCGGTCGGTCCAAAAATGCTTGCCGTGCCATTCGTTACGGTTGCCGTCAACGTCACAGAATTCCCGTATGTCGTGCTTCCGGGGCTAGCACTAACCGCCACTACGGTCGGTATGCCTAGCACAGATTGCGACAAACTGCTTGATGTACTGGCGTGATGCTGACCATCGCCCTCATAAGTCGCAGTGACCGAATAACCGCTTACCGGCAGCGACGTCGTCGTGAGGCTAGCGACGCCACTTCCGTTGACGCTCATGGTTCCCAGTACATTGCTGCCTTCTCGGAAGGTGACCGTTCCCCCCGGCATGACTGGACTGCTATTCGTGTTGGCGACTGTCGCCGTGAAGGTGATCGGCTCGCCAACGTAAATGAATCCCGCATTCGAGGTTAGGTTGGTATTGGTTTGAATTTTATCAACCGTATGTACAAAGGTAGACGTCTGTGAATTATGTATACCGTCGCTGCTTGAATAACTAGCCGTTATCGTATGTGCGCCGACTCCTAGGCCGGAAAAGGACATGGAAGTGTTGGCGTTGAAATTTTCAAGCTGGCCCCAAGTTCGTGTTGTAAGTGCATTGTCTTGTCCGACTAGTGTAACTGTTTTATTACTATTATCTACTGTGATATCTGTAACGTAACGATTCCCCGAAAGCCGCCAAGACTTTACCAAATTGTTATTCGCGTCAAATCCATACAAATAAACATAGAAATTATTATCCGTATCGCTGTACGCCCAATAACTCAGCCCGCCCCACTCAATAACAGGACAGTTCGCGCATGTGAATTTTTTGCCGCTTTGTGCTGGAGCAAGTCCCGAGCTCTTATAAATAACCTTCGGTTCTGCAGCAATGAGCTCCTGCGGTCCTCCGATCAGCGTGCTCCCATCGTAAAACGTAACGCTCCCTGTTGGTGTCGCACCGTCCGCTGCATGATCTGACACAACCGAAGTAAATTGCACCGAATCGCCATAATTGGACGAAGACGGGCCTGTTATCACTTGTCCTACTGTCGTAAGTGCATATGCTGCAGGCTGGTACAAGTTAACCAACAGCGCAACCAATAGAACTGCGCCAATCCTTCGCAGCTTATTCCCATTTTTCCGTTTCACCATCATTCCTCCGCCCTGCGTAACTCTAGTAAGTATACTAAATTTATCGGGTCTCAGGTGTATAAAATGAATAGAAAAAGCCATTTGCACCCTGCCAATAGCAGGTACAAACGGCTTATCTCTTCCTAAGAGTCAGATAGGACGCTCGATCTCAAACTGATCTCCCAATTTCGCATAGGAGTTGCCCGCCAGCCGGCTAACCGGTCTGAGTTTCTGCGCATCAATATGTCCCTTATCGTACAAATCATCAGCGATATGAAAATGTACCACTCTGCCGATTAACAAATCTGCAGAAGGAACGCCTTCCGTCCCCCCGAGCGGTATAGCTTGTTCAAGAACACATTCCATCCGAATGTTTGCCTCCGCGATCCCTGGTACAGCTATCTTCACACTTGGGACAGGCGTCAGGCCGGCTAATACCACTTCACTTTCTTCAGCCGGCAGTGCAGCAGCCGTTTGATTAATTTGGTCGATATAGGATTCGTCAGAGATATGAACAACGAACTCCCCTTTTGCGATGGCATTACGCGATGTATCTTTACGTTCGCCTTGTCGCCGCTGTACCGACACTGCAATCATCGGCGGATCCGCCGTTACAATCGTGAAGTAGCTGAACGGTGCAGCATTAAGCACGTCCTCTGCCGAGAGGGTCGTTACAAACGCGATAGGTCTAGGAATAATGCTGCCGATCAGCAGCTTATAATTCTCCCGTTCGGTTTGATTCGAAGGGTCGATGGCAATCACAGACATCACCCCTTTACTTGTTATTTTAAGCTAAATTTGCCTGGAACCAAGTCGCCGCTGCGTCAACTTCTGAGCGTGTCAATTGGTGACCAGCATTCTCCCAATGGACTTCGATCTCAGCCCCCGCTTCGCCTAACAGCTTCTGCAGCTCTTCGGTCTCTTCCGGCGAGCAGATCGGATCATTGCGTCCCGCCCCAATAAATATCGGGGTATCGGTTAAGTCCGGAAGCTGGATGCCGCGCCGCGGCACCATCGGATGATGCAGGATCGCACCGCGGAGCGCGCTAGGGTAGTGGAACAACAGGCTGCCCGCAATATTGGCGCCATTGGAGTAGCCGACGGCCACCACGTTCTGGCGGTCAAAGCCATGCTCTACGGCAGCTTCATCCAAGAAGTCGTTCAGCTCTTTGGTGCGGAAGATGAGATCCTCCTCATCGAAGATACCTTCCGCGAGTCGGCGGAAGAACCGCGGCATCCCATTTTCAAGCACATTGCCTCTGATGCTTAATACGGATGACGCTGGGGAGATCGCTTGAGCTAGCGGCAGAAGATCGCGCTCGGTGCCGCCGGTCCCGTGCAAGAGCACGAGCACCGGGGCCGTTACGTCCGTTCCTTGTTGGAAGATGTGTTTCATTGTCCTTCTCCCTCCAATTCACGCACCGCGATCGGTGGCAGATTACGCTCGATTTGAGCACGGTTCGCTTCGAACCAATCTGGCAGCATGATTTTCTCACCAAGCGCCTCTGGAGCCTCGTCTCTAGCGAAACCTGGAGGATCAGTCGCGATTTCGAACAGAATGCCGCCTTCTTCTCGGAAGTAGATCGCGTTAAAATATTGACGGTCCACAATTGGCGTTGGATGGTACCCGCTGTTCTGCACATGATTTCTCCATACCTCATGCTCAGCATCATCTTTGGCCCGCCATGCGATGTGGTGAACCGTACCCGCTCCGCCTGCCCCATACGCCATCGGCGTCATGTTAATGTCGATGATGTTCCCAATATCGCCAAAGGATTTGAACCTGGCGAAAGCTCCTTCTTGCCCAACTTTTTGAAGTCCCATCACCTGCTCAAGCAGCTGGGATGTTTTGTCCGGAGCCGTGCTGTAGAGAATCGCACCACCGAAGCCTTTGATTGCTTTATCGGCAGGGATGCCGCCAAATGACCATGTGCTAAGAGCTCCTTGCTCACGCTCAACGATTTCCAGTTTCAAGCCATCGTGATCATCAAATTGCAGATAAGTCTCATGGAATCTTTCTGTTTTCTCAAAGGATACACCGAATTTAGTCAGACGCGCTTCCCAGAAGGCAAGACTGCCTGTAGGCACTGCATACGTAGTGATACCGACTTGGCCGCCGCCGATACGTCCTTTGCGGGAACCGGCCCATGGGAAGAAGGTGATGATTGTTCCAGGACTTCCGTGCTCATCGCCGAAGTACAGATGGTACACTTCCGGTGCGTCGAAGTTGATTGTTTTTTTGACCAAACGTAATCCCAGAATACCCGCATAGAAATCTACTGTTCCCTGTGCACTTTGAACGAAAGCTGTTATATGGTGAATACCTGCTGTTTGTTGTTTTGTCATTTGAATACACTCCTCTTAATTAATTTTATTAGTTAGTTTAGTTATGTCCTGCTGTGTGCAGAAAGAATCTTAGAATAATAATGCATCAATGGAGTACGCGCCGGCTCCGGTTAATGCTACGCCAATCACAACGGCAAGCAGCAGAAGATTGTACTCATAACCGCCACTTGTGTTCCAGTAGCCATTCTTACCATGTACCTTGGCAATGGCCATCACCATCGTCAATGCAATTAGCAAGGATGCAACCACTGTCCCTAGACCCGCTGCAAACAATAATCCACCTGCAAATTCCATCAAACCAGCCAGAACCGCCATTGCAACCCCAGGCTTAATGCCAATGGACTCCATCCAACCGCCCGTTCCTTTCGGACCGTAGCCCCCGAACCAACCAAATAATTTCTGCGCGCCATGGGCCATAAAACTCAACCCTAGAACCAATCGGATTAATAACAAGCCTAATGCGAAACTCATAAACAATCTCCTCCATTTCAAATTTAAGAATCTTCAATTTAAGATATTTGATAAAAGTTAAAGCAGTTACTCCTCCTTTTTGAGGACAAACTACTTCTCTATTTGAAACCGTCCTGGGCGAACTTGCCGAGCTTTTTTAACAATTGACTAGCGACCTTCTTCTCTTCCGCAGTAAGGCCAGCCACCGCGCTCTCAATCACTTCAATATGCTGAGGAAAAACTTCTTCAATAAATTGCTTACCTTTAACTGTAATCTCCGCAAAAACAAGTCTTCGGTCTTCCGTAGATGTCCGGCGGACTACAAACTCTTTCTTCTCTAGCTTGTCGACCACATAGGTGATATTTCCACTGCTCATCAGCACTTTGGAGCCGATTTGTTGAATAGGCTGAGCCCCTCTATGATATAAAAGCTCCAGTACGCCGAATTCGGTCCGGTTTAATCCATGCTTGCGAATGTCGCGGTCGCCGTGCGCGTTGACCCATTCACTTGCTCTGGAAAGTGCGATATACAGATCCAAGGAATCATTTCGCTTGTCGCTCATCAGGTTCACCTCATTTCGTTGTGGTTTTGTTTGTGTTCAATGTCTTGATTTAAAGATACTTTATTTAAAGATAAATGTCAACACCTGATTTTCAAATTTGTTGTCCACTCTAACGGACTCAGCGACTGCGATTTATCCAATTAGTCGCCATTTGGAAGAGCTACCGGACTGTGGATCCGTTATTTGCTGATTGTAAGCCCCCACACATAGACTACATAGACACATCCCGAGCGAACAAACCAAAGCTGCCCTGAAAGTCATTAAATGTAGAGATAGAGAGAGAGCATTTTTTGAACTTTTGAGAGCGTCTATTGAGAATAAAGGGAAATACTACCTCTAAATAGTTGAGTAACACAGCTACAGCATGAATAAATGGAATTTCTCCCGTTAATGGGGACGATTGAGCTTGGAAGCAGGACGTAAGCATCAAATTAACGGGATTTTCTCCAGTTATGCAGTATTTCGATCCAGGATTTGCTAGAAATAAAGGGAGTTTTTCCCGCTATTCGATTCAGCTCCATAAAAAAAGAGGCTGTCCCAAGTCATCAATAACCAAGTGAGCGCCTCTTTTTTTGAACCATTTAGGACAATCTCGTCCTATGCCTTGTTTCCCTATGCCCGGACCTTAACCCACCACTGCCGACTCACCCTTCTGCAGCTGGTACATCTTCGCGTATCGGCCATTCAGCGCCATCAGCTCCTCATGATTGCCGCGCTCCGCAATCTCCCCGCGATGCAGCACAAGAATCTGATCCGCATCGCGGATCGTAGATAGCCTGTGCGCGATAACGAGCGTCGTGCGCCCTTCGCTGACAACCTTCAGCGCCTGCTGAATCAGCCCTTCGGTCTCACTGTCGATGCTGGCTGTCGCTTCGTCCAGAATGAGGATGGACGGATCGAAGGCAAGCGCCCGCGCGAAGGAAATGAGCTGCCGCTGCCCTGAGGACAACGTGCTGCCGCGCTCCACAACCTGCTCGTCATAGCCATGAGGCAGCTGCTCGATGAAAGGCGCTGCGCCGACATCTTTCAGTGCGCTTTTCACCCGATCCAAAGAAATCTCCTCATTGTAGAGGCTCACATTAAACTTAATATCCCCAGCAAATAAGAATGGATCCTGCAGTACGATACCCATATGTTTCCGCAGCGCCTGCTTCGACATCGTCCGAATGTCCCGGCCATCTATTGTAATAGTGCCTTCATTGGGTTCATAAAAGCCGAGCAGCAGGTTCATGATCGAGCTTTTGCCCGAGCCGGTATGACCGACCAATGCAATGGTCTCCCCCTTGCGAGCTTCAAAGGAAATCTTCTTCAGAACATTTTCCCCTTCTTTATAAGCAAAAGTGACTTGATCGAATTTTACAATCCCCTCTGGGCGGCTCACCTTGTCTGTTTTCTCAACCTCCTGGCCTTCAATGTCCATGATAGCGAACACTTTATCTGCGGAAACAAAGGCCCTTTGCGCATTCGTCAGCTGATCGAAAATCCCGATAATCGGCTGAAAGATACGCCCCAGATAATCGATGAACGCATAGAAGACCCCGAACGAAATAGCCGTACTCAGTGACTCCCGGCCAAAATACCAAATGACCATCGCCGTCACCAAGCTCCCGATTGTACCTACTATATTACGGGAGGACAAGGAAAAAACGCGGAACTGCTTCAATTGATTCACATAACGGTCTTTATTCAGCTCTTCGAATTCGTCCAATGTCACTTTCTCGCGGCGAAAAGCTTGAATAATCGGCATCACGACGATCGACTCGTTAATCATTGCGTTCATGTCACTAAGCCGCGCACGCATGATCGTGATGTACCCTTTCGAATATTTCAAGTGAATCTTCATAATGAGAGCGAAAATCGGCGGCAGCACCAGACAGTAGACAGCCAAGTGCCAATCCAAAATAAACAAGGCTACGAAAATACCGATAAGCTGCATGGTACTGACGACAAACGTCGCCATGAAGCTCATGAATAAATCGCGTACCGCCTCCGTATCATTGGCAATTCTCGACACAACCTGACCAATTGGCGTGGTGTCGAAATAGCGCAGTGCGATTCGCTGGATATGTCGCATTAAGTCCATACGCATGTTTTTAATGATTTGAAGCGCCGTGGACTGGAATAAATAGGCTTGCGAATAGTTGCAAATACTTGCTACTAAAAGCAGCCCCATATAGAGACCAATCAGTTTAAGCACAGAGGACATCTGGCTTGTATCCATGGTCAGATGCTTGTCGATGATCGTTTTGGTGATATAAGGTCCTGCAAGCTCGGCGCCTACTGCACAGCATAAAATGAGCAGCGCACCGATAATCCTGAATTTATAGACAAGCGCGTACGAGACAAGTCTTCTAGCCGTTGATGGTTGATTCATCCTGTTCTCCTCCTTCCTTCACCTATTCGTCTAAACTCGCTTCCATCTGTTGACGGTCCCACTGTTCCCGGTACCAACCGCCAAACTGCATCAGCTGTTCGTGCGTTCCTTCTTCAATAATCCGCCCCTCGTCTAGAACGAGAATCCAATTCGCATGGCTGACCGCTGATAATCGATGGGTTGAGATTAATGTTGTTTTATCTGCTCGTTCCTTGCGGATGTTTTGTAGAATACGACTTTCCGTCCGGGCATCTACCGCGGATAACGAGTCATCCAGCAGGAGGATCTCGGAATCGATGAGCAGGGCTCTGGCAATCGCCAAGCGCTGCTTCTGCCCGCCGGACAGCATGACGCCGTTCTCGCCGACGATAGTGGCGAGGCCTTCCGGCATTTGCTCAATATCCTGAGTAAAAGAAGCCATCTCCACCGCCCGAGCTATCTCATCCGGCGAAGCATTATGTTTGCCGAGCGCGATATTGTCGCGAATCGATTTGGACAGAAGCAAATGCTCCTGCGGAACATAGGCAACCCAGCTTTTCACTTGATCGAGCGCAATCTGCTCAATCGGTACATCAGATATCAGCAATTTCTCAGGTGGAATCGGATATTGTCGCAACAGCTGTTTGAGCAGCGTGCTTTTACCGCTTCCCGTGCGTCCTACAATGCCTAAGGTTTGGCCGCGCTCCAGCTCAAAAGACACATGCGCTAAGCTTGGGTGATTCGCGGTCGGATAAGTGAAGCTGAGATCCTTCATTTCGATGCGCTTAGGCACACTCACCACAACTGGCTTATCTACATCTACGATATCGGCCTTCTGTGTTAGGGCCGTATCCAGACGGTCAGCGGAGGCGCTTCCGCGCTGCAGGACATTGATAAACTCGCCGAAGGAAATCATCGGCCAGATCAGCATCCCGAGATAGATGTTGAACGAAACGAGCTGCCCCAGTGAAATCTCATCATGAAACACCAGATACGAACCATAGCCGATACCAATAGAGTAACTCAAGCCTACAATAAGAGAGGTCAACGGTTGAAAAAGCGCATTGAGCATCGAAACACGTTTGTTCTTGTTCATAACCTCGGATGTGACTTGATCAAATGCTGTTAAATCATGATCTTCCTGCACATACGACCGAATCACACGAATCCCGGAGATCGACTCCAGCGCATGATCGTTCATTTTCCCAAATGAAGCTTGCGCCGCGAGGAAGCGCACCCTCACCTTTTGACCCAATTTGCTGATTACAAAAGCTAGAAATGGCAGCGGAATTAGCGCTGCAATCATTAATTTAAAGGAGATGAGGGAAACCATCATGATAATAACAACCGATGCCCCTACTAACGTGGACACTAATGTCATCACGCCGTACCCCGAGGTTTGACCGATTGCCAGCACATCATTCGTAGCTAAGGCCATCAACTGGCCCGTGCTGTTGCGTTGAAAGAACGCCGGCGTCATTTTCGTCAAATGCGCTAGCAGACGGCCGCGAAGCACCTTTTCCACCAATGCCGAGTTACCGAATAAAGTCGTAATCCACACATAAGCCATGATGTATAGAAGAACAGCAAGTCCCACAAGTAAAAGGACCGTATGATTGAGCGTAGTAGCTGTCAGATTTCCATTGCGGATATGATCAATTGTATTTCCTATCATTTTAGGCGGAATTGTTGCCAGTAAATTCACACCAATCAGCAGGCCGATCGCGAGCACATAATATTTCCATCTTTCTTTGAAGAACCACCGAAGCTTGATGATAAAAGACAAGGATTCCACCTCTTTCCATGAATTGCGCACATAAATTGATTCTATAGTTTCGCTCGAATGAAGTCCATGAGGAAGTTCAGTTTAATCAAACTTTCCTGTTTCTGCAGCATGCTGGAAACTTTTTACCTTTTGAAGGACAGACTAATGACAACCTTGCATACGGAAAGGAAGTACTGCCATGAATCCTGTTATGAAAAAAAGCTTTGCCATCCTAGCCTTATCTTCCGTGATGACTGCGGGCACAGCTTACGCTGCACACAATGATACATATGCTGTAGGTTTGATAAAAGGCAACTTAACCTGCACGATCCCCATGAAGGCGGAGGCCAAAAAAGTACTAGCAACCGGCGTAATCACTTCCATTCGTAAAGACGGCGATCATGCATTGATCCACATTCAAGGTGTAGGCACAGATGGCCTTGTTCTTAACGTCGACAAAGAAACGGTCTTCCAAATGCTAGATGGCACTAAGCTTAGTCTTGCCGACTTGCATATAGGCTTAACCGTTGCGGCTGAACATTCCATGGTTATGACGATGAGCCTGCCACCGCAAACGCCAACGTCCAAGGTGACGGTATTGGATGCCAAAACGCAAGCGGGCCTGCTCGGAACTGCTGGCGTTATTGAAGAAGTTCGCAGCGAAAACAAGGATGATCTGAGCATCCGCGTGAAAGGCGAAGGCTTAACAGAAACATCGCCTAGCGAGGTCGTTCTGCATTTGACGAAAGATACCGCTATTGTTGACAAAAATGGGGATAAAGTCCAGATTTCGAAGCTTGTGAAAGGCGCGAATGTCATTGGATTCTACGGACCGGCCCTGACTAAGAGCCTGCCGCCTATCGGTACAGCTTGGAAAATCGTTGTAGTCGATAAAGAAGAATAATTTAAAAAGTTATTGTAAAAGCGGAAACCTCCTTACCAATTGGGAGGTTTCTTTGTTTAACGTGGCTGATCGCTCTGTCCAAATGGTTCGTTTTTTGATACAATAACTGAAAATTCATTCGAATAAGGGGACTAATATGGAATACATTAGCACACGTGGAAAAGTAGAACCCCTCGGTTTTATCGATGCCATCCTGATGGGATTGGCGAACGACGGCGGTTTGCTTGTTCCCAAAACGATCCCGCAACTATCCGCAGACACGCTCCAGAAGTGGCAAAAACTCTCCTACCCGGAGCTGGCTCTTGAAATTTTCTCCCTATTTATTGAAAATGAAATCCCGCGCGCTGAGCTGAAGCAGCTCGTTGACGACAGCTACGGCACGTTCCGCGATGAAGCAGTAACGCCCGTCAAACGACTGAACGATGGCACTTATGTGCTGGAATTGTTCCACGGTCCTACATTTGCTTTCAAAGACATCGCGCTGCAATTCCTGGGCAATCTGTATGGGTACGTTTCCCGCAAGACGAACTCGATCATTCACATTCTCGGCGCAACCTCCGGTGACACTGGCGCTTCCGCCATTGAGGGTGTGCGCGGCAAAGAAGGCATCCGCATCTGTATCCTTCACCCTCACCAGAAGGTGAGCCGTGTGCAAGAGCTGCAAATGACAACGGTTGATAGCGAAAATGTGCTGAATCTGTCCGTTGAAGGCACTTTCGATGACTGCCAACGCATCATCAAAGAGCTGTTCGCTGACGTTGAGTTCAAACATCGCTATCACTTGCGTGCGATTAACTCCATCAACATTGCTCGTATTTTGGCGCAAACGGTCTATTACTTTTATGCTTACTTTCAAGTTACAGCTGGCGATGCAGGAGCTAAAGTTAACTTTAGCGTGCCAACTGGCAACTTTGGCGATATTTTCGCTGGTTATCTCGCTCAGAAGATGGGCCTTCCTGTTCATAAGCTCATTCTTGCGACGAACGAGAACAACATCCTTGAGCGCTTCGTGAAGGAAGGCGTGTACCAGCCGGGAGCTTTCCGCGGTACGCACAGCCCTTCCATGGACATTCAAGTAGCCAGCAACTTCGAGCGCTACCTGTTCTATCTCTACGGCGAAGATGCCGAGGCAGTGACCTCGCTGATGGCGCAGTTCAAAGCCGAAGGCCGCATTGTTATTCCTGCTGACAAGTTGCAAGCCGTGCAAGCCGATTTCGCCGCGTACGGTGTACAGAACGAGGAATGTTTGGATACAATCAGCTCCTATTACAAGGAGTATGGCTATCTGCTTGATCCGCATACAGCGTGCGGCGTAGCTGCTGCCGACCACATCGCTGCTGACGGCGAAGTGACCGTTGCGCTCTCCACCGCTCATCCGGCGAAATTCGATGAGTCCATCCGTCTGCGCGGTATTGAGCAAACCTACCCGCAGCAAATTCAAGCTCTATTCGACAAACCGCAGTTCCAGACGGTGGTTGGCGGTTCGAATGATGAGATCAAAGATCAGCTCGTGAAGTTCTTCTAAATCAAAGGGACTGTCTCTGAAAGTCTGAAATGACCTTCGGAGCAGTCCCTTTTTCTCGTCTACTTAAACTTTTGCGGAAATTGCTTAATAATGCCATCGG
Source organism: Paenibacillus sp. J22R160 (assembly GCF_059692135.1). Taxonomy (NCBI): domain Bacteria; kingdom Bacillati; phylum Bacillota; class Bacilli; order Caryophanales; family Paenibacillaceae; genus Paenibacillus; species Paenibacillus sp. J22R160. The sequence goes on along the minus strand of NZ_JCAUAU010000008.1, from coordinate 107,646 downwards.
TCAGCGCATCGGACATCATCATAAGATGATCAGCGCCTTTATCGAACCACATGATATCGGCATCCCAGTCCTTAGCCAGCATTGCTTTCACATCTTCCGTCAACATTTGCAAATGAACGTACATCAAATCCTGTACCAACGGCTTCGTCCAGTTCGGATTAGCTTTGCTTAAAAATGTGGCAATATCGTCGGCGTTGCGGTACCAGTCCTTATTGTTTTTCTCAAGCTCGGCTGCATTCCCGCTTTTCGCCGCGTCCACCACCTTGCCAGCGATCACAATGTGCTCCGTCAGCAGCTCACCCAGCTGGTTCCCGGCAGCCTCCCCGTAGAATGGCTTAATTGCATTCCCAATATCCTTCTGATTTCTTAACAGCCTAGCTAGTATTTTATCTTTATTTTCTAGACCGGCAAGAGTGCTTACCACATAATTGCGTGTCCAAATCGCATGATCCATCCATAGCCTTCTTAAATCACCCTTCAACTGCACCATCGATTGCGTATACATCATCGGCTTAGCGGCCACTGTGCGGTCGTCCATATGAGCTTCTGCCCGAAGTGGAGCCGTACTGAACGCAATAGATAGAGACAACAGCGTTAACTTGATCAACTTGCCTTTCATAGGTAGATTCCCCTTTTCATATAAATTGGAAACAGCTCGTTATATTGTGTACTCTGGAGTCGTTTTCATTCATAAAAGAGGGAGGAAGCCCCGGCAAGATGGCACCATGCACGAAATCTGCTAGGCAAAATCAGTCTTCAGACCGATAGGCTCCTCCACCTAAGCAGGAGGACATGTTTCTGGTACCGTGATATGCTAGATGCAATGATTAAACGAATAGGAGTGAGTATAGTGAATATGAATCGCAGCGCGTTTCTCGGCCCGATCTTGATTCTTTTAGGCATCTTCATGTTTCTAAAAGGGGAAATCACGTTCAGTACGGGCACCATTTTTGAATATTTTTGGCCAACCTTATTCGTCATCCCAGTGGGTGTGTTCTTTCATTGGTTGTACTTCTTCATCCTGCAGCGCAGGGGCGTAGGAGTTCTAGTACCCGGCGGCATTCTGCTAACGGCAGGCGTCATTTGCCAAGTTTCCATGCTGTTCGACATTTGGCATCTCATGTGGCCTGGCTTTATGCTGGCCGTCGCCGTCGGTTTGTTCGAGCTCTATTGGTTCGGAGGCCGCAATAAATGGCTGCTGATTCCGATCAACATTTTGACCGTGATGTCCCTCTTGTTCTTTGCGATATTCTCTATCGGATCGCTCTTCTCCGGCATTTTCCACAATCAGCCTATCTTCGCCATCGTGCTCATTGGTGCCGGCTTGGTCTTGATGTTTATGCGCAGCGGTCGGGAGACTAGCAAGTATTAACGTGAAAGAGCGTCGGGAATCTTCCTGACGCTCTTTTCCGTATACTTAGGGGAACTGGAGTCCTCTATCTGGAGAAAAAAGAGCTATTTCCATTCTGAGTGGAACTAGAGGGTCTTATATGTCTCCCGTGGCACGTTTTTCGAATGGAATTCATGAAATAACGGAATGCAGTTCCCCTTGCATATGAAACTTGTACCCATTCAGGGAAATAGCGGACTCTAGTTCCTCCCAAGCATTTCTGCTCACAACAAAAAACCCTCCAAACCACGAATGTGGTAAGGAAGGTTCTTTTATTATTGGGCAACCAAGTTATCCTCTGTGGATTTCTTGATCTGTTTGCTTCGTAATTGTCCACAAGCGGCATCAATGTCCGTTCCGTGCTCAAGACGAACGCTACAGGAAATGCCCTGCTTTTTTAACGTGTCATAGAAGGCCCGCACAGACTCCCTCTCGCTCCGTTGGTACTGGCTATGCTCATCTACTGGATTGTACGGAATGAGATTCACATTGGCGAGCTGGCGGATGTGCTGTATCAGCTCTGCAAGCTGGATAGCATGCTCCTTGCCGTCGTTCACGTCCTTGAGCAAAATATACTCAATTGTAATTCTCCGGTTCGTTTTCTCCAAATAGTACTCAATCGAACTCATCAGCTTCTCAATTGGAATTGCTTTGTTAATCTTCATAATCCGCGTTCGAAGCTCGTTCGTCGGGGCATGTAAGGAAATTGCGAGGTTCGTCTTCAAATCGGAATCCGCGAACTCTCTGATTTTATCAGCAAGACCACTTGTGGAAACGGTGATATGTCTAGCCGCAATATCAAGACCTTTCTGATCCTTCACGACGCGAATGAAATCCACCATGTTCTTGAAATTATCGAAAGGCTCGCCAATCCCCATCACAACAATATGGCTAACGTGCTCGTTCGCGCACTTGCTGTCCAGATGAAGCTGAACCTTCATAATTTGTTCCACGATTTCTGCGCTCGTAAGGTCACGGCTCTTAGCCAGCAGACCGCTTGCACAGAAGCTGCATCCGATATTGCACCCAACCTGTGTCGTTACGCACACGGATAGCCCGTATTTATGACGCATCAGCACGGTTTCAATCAGGTTGCCGTCCATCAATTTAAACAGGAATTTAATCGTTCCGTCCGCTGACTCTTGTTTTAAATGCTCCGTCAAGGTTTGGATAGCAAAATGTTCTTCCAATACCTGTAGGCAGTCTTGTTTAACATCCGTCATCTCCGAGAAGGCAGTTACCCGCTTCCGGTACAGCCAATCCCATACAAGTAAAGCCCGCGACTTTTTGAATCCTTTTTCAGCGAGCCAAGCAACTAATTGATCAAACGTTAATCCATAAATGGACCCTTTATTCATGCTTTATCCTCTTTTCAAGACTTTCACTTACAGTCCAAATTCTACGAAACAGCCGAAGCCTACCATCTAGTTATTATTGTGCCAAAAAACGTGCATGAACACAAGAGGAGTGAGCTTCCAGTCGTTCATGAAACATTTATAAAATAAATCGAACATACGTTCTTTATTTTTGCAGCGTTTTATGGTAATAATAAGAGGTAAGGTTTTTTAGCAATGATTCTACTCAAATTTAACCCAAGGAGCTGAAGGATGATGACAGTACGCTTAGATCCTTATTTAGTCATGGAAGGTAATGCTAAGGAAGCCATTCAATTCTATGAAAAGGCATTAGGTGCTGAGCAAGTTTTCGTACAAACGTTTGGCGAAATGCCCGCAAATCCTGAATTCCCGCTCCCTACAGAGGCAAATGAGCTTATTGGGCATGCGATGCTGATGGTTGGCGAAACGCGCCTGATGCTGTCCGACGCATTCCCTGGACAACCAGTTCAGAAGGGTGAAAATGTTACCATTTGTATTTCAATCAAAGATGCTGAGAAATCCAAAGCGATCTACCATGCACTGGAAGATGGCGGACGCGTCATCATGCCCCTGTCTGAGACCCACTTCAGCCCTGCTTATGGTCAAGTCGTCGATAAGTTTGGCGTGAGCTTCCACATTTTCACAGACCAACCAACGAACAACTAAGATCTAATTGGCAAGCCAAAAAGCCTTCATTCCATATCTACCGCTGGATTGAAGGCTTTTTTTATGTAAAACCCATAACATGCTTATCGAACGATCTTCTCGAGGATTTTCATAGGAGGGGCCGCTATCTCTTCGGCTACAGGTACTTGTACAGGTGCAGGTGTTGGCGCTGGCGTTGGTGTTGGCTGCTCATGAAACATTTGGCTTGCATACATCTTCTTAATTTGACCATAAAAGGTTGTTGATCGTATGTAGGCAATAACTCTACAAATCATCTGCATTTGCATGGTATCCTCAATCCCGGAAGAGATGTTGAAAAGTGTATTCAAACTGCCAATGGCTTGATCCCTAGTGATGATCCCACTTTCCAAATCCCTCACAACCCGCTCCATTTCACTTTTTACGAACCAAACTGCTCTGCTCTTCATATTCTTATCTATCAACCACTGCACCTCCTAGATGTATGTACTAAAATAGTACAACACCCTGCTTGGAATAGCTGTCGAAGTGAGGGGAGCAAGATTATAGTATTTTTCGGGAATGCCACGGAATATTGTCGTCTTTTGTTAGGAAAAATTTGTAAACATGGGCCTTCCCTGAATTTTTCTCAGAAATTGCATGGTTCGCTCGTTGTTTGACAATTCAAAGACCTGCTCAGGACTACCTCTTTCCAAGATGACCCCTTGGTCCATAAACACGACTTGATCAGCCACCTCTTTGGCAAACGCCATTTCATGTGTGACAACGACCATCGTCATGCCTTCGGCCGACAGGTCCTTCATGACCTTGAGAACCTCGCCAACAAGCTCAGGGTCCAGCGCCGAGGTCGGCTCATCGAATAATAGAACCTCTGGATGCAGGGCCATTGCCCGCGCAATACCCACGCGCTGCTGCTGCCCGCCGGAAAGCTCATGAGGGTAACTGTCAGCACGATCCCGCAGACCTACCTTGTCCAGCAGCTGCAAAGACAAGTTCCGAGCATCGGATTTGGAACGCTTTTGAACAATCACTTGTCCCTCCATCACATTTCCTAATGCCGTCAAATGAGGAAATAGATTATAGTTCTGAAAGACCATCCCCGTTTGTTTGCGTATCGACATTAGAGCGGAGTAATTCACCTTAAGCTTGTCCATAAAAGAGAGGCTCGTACCCGCGAGTGTTAGCCTGCCTTGATTCGGAATTTCCAGCAGATTTAGACAGCGAAGCAGCGTCGTTTTGCCTGACCCGGAGGGCCCAATAATGACGGTCGTCGTGCCCTTTTGAACGGACAAATCGATCCCTTTCAGAACTTCCACGCCTTGAAAATGCTTATGAAGCTGTTCGATCTCGATCTGAATCATGTTGAAGCCCTCCTTTACGTTGCTACGCTGCGTTCATACCGTCTTTCCAGCCTGTTCTGGAAATAAGAAAGAACCGTGCTGAAGATCAAGTAAACAGCGGCTACCTCCATGTACAGCCAGAGAGGCTCATAGGTCACCGCGGCGATCTGCTGCCCTTTTTGAAACATCTCTGTCACCGTAATCGTCGCAGCAAGTGATGTATCTTTCGTGAGGCTGATGAAAGAGTTACCAAGCGGCGGAATGGCTACGCGAACCGCCTGCGGAAGGATGATGCGCCGCATCGCCTGCCACTTGGTCATGCCTATGGAATAGGCGGCCTCCCTTTGGCCTTTCGGGATAGACAAGATCGCTGCGCGAATAATTTCCGAGCTGTAGGCACCCTTATTTAAGGTGAAACCAATAATAGCCGTCGGGAATGGATCCAGCGTGATCCCCAGACTCGGAAAGCCATAGAACAGAATGAATAGCTGAACAAGCAGCGGCGTGCCGCGGAATACCCAAACATAGAATTTTGCGATGAGCACCAAAAGTTTAAAATCGGACAAGCGAGCTAACGCCGTGAGAAAAGCCAGAATCAGTCCTAATGTGAACGTAATTAAGGTTAAGGGAATCGTGAAGACCAAGCCTGCTTTTACAATCGGAAAAAAGGAATCACTAAGGATTCCTATAATTCGTTCCATGCGATCTGTTGTCATAGGCCGTTTTCCTTACTTCGATACATCAGAATTGAACCATTTCTGCGATATCTTCAGATACGTTCCGTCGGACTTCATATCGGCTAGAGCCTTATTCACTTTATCCAGCAGCTCGGTGCTCCCCTTACGTAAAAGAAAAGCGTTACTGGTGGCTTCTGGCTCCTCGTAGACGGTTTTGATCGGCAGGTCTGGGCGCTGCTTCTTCAAATCCAAAAAAGACAGGCTATCGTTGATCGTTGCGTCAATACGGCCAGAAGTGACCAAATCGATCGCTTGGTTGAAGCCCTCCACTACTGTATTAACGGCGCCATGATCTTCCGCTATTTTCCGATAATTACTATCAAGGGATTGGCCTACCTTCTTCCCCTTCAGGTCATCCAGAGATTTGATATCCGCGTTGTTCGCCCCAACAACAAGAACTGCCCTAGATACGATGTATGGCGTAGACATATCGTACTTCTCCAAGCGGTCTGGACGTATAGCCACTTCGTTGGCGACCATGTCGTAGCGTTTCGCGTCGAGACCGGCAATCATCCCATCCCACTTGGTTTCTACGAAACGCGGAGTGAGACCAGCCCGTTTGGCCACTTCCTGGGCAATCTCTACATCAAAGCCCGTTAAAGTCCCGCTCTTATCATGAAACGTGAAAGGCGCATACGTTCCTTCGGTCCCAATGGTTATTTCAGCTGCCGGCTTAGCCGTCGGAGCACTGCTGCTCTCGCCCGCCTTCTGCCCCTCTTTGGCGCCACAGCCCGCGAGCGCTAGCACCGCAGTTAGCGCGAAGGTTATTCGGATTATCTTCTTCAATGTGCAACCTCCCGTAAACAAACCATTTTTGCTTGTACGAGAGGTATTATTCCCAAACAATCCAATTTTAAGAGTCCAACTAGCTGAACATTTGCTTCACTAATTCCCGATTACGTTTTTTGAAAACTTCATTATGGGAAGAAACCATAGCATACTTGTAGGCGCCTGGCTGTATGTATTGTTTCGCTTTATTTACAGCATTCGCCGCATCATGGAAAGCGCCCGCGATCAGATGGACTTTCCCCTCATGATTGAGAATATCTCCGGCTGCGTAGATGCCCTCGATGGAAGATTCACTCGCCGCGCTGCCTTTAATATAATAGTCGTCTACGATTTCTATCTTCACTTCACTATTTTGAAGCAACGTCGTATCCCGCTCGTAGCCGTGATTAATGATGACTTCATCGATTTTTAAGTACGAAACTTCTCCCGTTTCGTGGTTCTCCAACTGAACATGTTCGATCATCTCGTGATTTGCACCAGCAATTAATTTGGAAATGGATGAATTACAGATACATTCCACTGAACTTTCTAGAAGCTGCTTTACTTGAGCCTCATGACCGGAGAGCGCGTCTTTGCGATACGTTAAATAAACCTTGCCAGCCACTGGCTCCAACTCATTAGCCCAGTCAACGGCTGAGTTGCCACCGCCAGAGATGACGACAGTTTTACCCTTGAAGCGCTCCAGGGACTTCACGGTGTAGTTCAAATTAGACACCTCGTACCGTTCCGCGCCTTCGATTTCTAGTCTTTTGGGATTGAGAATACCCCCGCCTACCGCGACAATGACTGTTTTCGACATATGCTTTCCGCCAGACGCCGTGAGTAGTTCGAAGATCCCCTCTTCATTGCGCCTGATCGAGTCAACCTTTTCACTTAATACAACCTTTGGTGAGAACGTTAATCCCTGTTCGACAAGTTTCTCTATCAGCTTTGCGCCAGGCAGCGGCGTATGACCGCCAACGTCCCAGATCATCTTTTCCGGATAGACATGCACCTTGCCGCCCAACTGTGGCTGATACTCAATAATCTTTGTTTTCATTTCTCTCAAACCGCTGTAGAAAGCAGAGTAAAGCCCTGCCGGGCCTCCTCCGATGATCGTTACGTCATACAATTCCTGATTTCCCATATACGTTCACTCCTCCTCACTCACGTGAAATTGATTATCATTATCAATTAACTATACGGTTAATTTTTTCTTTTGACAACAAAAAAAACATTGACAACCTCATGTTGTTACCGTAAAGTATGTTTAGTCATACTGATAATGATTATCAATATCGATGACATCGTGGAGGTGTATCATGTTTCGCCTGTATATAGATGAACTCAACATTGGTTATGGAGAACGTTCAATTGTCAAAAACCTTAGTGCCGCCATCCCCGACAAGAAAATTACGACCATTATCGGCGCTAACGGCTGCGGTAAATCGACCCTTTTGAAAGCGACAACACGGATTATTCCTCACCAATCCGGACGTATCGTTCTGGATGGGGCTCTCATCTCGAAAGAAAACACCAAAGTTCTCGCCAAAAAGATGGCGATCCTCCCACAGACGCCTGAAAGCGCCAGCGGATTGACCGTTGGTGAATTGGTATCTTACGGCCGCTTCCCTTATCAAACCGGCTTCGGCCGATTGACGAAAAAGGACTATGACGCTATTGACTGGGCTCTCGAAGTGACAGGCACCCAAGATTTCAAATACAGACCTGTCGATTCCCTATCGGGCGGTCAACGGCAGCGCGTTTGGATTGCAATGGCTATCGCACAGGAAACCGACATTATATTCCTCGATGAGCCAACGACCTATTTGGATTTGGCCCATCAGCTAGAGGTGCTGGAGCTGTTGCAAAGATTAAATCGAGAACAAGGCCGAACGATTGTCATGGTGTTGCACGATTTGAACCAAGCCGCTCGATTCGCTGACTACATCATCGCTCTGAAGGATGGCGAAATCGTCAAAGCCGGCGATTGCGAAGAAGTGATGCAGCCTGAAGTTCTCAAGCAAGTTTTCCACATTGATGCGGAGATCGGAAGAGATCCTCGAACTCATAAACCTATGTGCATTACCTACAATTTATTAAAGGGAGACTACTCTAGTGAAAAAACTACTGATTCCATTCCTGCTCTTCATCCTAGTACTAGCTACTAGCGCGTGCGGATCTGCTGCTCCAAAAAAAGAAGAAGCCGCTGCGACGCCGGCTACAACTGCTGCGGCTGGGTCCAAAACAATCACTTACCAGTCCGAGAACGGACCCGTTGAAGTACCTGCCAACCCACAACGTGTCATTGTCCTTTCTGCTTTTGCAGGAAACGTAATGGCGTTAAATGTGAAGCTTGTCGGAGTGGAGTCATGGTCCAAAGCCAACCCCAACTTTGACAAAACCTTAAAAGATGTGCAGGAGGTTTCGGATGAAAATCTAGAAAAAATTATTGAATTAAAACCTGATCTCATTATCGGTCTATCCAATATTAAAAATATTGATAAGCTTAAACAGATCGCTCCTACCGTTACATATACATACGGAAAAGTTGATTATCTCACCCAACATATCGAAATCGGTAAGCTTTTGAACAAGGAAAAAGAAGCGAAAGCATGGGTTGACGACTTCAAGAAACGTGCGCAAAAAGCAGGTACAGACATTAAAGCCAAAATCGGCGCGGATAGAACCATTTCCGTCATCGAGAGCTTTGACAAACAGCTTTACGTTTATGGCGACAACTGGGGTCGTGGAACCGAAATTCTATATCAAGAAATGAAATTGGCAATGCCTCCAAAAGTGAAGGAAATGGCTTTGAAAGAAGGCTATTATGCCTTGTCTACAGAAGTTCTGCCGCAATTTATGGGCGATTACGTGATTTTCAGTAAAAACCCGGATGCCGACAACTCTTTCCAACAAACAGCGACCTATAAGAATACAACAGCTGCAAAAAACGGTCACGTTTATGAAGCTAATGCCAAGATCTTCTACTTTAATGATCCATTAACACTCAATTACCAACTAGATTTCTTCATCAAAAATTTGCTTAAATAACATCACGGAGGAGCTTTCTCGGATGAAGTATTCCATTTCATTTGGTTATAAATTTGCCCTTGGGCTCCTTGTGTTTGTGGGAATGTTTGTTGTTGCTATGGTGTTTGGGGCAGCAGATGCTACTCTCTCGGATGTCTGGCTGGCACTAACTTCACACACTACAAGTGATGCGATTACGATCATCCGTGAAATTCGATTACCCCGCGAAATCGCGGGGATTTTCGTTGGAGCGGCTTTAGGCGTCTCAGGCGCCATTATGCAAGGGATTACACGAAATCCTCTTGCAGACCCCGGCTTGCTGGGCCTTACTGCAGGAGCCAACGCAGCACTCGCCCTAACTATTGCTTTATTCCCGTCAACAAGCTACTTGGGCATCATGCTCGCTTGCTTCATTGGAGCAGCCATTGGGGCGCTCCTTGTTTTCGGTATCGGGGCGATGAAAAAAGGCGGGTTCTCGCCCATTCGCATCGTGCTCGCCGGAGCCGCTGTCTCGGCTTTTTTATACGCCGTTTCCGACGGTCTCGGCCTCTATTTCAAAATTTCAAAAGATGTCACTATGTGGACAGCAGGCGGATTGATCGGCGCGTCATGGGACCAGCTGAAAGTGATCGTGCCCTTTATCGTGGTGGGATCGTTGGTAGCCCTCCTGCTCTCCAGGCAGCTTACTATACTTAGCTTAAGCGAAGAGGTTGCTGTCGGTTTAGGGCAGAAAACGGCGCAAATCAAAACCATTCTCTTCATCATCATTATTCTACTTGCAGGTGCTTCCGTTGCCCTTGTCGGCAATATGGCTTTCATTGGTCTCATGATACCACACGTCGTGCGTGCCATCGTTGGCACCGATTATAGGTTCATCATTCCTATGTCCGCAGTCGCTGGCGGTACGTTCATGCTGCTCGCAGATACACTCGGGCGTACCATGAATGCGCCGTATGAAACGCCTGTGGTGGCCATTGTCGCGATGCTGGGCTTACCTTTCTTCCTGTTTATCGTACGCAAAGGGGGCAAGGCTTTCCCATGATTCATCCGTCTATTCTTAGAAAACAACGCCTTCTCTTAGTTGGAGCTCTAGCTCTTATCGTCGTTACGATTGTGATCGGAATGGGACTAGGCTACTCCTCATTGTCCTATAACCGGCTGCTCCCTACCCTGTTTGGACATGGGACTTTCAAAGAAGAATTTGTGTTGTTTTCAATTCGATTACCTCGCATTCTGATTACCTTATTAGCTGGCATGGCACTTGCCCTATCCGGCGCGATTCTGCAAGGCGTTACACGTAATGATTTAGCTGACCCCGGCATTATTGGGATTAACTCAGGTGCGGGTGTCGCTGTTGCCGTCTTCTTTCTCTTTTTCCCGGTAAAAGCAGGCTCCTTCGTGTATTTTCTTCCGCTAGTCGCTTTCCTTGGGGCTTTGGTGACGGCTGCCTGCATATACTTGCTTTCTTATAGTCGAAAAGAAGGACTTCAGCCCGTCCGATTAGTGTTAATGGGGATTGGCTTCTCAATGGCCTTATCCGGCATCATGATTGTCGTGATCTCGTCAGCAGAACGCTCGAAGGTGGACTTTATCGCCAAATGGTTGGCAGGCAACATCTGGGGGACCGATTGGCCGTTTATCTGGGCGCTTCTGCCGTGGCTTGTCGTACTCATCCCGTTCACCTTGTACAAAGCCAACCGGTTAAATCTGCTTGGGCTTAACGAGCCTGTCGCCATCGGTGTTGGTGTATCGGTGGAAAAAGAGCGTATTCTCCTGCTTCTCGCCTCCGTCGCTCTTGCCGCTTCAGCCGTTTCCGTCACGGGAGGCATCAGCTTTATTGGGCTTATGGCTCCGCATATCGCGAAAGCTTTGGTTGGGCCTAGGAATCAACTGTTCATTCCTGTCGCTATTCTTATCGGCGGATGGCTGCTGCTTCTGGCTGACACGGTCGGGCGCAATCTGCTCGACCCCGATGGGATTGCGGCCGGTATCATGGTGGCCCTGATCGGTGCGCCGTATTTCATGTATTTACTATTGAAAAAAGCTTGAGGAAAGACAGCTGGTTGTTCTCGGCCCGGCATGCAAAAAAAGCTATCCCCCCGATTTTTTGGGGGAATAGCTTTTTTTAATATTATCAATAATAGCTGCTGTTATTTACAGTATATGCTTAATTTAGCATTACTAGGGGGATTTCTTTTTCCATCCATTCCTCCAAAGCTCAATTCGTACCGTTCCCTCGGAACTGAGCACAGAGTCGATGAATGACTTGTACTTAACGCCGATTCCTCCCGCTATTTTCAGCAATTGACCCACTTTTGGTTAAGTAACTGCAGTTTCTACCGCTAATTCCGCCAGATCTAGCAAATTTCGTCTAGTTACTCGCGATTTAGATGGAGCTTCTACCGCTATTTCAATCCCTGCCACCGAGCAGCGCAGATTAACGGTAGTTTTTCCATTTAATACACCGTAATTGAAAGCTTTACCTCCGTCTAATAATCGCACGGTCGATTCCCCTCAATTAGCAATTTGACTCCACACCGGATACTCGTCCAAGTACCCATACTGGTGCAGCTCTGTTAATGCCCTACGGATGCTGCTCTCATCCTCTCCTGATTCGCTGGACAGATCCAACAGGTCAGTTAAGTCAATATGAGGATGTTCTTTGCAAAAAGCGAGCAAGCCTTTGGCTGCCCAAGATAACCGATCGTCCTGGAAATCACCGACCAACCGGCGAAACATTTTCTGGGAAATAATTTTCATCTCGACGAGATTCTGTAACGCTTTCGTTGCCTGCTTCAGATTCATCCGACCAAGCTTTGCAATGTCAACCAGCTCGGGGATGTTCGATTCTGAGGAAAAGCATTTTAACACGATAACGGTCATTTGCGTATATACATCCATGCCAGGATAACGAAATATATCATCAGTCAGTGTAAAATGCCTAGCTGCTTCTTTGCCCTGATTGTTATCCATTCGGGTGTCCTCCTTATCTTGAATCATGGAGTTCACCTACTCAGGCTCCCTGTCATGATCCGAGGTAGGCACTAGCTTCCCTGAGTTTTGCAGGGACTGCCGGAATATTTGTGCCAAACTAAATTTCTTCTGTTCTCCCTCAGCAATCGCTGCATGAACAGGCTGTGTAGGCTCGTCCAACTCAAACGCGGGATCGGTCTCTTCTGTTTCTGCAGGTGAGCCTACTATGTCTATATCGCGGAGCCTTTCTTTCCCGGGAAATATTTCAATTTCTGAATTTGCTGATGGTGATGCGGGTATGCGCTCTTCACGAACATATCTCGTCAGAATATCTATAATGCCTTGGCTAAAATAGCCATCCATCTTCAACTGATTCAAATAGTTGATGACCTCGGGCGGCGTATCCGATGGAATATACAAGGTTACATCCTTGCCAGAGCGAACATAGACGGTGGATCGGCGTTTTTTCAATCCTGACCGCTCCCGTTCTCGGAGACTCCTTTGGCATCTGCGCCAGCCGCGACTTCGTCCTCATGCTTCAGCGCGTGGTCCAGTATAAGGAAGGTGCCTCGCACATTCCGAAATTGGCTATGTTCGGCTGTATCAAACCGGATGGGCAAACCCAGCTCGGCATTAATTTTCTCAATCCATGGCTGCAAAACAACAGCTCCGCCGCCGATAAACCAGAACTCGTTCGCATAACGAACGTGCTTCCAAGAGCTGCGGGCGAACTTCAGCACTTTCTCCGCTAATATGCGCATGTGCTTATTGATCAGGCTCGTCATATCAAACACAACCTTGCCCTCGGCATAGATCTCATACTCTTTGTTGACGAGCATGAGCGTCAATTCGGCCGTGCTTGCAAGCAGCTCCTCACCCTGCGCATTGACCTCGTTCCGAATGCTTTCCAGCGCATCGTTGAGATAAATTTTGGCGCCAGTGGAGTGCCGTTGATCCAGATCTAGACCTGGTCGGAAGAAGGCGATATCCATATCGACGCCGCCGACATCGGCAATGCCGAAGCCCTTGTGCGACAGGTGGGATTTCGAAGTTGCTTCCAAATCATAAACGCCGGATACATCGTCTATGCTGATATCGGTTGGAAGCGAGAATTCCATTTCCACCGTGATACCTTTGAAAACAGGGGTCGTTACGAACGTGACGGAGTGAACACCTCCGGTGATTTTACGGGCAAACTCATCGCGAAATTTCGTGATTTCGCGAATCGGCAAACCTGTGCCTAGGTTCACGGCAGCTTTGATCCGCTTTTTCCCCTTTTTGATAGCGCCTTCATTCTGTTTGGCAATGGCATAGGCCGCAGCCGTCAGGAGCGTCACCATGGTTTCAGGTCTTTGGGCTTTCTTTTGCACGGCTTTATCTCCAACAATCTCATGAAGAATACCCTCATCGCCAATGGCGAGATTCCCTACATAAACATGGCGATACTGGTCGCTTTCAATGGCAGGCGATGTGATTTGTACGTCGAGGAAATCCAGGGGATCACCTTGTTCCATCAAAAGAAATCGTTCACCAAACGGTTGTGCTAGTACATTAGGGAAAATGAAGCTACAGTCCAGATGGTCATAGATGACCTTGACATGACTGCTGCCGTTATCAATGGACAGCGTGATGGTAGTGGTTAAGACTTCGTTCTTTGTCAAGTCAATTCCCCTCTCCTACCTTGATTTGAATCTATATACCTATTCGCAGTAGGAAGGAAGAATGAGTGGGTATTTGGAATATTTCGTTAATTATATCGTTCAATTGGAATAAACTTTAAAGTTTAAATTTTAAGGTTTGAACTTTAAAGTTTAGGCTTTAAACTTTAAGCTTTAAACTTCGAAATTCAAGGCTTAGCGTTTAAAGTTTAACATTTAAACGTTAGGTCCTCGTTTCCTTTTTACAGCGGGTGGAAGGTTCATCTGCTCTCTATATTTAGCCACTGTTCTGCGTGAAATGATGAGACCCTTGCTATTTAAGCGCTCAGCCAACTGTTGATCGGAGAAGGGATGGTCCCGATTCTCTCCCTTAATCGCTTCTCTAATCCTCTCCTTCATGTAAAAAGAAGAAACCGACGTCCCATCGGCCTGCTTCATCGAAGAGGAGAAAAAATATTTCAGCTCAAACATCCCCCACGGAGTCTGAATATATTTCCGGCTAACCGTACGGCTTACGGTGGATTCGTGCACTTGCAGCGCAGCAGCCACTTGCTTCATGGTCATCGGCCCAATATGCGCGGAGCCCTGCGCACAAAAATCGGGCTGAAGCTCAAACATCATGCATGCTGTTTGCAACAGCGTAGCATTTCTACGCTCGATACTGTCCATAAGCCCCCTTGCGGCCTGCCATTGCTGCTTCAAAAAACGGTAGGCATCTTGCGAAGCCTTCTGTTCCATCAGATGGAGATAGGAATCACTGAGCGTGATACCCGGGAGCGCAGCATTTTCGAGAATGACCATATATCTCCCCTCCACCAGCTTCAACTTAAGATCTGGTATCACATACTGCGGCTGTTCTCTGCTGTACTTGGCTCCAGGCTTAGGGTTGAGAGCTTTTATTTGGTCAATTGCTGCTTGGATGCGTGTGAGCTCTGTCCCGTATTTCGCCGCTAACTGTTGAAGCTTGCCAGCAGCAATATCATGCAGGTCCTGCTCGATCAGAGATATCACTAAGGGCTCTATCCCCTTCATCTGCTGCAATTGGAGGAGGAGACATTCCGCTAGGGTTGAAGCCCCCACACCATATGGTTCTAAGCTTTGGATTATACGAATAGCTTGACTGACATGCTCCAACGAGGAGCCTTGAATAGCGGTAATTTCTTCTTTCGTATAGGGAAGGTAGCCCTTTGCATCCAGGTTTCCGATGATCCATTTGCAGATAACCTTTAATGTACTGTCCAAATTCAAGCAGGCTATCTGTTCTAATAAAACCGATTCTAACGTAATGGAAGCGCTGTGATCTACATTGAGCCACCAATCATTATTAGTGCCGCTAAAACGGCGGTTTTCTTTAATATCCTTAAGCTCGATAAAAGGATTCTCATTTGCCTGCTGCTTCACCAACTCATGCAAGTCCAAGGAGGACATGTGCAGAATTACCATTGACTGCCGCATGTGTGGTGTAAGCAGCATTTTGTGATCCTGCAGGGCAGTCAGTGAAATTTCCATCTGCAAGTGCCTCCTCTCATCATGTAATCGCTTACCATTAGTATATTCGTGCTTGTACTGTAAAATCCACCATGAAAAAGGCTTCACCCTTCAAGCAGCTGGTTCTGCGTGTAGAACGACTGTGCTCAGATGAGCCCGTGGGTACCCGGCCTTAAATAGGAGAACTCCAATCCCTTATTATGATATAAATCAGAAATTTCGGGGCTTGATGGCGACTACAGGGTCTTATTTCACCCCAATCGCCTGAAAATCTGCCCATCACGGCGAAATAGCGGACCACAGTTCCTCTGCTTCGCCCAACAGCCCGTTTATCGCAAAATAGCGCTCTGTAGTTCCCCTGCCAACTGCCAGCTGCCAACTGGCAACTGCTGACGCAAAAGCGAATCCAAAAAGAACCTAGCGATGAAGCATCGCCAGGTCCTTATGTACGACTCACTGCTTACAAACCTAACACGCGCCGCTCTTCCTCCGTAAACATCCTGGAGCGCGTCAGAAAGCGCCGGCCCTCCGGGCCCTCGAGCGAAAACATCCCGCCCCGGCCGGGAACCACATCGATGATCAGCATCGTGTTTTTCCAATAATCGTACTGTGGCTTGCTCATATAAAAGGGGGCACCGCCGATATCACCCAACCAGACGTCGCTGTCACCGATCAGAAACTCCCCCTGCGCATAGCACATAGGAGAACTGCCGTCGCAGCAGCCGCCGGATTGATGAAACATAACGGGGCCATGTTTGGCTTTGACGATTTCAATCAGCTCCAGAGCGGCCTCAGTTGCAACAACCTTACTTGCCTCTGTCATCCCTGCAGCTCTCTTAGAAGAAGCCCAATGCATCAGGGCTATAGCTGACGAGCAGGTTTTTCGTTTGCTGGTAATGGGACAGCATCATTTTGTGATTCTCGCGGCCAATACCTGAAGTCTTATAACCGCCGAAAGCTGCATGGGCAGGATAAGCATGGTAGCAATTCGTCCATACGCGACCCGCCTCAATGCTCCGACCCATCCGGTAGGCTGTGTTCATATCGCGTGTCCAAACACCTGCTCCAAGACCATAGAGCGTGTCGTTGGCAATAGCCAGTGCCTCTTCTTGGTTCTTGAACGTCGTTACCGCAAGCACAGGTCCGAAAATTTCCTCTTGGAAAATTCTCATCTTGTTATTCCCTTTCAGCACGGTTGGCTGAATGTAGTAGCCTTCGGAAAGCTCCCCTTCTACTTTCGCCCTGTCGCCGCCAATCAGACACTCCGCGCCTTCCTGCGAGCCTATGTTGATGTAGCTCATAATTTTCTCAACTTGCTCGGTTGAAGCCTGCGCCCCAATCATAGTAGTTGTATCAAGAGGATTGCCTTGCGTAATGGAAGCAACCCGCTTCAGGGCTCTCTCCATAAATTGATCGTAAATCGATTCCTGAATCAATGCGCGTGATGGGCTCGTGCACACTTCCCCTTGGTTAAGAGCAAACATAGCAAAACCTTCAAGCGCTTTATTGTAAAAAGCATCATCCCGCGCAAGCACATCTTCAAAGAAGATATTCGGGGACTTACCGCCCAGCTCCAAGGTAACCGGTATCAAATTCTGCGAAGCGTATTGCATAATTAAGCGGCCCGTTGTCGTTTCACCCGTAAAGGCGATCTTCGAGATCCGGCTGCTTGAGGCAAGCGGTTTGCCCGCTTCAAGTCCGAAGCCGTTAACGACATTGACGACGCCCGGCGGCAGCAGATCTTGAATGAGCTCGAGCAGCACCAGAATGGAAGCTGGCGTTTGCTCAGCGGGCTTGAGAACCACAGCATTGCCTGCCGCAAGCGCCGGAGCAAGCTTCCATGTCGCCATCAGCAGCGGGAAGTTCCACGGAATGATCTGCCCGACAACGCCGAGCGGCTCATGAAAATGGTAAGCCACCATATTGTCGTCCAATTGGCTGAGTGTGCCTTCTTGAGCGCGAATGCTCCCTGCGAAATAGCGGAAATGATCAATCGCCAGCGGCAGATCGGCCGCAAGCGTTTCACGAACGGGCTTGCCGTTATCCCAAGTCTCGGCAACAGCCAGCATTTCCAAATTAGCTTCCATTCGATCAGCAATTTTATTTAAGATAAGTGCGCGCTCGGCAACTGATGTGCGTCCCCATGCTTCTTTGGCAGCATGCGCCGCATCCAAAGCCAGCTCGATATCCTCCGAACTAGAACGTGGAATCTCGCAGAAAACACGATTATTTACAGGAGAGGGATTATCGAAGTATTGCCCCTTAACAGGCGCGACCCACTGTCCACCGATAAAGTTTTCATATCGTTTTTTGAAAGTTACTTTGGATCCGTTTTGTCCAGGTTGTTCATAAATCATTCTCGCTCAGCCTCCTTAAAATGGGATACATAACATAAATAAGCAAGAATCGTGCCAACGGACGGAATGCTGCCACTCCGGCCTTTACGAATTGTGCACGACGTTCGATGTTCCGCTTTGATACATAGGATGTGTTCCATTATGGGACATTCTTTCCATCGGCCCTCCATTATTAAAAGCAACTATGGTATGATCGGATAAGATACGATTGCAATGGAGGTGATCTTTTTTGCTATCCGTGGAAAACAACTTTTTATCCGAAACAGCGGCAGCGTCTTGGAAGCGCTGTCACGAATTTGGTTTAGTGCCCACCGACCCCATTGACGATAACATTTTAACTGGAACTCACATGCAGTCTCTACTCAAACATAATGAGCAAACCATCCAATACACCGAGCAAATATTTGAACAGATGCATGCTGGCATCAAGCAATCCGGCCAGATGGCACTACTGATCGACCCGGAAGGAACCATTATTCACACGGCAGGAGATATCGACTTCTCCCGCAGAGCGCTAGCGGTTCAGCTGCAAGTAGGCGCCAATTGGGCCGAACATCGCAAAGGCACGAATGCCATCGGTGTCGCTCTCACGGAGCGGAAGCCGGTGCGCGTGCATGCCGAAGAGCACTATTATACATCCAACCATTTCCTAACCTGCGCTTCTGCCCCTGTCTTCAACGCCATCGGCGAGCTTATCGGGATCGTCAATATTAGCGGCAAGCAAGAGAATTTCCATGCCTATACCTTTACCCTCGCCTGTTTGGCTGCTCAATCGCTGCAAAACAAGATTCTGCTAGAGGAGTCGAAGAAGGAACACCTCATCACGCTAAGAGAGCTGGATCACTCCTCCCTGCATCATCCCTTGCCACTGCTCTCGCTCAGTCGGGACAACCACATCGTTCGCGCGAATCACGCTGCTATGCGAATCATAGGCTGCGATGTGATCGGTAAACCATTGCCGACGCTGAATGGCTTTGCTATTCAAACCCTACATAATGAGCATCAAAAGCTGTGGCAGTCGGTCTCCATTCGAAGGACGTCGGGAAATGGGCAGCATCTGTACACGTTCAAGGACCTCATCGGCACGTGTCCGACGTTCCTGCAGAAGAAAGAGCTGGCTCAGAAGGCTTCAACCTCTGACTTCCCTGTACTGCTCTTGGGCGAAAGCGGCGTTGGCAAGGAATTGTTCGCGCAATCCATCCATACCGCAAGCGCTCGGTCAGCGGCGCCATTCATTGCGCTTAACTGCAGCGCCATCCCAGACAGCCTAGTCGAGAGCGAATTGTTCGGCTATGTCCGCGGCGCTTTCACAGGCGCAAGCAAGGACGGCAATATCGGGAAATTCGAGGCTGCGCATAAGGGCTCGATTTTCCTCGATGAAATCGGCGATATGCCCCTTCGAGCGCAAGCTGCGCTTTTGCGTGTGCTCCAGGACGGTATGATTACTCCGGTTGGGAGCGCCAAGAGTAAAGCCATTGATGTGCGCGTGATTGCCGCAACGAATAAGGATTTGGCCGCCGAGGTGAAAACTGGCGGATTCCGGGCCGATCTTTACTATCGGCTGAAGGGCATCCCGATCACCCTGCCTGCTCTAAGGGAAAGAAGCGATATCCTGACCTTGGCGCTTCATCTGCTCCAGAAGCATGCTTCACCGTGCTGTGTCTTAACGGAAGCCGCCAAGCGCAAGCTGCTGGCCTACCGTTGGCCGGGCAATATTCGAGAACTGAGCGGCATTCTGATGCAAGCGATCTTCATGGCTGGAGGTCAGCCGATTGATGCTGATCATCTGATGCTAGAAGCTTCCGATGAAAGTGACACGGAAGAATCGGTCGAAGGGCATCCGTTGACGCTAAAAGAAGCGGAAATCAACACGATCAAGATGGCGCTGAAGGCCTCTGAGTGGAATCTCAGCAAAGCAGCCGCCAAATTGAAGATCGGAAGGACAACTTTGTACCGTAAAATTGAGGAATATGGGATTACTTAAAGAACCAATGGTCACAGAAGAGTAACTATCGTACTAAAAAGTACGTACTGTTCATCTCCTCATGAAACGTTCATAATAACAAATGCCAACAGGTGACATCCTACTGATGGTAAGGAATTATGATGCGATGAAGGCCGGTTGGCCAACATATATACAGTTACATGAGGAGGAATTACGCATGACGATCAACCATTTACAATCCACAACAACCCTGCATAACGGCGTTCAAATGCCATGGTTCGGGTTAGGTGTTTTCAAAGTAGAGGACGGTTCTGAGGTAGTGAGCTCCGTCAAAGCGGCCATTCGCAATGGATACCGCAGCATGGATACGGCAGCTATTTATGGCAACGAGACAGGAGTCGGACAAGCCATTTCCGAGGCACTTGCTGAAACAGGACTTGCTAGAGAGGAACTGTTCGTGACCTCCAAGGTGTGGAATGCCGATCTCGGCTATGAGTCGACCATTGCTGCATATGAAGCAAGCTTATCCAAGCTGGGGCTGGAGTATCTAGACCTATACCTCATCCATTGGCCGGTCAAAGGGAAATATAAAGAAGCTTGGCGCGCTATGGAAACTCTGTACAAAGAAGGCCGCGTGAAAGCCATCGGCGTCAGCAACTTCCAAATTCATCACCTGGAAGACGTGATGAAAGATGCGGAAATCAAGCCAATGGTGAACCAAGTTGAGCTTCACCCGCTTCTATCACAGCAAGAGCTGCTTAGCTTCTCCAAAGAGCATAACATTCAGTTAGAAGCATGGTCTCCGCTCATGCAGGGCCAGCTTTTCGATCATCCCGTTCTAAATGACATCGCCGCTAATCACAGCAAATCGGTTGCTCAAGTCATTCTCCGCTGGGATCTGCAGCGCGGCATTGTGACGATTCCGAAGTCGATCAAAGAGCAGCGCATCATCGATAACGCCAACGTCTTTGACTTCTCGTTAACCGACGAAGAGATGGCGCGCATCGATGCTTTGAACGAGAATCGGCGCGTCGGACCTGATCCGGACAATTTTGATTTCTAAGCTGCCAAATAAAAAAGGCACCATTCCTTCCAAAATGGAGGAAAGGGTGCCTTTTCTTTTCGTTTACCGTGCGTTCGGGTCCGCCTGCGAAACTCCAAGGATCATGCCGCTAGGGTCCGTAAAATAAGCAAGATACCCCATTCCTGGCATGCTCATTTTGGGAACTACAATGGTTCCGCCATTGTCAGAGATGGAGGCTAAGTAATCATCAATTGAGGGCACCTCGATCGAATTCACCGTTCTAGCCGCGCCATCAGGCGATTTCATTAACCCTCCGTCAATGCCCTTTTCATCCAACTCACCCGTTTGAATAAACCAGTAATCTTGCGGCCCTGGAAATTTTGAAAACTTCCATCCGAAAGCATTCGAATAAAACTCGATCACTTTCTCTGGATCAGGCACTTGCATTTCAAAACGTAACACCTTGTTCATTAAGGTTCCCTCCAATTCTAAATGATGTAACGAAATTTCTCAATTGCTGTCGAATTAGGCATAGAGCTTCGGTTCAAATGGTCATAAAAGCTGAATGGGAACTTAAACGTATGCCCATAATCCCATTCATGCTCCCTGTGATCTTTAGCCCAATAGCCATATTCAACGGGGAGCCATACCGACCGAATCGCCTCCACCAAAGGCAAACGGTCTGCGGGAGAGCTTAATGGCAGTGGCCGCTGCGGATCGAGATGTCGACTTCTGCGAAGTACCTTAACTATTTTCAGAAGCGGCTCAAGACCTCTATAGAAATAGTCCGTATAACCTAGGTCGTGAAGGATATTCAGCGCATGGGAAAAAGTAAGCATATGACCGATTAAGTCATGATGCGACTCTGCGCGATAAATCACGCTAATGGCTGACAGCTCTCCCAGAATAAAAGTCGACAGCTGCTCGGGTTGCTGAGCCGCAGGAATTTGATCGCTTTCATCGATCGACATTTTCTTTATGTCGGAAACTGTGTATCCGAGCCAGGATCTACCGGGAATCGCTTTCTCAAAGGAGCGGAGTAAGGAACAAATCTCGTCAATTTCCTCCTTTGTCCCCCATCCCCCAAGTTCACGTATAGCCAGTAAACTTACTGCCGCATAGATCACATTGTGCCCGACCCAATGAAGCTGATCGATTGAAACATCGAGAGCTTCCAAAATCGCATGCGCGGCATCCGCAAGATCCATTGGATGTTGGTCAGCATTAGTTGATCTTGAACAGCCATGTTTATCGAGCATAGCTTCGGCTTGAGCTTGAATAGACTTTTTGGTGTCCATCGACAGCTCATTCTCTTCGACAAAAAAGTAACTGGCTATCGCCGCCGCTCCGTAATGAGCGTCCCAAATATCGCCTGTCTGCCTCTTGCACGCCGAAATAATCGACAAGCCGGCATCGAGCACTCTTTTATCCATCGCGTTAATTGGCATTATGAAGGGCGTCTAGCGCTGCCCCTCTGTCTTTGAGGAAGAATACCGAGTTCCCCTGATTGCATTCATAGATAAAATCCCTCAGACTTTTACTGTCATACACATCAAAATCCCCAATAATCGCAAATTTAACCTTGTAATTCGTAAACTTCTGCAAAATATCGCCTGCAAGGCGGGTCTTAAGCTCAAAAAAGTCTTCCGTGATGTTGGATTTGTCCATCATGATTTTATGGCATTCTTCCACATATTGCACAGAAGCCATTAAGTCCAAAGCCTCCTGCACATCGCTGATGAGGATGTCATCGCTTTCGACAATAGCGACTTTGGAGTTATTTCTGATATCCACCGATATGTTCATGCATTGGCCATCCCCTTCGAATCTATTCCCGAATTGCCTGCACTGCCGCATCTAAGGCCTGAATCACCTTATCGCACCATTGGTCGAACTCCTGATCTTCTCTTTGCAACTCGGGTTTAGCTAAAATATGGGCAACGGTCGCTTTAATCCCTTGATCAAAACGAGTAGTCGCAACGAACTCCGGAACAAGACGCTTCAGCTTCGCATTGTCGAAAACAACGGAATTCGCCTTATCTCCAAGCAAACCGCCTCTGTAGTTCTCCGTGCTGCACGCATCCAGAAATTCAGATGAAACATGCACAGCCTGCAGCTTGACTCCAAGCGCGCTAGCAATGGCTTCATATATTTGATTCCAAGTAAGAGATTCATCGGATGTGATATGTACGGACTCCCCAATGGCATGAATATTGCCCATAAGGCCAATAAAACCCTTAGCAAAGTCGCTATTGTGCGTCATTGTCCACAGTGAAGTCCCATCCCCATGAATGATCACGGGTTTGTTCTCCAGCATACGTTTGGCGACCTGCCAGCTGCCTTTACTACCATGCACGCCAAGCGGAATGGAGCGTTCATCGTAGGTGTGGCTCGGTCTTACGATTGTAATAGGAAAACCATGGTCACGGTACTGCTTAAGTAAATATTCCTCACAAGCAATCTTGTTTCTCGAATACTCCCAATACGGATTGGATAAAGGCGTTCCTTCCGTAATTCTATAGTCAGACAGCGGTGTTTGGTAGGCAGATGCTGAGCTTATGAACATAAATTGTTTCGTTTTACCTTGAAATAAGCGGTAATCTCTCTCCAGCTGAGCCGGTTCGAACGCGATGAAATCCGCAACGACATCGAACTCCAAGTGTTCAATTAAACTAGCGACATGCTCTTCATCGCGAATGTCCGCGGTGAGCAAACTAGCCCCCGCCGGCAATGATTCATTTCTTGTGCCTCTATTCAGCAGATAAAGCTCGCACCCGCTTTCCAGCAGCTGCTTTGTAATTGCTGAACTAATTGTACCTGTACCTCCAATAAATAGCGCTTTCATCTTCCACCTCCAGGATTCTTGAACAATCCTTTATTTATTCGCCATAAGGACATTGAAACCTCCTATGCTGATCAGCTAACCCCACCTAGTACAAAGGGCACCCCATGGGTGTCTTTTGTACTTCCAGAATTTGCTAGCATATAGATCCTGTGATTAGGTCTAAATATGTATTTTTTTGCTTTTCTGTAATTTTCATAATATTTAAGTAATTTACATCCGATATCCAAGATAAGTTTTGGAGGTGATAATCACGAGAAATGGTCAACGGGGGACTATAGGCACGAGCTTCCGAGGACAAAAAGAACCCTTGTCATAAAAAAATGTAAGGAGGAATTCATGTGAACACAACATTACAAAGAGGAAGAAAACACAACATGCGGCTTCTGGCTGCGGCGCTGCTTCTGGCATCCAGCGTAGGGGCATATCCAGGTGCCACGTACGCAGCCGACGATTATTCCCGCACGGAGTCGTTCGAGGGCGCTGCGCTTCCTTCCACCTGGCAAGTGGAAAACGGCGGATCGGCTGAGCTATCAAGAAAGCATTACAAGCACGGGGGCAGCTCCTTGCACTGGACATGGTCGAATGGCTCCAAGCTGCGCGACACGCAGCCTGCCAATCTAGCCGCAGCGAACGTCAAGCATGGCGGCATGAAACTATGGATTTATAACGAAAATCCAGTCAATGACCAAGTGACGTTCAATTTAGGCAAAACGACAGAAATCAACAATGGCATCAATCACTTTTCGATCAAAGTGAACCTGAATTTCAAAGGATGGCGGGCCGTTTGGATCAAGTTTAGAGAAGAAGGTAAAAATCCCGCTTATACGCAAAACATGAATGAGCCGCTCGAGGCGATGCAAATCATTCCCCCTGCCTCCGTACCATCGGGAAGCCTTTATTTCGATAACTTGGAATTTTCCCCTTCGATGGTAACGGCAAGATCCGCCGATTACCAAATGCCCAAGCCTGGCCTAAATGTCGGCCAAAGCTCATGGGATAATGTCTACTTTTACAGCCAACAACAGCCTACGCTCCCGCTGCCAGCGACAATCACTCCGCAGGAAATTAGTGCCTTCGATATGATCTCAAGCCGGTATGATAAGTGGATTTATGGCGATGCCCTGCAGTATGCACAGTTAACCGGGCCGATCAAAACGAGATATGACGCCCTCCAACGTTTCATTCAAGCGGGGCTTGCTGCGTACAACGCGCTGCATATCATCAGACACCCTGATGGTACAATGACCGGAGAAGCGCTATATGCAAACGCAGACCCTCATTCGCTTAAATTCGGCGATAATGTCAGCCAAACGGTGCTGTTGCCGCTCGTTTTCGACTACAAGATCAACGGTAATGTGTTAAGCAAACAAAAAGCGATCGATGTATTCGATTATATGAACGACCAAGGTTGGGCGAATGGCAGTGCCATCGGCACTCAGGATCATGAAGCAAACCGGCACAGCGGGTACTTTCATGCCGTCTATCTTATGCGCAATGAGCTGAAGGCTGCAGGTATTTTTGAACGGGAGCTCAACACGATATTCTGGTACACGAACTTCGGTAAAACATTCGATAATTCCGTTTACGAAGAGACGACGGCGGACGAAATCAGAACAAAATTCATGTATGACTTACTTTACGTTCTCGGTATGGATAACACGCCTAAGAAAACACAGTACATGAAAGGCCTCGTCGGCTTATATGAACAAGCGCTGCAAATCGCACCTGGTTTCGCTGATACGATCAAGCCTGACGGTACCCTTTTCCATCATCGCGGAGTCTATATGAATGCATATGGGGATCATGCGATGCAGACAGCTTCGCTGATTGCCTACCTATTGAGCGGAACTCCTTACGCCCTATCCGATGATGCAAAGAATAACATCAAGAAAGCACTACTCACATTAGAGCTAGCTTCCAATAAATACACCATGCCCATCGGGGCAACCGGACGTTTCCCCACTACGACCAGCCCGCTGACTAGTCTGCAGGCATACGCCTACCTGGCCTTGGCCACAACCCCAATTGACCCGGAGCTTGCTTCCACCTTCACAAGACTTTGGGAACCGCAATCCAAGTTGATGCAAGGCCTATTTAAACAAGCCGACTCGTACGGTGTTGAGTATCTGGATACGCTTGGCGGCCTGCAGCTTGCAGAACAACTGTCGAAGGCGGGGGTCACGCCGAAGGCCAATCCGCAAGGATACTGGGTCATGCCCTATGGCACAATGGCTGTCAATCGAGTGAATGACTTGCTGATCGGAATAAAAGGTTGGAGTAAATATGCTTGGAACTTCGAATCTGCCAACAATCAGAATGTGTATGGCGCCTACCAGAATTACGGCAATATGCAGATACTGAAAAACGGACTGACTTCCGGAATCCTCGAAAGTGGAATTAACCTTGACGCCGGTTGGGATTGGAGCCGTTGGCCAGGTACGACTGTGAAACACCTGTCTCTCTCTGAGCTGGCACAAAAGACGGATCATATGCGACTTTTTACGGACAGCACCTTCGTAGGGGGGGTATCCTCTCAGAAGAAATATGGCGTTTTCGCTATGAAACTGCATGATACCGTCTTTGATTCAAGTTTCCGAGCCAACAAATCGGTCTTCTTTTTTGGGGATAAAATGGTCAGCTTAGGCTCTGATATTCAAAACACGGACGCCATGCACAATACGGAAACTACCTTGTTTCAATCGTATATGCCGAGCAGTTCGATGCCATTTTGGTATAATTCCGACACCTCGGTCACTAATGCGACTTATACGAGCACGATCACAAGTACAACCCCGGCCTGGATCGTAGATCCTTATGGGAACGGATATGTGCTGCCGAATGCGGCTGGCACCGTCATTATGCGCGGTGCGCAAAACTCTAGAAACAGCGCCGACACGAAAAATACGTCCGGCAACTACACGACGGCTTATATCAATCACGGTGCTGCTCCAGCATCGGCGGGTTACGAATATGCCATTAAAGTAGGGGCAGGAGCACAGGAGGCGGCCTCATTCGCGAACAACATGCAATACACAGTTTTGCAAAAAAATAGTAATGCGCATATTGTCAAAAACACGGAGCCGGGGAAAGAGGTTACCAGCTATGCCATCTTTAACAGCAATGTGCCGATCAATCAAGGCCTGATTCAAAGCAGCAGCAACCCCATCATGGCGATGGTCCAATCATTAAGTCCCAACCATATTGTGCTAAGCGTTGCGGATCCTGATCTGCGTCTAACCGATCTGTTAACTCCGAGTGCCATGTTGAGGGACACCGTAATATTAAAAGGCGCCTGGCATCTGAAGAATGCCAGCGGCGAAGCGCGGGTAGTTAGCGCAAGTGCTTTGACAACGACCATAGAGTTCGATGCAGTGAATGGGAAGTCAATCGATATCGAATTGATCAAATAAACGACAAGAATCTGCGCAAAGCCGCTAAGTATTGGCTTTGCGCAGACTTTTCAGATTCCGCTCCTACTTTTTATCCTTACTTTCTGGGGTTTTGGGGACTTTCCTGCCTTTAGATCCAAACTCTCGAATGTTTACTTTCGCTTCAATTTCTACGTTCGAACGGCTGAATGCATCATCCCAGTCATCCTTTACTTTCTTCCATTCCTTGTAGTTCTTGATTCTTAACTGTTCACCAAAACCAACAATATCCACTTTATAGGTGTCCTTCATTTTCGAAATAGCTTGTTCCGCAACATGCTTCACTTCATCCGCTATCAGTTCATTCGTCTTCTTAATAAAATCCTCATCAAATGCGTCATTTATGGTCCAATCTTCCCCAATACGACCCTCGGAATCAATGGCAACATGAAAGGTAATCTGCTCTCCTTCCACTATTGGTTTGATTTTTGTAGTTATACGATTAACTTCATATATAATTTCTTTCTTTGTTTTCTTATCTATTACTGTCATAACTCCTCCACCGCTTCCTTTCTTAGTCCCCAAAACCCAATTAACGCCTGAAACCTCCTCTTTCGTCAACCAACCGATTAACCGCTTCTTTTTTCCTGAAACGATAGCAGCTCCCTGCATATCGAACCCGTTCGAAATATCAATGACTTGAACCAGAAAGCTGTGCTGACTAGAGAGATAAACGGACATCTCACCCAAGGTTACTTGATGAGGTATTTCTAACGTTTTGTAATGATTCCGGGACTTTTGAAAAATATTAAAGGCAGGAATCTCTTTATTTTCCGTCTGTTTATCAAGAACGGTGCTCGCTTGCCCTTTGGAGAAATACACACGCACGGTTCGTCTCATCTCATGATCCCGCTGAAAAAAGTTTATTAAATCCATCAAATGCGTTGTGGATGTGATCTTATCGCTTATGACGATGACCTTCAAATGCGTATAATAGGGAGAACGATCCGTTCGAGTTGACGTTCTTCTAACGATTTCAAAAATGTTGGAGCCCTCATCGATAAGGTTAAAATATCCTTTTATTACGCCTTCCTTCAATCCAAGAGTCGTATTGACGAACTGCTGTGTCATTTTTATCCGGTGGTGGGCTGCGTCATCTCCCTGATCCAGTCCGATTCCGGCGATCATGCCAATTTGTTCGATTTCCCGTTTATCCCAGCACCCAGTGAGTACAAGGAATGACAGTAAGAAGAAGAAGAAGAAGAAGACCGTCCGTTTTGCACGTTGTTTCACGGTGTATGTCCCCTTTTTCTAAGTACAGCAATAAGCAACAATAAGAGCGGCATGACTCCCGCCGTGAATAAGGATATATTACCAATAAGTTCTCCGAGCTTTATGCTCCCGTTCAAATCGCTTGGGTAAATGCCAACGAAATAAATAACAACCAACAAACCAATATGCACATAGTTAATATTGATGCCCAACATTTTGCTAATGCCCAGACTTGCGATGTAATGGGAAACGATATAAGTGGTGAAAATTTCAACTAGCCAGACGGCAATGAAAATGACTTCGAAATTTTCTAAAAAAAACCCTGCCTCCTCTACGTTTTTAATTAATTCCAAAGTCGGCCAGGTTAGCATACTAGATTCTGAAACGCCCAATACATCAATAACGATAACCACATTTATCGTATACAGAACGATGATCAAGCCAACGCCGATGATAGCCGAGCGCACCATATTATTGGGCTTATCGACGAAAGCGGAGAACACCATAATACATTCAAAACCCGAATACGAAAGTGCTGTTGAGAGAAGGCCGCTGAAAACAGGACGTATTCCTTCGCTTAGAACCGGACGCAACCTATCAATGTCAAATTCTTGGACGCTGAGCAGCATGACTAACAGAATGCTGATATAGGTAATCGGCAATAAAAACTCCATGAGTCGGGCTATCGGATTTATTTGTCCCAAGAGTAAATAACCGGCAACAAATAAAAAAGTGATCATTGTCACTTCAATCGGTGTTTGA
This sequence comes from Paenibacillus sp. J22R160, assembly GCF_059692135.1. Taxonomy (NCBI): domain Bacteria; kingdom Bacillati; phylum Bacillota; class Bacilli; order Caryophanales; family Paenibacillaceae; genus Paenibacillus; species Paenibacillus sp. J22R160. The sequence continues at coordinate 78,665 of NZ_JCAUAU010000008.1, read as the reverse complement.
TCTAACAGGAATTGCCTGATAACCTCGGCTTGCATACGCACCTCGAATGCCGCCATCAAAATGTAGTACACGCAAAATACGACACTAAAAGCAATCCCTATCGCTTTGCCTACAATCTCCTTATTGTATTCAAAAATGGTTTTCCCGGGAAATCGCTGGCTTACCTTCGCACAAATGACGGCTAACAGCACAGAGATTAACCCCGCTATGATGATGCTGATCCATACATCAGGAGTACCAATCTTCTCAGAAGTGGCCCTTGGCAGCGTGAGGATGGACAACCCGAGAATCATGGATGTGTTTAAGACAGTTAATTGCGAAATCGAGATCTGATCACTTCGCATAATCTTCATGTGTCCATTCCCCTTTCACTAGTTGTCTTTAATTCCCTCGCTTCTTATCTTTGGGATCTAATATCTTCGGTCGCTCTTTTAACCATTTCAAGGGATATTTAATAATCGAATCCTTCCAGTCTGACGCGTGATAATGCACGTACACGCCTGCATAGTTGGTCCCAAAACTTTTTAACTTCATCATATGAGACAGGAGCAGCAGCGTAACCATAATAATCCCGTATAAGCCTAACACTGCAGCCGCAAGCATCATGAAGAACCTCAGCAAACGCATAGCAATTCCTGCCGAATATATCGGTATCGTATAGGATGCGATTGCCGTCACCGCCACGACAATGACCATGATTGGGCTCACAATACCCGCCTGTACCGCCGATTGCCCGATGACTAGACCGCCGACCATACCGATCGCTTGCCCAATTGGCTTGGGTAGCCGAATAGCGGCTTCACGTAGGATTTCAATGGTTATTTCCATCATCATGGCTTCTACAAAGGTGGGAAATGGAACACCTTCTCTGCTGGAAGTGATCGATATGGCCAACTTGGTGGGAATTAGCCCCTGATGAAAAGATATAAAAGCAATATAAAGTGATGGCAAATACAGTGAAACAACGACGAGTACATACCGCATCATGCGGATTAGACTTGAATAGATCCAGCGTTCGTTACTGTCTTCCGGAGAGTAAAGCATCATCGGAAATGTCACTGGCACGATAAGGACAAACGGTGTGCCGTCCAAGAGAATAGCCACTTTGCCATCCATCAACGCTGCGACAACTCTGTCCGGACGTTCTGTATTCATGATTTGGGGGAAGGGCGAGAACGAATTATCTTCAATAAATTGTTCAATAAACCCCGATTCTGCTGCATCGTCAATATCGATCGTTTCGATCCTGCGACAGACTTCTTCCACAATCTGATCGTTAGCTATATCCTTAATGAAAGTGATGATTAGCTCTCTCTCGGTACGCTTGCCAACGTGATACTGGAGCATCGTGAACGAGGGATCTTTAATCCGCTGACGGATTAGTGAAATATTCGTTGAAATATTCTCAACAAAACCTTCGCGCGAGCCCCGTACCACGGATTCCGACTTCGGTTCTTGAATGCTTCTTCCTTCTTGATGTGCCGTACTAAGGATGATATAACTGCTAATTTGATCAATGATGAGTACGGTATTTCCTGATAAAATATTGCGAATACACGCCGTCACCGAGTCGATTTCGATCAGTTCGGAAAGCACAATCGTGGTGCTCAGCACTCTTTCTTTGAATCGATCCGAATGAAAATCGTCGTCTGCAGCTACCATCTGCATCAGTGGTTGCAGCACGCTTTTATTAATAACTTCCGAACTCCCGATGGTAGTAATATAGATAATTGCCGCTTTCCGCCCTGTACTTCCAAGTACAATTTCTCGCAAAATAACATCATGATTGTGCCCGATGACATCCATAATCGATTTAACACTGTCTGAAAGGGATTCACTCGCAATCAATTCCATTCCCCACCTTCCAACGTCATTTGTCAGATCTTCTTGGTATTATTTGTTTGGAAAGAATTACTTATACTAACTAAACAAAAACCCGACCAGCTCTACTGAGCTAATCGGGTTTCTAACTGCTGATTGGCGCCTTTATGATCCACTTACTCGCATCGGCGCGAAAAAAGCTTCCTCTACATCTCGGGCAGGCAGCGGCCGACTGTAATAATAACCTTGAATCTTTTTACAGTCATTATCCATTAAAATATCCAGCTGCTCCTTCGTCTCGATGCCTTCCGCAATGACGTCCATATTCAAATGCTGCGCCATGGAGATAATCGTTGCAACTATCGCTTTATCATTATTGTTCTCCGTAATATCGCGGATAAACGAACGGTCAATCTTGAGCTTGTGGATCGGCAGAAGCTTCAGATAACTCAAGGAACTATATCCCGTTCCGAAATCATCCAAACTGATCCGAATGCCCGATTCCGTCAATTCATTTAAAATACTTCTAGAAACAGATGCATCCATCATCATGCTTTCCGTAATTTCCAGCTCCAAATATTGCGGCTCAAGTTCAGTTTCCTCTAGAATTTCCTTAATGTACATCGCCAAATTGGTCTGATGAAACTGCTGCGAGGATAAATTGACGGAAACAGGAATCAGAGGTCCGCCTCCACGATGCCATTCTTTCATTTGCCGGCAAGCTTCTCTCAGCACCCAGGTGCCCATTTCATAAATAATGCCTGTTTCTTCTGCAATGGGAATGAAAACGCCTGGAGAAATCGTGCCTTTCGTCGGGTGATTCCAACGAACGAGCGCCTCGACGCCAATCATCTGGCTATCCCCGGCGCGAATCTGCGGCTGATAATTCAAGAATAGCTGCTTGCGCGCAATGGCCTGACGCAGATCTACTTCCAGCTCAATTTTCTCCTGCAATTGCGCGTTCAGTTCGCCCGTATAGAACTGGTACCCGTTCTTGCCGTTTTTCTTCACTTCGTACATGGCAGTGTCCGCATTCTTGAGCAACTGCATCGCATCAGCGCCGTCGTTAGGATATACGGCTATACCGATGCTTGCTGTGACATAGAAATCATTCTCTTTAAGTCGATAGGGTACGCCAATCGCTTTAATGATTTGTTCGGCCAAATCTGCAACTTGGTCACTTGCGTAGCTGCTGTCACAGAGCAGTGTGAACTCGTCTCCACCCATGCGGGCTAAGGTCACTTGCATACCCTCCATGCACTGACGGATACGTTCACACATTTCCTGCAAAAATTGGTCTCCATACGTGTGCCCAAGCGAATCGTTAATTAATTTAAACCGATCCAGATCCATCACCATGACAGCGAACTGCTTAGCATCGCTATCAATCATTTGGCTCAGCACTTCATTGAACATTCGCCTATTGGGCATCCCCGTCAACTCATCATGAAAGGCGAGATGTTGGATCTTCTCTTTGGACTGCTTTTCTTCCGTAATGTCTTTGGCAATGATATAGCTGCCGACAACCTGTCCATCTAGGATGACTGGGGCGTTAATCACACTGAGCTCGACGCGGTGTCCTTGCTCGTGCATAATCGCAGTCTGGTAGGTCTGCATCTCTCCGTCTCGGGACTTTACGAACATCTCCCTCGTGCGCTCCTGATCCTCCGGCACAATGAAAGGTAAGATGTTGTCTATCGTTTGATTGCGGAACCAATCACTGGTTAGCCCTGTGAGTTCCGTTACAGCTGAGTTGAACCCAATAATGCGATACTTCCTATTGATCGAAATGATGCCATCCTGATTATTTTCAAATAAGGATTTATACCATTTTTCATGCTCCTGAATTTCGTTGTCTTTGCGTGACAATCGATTGGAAATATAAATGCCAAAAAGCGATAAACCCAAAGTGAACAGCGTACCTCCCGCGATCGTATATGCCAAAAGCTTCTGATCCAGAAACATACCCTTGGTTTCGTCTAAGGCATCAAGCACTTGAAACTGCGCTGCATACATGCCCGTATAGTGCATGCCAACTACGGCAGCTCCCATGATTAAGCCGCTGCCTAGCTTCTTCCACATTTTACTTGGCTCTGTACCCTTACGGAAATAGAAAGCTAGCCACAACGCCGCAATGGATGCCACAACAGCAATGAGAATCGATAAAACGAAATAAACAGGCTTATAGGTAATATTAATTTCCATCGCTGCCATCCCAATGTAATGCATTGCCGAGATGCCCGTTGCAAGCAGCAGTCCTCCTGCAAGCAATAAATGCCAGGATAACTGACTTCGACCAACCACATACAAGGCAAGGAAAGAAGCCGCGATAACGACCACGACGGAAAGTATGACATTGACTAAGTTATAAGCAACTGAAACGTTCAGCGAAAATGCAAGCATCCCGACAAAATGCATGGACCATACGCCGAGCCCCATTGCGATCGCTCCGAAAAGGAGCCACAACCAGCGAGATACCCCTTTGGAAGTGCTGATTCTTCCTACTAAATCGAGGACTGTATAGGATGCCACGACAGCAACCACATAGGAAAATGCAACTAAAACCATATCGTATGTACCATGCAGATGATGCACTTCTAAACCTCATTTCAACTATAAAATATTGGTATTTAAATATAATATATATATTACCTGATTTATAGAGAGATAAATAGCATCCTATCATGTAAAAAAAGGCTAACTGATTCACAGTTAACCCTTTCGACACAGATTATGCCATTTAGTATAAATGGTGGATTTGAATGTCCTTGTTAAATTCCCTCAAATATTCAACAATCAGCCGTCTATGACACTGATGCGGTTTATGTTCGCTGCATAAGAAGCACACGGCTTCCTCTTCCCCAAGAAAAACATCCATCTTATGCTCTATCTTACGTTCCGCGATCAAATCTACATAGATTTTTTCAAATTCATCCCAAGCAATTAGCTTCTTCTTAATAGCTTCTAGAAGCTCTTTTGTTGGTGCTAAATCAAGCTCGTGTGCATATTTGATGTTTACTAGCTCCAAGATGTAGGTTAAATCTTCCTTTTTCGCATAGCCCGCTAGCTGCGACACATTATTAAGCCTGGTATCAACAACCTTGGTCACTTGATTTTCGCGCAAATGATTCACGAATGTTCGTAAGGATTTCTCAGCAAAACCGATCGTATATACGCTGCTCATGGTCATTTTCACCCCTAATTATCCAATGAATTATTATTGAGCCACCGGCTCCGGAGTTAGCACTCTCGTGTTTGGTTCGGCTTGTGCTGGTCGAGTAACGGGTGCTGGTACTGGCACTGCCGTAGGCCTTTTTACATCACGGGTTGGTGGTGCTGGCGTTACCTCGCTCGCTTGTCTCGGTTTCTCCACGGCTTGAGCTGCGGCAGCTCGCCTCAACTCCTCGACCGATGCTGTGGGTGATGGTTTCGACTCGTTGGCCCTTGAAGCGGCAGCTATTGACCTTGCCTCTTCGGCAGTAGCTGTCGGTGGCGTAGTTGGTGTCACAGAGTCAGCTGATTTTGTTTCACCTGTTGTTTGCATTTCCGTCTTTTTATCCGTATCTGTTGTTTGTGTACTTGTATTTGTTGTATCCGTCGTCTTTTGATCAACAGTCGGCGAGCTCGATGGAGCTGAAGACTGCTTATCCACATTAGCATTCGTCAATGAACAACCGCTAATTATTAGAACAGCGGCTAACCCAACGAACGACCACCGGTACGAATTAAATTGAAACTGTTTAATCATAATAATTCTCCTTTTTAACTGAGATTTGCTGCCAGATAAATTAACATTTCCAGGTACGCTAACAGGACGTGTAAAGCTTTCTAATAATTGAATGAGCGTATATCCATAACTCTCTCTTTTCGCTGGCTCAAGATAAGAAAGTGCTAACGCATCGCTTGCAATCTCCTGATCTTCACGCATGCGTTGATTCGCGTACCAAAGGACAGGATTGAACCAATGAATAATCAATAAAAATTGCATGATCCAATTAACTCCAATATCATTTCGTTTACAATGTGCCAGTTCATGCAGAAAGATATGCCGTATTTGTTCCTGATCTAAGCTGTTAACCACCCTCTGCGGTATAACTAATTGTGGGTTCCAGAATCCAAATAGAGTCGGCATCGTCAATTGATCCGATACGACTAGCGTGACCGGTTTATGTACCGACATAAGCTTTTGACATTGAGTGAACAACTGCAGGATGCCGATGTCTGTTATCGGACTCGTTTCTTCTGTTATTTTCAGCGCAAATTTACGGTTGATCACAAATGTATAGATACCAAATACGACAATACCAAGCAGCCATACATACATGGAATACCTGTACAAAATATGACCGGCTGATTCCACTGCAACAAATTCCTCGTGCATTCCTATCTGAACCGCTGAGTCGATTTCGTGCATGCTATCAGGGTAAGATATCCAATTATAGATGCTTAAGTCGCTTTCCAGGTCCCAGGGTAGGAGAAGTCGCACCATCACCAACAACCACATGAGATAGTGCCATCTAGGTTTTATCCGTTTATGCAAGATACGCTGAGTCAGCATGATCAACACGACCGTAATAGCTGCCATTACCGATACAGACAAAATCCATTCAAATATACCCTTGAGGAGTTCATTGGTTTGGTTCACTTTCACCCTTTCCTTTCGGATTTATTTTCGAGAATATGTTTTAGTTCTTTAATATCTTCCTCCGAAAGCTGCTCCTCCTTCAAAAAGTTAACCAGCATCGGCTTAAAAGCACCGCCATACATTCTTTTTAGAAAAGATTGCGTCTCTGATTTCACACACTCACCCTCAGAAACTAAAGGGAAATAGGCATACACTCTGTTTTCTTGCGTAAATGACAGGGCCTGCTTCTGCGTTAATCTGTTCAACAGGGTTCGAATCGTTTTGGGCTTCCAATCCGTCTGGTCCTGCATAGCTTCAATCACTTCATTCGCCGTACGTGGTGATTGGTTCCAGAGCACTTTCATAACTTCCCATTCAGCATCCGTAATATGAGGGACAGTTTTCAAATTAGCTACCTCCTTCCTTATGGATTACAAATGTAATACACACTCAGTATTACATTTGTAATCCATTCTTGTCAAGTTCAACGATTGGTCGTAAAATATCGAAAAAAACCACCCTGTGTCATCGAAAGATCACTTCTTCATCCTGCTATTGTCCGTTTTTAATTATAAATTACTTCAAAATCTATTGTATCAAAAAAAAAAACACCCCTAATCGGGGTGCTTTTATTTCTCCGTGGAGATGTTACTTAAGGTTTTTGCTTGGCTCAGTCCTACGAGTCCGATATGACGCTAATAATGTTGGCCAATCTGTTTGAATTACATCGATTTTCTTATCAAATAACTTACCCCACCCTAGATCGGGATCTTGAATAATGGAGATATCATCATCCAAACGACCGAATAATACGGTCTCATCATCCAGAGTGATTGCGTTCGCCCATACAAATAAGTTCATATTGTGCAGCTTTTCGATGACTTCATCTTGGAATAAAGGATGAGTTTCCGAAGTGGCGATTAATTCCAGTCCAACTAAATTGAGGTTTTGATAAGTAAGCACAGTCTCAATGTCGTCTAAGGAATGGGTGATTGGCATGAACATATATTTCGTTTCATACTGATCCAAGAAGTCCAATTGTTCTTTTACAACGGGTCCTTTTAGAATTAACTGATTCGCCATATCGTATTTATCCAACTCAGGCAATAATTCAGGCCAAATATCCCAAGCGCGGTCAATATTAATGAGAGCATCTCCTTTAAAATAAGCAAGGACATCCTCAAGTCGTTCTACCTTATAATTGTTTCTTACATTATCTTTGTTGAAATAAGTTAAGCTATCGATTTTCTTCGAATCCATTGTTTTAACATTATCGGGCTGTTGGAGAAGTCTTTTCTCCGCCCCATCATGAAAAACAAAGAATTTACCATCTGTGGATTTAAATACATCAATCTCCAGCATATCTCCACCGAGTTGAAGGGCAGCTTTTAACGCTGGAATGGTATTTTCGATGATATTACCTGTCGCACTTCCTCTATGAACTGCAATTAATACGCCACGCTCATCCAGTTGTTTATTCAATAAAGCGTTGATGTGGTTGTACGCTTTTTTCCCGATCATCCTGTTCCACCCTCACCCCAAATTTTGATCATACACATGATAACACTCAATATTGGAACGTGTCAATAAATTGATTCTCATTACGTTATTGTTTGCGTTGGGAGTAAAATAAGTTAATATTGAAGGGTAGAAGTCGAGGAGGTTTATAGTGTGATATGACAATTACAATAAAAGATATTGCAAAAGCAGCAGGAGTTTCGCATGGCACAGCATCTAATGTTCTGAACGGGAAAGGCAACGTCAGCGTTAGAAAAATTCAGCTAGTTGAAGAAGTTGCGAAAAAATTAGGCTATAAAATGCACTATAAGGCGAAATCCCTAAGATCAGGGGCAACCAACTCCGTTTCTATCATTGTTCCCACGATTGAATCCGATGAATATGTTCAACTGTACAAAGGTTTAGATAAAACGTTAACTAATTTAGGGTACCGCACCCATTTATATATCACCTATGACTTGCCGAATAATGAAAAAAGTATTATTAAAGCAATTGCCGAAGAACGTGTTACTGGCATTGTAACCATCTCCTGCTTAGATAATGCGAATGAGTACTATGAAGAAGTGGATATCCCCAAAGAAAATGTCGTTTTTATAAATAGACAGCTCCAAAATGCCGAACAGTTTATTTCTTTTGATTTTGAGAAGGCTGGCCAGGAGGTTAGTGCCTTTATCAAAGAAAACGAGTATACGTCAATCGGTATTTTCTCTGATGAAATGAAATTTTCGAGTGAGAAACTTTTTGTTGATGCGATCGTTCAAAATGCCAAGGGTGTAGAGATAAAAAATATGCTTCATGCCCATTTAAACCAATCGCACATTAAATCTTTCGAGTTCTTCGAAAATGAACCTCCGGATCTTGTCATCACGACAAGCTTGCGTAAAGCGAATTGGCTGAAAAATGCGCATTTCTTCGGTTCCATGCAAAAACCTCCAAAAATTTTAAGTCTAGGCATTGCTCAATCCTCATTTACAGATGAATTAATCGTATATCAACAAAACTATCATTTGTTAGGCCGCGAAATCGCTGAACGTTTAATCGAACAAGTCAACCATCCGAAGAAAGCCGAAAAAATGGTTATGGATAACAGCGGTATATCGAATTGGACATTATTGGAGAAACCTCATTCGAAAAGCTCGCTTGCGATACTAACCATTATTAGTCCGACTACGGATGCACTATTAAAGCTGCTCCCGCAGTTCACCAAAAGTACGGGCATACAAGTCACATTGGATATTAAATCATTTGAAGAAATTTACCAAATTCTTACTGATAAAACGAATGTTAGTCATTACGATATCGTTCGTATGGATATGGCCTGGCTTCCTTGGTTCGGGAAGGACGTATTTCAGCCAATAATGAAGATGGACAATCATCTGGACCAGCTCATTCAGTCGTTGCCGTTGCATATGAAAGAAAATTACTCACAGATTGAAGGCACGTCTTATGCGGTTCCATTCGATCCTAGTATTCAAATGCTGTTTTATCGCAAAGATTTATTCGAAGATCCGAAAATCAAGCGCATGTATTACGAAAAGTACAAGAAACAGTTAACCATTCCTCGAGATTTTGCTTCCTATACAGATTTGACTAGGTTCTTTACGAAATCATATTTCAAACATTCGCCAACTGAGTTTGGTACGAGCGTTACCTTAGGCAAGTCGGAAATTATCGCTTTAGAATTTTTAACAAGATACTACGCGGAGAACGGCAAGTTAATACAGGGAAATGAACTTAAATTACATGCAGAAATTGCGAGCAAAGCTCTTACTAACTATTTAGAAACGGTTTCCGTTGCGCAGAAAATTAACGAGTCTTGGTGGGGAGAGTCTGTCAATAGCTTCACCAGAGGTACAACCGCCATGGTCATCGGGTTCATGAACCACGTTTCCAGGATTGCGAATAGTGACTATGGACACTTTGTGGGTTCGGCTCCCGTGCCTGGCGATAAGCCGATCTTAGGCGGAGGCGTGATAGGGATCACGAAGCATACTCCAAGAATGAAAGAAGCGGTTAGTTTCATAAATTGGGTTAATAAGATTGAGATTGCAGAGCAAATCACGTTATTAGGTGGAACTTCGGCAAACCCTAATGTTTGCAACAATCAAACGATATCCATGCTTTACCCTTGGTTGTACGAAGCGAACAAAGCGAATGTGGAAGGGATTCGCGATACGAAGTTCTCTAACGGTGACGGATTTAATACCAAAGAGGTCGAGCGAATAATCGGCTTATCGATTGAAAATGCTATAAATAATCGGCTTACTATGGAACAGACCATTGAGCAAATCAACAACAACTTAACGTTATTCTCGCATCAATAAATAGGTACTATTAGAATCCACCTTTTAAACAAAGGTGGGTTTTTTCATATCCAAGATTTATGAGAGGTCTCCATAAAAATGAATCAAATGTTTGGGCAATGTAAGCGCCAAGTTAATTCTTTGCAAACTCATTGACTCGTTCCAATGTGGTTAATATAATAAAAATGAAATAAAATGACACGTTCCAATTTGATTGAATTGAGGTGATAGGTTTCAAATCCTATGGCTGTAATTAAGATGAACAGGTAAATCAACTTTCTCAATAAAAAGGAGTAAAACCATGAATTTTAAAAAATCTGTGTTAATCATGACGGGGCTTATGTTAGCGGTACTGATGTTTTTAGCTGGTTGTGGAAATAATAATTCAGCAGGAAATTCTTCAAATAATGCATCAACGGCATCTACTACCCCTGCAGCCGTTAAAAATGATGGCAAATCGTTAGTTATCTATTCAAACTCCTTATCTGATGGCCGAGGCGATTGGCTGAAAGAGAAAGCTGCAGCGCAAGGTTATAAACTGGAATTTGTAGAAGCCGGTGGTGGAGAAATTACCAATCGTTTAATCGCTGAAAAGAACAATCCTGTGGCGGATGTGGTTTTCGGATTAAGCACAATCGATTATGAAGGTTTTAAAGCGCAAGGCTTATTAGAGAAATTCAAGCCTACTTGGTCCGATGAAGTTACAGCAGGTTTGAACGATAAAGATGATTATTATCATTCCTTAGTTAAACAAGCCATTCTCCTCATCTACAATTCGAAACTTTATGATGAGAACACAGCGCCAAAGGATTGGACTGATCTTTGGACGAAGGATGAATTCCACAATAAATATGATGCTCCTACTGCTTTTGGCGGAGGAACAATTCGAGCTGTTATTGCAGGTATTTTAGTCAGATATCAAGATCCAAACGGCGAGTATGGCATTTCTAAAGAGGGCTGGGATCAGATTAAAAACTACTTGAAATTTGGTTATCATGCTGCACAAGGTGAAGATTTCTATGCTAACCTGGCAAGTGGTAAATCCCCATTAGGTCCAATGTGGTCAAGCGGCATCGCGACACGCGAGGAAAAATACGGTGTTAAAGCAGGCATTGTGAAACCAGCTAACGGAGTTCCGTTTGTTGTTGAGCAAGTTGCAATCATTAAAGGAACGAAGCATATGGACACCGCGCAACAATTTGTAAACTGGTTCGGAAGTGCAGATGTGCAACTAGAATGGTCGAAAAAGTTCACTAGCATGCCGGCAAATGAGAAAGCTCTTGCAGGCGCAGCTAAAGAAATCAAAGATCTTGATGCTTCTTTGAAAGCACAAAACATTGACTGGTCCTTCGTAGCAAAAAACATCAATAAATGGGTAGAGAAAATTGAACTTCAGCTTTTACCATAATGACTGAAAATCCATCCATCAGATTGGTTCTGTATATCGCTTTACAGAATCAATCTGCTCGATGATTTTTTTTGCAAATCATGTGTCTACTAGGAGCAGGGAGTGCGAGAGATGATTGAATTTAAAGATGTTGAAATTAAATACGGTGATTTCGTCGCCATGAAGAATTTAAATTTGAAAGTCGAAGAAGGGGAATTTTTCACCTTATTGGGTCCTTCTGGCTGCGGGAAAACAACGACACTACGAAGTCTCGTCGGATTCGTAAATCCTTCAAGCGGCGGTATTTATGTAAATGGGGCAAATATTACAAATTTATCCGTCGAAAAAAGAGAAATCAGCATGGTATTTCAGAACTACGCCCTATTTCCAACGTTAAATGTTTTTGAAAATATCGCATTTGGCTTGAAAGTTAAAAAGTTACCCAAACAACAAATTGAAGCTGAAGTGAAAGATATTGCACAAAAAGTCGATTTAAGCGATGAGCAGTTACTTAAAAAAGTATCTGAGCTATCCGGCGGTCAGCAGCAGCGCGTGGCGATTGCAAGAGCTTTAGTACTTAAACCGAGTATTCTTGTTATGGACGAGCCTCTCTCCAATCTGGATGCAAGCTTACGCGTACAATTGCGAAACGAACTGAAAAAACTGCAGAGGAAATTCGCAATCACGTCCATCTATGTCACACATGACCAGGAAGAAGCCTTATCCTTATCCGATAGAATTGCCGTTTTTAATAAAGGTGTTATTGAGCAAGTAGGAACTCCTTCGGAAATTTACAATCAGTCGGCTACCGAATTTGTATGCAATTTCATTGGGGACAACAATCTTCTCGACTCTCGCCTTCTGGAGAAAATCAAAGTTCAAATCAGCAAACCTCTAGATGTGTCGAAAGCTGCTTACGTACGAACAGAAAGAGTGCACTCCTCTGCTCGCTCAGCTGCTCCTGGCATGGCTAAGTTACAAGCTAAAGTGGTGGATGCTGAGTATTATGGACTTTATACCAAATACACATTCGATATTGGCGGGTCGACGATTAAAAATATGGAAAAAGAAGACGGTATGACGAAATATGCAATAGGTGATGAAACCGAGATCTTTATTCATTCTGATGATATTAAGCAATATTAAGGGGGGCTTCTTGTGTTGAAACTAAATAGTTTGAAAGAAGCTCTGTTTTCCGGTAAAATCATCGGAATCATAACTGCTGTCTTGTTAGTATGGTTTATTGCTGCATTTTTAATATATCCTAACATCAATCTACTATTTGCGACGTTCTTTGCAGATGGTCACCTATCCTTTGAGCCCTTTCAGAAGCTTCTGCTCTCAACCAGGGCATTAAAAAGCTTACTGAATAGTTTTATTCTGGCTGTCTCTCTTATCGTTACTGTTAATGTTATTGGCACCTTTTTAGTGCTTGTCATCGATTACTTTGATATTAAAGGCGCTAAGCTGTTACGTTTAGGTTATTCGACAACACTTATTTACAGCGGTATCGTGCTCGTGTTTGGCTATAAATTTATTTATGGAGAACGAGGCATTGTAACAAAATTTCTAGTTCATCTCTTCCCTGATTTTAATGCTACGTGGTTTACAGGTTACTGGGCTGTTCTATATGTCATGACTTTTGCCATTACTTCCAATCATGTTATTTTCCTATCCAATGCCATTAAGAAAATTGATTATCAAACCATTGAAGCCGCTAAGAACATGGGAGCCTCTTCCTTCTACATTTTAAGAAGAGTTGTATTTCCTGTATTAAAGCCTACGGTGTTCGCGGTCACTGTTTTAATCTTTCTCACGGGCTTAAGTGCCACTTCAGCTCCACTAGTCGTTGGGGGTAGAGATTTCCAAACGATTAACCCTATGATATTAGCCTTTGCCCAAAGCGTCACCTCACGGGATATGGCCTCACTTCTAGCCATTATTCTAGGTGTGTTTACGTTAATTCTATTAACCATCATGAGGAAAGTGGAAAAAGGCGGCAACTATATTTCGATTTCAAAAGTGAAATCGCAAATCGTAAAACAAAAAATTAATAACAAGTTGGTCAATACGATTGTGCATGCACTAGCGTACTTGTTGTTTATTATATATGTGCTGCCTGTGGTCTCAATTGTTATCTTCTCCTTCACAGACAGCTTCAGTATCACCTCCGCTACCTTATCCGTGAATCATTTCACATTCGATAACTATGCAAGATTAATTACGCATTTCAGTGATTTTAAGCCGTATGGCGTTAGTATCTTTTATTCATCCGTTTCGTCCATCCTTGTGGTGATTTTAGCGTTGGTTGTTTCACGGATTCTTCATAAGTACAAAAATATGTTCTCAACCCTGTTAGAGTATGCCATGTTAATACCCTGGTTATTGCCTTCGACACTAATCGCCTTAGGACTGATTATCACCTATGATTCTCCTAAGCTAATCGTACTGAATAAGGTCCTGACAGGAACTGTGTGGATTTTATTAATTGCCTATGTTATTGTCCAAATTCCGTTTACAATAAGAATGTTACGAGCTGCCTTTTTCACCATAGACGGCTCCTTGGAAGATGCAGCCAAAAGCCTAGGCGCCAGTGCCTTCTACACGTTCAGAAGAGTACTCCTGCCCATCATATTGCCTTCTACTTTGGCGGTATGGGCCATGAATTTCAACGGGCACTTGGCTGATTATGATCTAACGGTTTTCTTATTCCACCCCTTACTACAGCCGTTAGGTATTGTAATCAAAAATAGTACAAGCGAACAAGCATCAGGTGATGTACAGGCACTAGTTTTTGTTTACTCCGTTATCTTGATGATAATATCCAGCATTATTCTGTACTTCGTCTACGGAAGAAAATCGAAGGAGTGAGTCCATCATGCGCGAGGAGTATGAAATCTATCTGAAGTCCACTGCTTGGGTATTGGAAGCCGGGGAAATCATTAAAACAAGGATGCAAGAAAGCACTACTAGCTTTCAGCAGAAAACAAGTCATGCCGATGTCGTGACAGAAGTTGACCGTGAGATCGAGACCTTTTTAGTGAGCAAAATCATTGAACACTATCCCGATCATAATATTGTCGGCGAGGAGAACGTCGGAAATCGGCTTTCTGAAAGCCCTTATGTATGGATCATTGACCCTATCGATGGGACGAGCAATTTCATTAATCGTAAAAAAGACTTTGCTATTTCCCTAGCATTTGGTGAAATTAATCGCGGAGTGTTCGGTCTTGTATATGATGTCATGGCTGGGAATCTGTATCACGCTCACAAGGGAAGTGGTGCTTTCGTTAATGACGTGAAACTGAATCCCCTCCCTACGGACAGTCTGCTCGAGAATGAGTTGCTTGCGATAAACACGCCTTGGAGAAACACGGATGAGATGAAGCATTGGGGGCACTTATATGAGTTGGCAACCAAAGTTCGGGGTGTAAGGGTCTATGGAGCGACTACCATGGAACTGAACGATATGGCGATGGGAGTGCTAGGCGGTTTCGTCCAATATCACGTCAATTCATGGGATTATGCGGCAGGCCGAATCGTACTAGAGGAGCTTGGAGGCAAATTCTCGGATTTAGCGGGAAGTGACATTGACATGTTATACAGCGGTGGCGTGGCCGCGGCGAGCATGGTCCTTCATGATCAAATCATCCGATCGTTAAATAAGGCCGTTCAGGAAGCGTGAAACGATATGAAGCGTAAAAGAGGGTGCCCCAAAAGCCATGAATGCTGGCAGGGCACCCTCTTATTCAAGTTTCAATTAATAGGAATATTCTCCTTTAATTACGAAGAACGAGCCTCGAATGGTTCCAGCTAACTTGGACTTCTGTCTAGCAAATTTAAACTTCGTTTCTAGCTCCTTTGGTACCTCCATCCCCTCAGAAAGCTTAAAACCAACAGCCCGCTTCTTGGGGTCATCAACCGTATACATCACATTAATCGAAAGACCATCCTCGTAAAAAACGTAGGTAAATTGAATATTTTCCACTTGAAAACGCGACGTTTCTAAAGGTTTGGCAGCAAATTCAATGTCACGTTCTTTCAAAATTTTGTTCGCATAATCAAGGTTTTCCTGACTTTCGCTAGCTGGTACAACCTCAAATTCATGCTTGTATTTGTTCATGAAATAACGGGCTTCATTCGCGCGTAAACCAGCAAGCGCTTCTGCTACAGGTGAAGACTCTAAACCTACCGTAGACACATTTTTAAAATCAACGATATACGACATTTCCATCCCTCGTTTTCTCTCATTATTTGGTATTAATAGGATTCCATATTTGACCAAAAAATAAACGGTTGTTCTATTCATATTATATCAAAAATGGGTTGAGAGGAACTTTTCATTCACTTCAGACTATGATACACAGCCATCATATCTCGTTTATTCAACTCACGAATCCGATTGAAAATAGGAATATCCGCAACTGCCTCCGTGCGTGAGCTTTCCGCGACAACATCTCTTACTTTACCAGTTAGCCACGTTTGTACATCGATGCCCTCTACGACTTCCTTGCGTCCTTCATCATTGATGCCACTTACATAACAGCTTACACATGGCACCGATAATTTCTGTACGCCATCATGAAGCCCATCTTCTGAAATGACTCTCTTACCGCCACAGAATGGGCATGGATGACTGGCTTTGATCTTATTAATTTGGGTAACAATTTTAGCGTAACCAAACGCCTCATAGACATAAGTTAGCTTTTTATATTTGCCATTCGTAAAATACTTATCAATAATACTTTCTCTCGTTTCTACAATATCTGGAAAATCACAGATGGTAATCGTGTTTTTACGGCTGATGGCCTCGAGATTACCTTTAATCTTATTCCAAAAAGGCACAGCATTTTGTAAAACCACTTCATAGCCTACAAAGCTGGCAAGTTCCAATTCTAGCATTTTCAGCGCAACTTGTGTTTCCCTAGGTAGTAAGGAGACTTCTTCGGTAAGTGCAAGCTCGCCGCCGACGATTGATTTTAGCTTTTCTAGTTCTGGCAGATTCCCTACGGTTTGTATGACCTGATCAATCGGCTGCTGAATAACCTCACGAATATCCGTGCTGCCGAACTTTAGCTTTTTATGATGCTTTAACACGGTTCCATGACAAACTGGGCAGTTAATCATTTCTTTGGAGGCTTTCATAGCCTCTTTGAGAGGAATATTTTTCGAAATAACCATATAACGCCCAAGGATGAAATTAAAGCCTTCCCATGTTCTCGAGGCCTTCCCTGCTCGATCATAAAATGACTTTTCCCAGTAACCATATAAAAACGTATTCTTCTCGGCTTCGGACATTTCATTGAAGCTTTTTCCCATATCATGACCAAGCTCATTCTTTATCTCTTCAAAAAGGAAGTGCAATTTGGCATGTTGATAGTATTTCAAGACATCCATGACTTCTGGAAGTAACATGCCATCCCAGAATGGCACCGTTTTGTCTTGCATGAGAATAGTCATATCGAATTGTTCAATGACGCGGCGACCCGAACAGCTAGGGCAATGATTATCTTGATAATAGAAATCAAAGCTGCTTGTATCTTTATTCGTCGGATGAGCAGCCACGATATGGTTGATCAGTCCGCCTATTTCATAGAGAAAACTATATTGACTATACAGGTGTCGCTCAAGATCAATCGCGATAACCGGTGCAATCGTCTCAGATTCGTATTCACCATAAATCACACGGGCGATTGGCGATAGACTTTTTAAGATTCCACCCTTATAGACGTTTTCTGCCTTTTTAAAATAGTTCAAATGATTTTCTTGCAAGTAATGAATCCCTTGTTGCGACTTGAGTGTAGAGGAAATAGGTGATGGAGTACTATGCTCTTCCCCATTTTTCTGACGATAATAGTCCTCATGACTGACAACGTCTAGGTGCCTAACAGGCTCAACCTGCCTTTTGCCGAAATCAACGATAAAATCAGAGCTTTCCAGCATATATGCATTATGTTCAATCATCAGGATGGAGACCGACTCATCTTCCAGAATGTCCCTGACACTATCAATAAATTGGTTTAAAATATTTTGAGATAAACCTTTTGAAGGCTCGTCAAAAATAAAAAGCATATGCGGGTTTCTTGCGTTCGCAAACAGCTCAGAAACTAAATGGACACATTGAAATTCACCCGTCGATAGGGACTGTGTTTTTCTTTCCAACGTCAAATAACCGAGACCTAGTTTGTTCAATAAGCTCAAGCGTTTATGAGCAATGTCTTCAACTGGCAGCTCATCAATAATATCTTCAATCGAGCGCTGAAAAATATCATCAATGTCCTCGCTATATTTGGTGAGCTTCTTTTTAATATCAAGAAATGTCGCAACGGTGGACCTGCTGGAAATCGACTGGTTACGATCTTGCCCAACCACGACCAGTTTATCTTTGGGATAACGTGTCTGAAAATCTTTCACTATACACTCATTAACAAGCGTAGATTTACCACAACCGGACTCTCCCGTAAAGGTTACAAGTCTATTTTTCGGAATCTCAATGTTAGCCATTTGAATATTACGACAATGCAGATCTTGAAATTGATAGAATTCTGTCGGTACTGCTTGATTGCGTGCCGAAATAATAGGTGCTGGCCGCGGTGATTCTTCAACAATCTTTCCACCGTATTTCCCACTGCCAGGTCCAAAGAATAATTGCTCATCTGTCGTATCCAGCACCGTGTCGGAATGGTCAATGAGCCAAATCTGATTCTTATCTCCTAATTGTTTAATCTGTTCTAAGATTTTCAGTAGCGTTTGGTGGTCAAGACCCACAGAGATTTCATCAATAATAATAACTGTATTTTCACTCGTTGCCATGAATTCTGCCAAGTACATCCGGGTTATCTCTCCACCTGACAATGTACCCATAATGCGATTTAATGTTAAGTAACCAATATTCATATTAATGATATTTTGGAGAATATGCTGCTTTCCTTCACTGATCTGTAATTCCTCTGCAAGAGAAAGAATCGTTTCCATGCTCAAGTTATTGATATCAGAAATACTATGTGGTTTATTCAATAATGCCATTTTGTATTGCTCAACTTCTTGATTGTAGCGCCTGCCCTGGCACTTGGAACATTCTACATTTTGAGTCGTACTGCGTCCTTTACAATCTGGGCACCAACCTAAGGCATTATTAAAGGAAAACACTTCTGGAGAAAGATTGAATTGTTCGGCTAGACGCTCGCGAATCTCTTTAAAAACGCCCGTGTGTGTGCCAATGGTTGAACGAGGATTAGATGAGATCGATGATTTTCCGAGAAAAAGGACTAAAGGCATTTCTTCCATCTTAATCGCGCTAAAATTAGTTTCCATAATCTCGGGAAATAAATACTGATATTCCGCCTTTGGCAATAAAGAAACGAGACGTTTCTTGGATTCCTCGCCAATGGTTTGGCAAAACGTTGTTTTACCGGATCCAGATAGACCAGCAATTCCTAACGATTTATCTACTGGGAGATCGGCATCTAATCGATGAATATTGTTCGAAATTAATTGAATGATTTTCATAAGTACATCCTTTCTTTTCTTTTACACTTATTATTTCCATGTTAGCACACTGTTAAATGCTAGGAATGTTTTTTTATTGAGGTTATGTTGGAAAATGACAAAAAAGTAGACCAGCCTGTTTGAGAGGATGGTCTACTTCTACAACTTTTAACCTACATGGCAAATGCCACTTTCTGGCGGATTATCATCGTAAACAACAGCGTAATGAGAGCAATGAATCCGACGACAATTGAAAGCATCCATATCGCGGGGCCAAAGCCATATGCGGTGGAAGCTACACCGCCGCCAAATGCGCTAGCTCCTTGAAACAGATAAGAAACGACAAAAACGGAGGATAAAAACTGCGCTCGGTGTTGGGAAGACGCATGCATGACAGCAAGTGCGATCCCTCCAGTTACCGAGAATCCATAGCCAAGTCCGCCTAAAATCGACGAAATGACATATAGGATGAAAGAATGCTGCTCCGACGACATGACGAGAAGAACCAATGTCAAGAATATCAACACCGTTCCGGTACGAATTGAAGGTATCGGACTCGTTCGTCCTGCAAGGGTAGCACCTACCCCGATTAACAAACTCAAAACCGACAATACCATGCCGATCACAAGAATGTCTTTCGTCCCAATAAGATCGCGCGCAATCTGAGCTCCAAGAGATAAAAATATACCCCCGTAGGCAAAGCCGATTCCTACCGCTAATGCTGCTATGAGATAAATGCCCCATAATCCTTTTGGCACCTTAACCCCCGCTGGTTTCCAGTTCGATTTACCATCGGATCGAGGTGTTTGATTATTCGGAAGGAAGAAACAAAGGATAATGCTGACAAATATAAGTAAGGATAACACCCAATAACTTAAATGTAGCGGAAATGGCGCATATTTAATTAGAATTGCACCGAGAATTTGTGCAATGAATACACCGACTGCCTGAGTAATCGTGTTTATCGATCCGGGAAATTTCGTGTTCGACGATGGATTAAACTCTACAAGCGCTGCCCCTCCAGCCCCCGATGTCAATCCAACCCCTAAGCCCTGCAGCGCTCGAGCGACAAACAGCCAGTGCATGTTCGGAGCTAATGCAAAGACTAATGCGCCTAAGAGGAGAAAAATAAGTCCGCCAATCAACGTGACTCGGCGTCCGATGTAATCTGAAATATTACCTACTATAACGAGCACCAAAATGATGGCAATTGGATACATAGCAAAGATGCCTGTCGTTATTGATTTGGAAAGGTGCCACTCCGTTGCGTATATAGGAAACACAATGGAAGGGGCCCCGCTCGACCATAAACAGAGCACGAGTACCCAGGCGACTATCCAAAATGCAGCTTTAGTTGAATTGCCTTTCATTAGTCATCCTCCATTTTGTGAAAATAATAAGTTACTTGGCGAAAAAAGCGATATAGTTTAATCTTCCCTCTTTTCGATCTCTTATTATAAAGTTTGACAGTGCCTGCTTCCTTGGATAATGAGGTAGACAGGTCTGTTTTTTATAATAGAATAATACAGACAAATCTGTCTCATGTCAATAAAAAAGGGCCAACCGGAAGTTATCTTGAACCAAAAAGGGGAGCTGCAATTTGGCAAGAGCTATTAAGAAATCAATGCAGCAAAAAGACACTGAGATTCTATCCATCAGTGTCTCTTTTATTGATGCTTTTCCGCCATCATCATGTTTCATCGTTGAACTCGGACTAATTCACTATTAAAGCAACTTAATCAGCTCTTCTAGCTCATCAACCAATACTTTTGCAAGTTCAAAATTCGTATCTTTTAAAGCCAATTCTATTTTCATTTCAAGTGATTTTTTATTTTGTTCATTTTCTAGATAGTCTCTGTCAAAATGACTCGCATAAATCATCTGTCTAAATTTTCGCATACTCATTTTTCTAATCGTCTTATCATCAATGATTAAAACATAATCCATACCATTTACAACCGAATAGAAATCATGAGAAATCATGAGAATCGCACCTTTATAGTCTTCAATGGCTTTCTCCAGTGCTATTTGCGTATACGTGTCCAAATGGCTTGTCGGTTCATCAAGAAGCAATACGTTTGCTTTACTGGCAGAAACTTTAGCCAATTGCAGCATATTTTTTTCTCCACCAGATAAAGACTCTATCTTTTGATTAACGATTTCTCCTTCAAAGCCATAGTTTGAAAGATACGATCTAACCTCATCATACGTATTAAACCCAGCATCGATGAATTCTTCTAGAATTGTATTAGAATCCTTTAGCACTTCGCCTTGATTCTGAGATAAATAAGCCACTTTAACATCAGCATTTATTTCAATTGAATCATGATTATTTCTAAATATATCGCGGAGCAAAGTCGTTTTCCCGGTACCGTTTGGACCAATAATAGCTACTTTATCCGTAGATTTTATCTCAAAGTTAACATTGTCTAAAAGCAACTCATCAAACGTAACATGATAATTATTGACATTTACAACAATGGTGTCTTCAATCTCATTGTCAATACCAAAACTAATATTCGGTTGCTTAATATCAACAAATGGCGCTTTAATTCTACGTGCTTCCAATCTCTCTTGAAACCTAACTCTAGCTTTTAATGCTCTCCCTCTAGATGCTTCTGAATTATACGTTGCGATAGCTCTAAGATTATCAATAATGTTGTCGTATCTCTCAATTTCTTCTTGTTCAGCGACTGCGATTTCTTGTAACTCAATTTTTGTCTGAAGTAATGAGAAATTATATTCAATATACCGCCCATCAAACTCTTGGATCTCCATGTTTTCAAGGTGTATAATTTTGTTGAAACAATGATTCAATAGATATCGGTTGTGCGTAACAACTAGCAGCATTCCTTTGTGAGAATTAATAAGAGTTTTAAGTGCATTTAGGTTTTCGAAGTCTAAAAATACATCTGGTTCGTCCATAATCAGTAAGTCTGGACTACTTAGCATTTCCTTCATCACTTGAATAAGTTTGAATTCTCCGCCACTCAGGTCGGATACCCTAAGATCTTTTAGCTTCATGAGGTTTGCTAGATTTAGTTTCTTATTAATGTTGCTTCCAAAATCAGCCCCGCCGATTGAATCAAACGCGTCTAGAGCTAATTGATACTTTTCTAATAACGAATCAATATCCGATGATGTTTCCATTTCCGTACAAATCGATGTTATTTCATTTTGTATTTTAATAAATTCTTCCCCTATATATTCAAAAACGGTTGTTTCTTTCGTTTTGTCGAATTGTGGGAATTGACTTACATGCCTAATTTTGCAAGTCGGATCTATTTCTAACTTGCCCTCGAACAGATATCTTTCTGGATCCATCAGGATATCTATCAATGTACTTTTCCCACTGCCACTTGTTCCTATAAAAGCGCAGTGTTGTGCCTCTTCAAGCGTAAATGTAATGTTTTTATATAATTCTTTTTGCGGAAACGAGAAGGATAAGTTATTAACTTTTATCATAGTATTACCTTTCTTTATAACTAAAATAGCGACTATTATGGGATGTATGGCAAAACGTAGATTATGAGTTTACCGTTGTAAGAGTAACACTGTTTACTACTAACTACAATCCCATTGTATTCCATCGCTTGGGGATCAAAGTTCCATGCTACCTCCTTACCTTATAAGAAGCGCGGAATGATGTACAAATAATAGCGGCATCTACCTGTCCATCGTTTACAGAGCCTAATCAAAAGGGCGTCCTATTGGACGCCCTCCGTCTCACTATTTAAGCATTTGATAAACTTGCTCGACATCCTTATCCCCGCGGCCCGACAGATTAACGATAATAATTTGATCTTCGCTCATCGTCGGCGCCAACTGCTTCGCGTAGGCAACTGCATGCGCGCTCTCTAAGGCAGGAATGATTCCTTCCGTGCGCGACAGTTCCTGGAAGGCTTCCAGCACTTCCTCATTGGTGACTGTTGCATATTCAGCCCGGCCCGAGACCTTCAGGTGGCTATGCTCCGGCCCAATGCCCGGATAATCCAGTCCTGCGGCGATGGAATAAGTCTTCCTTGGCTGGCCTTCCTCATCCAGCAGCACTAAACACTTGAAGCCGTGTATGATGCTCGGAACGCCTTGGGTCAAAGATGGTGCTTGATCAGGCTCGACACCGATTAAGCGAACGGTAGGCTCATCGATGTAATGAGTGAAGGCACCAATTGCATTACTGCCACCGCCTACGCAAGCCACCACTGCATCTGGCAAACGGCCCTCTTTCTCCACAATCTGCCTCTTCGATTCTTCACTAATAATAGCCTGAAAGTGCTTGACCATTGTCGGAAACGGATGCGGACCAACGGCGGAGCCTAGCAAATAAAACGTATTTTTATAATTGCGAACCAAATCGTCCAGTGCCTCATCTACCGCATCCTTCAATCTTCCTTGGCCTTTATGAACCGGTACAACCGTCGCTCCCAGCAGCTCCATTCGGAACACATTAAGCGCCTGCCTACGTGTATCTTCAGCTCCCATATAGATGACGCATTCCATATTAAACATAGCGCAAGCCGTTGCCGTAGCCACACCATGCTGTCCGGCACCAGTCTCAGCGATGATCCGTTTGGCACCCATCCGCTTAGCGAGCAGAATTTGGCCAATCGCATTGTTGATCTTATGCGCTCCTGTATGATTCAAATCCTCACGCTTTAAGTATATTTTCGGTCCTCCCCAAGCTTTGGTCAGCCGCTCCGCATACGTTAATGGATTCTCACGTCCAACATATTCGCTTAGATAATAACGAAGCTCTTCTTTAAACTCCGGATCGTCTCTAAACTTATAAAATTGCTCACTCAAATAACTCAACACTTCCTGTAATTCCGGCGGGACGAAGCTGCCGCCAAACTCCCCAAAGTATCCCTCTTGCTGCAATAGTTGGTCCATAAGTAAGCGCCTCCACTTTATGAAATAGGAATGGTACTCTCTTCTATTATTTTACCATAATTTTCTGGTGCCGTATTTAAAAGAAAGTAGGCAAAATATGTCCTCGGCGCGGCCAACAAATACGCTAGTGTAGGGGATAAAAACCATAGTAGGATCGATTTCATTATGTTTATTTACATAAACTTCTTGGTTTTATAAATTGACATGTAACTGGGCAACATATATTATGGATTATATCAATCGCCGATTCATAGAGTCTATGATAAGCACCTAGGAGGAAATTTACATGAGTAAATTACTTATTATCAATGCACACCCGGATTTTGATTCCAAAACCTCTGCAAGTCTTGATGTTTTTAACTACTTTCTGAAAGTATACAAAGAGAAGCATTCGAATGACGAGGTTATTGAACAAATTAATCTATACGACGACGAAGTACCCGCACTCGATAAAAATGTATTGAGCGCATGGTCGAAACAAGCGAAAGAGAAAGAATTAACTAGTGAAGAAAAAGAAGTAACAGATCGTATGAATACCCTGTTAAAGCAATTTATAAGTGCTAATAAATACGTCATTGTATTTCCAATGCATAACTTCAGTATCCCCTCAAAACTAAAGGATTATATAGATAATGTTATGATCCCAAGGGAAACATTTAAATATATCAGTCCCCCCATGAGTAACGGAAGAGCATCCGTCGGACTTCTCGATGATGGAAGAAGCGTCGTTACCATTCAAGCCAGCGGGTCCATTTACACCAATAATGACTTCTATACCGAACTAGAGTACTCGAATAAATTTTTGAAGTCCATGTTTGATTTAATGGGAATCGAAGATTTTGAAGCAGTTCGCATACAAGGAACAGCCTTCCTGGATAGAAATGAAGTATTACAAAAGGGATATCGAGATGCTGAGGAGCAGGCTTTGAAGTTGGCAGCTAAGTAAGGAATTGAAAAAAGCCGATCTGTATGATCGGCTTTTTTCAATACCACTTCTTTAGTCACGTTTGGCGGCAGAACGGTTCAGAGTTTATCCTCATTTTCCATCACTACTGATAGTCTCCGATTTAAGAATACTCCATCTATCAATTCTTGCCTGTACATAATTTCGGCACTCTGATGAATATTTATTTTTAGCTTGATCGACTCTAAGTTCCATTTATTGCCCAAATGTAGATTGATGTTAACGGTCCATTGGATAGTTTTCAATCATCTATATTTGTCCATATAAAGTGACAAGCTGTTAAAAAGAGGACCAAACTTACTAACTCTATCCCTGCAATTATAAGGTGTCAGCATGTTGTCTCCATATAATTCCTCCACGATTCTTACATAAGTATCCTTTAATTTAATTTGATTAGCATTGTTTATAATCATTTACTTACTTTTTATTATTTGTGATACGGCTCACCGCGCTATCTGTAACGGCAAGTTTTAATGCCATCCTTAGAGGGATGGCTCTTTCTTTAAAATAGATGCCTGATTTTCGGCTACGGAAGTCGTAAGCGCAGGGTATAATAAACTTATTCTTAATTTGTAGGTGTCAACATGATCGATAACCAGGAACGAAAAGCCGAATATTATAAAGCGCTTGTTGAGAAAAAATCCGAATACGAAGGTGTTTTCTATGTGGGCGTCACGTCTACCGGCGTGTTTTGCCGACCGACTTGTCCGGCGAGGAAACCAAAATACAATAACTGCGAATTCTACGAGACAGCGCAGCAGGCGCTTCTAGCTTCCTTCCGTCCCTGTCAGCGTTGCCGTCCCTTGTCCCATCCGAATCAAGTCTCGGATATCGTCCGACTCCTCGTCGACGCGGTTGAGCAGAACCCGGAGAAGCGCTGGAAGGAGCAAGATTTCAGGGCTTTGTCTATCGACGAGTCTACTGCACGCCGTCAGTTCAAGAAGCGCTTCGGTATGACATTCGTTGAATACGCCAGGGCCCGTCGAATGGGACTGGCCTTGAAGAGCATCCGATCGGGGGAAAAAATTATTAACACGCAATTAGCTTCAGGTTACGATTCCAGCAGCGGATTCAGAGACGCATTTTCTCGCATCATGGGCGCGCCTCCTACGCGTCTGGACGATAGCCGAATTCTCAAAGCAGCGTGGCTGGACACGCAGCTCGGCCCCATGGTAGCCGTAGCGGACGAAAGCGAACTGTATCTCTTGGAGTTCGTAGACCGCAGAGGATTAGAACGCGAAGTTGAGCGGCTAAGGAAAAGAATGAAAGCAGCAATTATTCCCGGACAAACAGTACCTATTCAATCGATAGAACGAGAACTCACTCTATATTTCGAGGGTACGTTAACTGAATGGACGACTCCGCTACATCTAATAGGCTCGCCTTTTCAGCAGAGTGTATGGGATCAATTAAGACAAATTCCAGCGGGAGAAACACGTTCCTACGCTGACATCGCGCTGGCACTTGGCAAACCGACTGCTTATCGACCAGTAGCGCAAGCGAACGGCGCCAATCAATTGGCGATTGTCATTCCATGTCACCGTGTGATCAACTCCGACGGCGAGCTCGGAGGATATGGAGGCGGCGTTGCACGCAAAGAATGGCTTCTGAATCATGAGAAAAGAGGGACATCAAACAAATGAAAAATCAACTTGAGCAAGCAAGGAATTTTCATGAATTGCATAAAAGCGGCAGCCCGCTCATTCTCGTCAACGCATGGGATGCCGGAAGCGCACGGACCGTTCAACAAGCCGGTGCTCAGGCCATTGCTACCGGCAGTTGGTCAGTAGCGGCTGCGCATGGATACGACGACGGCGAGGCGCTCCCTTTCGACCTTGTTTTGTCGAATCTTCAGCGGATTTATAATAACGTGGATCTACCCATTACGATTGATATAGAAGGCGGCTATGGTCGGTCTCCAGAAATCGTCAAGGAGAACGTGAAAAAGATTATCGAGTGCGGAGCAGTAGGTATCAATATCGAAGATCAGTGGATCGATGGATCTCGACTTTATTCCGAAGAAGAGCACGCCTTGCGTATCGCAGCTGTGCGAGATGCCGCCCAACATACATCGATTCCTCTTTTTATCAACGCTCGCACTGATATATTCTTCCAATTCTCTGCAAGTGAGCACAATGAAGCACATGTAGAAGCTGCCCTCCAAAGGGCACACGTCTATGCGGAAGCTGGCGCTCACGGGTTCTTCGTGCCAGGTCTGTGCAATGAACAGCTCATCGAGATCTTGTGCCGGCAATCCCCGATTCCCGTTAACGTGATGATCTCCCCGGAGTCGCCTTCTCTCCATAGACTGGCCGCATTAGGTGTTGCTCGCATTAGCTACGGTCCACATCCTTACTTGCTGTTAATGGGTGCGCTAAAACAAGCCAGCATTAGAGCTCTAGCCTTGCAGGAATTTTAAACATAAACACACAAAGCACTCAGCGACTTCAACGGGCTTCTTCAGACCTCTCCAGTCGAAACGCAGAAGACCCTAATACAGACCATAGTGAAGCAGATAGCCGTACAGCAAGGCCAAAAGCTTCGAGGCATTGAACTGGAATTCGATTACAAATCCATGCCCCGCAAGGAATTCCACAAAAAAACTTGCCCTTATTTATGGTACGGTTCCCCCCGATTTATCCGCATAGCGCGATAAATCTGCTCCACCAACACCAGCCGCATCAGCTGGTGCGGCAGCGTCATGCGGCCAAAACTCAGCCGCATATCCGCACGGCGCAGCAGCTCGCTCGAGAGCCCCAGCGAGCCGCCGATCACGAAGGCCACCTGGCTCCGTCCATAGGTGGCCAACTTATCGAGCGAGCCCGCCAGCTGCTCGCTCGACCACATCTCGCCGTCGATGGCCAGCGCCACGACGTACACATCCGGACGCAGCGCAGTCAACAGACGCGCGCCCTCACGATCCCGCACCTGCTGCTCCTCAGCAGGGCTCATGTTCTCCGGTGCCTTCTCATCCGGCACCTCGATCATTTGCACCTTGGCATAAGGCCCAAGGCGCTTAACGTACTCCGCGATCCCATCCACCAGATAGCGCTCCTTCAACTTCCCAACCGTTAATATCTGAATCTGCATATAACGAAACATCCCTTCTTCTATTCACTCCAACCAAAACAAAAAGGAAGGCATCAGCCTTCCTCATACAACTAGAAATCGCGCTAACTCCTGGCAATGCTCACAATGTGAAGGAGGCTCCCAGTTCGCGAAGTGGGTTTTCTGCAAATCCACAACGTCCGGCGCTTCCTCAAATTCATCGACAAACTCATCAATCGCGATTTCTACATGATCTTTACAAACTACGTGCATGCAACTACCTCTCATCCGCAATGTTTCTATATCTTATTTATCGGTCGCTTCCACTAAAGTGACCACCGCATTCATCTTCTTGCCGCCGCGATAATAAGTGACGTTCACTTTATCACCGATGTGCTTCTCATTGTATAAATATTTACGCAGGGTGATCGTGCTATCAATCTTCCGGTCATCCAACAGCACAATGACATCCTGCGCTTTGAGACCCGCATCCTTGGAAGGTCCAGACACTTCGAAGACGATAACTCCAGTTTTCACATCTGCAGGCAGCTTTAATACATCCGTCCCTTTAAAAGCTTGCAATTCCTGTGTTGATACGCCCATCAGCGGTCTCTTGACCTTGTGATCCGTGATCAGACTATCGATAATCGGCTTCGCGCTGTTAATAGGAATCGCGAACCCTAATCCTTCGACGCCGGTATCTGAAATTTTCATCGAGTTAATACCAATCACTTTGCCCTCGATATTCACCAGGGGTCCACCGCTGTTACCTTGGTTAATCGCCGCGTCGGTCTGAATGACATCCATCTCCCAGTCATAATCTGTGCCCTCACGGGATAAGGAAACTGGAATCGTTCGTTTTGGCGATGAAATGATGCCCTGCGTAACGGTTGGCGAGAAGCCAAGTCCTAAGGGGTTCCCGACAGCAATCGCCATTTCACCCGCGCGCAGCGTCTCGGAGTCGCCAAATTCCGCAATTACCTTGATATCCTTACCATCGGCTTCCAGAACTGCTAAATCCGTAATCCGGTCGCGGCCGACCAGCGTAGCTTTGCGATGCTCGCCCTGAAAATTGACGATTTCAAACTGGTTCCCATTTTCAACAACATGACTATTCGTCACGATCCGCACTTTATCGCCATTTCGGGAAAAAATGACACCCGATCCGATCCCAATCCCGCTCTCTTGGCCCTTATCATCCTTCTTGGAGGAGATCACGCTGACCACGGCCGGCTTAATTTTCTCCGTTGCTGCCACGACAGAGTCGTTGACGTTCATGGGACGCGTTTCTGCACTCGCAACTGCAGCTGGGATCGCTATCGCATCGGCTTGCGGTTCACTTTGACCCAAACCGCTAACCAATCCAACTAGCAAAAGCATCGATAAAGCCCCGCCTACACCCGCTACAAGGGCCACATTTCGTCTACGTTCCGTAAAGCCTGCTAATCCTCCTGAACGTTTAGGACGCCACACAGGCTGGCGCTGCTTGGTTCTTTTGGTCGAATAGAAATCATCATCAAACAAACTCACAGGGTGTCCCTCCTTGTTGACAGGGGGCGGGTCATGCCGCTCTTGCCTCAGAATCTTATTTGCAAAAAATAGGAATGTTTCGTTCCGCTCTTGCCTATAATAATAGTAAACCAAATCTCTCAAGGAATTACTAGAGTTAACAGTAACTTTAAATTAGAAAATCAAAGGAGAATGCACATTATGAATCGTATTCAATCCCATATGGAAGAAATCAACATGATCGGGAAGCTCGCAGACCTCAAGGACAGCCTTTACCACCAATCCCTCGTTCTTTCATCTCTCATTCAAACACTGATTGATAAGGGCTTGATCACGCCGCAGGAAATACAGCTCAAATCCAAGGAAATTGATGCCGCGCTTACTCCGAATCCAATACATCCCATTTCGTAGATCGATCGAAGTACGTATCCATTAACCGTAGCTGCTTAGACTCAGGGGCGCGCTCTTGTACTATGTTATTCACCGTTAGCCTGGCCAAATCCATTAAATTATGGTCACGGCTTAAATGTGCCATATAGACGGACTTCGTCTTATTCGTCATCACGTCACAGAGCGCTTCTCCCGCGGCTTCGTTGGATAAATGCCCCTTATCCCCGAGAATACGGCGCTTAATGCTCCAAGGATAGTGTCCTACGCGCAGCATGTCTACG
This sequence comes from Paenibacillus sp. J22R160, assembly GCF_059692135.1. Taxonomy (NCBI): domain Bacteria; kingdom Bacillati; phylum Bacillota; class Bacilli; order Caryophanales; family Paenibacillaceae; genus Paenibacillus; species Paenibacillus sp. J22R160. The sequence continues at coordinate 48,442 of NZ_JCAUAU010000008.1, read as the reverse complement.
TCATGATTCGTCTCTAGCACCAAAGCATCCGAATCTATAATCTTCTCTTTCACTTTCTCGCTCATATAGCCCAAATCCGTTACAACGCTTATCTTCTGCTCTCCTTCATAAAAGCAATAGCCCACCGGTTCCGCCGCATCATGCGAAATCCCGAACGATTCCACACGCAGAGTGCCGAACTCTTCGATGCTGCCGGTTTCCATAACCCGCTTGTTTTCTTCCGCAATCACACCAATCTGGCGATCCAATTCTACCCATGTCTTCTCGTTCGCATAGATGGGCAAATCATATTTTCGCGCCAGCGCTCCTAAACCTTTGATATGATCCGAATGCTCGTGCGTGATCACAATAGCGTCTATGGTGTTCGCCGCTAGCTCGCGTTCCTTCATCAACGCCTCCATCTTCTTCGCGCTGAAGCCCACATCGATAAGCACCTTGGTCTCCCCATTGTCGACGACCGTCGCATTCCCCGTCGAACCGCTCGACAGCACTGTAAACCTCATACCCATCCTACCCTGCTCCTCTATGCATACATGTACACATGCTTTTTATCAACGAACCTTAGCTGTTTATGTAAGTTGCTTACCTTCTACTTCTTATCTGGCGTGCTCTTATCACCGTTGTTATTTGTACTTTCCTTTTTACCGCTCTCTTGTGTGCCAAAGGGAACGGGATCCGCCCCTTTTTGCGGAGATTCCACCGCGCCGTTGAACGCTTGCAGATAATAGATATCCCGATTATCAATCGTAATCCGCCAGTGCGGAAACATCGGCTGCGTCTGGGAGTTGTACGGCTGTCCATGATAACCCAGTCGGACCTCCGTAATAATTGAGCCTTCGCTTAAATAGTTGTCTACTAGACTGCGTACCGCTAGCTGAGCGGGAATCAGCTTTTGCTCCGTTTGTTCTACTCCTGATTCTACTTCAACGTAGGCTTGACGGTAACTGGTAATTTCTCCATTTTCCTCATTCAACTCCACCGTCACATCAAAAAGCGGAAGCTTGCCGTACAGCTGATTAAATACATAAGTACCATTTGTTCTTACCGACGAATCCAACTGATACAGATTAAAATTTGGAATTTCCGACTGGGCTTGAACTTCTTTGCTTGCTCCTTTGCCGAGCAGCGCGCTCATGCTTAGAGGCGTTTTTAACACTTTCTTGTCCCCAGGCTTTATGCTATCGTCATATTTCACCGTAATAACCTTCAGCTTCGTGACATCTGTCGGCAACTCATCGGCTAATCGAATATTTTTACTCTGGAGCGCACGATTCAGCTCTTCGATCGTCCCTGACGTATCTAACGCGACTTCCGTCTGATTGGAGCGATTGGTGGACCACAGCTGGAAGCCAAGAATCATATTGAGCAGCAAAAAGGAACAAATCAGGATCGTTTTGGCCCTGCTCCAATTCATGATCTCACCAACCTTTCCATAAAGATAATCTTAATCGAACTTATTCAATGAAATCATACGTGCCATCCCGCAGCTCCAAAGCCCATACGGGAGCCAACATGAGAAACTTTTCCGAAACAACTGGACGATACGCAGGAAAAATAGAGACGATACTGGACCGTCGCTGATAATACTGCAGCCGTTCTTCTAACACGTCACCGGACAATAATTCCCCATCACGCCGCTGAGCTGTCTTCAGATCAGGAATAATCATAGACCGTTCGAATCCGGAGATGATTCCCTTTTGCACCTGCATTTTCAGAGAACCATAGCCCTCGGGCTGCGCTGTCACAATCGGCAACGATTCATAATACTGACGGAACGTAAAGGTCTGATTGTCAAAAAGCTGCTTCTGCGGCGTACGAGCCACCATATATTTACCATCCCAACCGATATGCTGGTTGATAAATTTAATGCCGGCCAGCAAGTTCTCAAGCACTTCACTTTTGCTCTCCACAGGAGCAACAGGGTCAGAGTACGTAATCCACCGCAGGTCACGATTAAGCTGAAAACCGCGTTTGCTATCCGTGTAGATTTCCGAACCGTCACGCTCTTTGAGATAGCGGGTGATGCCAGGATCTACGAACAGACTTTGCTTCAATTGATCCGCCGTAAGCTGGGTGTAACTGAATGTAAAACTCGGCAGCCGGAGCGGCTTGACCGGAAGATAGTAATCACCGCTATTCGTCGTCTTGTATAGATTCGTAATATCTCCGAAAGCTGCGAAATTTTCCACGTCTTTACTTGTAAAATCGGCCCCGATCACCTCGTACCCTACGCCCGGGGAATCCGTAAAGAAGAAAGCGCGAACATCTTCGTTGTTGCCTTTCGAGTAAATCCAAATCCGCGTCACTTTGTCGTTATCAGCCGGCAGCTCGCCTTCAATTCGCAGCACCTGCTGCAGAATGGTGAAAGGAATGCCATCTCGGAACCGGATCTCGACGCCCTGCTGTTTATTACGAACTTCTTCCCAGTTCACATTCACCAAATACATCGACGTCTTGCGGAAGCCCCTAAAGCTCCGCTGCTTAATGTTATCGAGCAATCTTGTATAGTAATAATTGCTGGGATACAGCACGGAATGCTGTTGATTGCCCAAATGGACGATAATTTGATCCGGGAAAAGCATATCCTGCAGCTCTGCCTGCTTCCCCAATGTCTCGGTTTGCACATAATTGCTTTGTTGGATAGGCTCAATCTTAGGCGGACTGTACGACGCCAGCAAAAAGCTTTGATACAGCGAGGTACCAATCAGGATGACAAGCGCGATAGATTTTAAACTCTCAATCATAGCTCATCTTCCTCCTCTTGCTGAATCGGCAGCGTGAACACTACACGGGTTCCTTGTCCCAATTCGGACTCTAAATTAATTGTTCCCCCATGTGCTTTGACTATTTCCCGGGCAATGGACAACCCTAATCCTGTACCGCCCATATTCCGAGAACGCGCTTTGTCTACACGATAGAAACGGTCAAAAATACGGGTCAAATCCTTCTTCGGAATCCCAATACCATTATCCTGTACGGAAATCTCCAGCATATCCTTCTCAATCTTCCGAGCCTCCAGCCGGATTGCGCCTTCATCACCCGTATACTTAATCGCATTCGACACCAGGTTATCGAGGACCTGATCTATTTTGTCACGGTCGAGCAGCAGGCCGGTTACGCCTTTCTCCACCCGAATTACAATCTCAATCTTGCGCTGCTGCAGCTGAAAAGAGAACCGGTCGGCCACTTCCTCCAGCATCTCGCTCACAAGTGTTGTTGATTTACTCATCATCGACTGCTTGGAATCCAGCCTCGATAAATGTAAGAGATCCGTTACCAAGCGGATCATCCGCTCTGTCTCGCTGCGCGTCACGCTGATGAAGCGAGAAGCCAATTGCGGCTCCTCTATGGCGCCGTCATCAAGCGCTTCTAGATAGCTCTTGATCGTCGTCAGCGGCGTGCGCAGCTCATGCGACACGTTCGCGACGAACTCGCGTCTGGCTTGCTCCAGCTTCTCCTGATCCGTTACGTCCTGCAGCACGGCAATAATCCCGCTCTGCCCTTCTCCCCGGCGATGAATCGGTGTGAACGTGATGCGTACGGACAGCTGCTCATCATCATCCGGAAGCTCAATATCGAGCAGCGTCGTTCGTACCTCTCCCTGAAGAAGCCCCTGTATCGTTTCGTCCGGAATTCCGAGCACCTTGGAGATATCGAGGCCGATTGTCGTCTCTTCTTCCGCCTGCAGAATTTGCTTCGCCCTGCGGTTCAAGACGATGACATTCCCTTTATCATCCGTTGCGATGACCCCGTCGTTCATATTCGTCAGGATGGATGCCAGCTTCTCCTTCTCCTCTTCATTGAGAGAAAGGGCTTCCCTGAGCCGATTCATCATGAAATTAAACGTATGACCCAGCTGACCGATCTCATCGGTACCTTGAATAATGACCTGTTGATCAAAATTCCCCTCGGCAACCGCAGTCGCCTGCCTCGTGATCTCTTTGATCGGATTCGTAATCGTACTTGTAAGGATGACACCAAGAATGGCGGTTAACCCTAGCGCAATCAATGTACCCGAAATCAGGATGCGATTAATCGACCGGATCGTCTTATAGACATCCTCCATGGACGCGATCAGATAGACAGCGCCCAGAACACGTGCACCGCTGCCCACAGGCTTAGCAATGATGACCTTCCGATACCCATCCTCATCGGTGAAGATCCGCTGGTTGTCCTTAATCCCCTGCAGCGCTCTGATGACTTCCGGCTGCGTATTTTTTTGCTTTAAATGATTGGGAACTGACGTGCTAATGACGTTCCCGTTGGCATCTATAATTTGAATTTCAGCATTATTAATCGAAAATAAATTGCTAACGAACTCGTTCAAATCCGCGTACGTTTTCTTGCCTTCGGCAGCGTTCTTGCTGTCCTGATCACCTGTAAGGTAGGAACCCACGAAGCCGGCCAGCAGCGTAACCTGGCTGTTGCGCGAAACCAAGAAGTCGTTCTTGAAATACGTCTCCACCGTTTTGTAGAAATACACCCCGATAAGCTGCATCGCAATCAAAATAAGCAGGACATACACAATAATCAGCTTCGCTTGGATCGATTGAAAGAAGCGGATGCCCTTCATGCTTAGAAGCCTCCGGCTTTAGGACTGCGCATCAAATAGCCAAGCCCCCTGCGCGTCATAATGTATTCTGGACGGCTTGGGTCCGTCTCCAGCTTCTCGCGCAGCCGGCGTATCGTTACATCGACGGTGCGCACATCGCCGAAATATTCAAAGCCCCACACCGCTTGCAGCAAGTGTTCGCGTGTCATGACTTTGCCGGAGTTTTTGGCCAAGTATTGAATCAGCTCGAATTCGCGATGCGTTAGATCGAGCGGAACCCCATCTTTATACACCATGTACATGTCGTTATCGATGAATAAAGCGTGAATCCGCATCCCGTTGCGCTGCGTGTCCGACTCACTCGGAGCCGACTGCGCTTTCGTCTGGCGGCGTAAATGCGCCTTGACCCGGGCTAGCAGCTCTCTTGTACCGAATGGCTTGGTTACATAGTCGTCCGCGCCCATTTCCAGGCCAAGTACTTTATCCAGCTCGGTATCTTTGGCTGTTAACATAATGATCGGTGTGTTCAGCTTCGATCGCACCTCTCGGCACACATCCATCCCATCCTTCACGGGAAGCATGAGGTCCAGCAATATAAGATCGGGCTGCTCAGAGAACGCAAGCTCTACAGCGCTTCCGCCATCATAGGCACAGATCACCTGATAGCCCTCTTTTTCCAAATTAAATTTCAAAATATCTGCAATCGGTTGTTCGTCATCCACCACGAGAATTTTCCCAAACAAACCTACCACCGCCTACTCCATGATAAATGCGAAGTCGTCCTATTCCTTGCATACTACCCTCTATTTTATCATATATTCAACTAAAAAGAGACAAGGCCCCCGGATTGTCCGGTTTGACCTTGCCTCTATGTAAGTTAACGATTTAAATACTTCAACGGATTTTCCAAGCTGCCGCTTTTGTGCACTTCAAAATGCAAGTGAACGCCTGTGGAATCGCCTGTACTTCCCATAATACCGATGATATCGCCTTTTTCAACGATTGAACCCTCGGTTGCGATAATCTTGCTCATGTGGCCATATAACGTCTCGTAACCATTCAAATGATTAATAATCACATAATTGCCGTAATCTGACTTATACCCTGTTTCGGTTACTTTACCATTGTCGGCTGCCATGATGTTCTTGTTACCCGTAATATCGATTCCCTTGTGAAGCTTGCCCCAACGCACGCCGAACGTACTGGAGATACTTGGAGAAATGACAGGCCACGCGAATTTCCCTGTGCCTTCACCCTTAACGACTTTGGTCCCTTTTTTCACCTTCGCCGTGACGGGTTTATCAATAATTTCTTCATCCACTACTTGTTCGTTGGTCATTAAACCATCGACCTTCGTCACTTGGATCGTCACCTTCTTCAGCCCGTTTTTCCCAGGAGAAATCGGTTGAACGACGCCTACGCGTTGCGAATCATCTTTCACATATTCCGTATCGTACTGAATCTCTTGATTCTGCACAATCTTTTCTGTCGTTTTGACGGACAGTTTAGGTTTAAGCACCGTTACATCAAGCTGATTGCCAATCTTCAGCTTATCATCCTGAAGACCAGGATTTTTATCATAGATGAATTGCTTCGTAATTCCTAATTTCTTCGCGATACAGGAGACGCAATCTCCCTCAACTACTGTGTACTTCGCAGGCGTCACATCGCCAGTCGTCAACTTCTTCACTACATCTTCCGGTTTAGCCAAATCTGCTGGCTCAATCGGGACTTCTATTTTGTCAACTTGCTGAACAAATTCCACCTTCTCAAGTTCTGACGGCGCAGTGGAAATATCCTGCCCCTGGCTTGAGGATAGAACAGCAACCTTAGCTGTTTCTTTGCCTTTTGGTTCAAAAGGCGCACTGACCTGTTCAAGAATCTGATCGGCCGTCTGCTGATCCTTCACAATCGCGATAGTATTCCCATCTACCTTCAATTCGACCCCGACCGGTTGGGGCACTAATGCCTTATTAAGTGTGGCGATCACAGCTGAATCATCCGTTACTGGACTGTAAGCCTTTTCAGGCGTGTAGGTTACGCCATTTGTTTTGAGAACGACATGAACATCTGGGAAATTCTTTTGTACTTCTTGTGGTCTTGTCTGCTTATATTCATCAATCAATTTATTATCACTCACGACGCCAATTTCTTCGCCATTGAGCATCACGTGATATACATTTACCATATTCGCTTGCACATATTGATGACCTGCAAACGTAATTGCGCCAGTTAGCGCGACTGCACTAACTCCCAGAACTAGAGACCATTTATGTCGTTTGATTACCGTTAGCGTCGTAGTTGTCGATACTTCTTCCAGCTGCTTGTCTGATACTGATTCATTTCCGGTCAAGCTTTCTCGCTTCGGCGTGAATCTCTTGATGAGATCTTGAACAAAGCGCATACCCCTGAAACCTGTCATGATCTTCTCCCTTTGAACGGTTTTGCATCCATGAAGTAATTATTCAAAGGCAACCTAATGATTAATTACTTCAAAATACATAAATAAACCTTGATTAGACATAATATCCATGAGGATATCTACCTTTTGTTAAATTTAACACACTTTCTCTGCTTATTTCAACAAAATACTCGATCTCCATGTGATAGATTCGTGTCCACCGCCAAAAGAAGACGTAAAATTTTCATTTTTTTGTATATAAATCCAATAGATTTACACCCAATTACGAGAAATGACGAATTTGAGTGAAAATTTGAAAGGGGAACTTATGCATGGAAATTAATTTGGAAGCTACGTTCACAGATCGGTCTACAATGGAGAAAACAGCTGAAGTCCTTAGATCTCAAGGTGTATTGGATATCAAATTCAATTATGGCGGTGAGCCACATACGGATGACTTTGCCGGCGGTTTGACTCAATCGGTTGATAGCCTTTCGGCAGCTGAGCCCTCTTACGCGCTCACGGTTTGTGTAGAGAAATCGCGCTACCGTCAAGCTGAAGATACCATTATGAAATTCGGCGGACAGCTCCATTAGGGCTAATCCATGGTCCTGGATGAGGAAAGCTAGTACTTGTTCAGGATAGTTGTCAGCTGTTTTAATTCCGTCTCGTTTAAATATTTCTTGAGCGTCTCATTGACCTGCTTAAGCTCATCCGTTGTAATCCCGTCTTCTAGCAGAACAGACAGATGCTGCACCTCATTTTGCGGCAGCTTAGCAACAACAAGAGAAAATATTTTCATCTTATCGTCGCTGGATAGCGCTTCTTTCTTCTTAGCGAAATCTTCGGTCGACATGACAAGATCCTTCTTCTGTTCGTTTGCATCACTTACTCGCCCCATGACGGCTAAGGCATCATCATCCTTTACTCCTGGGGAAGCCGTTGCTCCATAAGCTCCTGCGTCCGAATGCAAGGGATCGCTCGAACCAGAACTAGGTACGCTTCCTGACGGGCTGGGACTAGGACTAGGCTTAGCTGCTGGTGTATCCACCGGGGCAGCTTGCTTCCCCCCGTCTCTACGCATAACTATATTCAGCTCTCCGGCCAATCTTGCAGTAAAATCACTAAATTGAATCTTTTTACCCAAGGCTGGTATCTGATATTGTCGAAATATATCCTCTACATACATGTTTACAACATACCATGTCGTAAACATTGTGATTGATGTAATAAGTACACTGCTTATGACGATTTTGCCCAGCCACGCTAACACTTTCATTCGCTCTATCACTCCTGACGCTTCAATCTATTCCCTCCTTCCCAGTATTGACGAAATCATGTCCATTAAATCCCTTTAGACAAAAAGAAATCCTCTAAGCTGCTATGAGCCTAGAGGATTTTGTATTAATTTCGATTCGATTAAGCGTAGATTGGACGAACCAAATTCGTTTGCTCACGGTTACGGCCTACGGAGAAAATTGCGATTGGAATGCCTGTCAGCTGTGAAACACGCTCAACATAGTGTCTTGCATTCTCAGGCAGATCACTCAGTGTACGCGCACCAGACACATCTTCTGTCCAGCCCGGAAGCTCTTCGTAAACAGCTTCACACTCGGAGATGGCTTTCAAGCTAGCCGGGTAGTGCTCGATAAGCTCGCCGCGGTACATGTAGCCTGTGCAAATTTTGACCGTTTCAAGCCCTGTCAGAACGTCGATGGAGTTCAATGACAGGCCTGTGATGCCGCTAACGCGTCTTGCGTGACGAACGACAACACTGTCGAACCAGCCAACACGGCGCGGACGGCCAGTTACTGTCCCGTACTCAAAGCCTTTTTCACGGATCCAAGCGCCAACTTCATTGTCGAGTTCCGTCGGGAACGGACCGTCGCCGACACGAGTCGTGTACGCTTTGGCTACGCCGATGATGTTGTGGATCTTCGTTGGACCTACACCGGATCCGATACATACGCCGCCAGCCGTTGGGTTGGAGGATGTTACGTACGGGTATGTGCCTTGGTCGATATCCAACATAACGCCTTGTGCGCCTTCGAACAGAACTCTGCGACCTTGATCGATGTACTCATTCAGAACGACAGAAGTGTCCGTTACGTATGGACGAATGACCTCTGCGTATGCGAGGTACTCTCTAAGAATCGGCTCTACATCAAGACCTGTGGAACCGTATACTTGCTCGATTAACACGTTTTTCTCGGCGATGATGCGTCTTAGTTTCAATTCAAACTCTTCAGCATCCATTAAATCCGCGATACGGATCCCGTTACGTGCTGCTTTATCCATATAACAAGGTCCGATCCCTTTGCGGGTGGTCCCAATTTTGCTATCGCCTTTACGATCTTCTTCCAGACCGTCAAGCAGCAGATGATACGGCATGATAACATGCGCGCGATCACTGATATTTAAATTTTTTGTCGAAAAACCATTATCATGAATGTAGTTAATTTCTTCAATGAGTGCTGCGGGATTAATAACCATACCGTTCCCGATAACACATGCTTTATCTTGGTAAAAAATACCGGAAGGAATCATCGTCAGCTTATACTTTTTCCCGCTGATAATGATCGTATGGCCTGCATTGTTACCACCTTGGTAACGAGCAACAACCTCAGCAGATTCCGCTAAGAAATCCGTGATTTTACCTTTCCCTTCATCTCCCCATTGCGTTCCGACAACAACAACCGTTGACATATGCACTTACCTCCGTACGGTGACGAGTCACCCATAATGAGCCGTTATGGCTTTCGTACCACTGAAAAAAATGGACTTCATTAAAGCACTAAAGTGTTCAGCGTCCACTACTCACCGAAGGAACTAGGTCTCCTCGGCAGTAATCTGCAGGAAGGGCACCTACCTTTCGGCATGAAAAACGACCTTAACTCGAAGCTGCCCTGCTTAGAACGAATCGTGCAGGCAGACGAACAAGGTTTTTTTCACCGTCTTTAGTGTAGCAGTCCCCCTAAGCAAAGTCAATGAAAAACGAACAATAATAAGTGCTCCTGTATAATCGTTCGGATATTGGTCAAACTATGAAGTTACGCCTAGCTAACCTCATGAAAAGAAGCAGCGGGCCGTCAATATTGCCCGGCCGCTGCTTCTTGATGACTCCGATCCATGTTCACGAATTTATTGAATTGCTTTAAGAACGCCAGCTCAACCGTTCCAACGGGACCGTTACGCTGTTTGGCAATGATAATCTCGATAATATTCTTCTTCTCGGATTCTTTATCGTAGTAATCGTCCCGGTATAGGAACGCTACGATGTCGGCATCTTGCTCGATGGAACCCGATTCCCTAAGGTCCGACATCATCGGACGTTTGTCCTGTCGCTGCTCAACGCCCCGGCTGAGCTGCGAGAGCGCGATGACCGGTACATTGAGCTCACGCGCGATTTGCTTCAGCGTACGGGAGATCTCAGAGACCTCCTGCTGACGGTTGTCGCCTTTGCCGCGGCCGGCGATCAGCTGCAAGTAGTCGATGAGGATCATGCCGAGCCCCTTCTCCTGCTGGAGACGGCGGCATTTCGCACGAATATCCGCAACCGTAATCGATGGCGAATCATCGATGAAAATATTCGCTTCCGAGAGGGCGCCAATCGCCATCGTCAGCTTCTCCCAGTCGTCGCCTTCGAGATACCCCGTCCGCATGCGGTTCGCATCGACGTTCGCCTCGGCGCAGACCATACGTTGTACGAGCTGCGCCGCGCCCATCTCGAGCGAGAAAATCGCGACGGTTTCCTTGGCGCGTACCCCGACGTTCTGCGCTACGTTCAGCGCAAACGCGGTTTTACCTACAGAAGGACGCGCCGCCAGAATAACTAAGTCGGAGCGTTGGAAGCCCGAGGTCATCTTGTCCAGGTCAACGAAGCCCGAGGGAATGCCTGTGGCTCCGCCTTTATTCGAGTAAAGTGACTCTACTTTCTCGAATACTTCCATGAGCACATCGCGAATGACCACGAAACCGCTTGAGCTGCGGCGCTGCGAGATCTCAAGAATCTTCGCCTCCGCTTCGCTCAGCATGGACCCTACATCGTCTTCATTGGCGTAGCCATTGGTGACGATTTGGGTTGCTGTGCGGATCAAACGGCGAAGCATCGATTTCTCTTCGACGATAGCCGCGTAATAGTCGATGTTAGCAGCTGTCGGCACCGCGTTCGCCAGCTCAGATAAATACGTAACGCCGCCGATCTCTTCTAGCTGCTGCTTGTTCTGCAAAAGCGATGTTAGCGTAATCAGGTCGACTGGCTCCTGATCTTCCGCTAGCTCAACAATCGCTTCAAAAATGCGCTGATGCGCTCCCCGATAAAAGTCGTCGCTCGAAATCCGTTCCATCGCGGTAATTAAAGCGTCGCTGTTAATCAAAATTGCACCGAGTACGGCTTGCTCGGCTTCTATATTTTGAGGGGGTACGCGATCCATAAACATATTGTCTCCGCTCATGCTACAGTACCCGCCTTTCTTTTCGTAGTTTAAGAATAGATAAGAGCCCCTCCTAGGGACTCTTATTCGCCTTCTCTGTCACTTATTTCTCTTCGAGGACCTGTACGTTCAAACTTGCTGTAACCTCGCTGTGCAGCTTCACAGGGACTTTCGTTACGCCTAGCGTACGAATAGGCTCTTCGAGGACGATTTTGCGCTTATCAATCACAATCTTGTACTGTTTCTCTAGTACTTCTGCGATTTGCTTGCTTGGAATTGCGCCGAACAATCGGCCGCCTTCACCGGCTTTCGCCTTGATTTGAACCGTCATTTCGTTCAACTTCTCGCCTAGCGTTTTGGCATCGGCTTTCTCTTGATCCTTCTTGCGCTGTTCCGCCTTCTTCTGATTATCCAGCACTTTCACTGTGCCAGTTGTCGCGGGAGCTGCAAGCCCCTGAGCAATAAGAAAATTCTGTGCGTAGCCCTCGGATACTTCTTTAACTTCACCTTTTTTGCCTTGCCCTTTAACATCTTTAAGTAAAATGACTTTCATTCGAAAAGTCCCTCCTCTTCCTGCATTTCATCGAGTACTTTCTTCAATCGGCTCGTTGCTCCCTCTAATGTCGTGCCATCCAGCTGAGTTGCTGCATTGGTTAAATGACCGCCGCCTCCCAGCCTTTCCATCACGAGTTGGACATTCATCTGCCCTAGCGATCTGGCGCTGATGCCGATAAGTCCATCCGGCCGTTCGGCGATGACAAAGGAAGCCATGATATTCGTCATATTCAACAATGTATCAGCAACTTGTGCAATCATCAACTGAGAATATTTGCGATTAGGCTCAGCAACTGCCAAAGCGATGTGCTCGTGGATCGTTTCTGTATGCTTAATCACTTCTGCTCGCTCGATGTACGAATCGAGATCTTCCTTCAGCAAACGCTGAATCAGCGCGGAATCAGCGCCATTACGGCGCAAATACGAGGCAGCTTCGAAGGTTCTCGCCCCTGTACGAAGGCTAAAGCTCTTCGTATCGACCACGATACCAGCCAGCAATGTCGTTGCCTCGAGCACTTCCATCGTCAGCTTCTCATTGATGTACTGCAGCAGCTCGGTCACCAGCTCGCAGGTAGAGGACGCGTAAGGCTCCATATAGACGAGTGTCGCGTCATTGATGAACTCCTCGCTGCGGCGATGATGATCGACCACAACGACCCTGTGGGTCTGTTGGAGCAGCTTAGGCTCGGCTACCATAGAAGCCTTGTGTGTATCCAGCACCACAGCCAAGGTGCGCTGCGTTGTAATCTGCATCGCCTGTTCTGGTGTAATGAACCAGCGGTGCAGCCGCTCATCGCCGGCAATCGTCTCCATCACCTTCTGGATCGATGGATTCACACCCTCAAGCACGATGTAGCCTTCCTTGCCAACCACTTGCACGGCCTTCAATATGCCAATCGATGCGCCAATACAGTCCATGTCCGGAAAGCGGTGGCCCATGATAATCACTTTATCGCTATCCTTCATCAAATCCCTTAATGCATGGGAAATAACCCTGGCTCTAACCCGCGTTCGCTTCTCAACCGCATTCGTTCTTCCGCCATAAAAGCTCAGCCTTTGGCCCACTTTAACTGTCACCTGATCGCCGCCGCGGCCTAAGGACATATCCAGTCCCATCTGCGCCATTTGACCAAGCTCCGTTAACTGCTCAGCGCCAGATGCAATCCCGATGCTCAGCGTCATCGGCAGCTTGTTCTCTATCGTCAAGTCCCGCACATCGTCCAGAATTTCAAATCGCGTTTGCTCTAATTGACGCAGCGCTTTCTGATCCATCAGAATAAGAAAACGATCCGAGGACGTCCGGCGCAAATAAAGCTGATTCTTCTGTGCCCATTCGGTAATCTCACCGGTCACTTTGGCCAGCATAATGCTCCGCGTTTGGTCATCGAGACCTTGCGTTGACTCCTCCAGATTATCCATCATCACGATACCAATCGCCGTTTTCTCATCTTCGTACTTTCTTGCCAAATTCGCATGCTCCGTGATTTCCCGGAAATAGAGCAGTCTCTCTTCGGGTCGAAACCATACTTGATAAATCAACTTCCCGATGGTTAAATCGATTTTCTCGCTTTTATCTTTCCGGTTCTTCAGGTCTGGCAAATATTCGTACAGCGGCTCGCCAATGACGGAATCCTGACCCAACATTTTCGCCACAAACGGGTTGTGCCATTCGATGCGCTTCTCTTCATTATATAAAATAATTCCGATAGGAAGGCCGCTCATCACTTCATTGCCGGCTTTTTTGACCCGATGCGTAATCGTTCCGACGTACATATTGAGCTCTTTGCGGAAAGCTGCTTCCGCTTGGAGTGTGAAGTACGCCAGAATTCCGCAGACCAGGAAGGCCGTAACGCCCAGCCACCATTTGAACATATAAATTGTAGCTGACATGATGATGAGCAGAACGAAAATCCACACGATGTGTTGACCGTGCCATCGCTTTAAAAGGAACTTCGGCATTCGAACTAGCTCCTAATCCTATAAATTTTTCTTAAACCGTTCACGGATTGGAAACGCAACATCAAATACCCCTAGTAAGCTGTAAACGATAAAAAGTGGAGGCATGAAACAAAGAATAATCATCGCAACGATCGGCAAAATTGGCTTCCATTTGTTCGCATGTGCAACAAAGAATAGAAAACAGATCGCTTGAATGGCAAAGGCCAGCATCAGCAGTGGCATCGCATTCATCATCAGCGTCGGGATTAGTGCATTGGAAGCTGGATTCATAAATAGATCGAGGACAAACACGATCAAATAAATCCACACCAGCGATTTCTGCAGCATCCATTCCCTCATTGGTCGCAAGCCCGGGATGCCTTCTCCCGTTTTGTTGAGCAACCAGCGGCTAATGCCGTGAGTCACGAAGGTATAGAACAACGCCACAAAGATCAAATATAGCGGTATCACTTGCACAATGAAATTCACATACCAATCCTGGTCCTTCGGTAGAACCTCCCGAATGCCCGGCGGCATACTTGCAATGCTGTCCATCATAAAGCTCTTGAATTTCGCTACGGGATCAAATCCAAGCGAATACCCGATGAGCAGGGTGAGCAGCGACTCTGCCAGAATGGTAATAATTCCTGCAGTGATTACCGTCCTAGCGGCGGCTTTCCGTTTATATAAATTACCCATGACTAGTACCGGCGGCAAAAAGAACAGCGATACGGACATGAGGGATATCCCATGCCACTGGGTAAGCAAATAAACGACGAGCAAGCTAATGACATAGCTGATGACGAAGCGTTTGGTGCTTGATTTTACATATAACATTAATACAGGGATCATGAGAAAACTAAATGTGAAAATAATAAAAGGCGTCATTAGAGACAGCAATGATAGGATCGTCACCGCACTCCAAATGATGCTTTGCCAACTTCGATTCCCCAACCGGGCTCACCTCTTACGTAAATGTTCTTCGAGCGATGAAATGTCGCCGTACCAATCCTCAAGTTGATGGCCCTCTTGGCGGTGCTTCTTCATTTTCTCTACAATGGCTTCGTCCAAATCGCGATAAGAAATACCCAGTCTTCTTCCCAAAATATAGCCGCTTGAGATTAAACTGGCTAAACCATCCACAATTTTGACATGGCTGCCTTCCCATATGCCTTTAAGCAGGTGCGCTACGTGATCTACGACTTCTGTCTTGAGCCACTCAATGACTTTGGCCCGTCTGGCTAGGTCTACTTCCTTTTCCCTATTCAGCAACCGTCATCTCTCCTCATCCTACAAAAGACTATAGCGTTAATTATACCACAAAATAGGGGGAGAAAAGAAAGCCTCTACAAAGCGGCGGGATCTCTGCTCTCGCCTACCGACTTCTCAGCATACAAAAAAGACAGCCGTATAAACAGCTGCCTTCTAAGTAACCCTATTCCGTTGTGTAAGGCAACAATGCGATTGTACGGGAACGCTTGATAGCGATCGTCAATGCACGTTGGTACTTAGCGGAAGTACCAGTTACACGTCTAGGAAGAATCTTCCCGCGCTCACTGATGAACTTTTTAAGAGTTTCAATGTCTTTATAGTCAATGTGCTTGATTTTGTTAACTGTGAAGTAACAAACTTTACGACGTTTGCCTTTACCGCCTTTGCCACGAGGAGCAAATTTGCGGTCGCCGCGATCTTCACTATTGTTATCTCTTTTTTGGAAAGCCATTAGTTTGTTCAGTCCTTTCTACTTTAGAATGGCAAGTCATCATCGGAAATGTCGATCGGTTTTCCGTCATCGATGAAAGGATCTTGCTGCTCGCGTGACCCACCGCCACGATTGCCACTGCCTCCGCTGCCGTAGCTAGCGTTTGCGTTCGATCCGCCTTCTTCACGATTTCCGGCACTGTTACTGGATTCAAGGAAGCGTACATTATCGGCAATCACTTCGGTCACGTAAACTCTCTTGCCCTCGTTGTTGTCATAATTACGTACCTGAATTCGGCCTTCCACTGCTGTCAAACGACCTTTACGCAAATAGTTCGCGCAAGTTTCGGCAAGCTGCCTCCACGTGACGATATTGATAAAGTCCGCTTCTCGTTCTTTCGAACCTCCGCTTGTGAAAGGACGGTCTACTGCGAGAGTAAACTGTGTAACGGCAACGCCGGCTGGCGTATAACGAAGTTCTGGATCTCTGGTCAATCTACCGATAAGAATGACACGGTTCAACATAGAACATTCCCCCTGACGAAAATACTGGCATGCAATTAAGCTACGTCGTTTGTGATTAAGTGACGGATAACTTCATCCGAAATCTTAAGTACGCGATCAAGTTCAGTTACAACAGCAGGTTCTGCGTTGAAGTGTACAAGCACGTAGTGCCCGTCACGGAACTTATTGATCTCATACGCAAGACGGCGTTTGCCCATCAGGTCATGTTTGGAGACTTCGCCTCCACCGTTCGTGATGATGCCTTGAAACTTTTCTACTGTAGACTGAACAACTTCTTGCTCAATGTCAGTACGAATGATGTACATCATTTCATATTTGCGCATGTATTTCACCTCCTTTTGGACTAAGCGGCTCCTGTTCAAGCTTGTTCGCACAAGCGAAGGAGCAAGGAGCGAGGATTCTTATTCAAAACTCGCACCTGAATACTATAGCAAATTGACCGGCAGAATACAAGTCTTTCTCTCAAGGATGAACATGGCAATGCATTTTGTACATGCTTCCCCTTCAGAAGGGTAATCTAAACCTGATTGAAAATCTTTCGATGAGGTGATCAATGTGGGTGAATGGACACAATTCAATGAAGGCGATCATGTTCCTAACGACGGCGTTTACATCGAGATGGGTGAGAATGCTGTTCACATGGGAATTGAAAACCCGAAAATAGTCACGTTAAGAAAAGGAGACAGATTTCCGGCCAACAGCAACCATAATCGCAAATGGCACCGCAAAAAGCCTTAACTAGGAGAAATTCACCATGAGAACATCCACGTTTACTTGGCTGTTTACCTTCCTAGGTGCAGCCCTCTGCTTGGCTCATTATTTATTTCACGATCATGATGCCTTTTACATGATTTTCTATGCGCTTAGCGTACCTGCCTGGTTTGCATCCACATTCACAGACATCTATGAGATCTCCATGTTTCGGATGCTCATCATCTATGTATTGACGATCGCTACATGGGCGCTTGTCGGCTATGTCATTGATCGATTCTCTAACAGCTACAGAAACCGCAATGGGAGCTATTAGCGACTGAAATGATGGAAAGCTGGCCCCTAGGTAGTTTTAGTTTACCTGCTTAGGACCAGCTCTTTTTACACAATAAACCTATACCCAGATCCCCAAACAGTGCCTATATATTGGGGCTTCGATGGGGTTTCTTCGATTTTCTCTCTGATTCTGGCAATATGAACCGTTACGGTTGAGGCATCGCTCATCGCGTCTAACCCCCAGATCCTCTCAAAGAGCTCTTCCTTGCCAAAAACCCGATTGGCATTCTGTAGAAGAAATAGAAGCAGATCAAACTCTTTTTGCGCCAAAACGACTTCGTTTCCGTTAACAAAGACGCGCCTAGCTTCCTTCTGAACCTCTAGACCTCTTACTTGGATCGTACTTCCTTCATTCCCTTTGCCGAACCGCTCTTTCATTCGTTGGAATTTTTTCAAATGTGCCCCTACCCGCGCGACCAATTCGCCGGAGCTGAAGGGCTTAGTAATATAATCGTCCGCACCGAGACCTAGCCCATTAATTTTATAAATCTCCTCTGCTCTTGCCGATACCAAAAGGACAGGAATATCATCCTGCTCACGCACCTTCTTCAATACCTCAAATCCATCTATATCTGGCAGCATAATATCTAATAGGATCAGCTCAAAATCTTCTTCCTTCAGTGCTTTTAAGCCCGCTGATCCACTATTCACCATCTTAACGGAGTAACCGCTCAACTCGAGGTAATCTCTCTGGAGATTGGCGATACTTTGGTCATCCTCAATAATCAGAATTTTTTTCATCATAACCTCCAAACATCCTAGAACTTCTTCAGAGATATCATTATCTGAGTACCCTCTCCTACGGCACTTTTAGCCCATATTTTCCCGTCATGCCCTTCTATAATTTGCTTCGCGATAGCAAGTCCAAGTCCACTGCCGCTTTTTCTTGAAGGGTCTACTTGATAAAATCGCTCAAATATATGGGGAAGTTTATTCTCAGGTATCCCTTTTCCGTTATCCTTAATTTCTACGATCGCAGACGTCCTTGTTTCCCTGAGGATAATTTCAATCCTTCCATCCGCTTTCTCTACATATGTCATAGCATTATCAAGAATGTTCTGTATAACCCTCTTTAATCTTTCACGATCAATTAAAACTTTGACTGGCTCATTTAGTTCGTTTATTAACGATAACGATAGGTTAGCCTTTTCATATTCATACTTATGATCCGCGACACAATCCTCAAAATAGCTCGCCAAATCACTCTTTTCAAAATGATAAGGGAGTTGGTTCAAATCAAGCTTGGAATATAAAAGCAGATCATCGATCATAGCGTTTACCAGAATAGCTTTGGATCGTGCCGTTTCCAGATATTCCTCCATTTTCTCAGGAGTCTTGGCCACCCCATCGATAATACCTTCAATATATCCTTTGATGGATGTAACAGGCGTCTTTAAGTCATGGGATATGCTTGAAACCAGGAACTTTCGGTTATCATCATACTTTTCCTGCAAATAAACTGATTCCTTCAGCTTGATTCTCATTAACTCCAGTGTTCTGCATAGCTCGCGAACTTCGCCTTCGCCCTCTTCTGCAATTCCGTGGCTTAAATCACCTTCGCTGATTTTAGTAGCAACATCCTTGAGCCTGGAGATCGGCCGAATAATGCCGCGGGAAAATCGATACGAAACCCAGAAGTTCGTTAACAAAAATACAAAGGTGAACACGCAGACTGTAAAAATGCCGAGCAGCATGAAAAAGTTCGTTTTCAGCTTTATTGACGCAAGTAACAACAACACACCGGCATCGCCAGTTGGAAGCTTATAATCCGCTCTAGTAATCATATATGTTTTCCCGGCAAGTTCGACCTCATCTCGAGTTGCCTGATTGTCTGAGAGCATAAGGCTTCTCTCGATATCGATCTTATTGAAATTTTGCGTAGTAAATACAACATCTCTATTTTTTAAAATAATGGCACTGGCATCCAAAGCGTTAACTCGACTAGCAAGCTCTTGTTGATATTTCGTATCCAAAAGCTGATCGAACTTGAGGGTCTGTGCTTCTCTTTTGATTTCACTGATCGCCGCTCGAACTTCGAAGGCCCTCTGAAACTCCTTCGTGTCGGCTTCACGGCCAAAAACCTTCGTATAAGCAGCAACAAAAACAATGACAGCCAGAACCGTCAAACCAACGGAGAGCAACACAGCCATTGCATTCATCGTGAAGAAACGTTTGGTTAAATGCATGTAGATCCCTTTCTATATGTCCTTTCTGTCAAACAAATAATACCCTGTTGTAAATAACATCATACCACAGCCTGACATGATTAAAATTTGGCGGAATATTTTAAACGCATTGATCGTTTCCGATATCCATAAGGTATACCAATCAAACATCGAGGTAATGAAAAAACTGGAATAGGATGAGAATACAATGCCTAATGAATTAAACCCGATAAACACAAGTATGGCGAGGAAAAATACGGCTAGTCCCCCCTGAATCACATTGGACAGCAGGACGACAATCAGCGCAAACACAAATACGGGGAAAAAAGTTAATCCATAAGATAGAACTACCTTCAAGATCCCTGCCAAACTGGCTGATGATGGATTAAAAATAAATCCCGCCAATAACGAAAGAATCATAACAAATAAGAGGTTACCGGCAATAAACAATGCTAAATTTAACACTTTCGCACTAAACACACCAAATCGGGAGACGGGTCTTAAAAGTGTTATTTTCATTGTATTCGATGAGGTTTCACCGTTAAACATATCGATTGCCACAAAAATGGCAAACAGCGGCAAAAGCGTATAAGTAATAAACGATAGAACAACTATAGGAAATTCAACGCTTCCTACAACCCGTAATCCAAGTCCATGTTTGATTGTTGTTACAGCGATTTGCCCGACCAAAACAGCAAGGATAGACAAAATTGCAGCCGCCATCATTTTTTTCTTTTTTAGCAACTTCACAGATTCATTGATAAATGCGGCTTTAAACCCTTCCATTCCTGTCCACCTCACTTACAAAAAAGTTCTCAAGCGACGAGTAATACGAGAGAATATTCTGCGTATATTCTACGTTTACAAGCTTGCCCCCATAAATAATGCCGATTCTTGTGCATGTCAGTTCCACATCATGAATCAAGTGGCTTGAGATGAAAAATGTCGTGCCTTCTTGAGAGAGCTGTTTGATCAATTTTCTCATCTCCAGCATCCCTTCGACATCTAGTCCGTTTAAGGGCTCGTCCAAAATCAATAGTTTGGGCTTCGATAATATGGCAGCCGCTATTCCCAGCCTTTGTTTCATCCCCAGCGAAAACTTCTGAGATTTCTCATTTTTATATTTCAGCATGCCCGTGGTTTCGAGACACTCATCGATTCTCTTCTGATCAACATTCGGATAAAACCTCGCGAATAGCTTTAAGTTTTCGTTCGCCGTTAAGTAAGGATACGACTCCGCTGTCTCGATCATACAACCGACATGCTTCATGGCATTAACATAGTCATCAGAAATACTGGCTCCAAAAATTTTCACATCGCCTCGGTCTGGCTTCATGAGTCCAGTTATCATTTTCATAGCCGTTGTCTTCCCTGCACCATTTGGCCCTAGAAATCCGAATACATCGCCTTGATCAACTTCTAAATTCAACTCTGCGATCCCCCGGCCATTTTTAAATGACTTGGTTAATCCGCTTATTTCAATCGCTTTGACAGTCAATTTCTATCATCTCCCCAAAAAATGCTCAGGAAGCTGCATCAGCAGCCTCCTGAACCTCTGTCTATTCAAATATGCGGCTAAACTCTCCATCGTAATAGGGTTTAGCGTTGGATTTGTACGAGTTTTTGTCTTTATCAATAATCTCAAGATTTAATTGCAAGTGAATCTTGCCTACTGCACCTTGATAAATCGATCCGTTCTTCTGCTCACCATTTGCATCCTTGTATGTGAAATTTGAGGACTCGGCTGTATCGTATTCAAAGTCAAAGACATCTTTATTCGGATATTCGCTCTCATAGCCTGGAATAACGGTTTCCGAATATTTGCCTTTTACTTTATCGTTATCAACGCTTGTGATTTCAACCATTCTTTCACCAATTTTCACAAACTTGCCGTCTTTCTCCATAACGATATCGTTTTTATATTTACCTACATACTTACTGCTGAATCCATTGGAGTAGCTCACCTTTTCGACTTTTGCGCCAGTTAGGTCAGGTAATGTGATTTTCGTATTACCAACCTCAGAAAGCTTCACAATGACATTCAGGTTCAAATCATGTTGAACACCGTTCTTATCTTTTCCTGACAGTGTAATATCGCCCGTTACATTCTCTAAGTAGCCAGCTTTATTTTCAATAGCCGAACCTACTACCTTTTTCACAAAAACATCGCTCTCTATCGCTGGTAAATCGGGCTCATCGTTCAGCATCCGCTTGATGCCAAAGGAAGAAACAGCATTCAGAACGGCTGGCACTTGAGTTTCAGACAAGCTGCCCGAATACACTTTTCCACCTTCTGGTCCTTCCTCAACTTGCACATAGTCTTTCATTCCGCCAACTACGGCGTCAACGATCTTCTCGATCTCTGCTGCGCCCTTCTCTTCAAACGGGTTTTTGAAGTCAACAGATCTATTGTTTTTCTCATTAGCCGGATATTCCATTACATAGTAAGTATTGTCCGTTCCACTTTTATTAACTGATTTGTTCTTGTCGGAATAATAGTATCTTGAAGTTGTTTCGCCATCTGCACTTTTATTCGTTGTATTCTCTTCCCTCATTTGTTTGTCAACATCCATCTTTTGGGACGTTGAGCCTTGAAGTAAGGTTTTATCGTTATCTTTCAACGTATACAACGCTTCAAGGGTATAGTTTTTCATATCCTTTTCCATCATGCTTGCGGTCGTTTTTGCTGAACCTTTTAAACGGTCATACCCCGATCCAAGCAGCGTATCGGCGAATGCCGTGGATACGAATAAGCAAGCTCCAATCGTAAAGGACAGTACAGTAACGGACTTTTTGCTAAGTTTCATCTCTTTTCTCCTTTAAACACAATTTACGGGAAACGTTTCCTTACTTTTTATTTTAATATAACCTTATTGAATCGATCTAAATGGATTATTAACAAAGTATAAACTCTTTTCACTTCTACTTTTTCCTTTCCGAATGACTAACTTTATTTTATAATTTACTATATCTACCAATCCTACAATGAGGTGAGCTTTCTTGGACGAAAATAATGATAGACAGCGCGAGGTCGGACTAACTGATTTGAATGCTCAACCTAAAGCATCTCCCTCTATTAGTCGTAGAAAATTACTTTCATCACTCGGCGTTGCTGGGCTTGCCTTAGCAGCAGGAGACTTGTTTGCCGGCAGTTCTCCTGCACAAGCAGCAGCTTCTTCTACGCTTATTTATAATGTGAAAGATTTTGGAGCCCGCGGCAACAGCCGCTATGATGAGGATGATGCGCCATATATCCAAAGCGCTCTTGATTTGGCTGCGATCTCCGGCGGAATTGTATACATCCCACCAGGGATATACGCTCTCAAACTTCCGCTTCGTGTGAGTTCCAACGTAACCATCATGGGAGCCGGCAGCAATAGTATTCTTCGTTCGTCTGCAAACAAATTCGGTCTCCTCAATGTATCAGCTGCCCAGCACGTCCATATTCAAAGCCTTGTTTTTCAGGGATTAGGTTCATATGGGGGTACAGCTAATCCTATCTTTGAATGTGGAATTATACTAAATCAAGCAATGGACATCCTAGTTTCAGAATGTATATTTTCATTGATTGACAATGGTATCAAATCTGAAGACTCTAGCCGAGTTATTATAGAGAACTGCAACTTTGATTCATTAATCGGATCGTTGGATTACGATACGCAGGGCTTCGGCATCTGGTGCAGTAATGCTGCAGATCATCAGTTGATACATAATCAATTCACGATGCTGCTTCAACCGTGCATTACTTTAACCAATGGCAGCCGCCAATGTCATATCGCACGTAATCGCATGTACAGGTGCTATCAATCCGGAATTGATCTCCTAGCAAAACCTAAAGAAAAAGCATGCTCTCTCAACACTATCTCCGATAATCTCATTGAATCCTTTTCAAATTCGAGTGGAAAAGAGGGTTATACTTTCGGTATCCGTCTCAAGGGAAACTGCGTATCAAATCTCATCACGAACAATATGATGAGCCAAATCGACGATGTCGGCATTCAGCTAGTCGGAACTGATAGTAAATCAGATCGTCCTCACGGCAACCATATTTCAAATAACCAACTCCTCAATATTGGTAATACCGGTTTGGTCCTGATTAATTCATACGATAATCAGATCAAGTTGAATACAATTTGTGATGTTAAAGTTGAAGGAATTCGGATTGCATCCGAAGGAGAAGAAAGCGGCTCTTATTCAGATAGCAATTGCCTAACGGGCAATAGCCTTATTCGTTGTAGTAAAGCTGCCATTCGGATTGCTGACTTGAACTGCCGGGAGACTATCCTCTTTGGGAATATTGGCTCAGGCAATGGGGATAAAGTGATAGACAAAGGTACGAATACAATGACTTCCTCCTTGTAAAAAGGGCTGTGCAGGATAGCTGCACAGCCCTTTTTTTATTTCTGAAATACCTTCTTCTCAGATATCTTTCCATCTGCATAGTAAACGATTTGCACATAGTAACCTGGTTGATTAGAAATGGCAAACTCATATGTTTTCTTACCATTCTCTTCTTTAACTAATTTGCCTTTTGCTCCTGTCTGCTTCACCAAATCATCATAGGTGCTCGTCATGCTTATCTTATCAGCTTGCTCCTTCGTTATCTGAGGAAGCGGCTCATCCTTTGTCGTATCCTTGCCACCAGCAGCTGGCGTCGCTGTGGCCGTTGATCCACCACCAGTCCCACTCGTTGCACCAGGCGTTGCTGAAGCCCCTGTGGAAGGCGCTACAGTCGCCCCCGTTGTTGGGCTAGGCGATGTCTCTTCGTTCTTTTTAGCGCATCCTGAGGCCACTACGGCCAGTACCAGAAATATCATTAACCAACTTCTCATCACGCTTACCTCCTTCTTGTTGCCAATACATAGATATGAGCTTATTCTGCTTTCCTTTTAGTCTTTTTATCCTTTTTGGACAGGCAAAAGACTTAATGTAAAAGAGCCTTCTACGCCCTTATAGACGTAAAAGACTCTTAAAATGTTTCACGTGGAACTAAATATTGGAATTTTACTCGGTCTTAAATAAATTAAAAAAGCCTCCTGCAGATGCAGAAGACTCTCATTCCTTAGCTAGAAACAGCTTGTACGGAAAGAGTGGGATTCGAACCCACGCACGCCTCGCGACGCCTAGCTGATTTCGAGTCAGCCCCCTTGGGCCTCTTGGGTACCTTTCCAATAAAACGCGAGAACAGGATTCATTATATCAAAAAATCCTCACCCTCGCAAGTCTTTTCTCCAGCGTATTTATGAGGACTCTTCCTCATTCTCTGCGTTGGATCTAAGCACTTTTTTAAGCTTACTTTCGAACTTCGTTCTCGGCACTAGAACACTGTGTTTGCAACCCACACACTTAATTCTAATATCCATTCCCATCCGTATGATTTCCATTTCATTGGTGCCACACGGATGGGGCTTTTTCATTTGCACAATATCGCCAAGTTGATACTGCTTCTTCTCCATTCGTCCGCCACCCCCTCTTCAACTACATCGTTTCAATTTGCACACTATCGAGTCTCTTCTTAATTTCTATGTTCAAAAGTCTCGTAACATTAAATTGTCGGGTTGGTTTGCATTCGGCAATAATGCGGATCTTCAGATCCGTCGTACCCACCACTTGAACGCCAAGTACTTCAGGTTCCTTCACAATATCCTCAGTAAGGTCTTGCACGTGCTTAACTGTTTCTTTGAGAATTTGCGTAGCCTCATCAATGTTCATGTGATGCGGAATCGTCACATCGACGACTGCCAATGAATTATACGTAGAGAAATTAGTCACCTGCTTAATGTTTCCGTTTGGAATGATGTGTACTTCACCCGTCCAGCTTTTAATCCTAGTGACACGAATGCCAATCTCTTCAACGGTCCCTTTGAACGAATCAATCTGAATGACATCCCCTACGCCAAACTGATCCTCAAAAATGATGAAGAAACCGGTAATAACATCTTTCACCAAACTCTGAGCTCCGAAACCTATCGCTAATCCAAGCACACCTGCCCCGGCAAGCAAAGGCCCAAGATTTAACCCAACTTGTCCAAGGATCAACATGATACATATGAGATTCACTGTATAGGCTATTAAATTATGTATAAGACTTCCTATTGTATTCGTTCTACGTCTATCAAATTTGAGAGGTGACTTATCCCTAGCAGCTATCATATGAGCAATCGTTTTATCTGCTATTTTGATACATACTTTTGCAACAAGATAAATAAGAATAATTTTTACGATAATCCAAAATAGTGAAGCTAGCATTTCGGGTTTCGATAGATGTTCTCGAATCCAGTTCATTAAATCCGTAAAATACTTCGTAATAAAGGTCACAGTTTAGACCTCCTTTTCATTCCATGGTAACATATTTATCTTCTTTTTTAAAATAGATGCCTCTGATTTCTACATTCTCTGAGTGAATAATCTCTTGAACTTGTGCTAGATTTTCTCCTGGAAATTCAATAGAAAGGGCACAGCCAGCTGTAATCTCTTTGGGAGTAGGTCTGATGTCGATTTCTATATCCGCATACTCTAGCAGCATTTCAGCACGCAGGGCTTGCTGCGTAGAATCGAACGCTAACAACATAACAGAAATATTCAAGGAAAATCCCTCCTCTCCTACGTATAAATGTCTCTATCTATCCATATACTAGTAAAAAAAGAAGAAGTACTTTGGAGGGATATGATGAAATTCCAAATTGGTTTCGACGGAATGAAAGACACGGAACTAACCCCACTCAAAATTCAGCACACAGACGCCGATACCCCTTTTCTTCTCTCTAAGCATTTGCAATCCATTTTTAGTAAGCTACCAACCTATCAAGCTATCGTTGTTATTTGTGTGGGAACTGACCGTTCTACCGGAGATTCACTTGGTCCGTTAGTTGGCTCGCATTTGAATCGTACGAACAATCTTCGCAACCTTCACTTGTTCGGTACGTTAGATGAACCTGTCCATGCCATGAACTTATCTGATACCGTTGATAAAATTCAACGACAATTCGATAACCCTTTCATCGTTGCTGTCGATGCTTGTTTAGGTCAAGTATCCAGCGTAGGCTGTATTCAAGTTGCTGATGGTCCGCTTAAGCCTGGTGCTGGCGTTAACAAAGACCTTCCTCCCGTTGGTAATATCCATGTGACGGGGATCGTCAACGTTGGCGGATTCATGGAATATTTCGTCCTGCAAAATACGCGGCTCAGCCTTGTCATGAACATGGCCAACGTAATCGGTGATGCTCTCCACTCTGCTTTACGCCGCACGCAAGCTTATGCACCAAGCGCTAAGACGGCTTTACAGATTGACTAATAGCCTCTTTCTCTTCTGGACTTAGGGTATAAGTGGATTGTCCATTCTGAATCGGCTTCGCATACAAGTACATCTGCTCTCGGCTATGTATTCCCGTTAAAACCACACCGTCCTGGAAATCATCCAATATGGCAATTGTGAAGCTCAGGTTACTACCTCCATCATTGAAGGCGTTATATCGATGAATCGCTACTTTAGACTTCATTTTCGCAAGGGATTGGTGAATTGTATCAACCTGGGCTGACGTCATTGCTGACTCGGCCTTTTGCTCATTGATGGCCTGTTGCATTTCAATAAGGAGTTGCTCCATATTATCTGACTTTGAACCATTCATCATTTGTGTGTATCGTTTACGCAAAGATGATAATTTAACCGAAAGAATAATGACGATAATAAATAATACTAAGATTAATACCAGAATAGCTAATACGACAAAATTTCCATTCAATCCGAACAGTTCCCCCATGGTTGATCCCTCTTTCTACGTAGCATACTGCGATTGGATCTCTTTCACTGCATAAATAAGAGCATCCACTTCTTCGTCCGTTGTAAAATAACCTACACTTGCTCTTACAGCTCCCATGGCTAGAGTGCCTGCCGTTTCATGGGCAAGCGGAGTACAATGATAGCCTGACCGTACAGCAATTTGAAAAGATTGATCTAAGATAAAAGCGACTTCCGATGAATCCGCACCATTGATATTAAAGGAAACAATCCCTGTTTTATTTTGTCCAAGAGCTGGGCCAAGAATCGTGACTCCTTCAATTCCCAGTAAACCTTCCATCAACATTTGTGTTTGACGCCACTCTTTGGCATGGATCTTCTCAATCGTTTCCGCTATGACGAACTTCACGCCTTCGTTTAATCCGGCAATTCCTACCGTGTTTTGTGTTCCTGCCTCATATCGATCTGGCCTTACTGTTGGTTGACGAATAGCCTCTGATTGACTACCTGTTCCGCCATGCATGAACGGTTCCAAATCAATGTCAGGATGGATATATAGCCCACCCGTCCCCTGAGGCCCTAGAAGCCCTTTGTGGCCTGGGAAAGCCAACATATCAATGTTCATATCGCCTACGTGAATAGGCAGTATACCAGCGCTCTGAGCCGCGTCTACAAGCAACTTAGCGCCATGAGCACGGCATATCTCACCGATCTCAGCAATTGGCATAATCGTTCCCAATAAATTAGAGCTGTGATTTACTACTACGAGTGACGTATTTGGCCGTAAAGCTTTCTTGAACTCATCTAGTTGGATATTTCCTTCTTCATCGTTGCGGATATAGGTAAGCTCTATTCCACCCGTAGCCTTCAAATGTTCCAACGGTCTGCGTACGGAGTTATGCTCAATATTTGTGCAGATCACGTGATCCCCAGGTTTTACAAACCCTTTGATCGCTTGGTTCAGCGCATGTGTCGTATTCAATGCAAACGATAGATCATTCGGGTTTTTGATCCCAAATAAGCGTGCTAAGTTTTTTCTAGCATCAAATAATAACCGACTTGCTTTCACTGCCATCTGATGGCTTCCTCGTCCTGGATTAGCCGCATAATCTTGCATGCAAGTCATCATCGCATCCATAACTGCTAGCGGCTTTGGCCAAGATGAAGCTGCTTGATCAAAATATATGACACCCTTCATATTATCACCCTCTCCTACGGATTCAGAATTCCACTCATAAATATAGCATACCTTAGTTTGATCTTTCTGTTCGAAAGAAAACCATCGGTATGCTATCTAATTTTAAGAGATTTTGCCTTGAAGCAATTCTAGCAGACGGTTCAAGTCGTCTTTTGAATAGTAGAGAATTTCAATCTTTCCCTTATCCTGCTGGCTCTTGATTTTCACCGTTGTGCGGTAAATATCTCTTAATTGATCCTCAGCTTGGTTAATATAGGGATCTCTATTCTTTTCTTTTTGCTTCGTTTTCTCTTTTTCCTGGCCTGGTGGTTCTTCCAGCATTTTCACTGCTTCTTCAAGCTCGCGGACACTCCATTGCTTGCTGATAGTGTTTTCCGCAAGTTCTTTTTTAATTTTATCATCTTTGACACCAACAATTGCCCTTGCGTGACCCATGGATAATGTTCCACGTGAAACATATTGTTTGATTGATTCTGGCAATTGAAGCAGTCTTAGGAAGTTCGCGATGTGTGAACGGCTTTTTCCAACCTTAGCTGACAGCTCTTCTTGAGTTAACGAGAACGAATCGATAATTCCCTGATAAGCAAAAGCAATCTCCATTGCATTTAGGTCTTCCCGCTGAACATTCTCAATTAATGCGATTTCCATAACTTGTTGATCCGTAAAGTTTCTTTCGACTGCTGGAATTGTCGCGATTCCCGTAACCTGAGAAGCTCGGAATCTACGCTCACCAGCAATGATTTCATATCCTTTAAGAACCTTACGGACGATAATAGGTTGAATAACACCATGTTCTTTAATTGAATCAGCTAACTCTTTAATACTATCTTCGTTAAAATGCTTTCTAGGTTGATAAGGGTTAGCTCTCAATTGCGCTAAAGGGATTTGAATAACCTTATCGCTTTCATCAATATGTAGTGATGTGATTAAAGCATCCAGCCCTTTACCTAAACCTTTGTTTAGGCCTTTGGTCATATCGAGATCACTTCCTTCGCAAGCTCTAAATACACTTCCGCGCCTTTTGATCTAGGATCATAAGTAATTATGGATTGTCCATGACTGGGAGCTTCGCTTAAGCGAACATTCCGCGGGATAATCGTTTGATAAACTTTTGTCTGAAAGTATTTCTTAACTTCCTCAATAACTTGAATGCCGAGGTTTGTTCTAGCATCAAACATCGTCAATAAAACACCTTCAATTTGAAGCCCTGTATTAAGATGCTTTTGAACTAAGCGAACTGTATTAAGCAGTTGGCTTAATCCTTCAAGCGCGTAGTATTCACATTGAATTGGAATGATAACGGAATCAGCAGCAGTTAAAGAATTAATTGTAAGAAGACCTAACGACGGTGGACAATCAATAAGGATATAATCATACATATGTTTAACAAGTTGCAATGATTTCTTCAAACGCACTTCCCTTGAGATTGTTGGAACAAGTTCAATCTCAGCTCCTGCTAGTTGAATTGTAGCAGGTACAATCTTAAGATTTGGAACGTTCGTATCCACTGTTGCATCTTTGGGGTGAACATCGTTAATAAGCACATCATAGATGCAATTCACGACATCGGCCTTGTTTACTCCGATACCACTAGTCGTATTCCCCTGTGGATCGATGTCAACGAGAAGCACTCTCTTCCCAAGTGAAGCTAAGGAAGCACCCAAATTCACAGAAGTTGTCGTCTTGCCGACGCCACCCTTCTGATTCGTTATTGCTATAATTTTAGACAAAACCATTTCACCTCAATCGCTTATGTTCCAAATGCCATACTAAAGCAGTATATCTATCTTAACATATCTACCATTCAGTTACCTTATCTATATTTGATAGTTTTATCTCATAAGATGCAAAAAAACGGCTTGCGCCGTTTAAGGTAGCAATAAATGCTCAATTATTTTTAGGAATCTTAATTATGATTTCGTAGTGATCCTCATGATCCTTCTCAGACGTGTTAATATTCAAACCTGAGCTTGTAACCATCTCAACGGATTGACGTATGGTGTTCAAAGCTAATCGAACATCTTTAGAAAAAGATACCCGACGAGACTTTTTAATCTTTGTAGCTTCCTTTAAAAAGTTAATCTTAATCTCTGTTTGTTTAACGTTCAGCTCTTTAGCAATGACTTCTTCGAGAATTTTCACTTGCATTTCTTCTTGATCCAGAGCAAGCAATGCTCTCGCATGGCGCTCCGTAATCTTCCGTTCCATCAAAGCCATCTTGACAGGTTCGCTTAGATTTAGTAAGCGGATCTTATTCGCAATTGTTGATTGGCTCTTGCCAAGACGTTGTGCTAAACTCTCTTGTGTCAAATCATGCATCTCAATCAACTGTTGGTAAGCGGCAGCCTCTTCAATTGCAGTCAATCCCTCACGTTGCAGATTCTCAATTAGAGCAATGGATGCAGCTTGAGAATCATTAAAATCTCGCACAATTGCAGGAATCGTATCAAGGCCTAGTTTCTTAACAGCTCTTAAACGTCTTTCTCCGGCAATGAGCTCGAATGTATTGTTTTTGACTCTGACAACGATTGGCTGAATAACGCCATGTGTCCGTATCGTTTGACACAATTCATCAATACGATCATCATCAAATAAGATCCTAGGTTGATATGGACTTGGAATAATAGTATTTACTGGTATGTTTTTGACTTCATCCGTCGACGAACGATCAGTAAGTCCAAATAACTTTGAAATTTGTTCTTTCATAGGAAACCCTACCACCAACTCTTCCCGTAGTTTAAGCGACCATGACGATCCAAAGATAGACGACCTCTTCGTCCTACAGAACGAAAACGCTTGTCAAAAATACGGCGAAGTATGACAAGTGCAATCACATAAACTCACTACAAATAGAATAGATTCTTACTATAATATATTCTTCATTGAAGCCAGATTTCCTGCTTAAAGCAATTGTGAAACTTAAATGAATAATGTTTCACGTGGAACATTTTCACTACTTCATAAGAGGCTCTTTTAGTGGAATTCCAGCCTTTCTAGGATACTTAGTTGGTGTAGCAGCGAGTTTATGAATTTCTACAAAATGCCTCATTGATTCCTCAATAGGCAGTTGCATCTTAAGGACTTTAACAACTTTCCCCTTCAACTCAGATAAACTATAAGAGGACTCACTTAACTCCTCTTCAATCTCTGAGCCTTTCATTGCAATAAATGTGCCATCCTTCTTCACAAAAGGAAGACAGAATTCATTCAACACTTGAAGTCTTGCGACAGCTCTAGCAGTAACGAGGTCAAACTGATCACGATATTTAGGTAATCTAGCAATATCCTCTGCTCTACCATGTACGCATTCCGTATCAGATAAACCTAACTGTGAAACTAGCTCTCTTAAAAATAAAATTCGCTTATTCAAAGAATCAATGATCGTAACCTTTAGATGAGGGAAAGCAATTTTTAAAGGAATACTTGGAAACCCCGCGCCTGAGCCAATATCTGCAATCGTAGATACAGAGCTCATATCATAATTAAAAGAAACAGAAAGAGAGTCATAGAAATGTTTTAAGTAAACCTGCTCTCTCTCTGTAATTCCTGTTAAATTCATTTTCTCATTCCACTCTACAAGTGTCTTATAGTACAATTCAAATTGCTCCAATTGTAGAGTAGAAAGAGCTATCTGTTGCTTTTCTAAAAATTGAACGAATTGTTGTTGAATAGCATCCATATGTTAACCTCTAGCCGCTGTGACTCTGTTATAGTGTTCCAAATACACAAGAAGGATAGAAATATCCGATGGAGTAACACCTGCAATACGCGATGCTTGACCAATCGAGATCGGACGGATTTTAGCGAGCTTTTGCTTAGCTTCCGTTGCAATCCCATGAATTTCGCTATATTCGATATCATCCGGAATCTTTTTCTTTTCCATTTTACGTAGGCGCTCAACTTGATTACTTTGCTTCTCAATGTAGCCGGCATATTTTACTTGAATCTCAACTTGTTCCTTCATTTCATCATCTAACTCGAGCGGTGAAGGAGACATTTGCTCAATATGCTTATATTCGATTTCTGGACGACGAAGCAGCCCAATTGCTGGAACTGAATTATTTAATACTACACTTTCCAAGCTTTCTAATAGCTGTTGAACATGCGGTTCCGGTCTAACTTTATCCGTACTCAAACGTTCAATCTCTTGATCCACTAATGCTTTTTTCTTTAAAAAAGTCGCATAACGTTCCTCAGAAATTAACCCAATATCGTGACCAATTGGTGTTAGGCGTAAGTCAGCATTGTCGTGGCGAAGCAGCAACCGATACTCAGCACGTGATGTTAATAAACGATATGGTTCATTTGTCCCTTTTGTAACTAAATCGTCAATAAGAACACCGATATACCCTTCGGATCGATCCAAAACAACCGCTTCTTTACCTTGAACTTTACGAGCCGCATTAATCCCGGCCATAACCCCTTGGCCAGCTGCTTCTTCATATCCAGAAGTTCCGTTGATTTGACCAGCAGTAAACAATCCGCTAACAAGCTTAGTTTCTAAGGAAGGCTTTAATTGAGTAGGCACTACCGCATCATATTCTATGGCATAACCGGTACGCATCATTTCTACTTTTTCCAGACCCGGGATTGAGCGTAGAATGCCAAGCTGCACATCTTCCGGCATACTCGTAGATAAACCTTGTACATAGTACTCGGATGTATTACGCCCTTCCGGCTCTAGAAAAATTTGATGCTTCGGTTTATCGGCAAAACGAACAATTTTATCTTCGATAGATGGGCAGTATCTTGGCCCAGTACCTTCAATCGCACCAGAAAACATGGGGGCACGATGAAGATTCGAGTTAATAATATTGTGTGTTTCTTCAGATGTATACGTTAGCCAACAAGGCAATTGTTCATTAGGAGCACCTGATTTTGTTTCAAAAGAGAAAAACTTAGGCTCATCATCACCAGGTTGAATTTCCGTTTTACTGAAGTCGATAGAATCTTTATGAACACGCGGCGGAGTTCCCGTTTTGAAACGAACGAGATCAAAGCCTAGTTTGCGCAGAGATTCGGATAGCTTCACAGAAGGTTGTTGATTGTTCGGGCCGCTCTCGTACATAAGTTCGCCCATGATAACTTTCCCTCTTAGGTAAGTTCCCGTTGTAAGAACAATTGCTTTTGCATAATACTCAGCGCCTGTTTTGGTAATAACACCTTTAATTGTGCCCTCTTCGACAATGAGTTCTTCAGCCATACCTTGACGTAACGTTAAGTTTGGCGTTGCTTCAATTGTTTCTTTCATTTTATGCTGATACGAAAATTTGTCGGCTTGAGCACGAAGCGCATGCACAGCTGGACCTTTCCCTGTATTCAACATACGCATTTGAATATACGTTTTGTCGATGTTACGACCCATTTCGCCACCGATCGCGTCAATTTCACGAACAACGTGGCCCTTAGCAGGACCACCAATAGATGGATTGCAAGGCATGAAAGCAACCATATCCAAATTAATTGTTAAAAGTAGTGTATTACAGCCCATCCGGGCAGATG
This sequence comes from Paenibacillus sp. J22R160, assembly GCF_059692135.1. NCBI lineage: Bacteria > Bacillati > Bacillota > Bacilli > Caryophanales > Paenibacillaceae > Paenibacillus > Paenibacillus sp. J22R160. The sequence goes on along the minus strand of NZ_JCAUAU010000008.1, from coordinate 14,687 downwards.
CCAGAGCAGATTCGCATCCCGCGTGTCCAGCTCCGATGACAATAACATCATAATCACCTGCATGATATCCCATAGTTTAAAAGTCCCTCCCTCTTTTATGAAAACGAAAATGCTGTCGGTTTTCATTTACCTAAGCAGAATTGTGTAAAAATTTGATCGATCAACGATTCCCCTACAGAATCACCAATAATCTCTCCAAGCTGCTCCCAAGCTGCGCGGATATCTATTTGAATCATATCGATAGGCACGTATTGCTCGTTAGCCTCCAGCGCATCGTGTAACGAGCGTTTCGCTTGCTTCAACAATGAGATATGTCGAACGTTGCTGACGTACGTCAGATCACTTGATTCTAGTTTGCCCTCAAAGAAAATCGCGGCAATCGCTTTTTCTAAATGATCAATACCTTTATTCTCAATCAGAGATAACTCGACAATACGTTCCTGTGGAAAATAACTCAATACTTGCTCGATATCTAACTTTCGACTTAAATCAATCTTATTCAAAATAACAATCGTTTGCTTAGCAGCTAATTGCTTCATCAGTGCAATCTCATCTAATTGAAGCTCTTCATTACTATTAAGCACCAGTAAAATTAAATCTGCTTCAGCCAAAGCTGTTTTCGATCGTTCCACTCCGATTTGTTCCACAATATCTGTCGTTTCTCGGATCCCCGCTGTATCTAACAGCTTGAGCGGAATACCGCCAACATTAACAAACTCCTCAATGACATCTCTAGTTGTTCCTGGAATATCCGTAACAATCGCCCTATTCTCCTGCGCCAACTCATTCAGCAATGACGATTTTCCTACATTCGGTCTGCCAACAATGGCCGTTTCAATGCCCTCACGCAGAATTTTGCCTTGCTCAGCGGTCACCAAAAGACGGTCAATTTCAATCATAACCGTATCACATTTACTCTTTATGAAAGCATTCGTCATTTCTTCAACATCATGCTCTGGGTAATCAATGTTGACTTCCACGTGGGCCATCAATTCTACTAACACATATCGCAAATGTTTGATTTGCTTCGACAAATTACCTTCAACCTGCTTTAATGCCACTTTAAAAGCTCGGTCCGACTTGGCACGAATCAAATCTATAACAGCTTCTGCTTGTGTCAAATCGATCCGACCATTAAGGAAGGCTCGCTTCGTGAACTCACCTGGTTCCGCCAAACGAATCCCTTGCTGCAGCAATAAATCCAATACCTTCTTTACGGAAACAATGCCGCCGTGACAACTGACTTCGACTACATCCTCCATTGTAAAAGAACGCGGAGCTTTCATTAATGTAACGAGAACCTCCTCTACCTTTTCGGCAGAAGCAGGTTCTATAATGAATCCATAATGTACCGTATGCGTCTCAGCATCAGATAATTTCGTTTTTGAGCGAAAAACGCGCTCCACCAGTGGAACTGCCTCATCTCCGCTCACACGAATAACCGCTATCCCACCCTCACCGAGCGGCGTAGAAATAGCAGCAATCGTATCATTTAACATAGTATTTACACCTCGAATTTACCTCATCTTAAAGAAAAAGCAATGACTTATGCTCATGTCATTGCGGCTAAGGTTATTTGACGGCGATCACGACCCGACGATTCGGTTCTTCGCCTTTGCTATATGTTTTGACAACGGGATGTCCTTGCAATTCAGCATGAATAATCTTGCGTTCTTGCGAGTTCATCGGTTCCAAAATAACTTCTTTTTTCGACTTTATGACACGATTCGCTAACCTTAAAGCTAGCTCCTCTAACGTCTTTTTACGTCTATCTCGGAAATTCTCTGCATCTAAAATAATCCGAAAATGCGAATTTGCATAACGATTTGCAACAATATTCACTAAATATTGCAGCGCATCAAGTGTTTGTCCTCTTTTACCGATCAAAATACCTAGCTCCGAACCACTCATATTCAACTGGTAGCCTTCGCGATCCTTTGTCGTGTCTATGGTGATGGAAATTTTCATCGCTTCGAACATATCTTGTAAGAAAGCAATGGCTTCCTCAAGCGGATCTGGTATCAATTCAAGCTCTACCTTAGCTTCTTTGGAACCAATAAACCCGAACAACCCACGAGAGGGTTGTTCCAAAATATGAATCTTTACACGATCCTCCGAAACCTGCCATTGAGAAAGACCGGCTTTAACCGCTAACTCAATAGTTTTTCCAGTCACCACAATTTTTTTCATTTGGACAGGCCACCCTTATTATTTTGAGATCCAGGATTTTTTTGCTTTCCAGGAGAACCATAAATAAAGTAAGACTGAATAATGGTGAAGATATTACCGTAAATCCAGTAAAGTGGCAGCGCAGCTGCGAAATTCATGGACATCACGAAAATCATAACCGGGAAAATGTATAGTAAGCTTTTCATTTGTTGATTCATTTGAGAAGACATAAACATTTGTTGAACGAATGTTGTTGCCGCGGCAATTATCGGAAGAATGTAATAATGATCGGGCTGTCCTAAATTCATCCATAAAAAAGTATGCTCTCGAATATGATCATTACGCATGATAGCTTGATAAAGCGCAATTAGAATTGGCATTTGAACAATGATTGGGAAACACCCAGCTAACGGATTCACACCATTTGACTGAAATAACTTCATTGTTTCTTCCTGCTGCTTCTTCGCATCATCTTTATACTTTTCTTTAAGCTTCTTCATCTCAGGCTGCAACTCTTGCATCCGTTTAGAGCTCTTATACTGTTTCAGCGTCAGAGGCAAAATAATGAGACGAATAATTAGGGTTACGACCAAAATGGATAAGCCATATTGACCCCATAACTTGACGGCGAACCAGTCGAGTGTCTGCGAAAGCGGGTACACGAAATATTTTACAAAAAAACCTGCCGTATTAGGATCAATTGGTGCCATAGCAGCGCTACTAGGACTACATCCTGACAACAATAAGATCAACGCAGAAAGAGCTGCAAGCAAATAGAGTCGACGAGTCAAAATGAGATCCTCCTAAATATCTTTTCCAACATAAACTATAACACAATTTAAGCGCGAAAAGAAATAATGCTTCACTTTTTTATTGTGTCGTTTCTTTTTAATAAAGAAGCTTTTCGGATTACATGCCAAATGCTTTTTTCCATCTCGGCATATTCCATATCTACTGCGGGTTTCCTGGCCAGCAAAATGTAATCATAATGCGGCATCAAGTTTTCTTTTTTCAAACGGATGATCTCTTTCACCATTCGTCTCAAGCGGTTCCGGACAACCGCATTCCCTACTTTTTTACTCACAGATATGCCTAGTCGGAAATTCTCCAATTTGGGCTGAGGTAAATAATAAAGAACAAATTGATGGTTGGCCATTGATTTGCCATATCGATAAATCTTATTGAAGTCTTCTCTTTTAGCTAATCTATATTCTTTTTCCACAGACATGTACGCTCCAGACCGTTAACATCAGATAAGCTAAATAGTTATTAGGCATCTTATCTATTTTTGACCGAAATGACGGCATATAAACTGATCCATCTAAATGCAAAAAAAAAAGCCCCTTCCGGAGCCTCTTTTTACGCGCTAAGAACTTTTCTTCCTTTAAGACGACGAGCTTGTAGAACTTTACGACCGTTCTTCGTGCTCATTCTTTTACGGAAACCATGATTCTTCTTACGCTTTCTCGTATTCGGGTTAAACGTCGGACCCATCTATAGCACCTCCCTACCTGAGGATATCCATCCTACAAAATTTCTACTACTCATTAAATCATATATCACTGAAGAAAGTCAACCTACCCGAGCGTTCAGAAGTAAATGCCAAATCAATCACATAAAATCGAAAAAGAATAACCTGTGTATAAAATTTATCCACCGAAAAGAGAAGCTTGTCGAAAATCAACAGATTATTAACAATATCTTGTGTTGTGAACAATTTCTATGCACAACTTGTTGTAATTGTGGATAATACCAAACAATCCGTTGATTAACAGGCTATCTTTTGTTAAGATGATAATGTTTCTGTTGTGGATACACACGACCTTTTCTCCGTTTTATCAACAGTCTGTGGATAACATTGTGAACAAAATTCCCTCTACAAGAATAAGTCATTTTAACCGATTCTTAATAATGTGGATAAAACGACAAAAGCCGTCCTTTTTTGACCCCATCAGACATGAAGGTTCTTTTCGCCGTAAATCGCGCAGAATATACTCTGATTGCGTTCAATCTAAGTCTATATCGGATCGCTCCAGTTAGAGCTTCAACCATAATGATTTATACACAGCCCACATTTTCTGAAACCTGGCCTTACGCCACATGTTTGATTTTAAAGGAGTGAATTACTGTGGAAGGCCATTCTACGGATTTATGGCAGCAAATCTTAACGATTATCCAAACCAAACTCAGCAAACCTAGCTTCGATACTTGGCTAAAATCGACCAAAGCGACAGTTTTCAATGACTCGACTGTCGTTATTTGTGCGCCCAACAATTTTGCCCAGGAGTGGTTGGAAAGCCGCTACACGAAGCTAATTGAAGGCACAATTTATGATTTCACCGGCAAACACGTATCCGTGAAGTTCATCATCGAGACCGAAGAACAGAAAGCTCAATCCGCCTCGACTCAACCGGCTGTCATACCGCCTAAGGGTCCCGCCATTGTGGCCGGCGAAGAAAATTTCACGAATATGATGAATTCGAGATACACCTTCGATACCTTCGTTATCGGATCAGGCAATCGATTCGCGCATGCAGCTTCTTTAGCTGTGGCCGAAGCACCAGCTAAAGCCTATAATCCACTGTTTTTATACGGAGGCGTTGGTTTAGGCAAAACTCATTTAATGCATGCAATCGGTCATTACGTGCTGGAACATAACCCTGGGGCCCGTGTTTTATATATTTCATCAGAGAAATTTACGAATGAATTCATTAATGCTGTCCGTGATAACCGCGGCGAAGGGTTCCGCAATAAATATAGAACAATCGATGTGCTATTAATTGACGATATTCAATTCCTCGCCGGTAAAGAAGGTACGCAGGAGGAATTTTTTCATACATTTAACGCTCTTCATGAAGAAGGTAAGCAGATTATTATCTCCAGTGACCGGCCTCCCAAAGAGATCCCAACGCTGGAGGACCGCTTGCGCTCTAGGTTTGAGTGGGGCTTGATTACCGATATCCAACCACCTGATTTAGAGACGCGCATCGCGATTTTGCGTAAAAAAGCGAAAGCAGAAAACCTTGAAATTCCGAATGAAGCGATGATCTACATCGCGAATCAAATCGATACGAACATTCGTGAGCTGGAAGGTGCTCTAATAAGGGTAGTTGCCTACTCCTCTCTAATTAATCAGGATATTAGCGTGCATTTGACCGCCGAGGCTTTGAAAGATATTATTCCATCGAACCGGCCAAAGGTCATAACCATACAGGATATTCAGCAGCGTGTTGGTGAATTCTATGGATTAAAGCTCGAGGATTTTAAAGCGCGCAAACGAACTAAAGCCGTAGCTTTCCCTAGACAGGTCGCAATGTACCTGGCACGGGAGCTGACGGACTTCTCTTTGCCGAAAATAGGAGATAATTTTGGTGGCCGCGACCATACAACGGTTATCCATGCCCATGAAAAAATATCGCAAATGTTGCAAGTGGATCAGGAGCTCTATAAGATCGTTCATAATCTAACGGAGCGTATCAAAAACCCTTCTTAATAACATTTGATTTCGGGTGAGCCTATACACAATCTATGCACATGTGGATAGGCTTGCTTTATATACGGTTCATCCACATATCCACATATCCAGAGCCCCTACTGCTATTACTAATAAAGAATGATATTATATATAGATATGCTAACGCACCCCAAAAAAGAACTGCAGGAGTGAAGTCATGAAATTAACGATCCTTAAAGACCATTTAATAGAATCCATTGGTCACGTTTCCAAAGCCATATCGTCACGTACAACAATTCCTATCCTTACAGGGATAAAAATAGATGCAACCTTAAGCGGTGTAACCCTTACGGCAAGCGATACCGATATTTCGATTCAAAGCTTTACACCAAGCGAAAATGGTACTAACAAAATCATTCAGTTATTTCAAGCCGGGAGTGTCGTGCTTCCAGCTAAATTTTTCGTTGAAATTATTCGTAAACTCCCTGCTCAACTCATTGAAATTGAAGTAGGTCATAATTTTCAAACCATTATTCGTTCAGGTTCTTCCGAAATTCAAATAATGGGACTTGATCCAGATGAATATCCGCTGCTGCCAGAAATCGAAGAAAGCAAAATGCTGCGTCTTCCAAGCGATTTGCTCAAAACAATGATTAAACAAACGTCTTATGCGGTATCTACAAATGAGTCCACACCGATTCTTACAGGTGTACTTTGGAATATCACTGGTGATAAACTGAAGTTTATTGCTTGTGATCGCCACCGTCTTGCCAGCCGAGAAGTTACTGTTGATAACGATAATGCGCAAAATTTGCCTAATATTGTCATTTCAGGCCGAACACTAAATGAATTAAGCAAAATTTTGCCTGATCAAAATTCACTTATAGATATAGTTATTTCGGACAATCAAGTTTTATTCAAAATTCATTCTATTTTATTTTATTCACGTATTTTGGATGGTACTTATCCGGATACATCGAAGCTCATTCCTCAGTCATTTCAAACGGAAATGGTCGTTCCAACAAAAGAATTGGCTGAAGCCATCGATCGCGCTTACCTCCTTTCCAAAGAAGATAAGACGAATATTGTTAAAATGATGATGCTGGAAGACCAAACGATTGAGATTTCATCCAGCTCCTCCGAGCTCGGCAAAGTGACGGAGCAAATTGACCTGCAACACATTGTCGGCGATCTACTGAAAATCTCATTTAACTCCAAATACATGCTTGATGCGCTCAAAGTTCTCGACTCAGAGTTTATTCATATTGGATTTACTGGAGCTATGCAGCCTATCATCATGAAGCCGCAAGATTCAACAAACATTTTACAGCTGATCTTGCCATATCGAACTACGAATTAAGGAGTGCTCCAGTATGAAGCAAATCGCCATTAACACGGACTACATTACACTCGGGCAGTTTCTCAAATTATCGGACTGCATATCCACAGGTGGACAAGCCAAATTTTTTGTTGTGGATACAAAAATCGAAGTGAACGGACAAGCAGAAAATCGCAGAGGACGGAAACTCGTACCGAAAGATATCGTTACCGTGGAGGGTTTCGGACAATTCGAAGTCGTTAGCTCCTGATTGGGCCAAGCCAGGAGGATGAGTAATCATGTTTTTGAACAGACTCGCGCTTAAGTCTTACCGAAATTACGATCAGATCGAGTTGACCACAGATAGCAATGTTAATATCTTTGTTGGACCTAACGCACAAGGAAAAACGAATTTATTGGAATCCATTTATGTTTTGGCAATGACCAAATCACATCGTACACATCAAGACAAAGAACTAATAGGCTGGAACGGCGAACAAACACAGCTGCATGCACAAATTCAAAAGCGATATGGCAGTTGCCAACTGGACCTCTCCATTTCATCCAAAGGCAAGAAAGCCAAAATCAACGGGCTTGAGCAGAAAAAGCTCAGTAACTTTATTGGTGCACTCAATGTTGTAATGTTTGCGCCGGAGGATTTAGAAATTGTCAAAGGCACGCCTGGTATAAGACGGCGATTTCTAGATATGGAGATTGGCCAAGTGCAGCCCTCCTATCTCTACGATCTATCGCAATATCAGAAAATTTTGCTTCAGCGTAACAATTATTTAAAGCAAAATTTCGCGGGAAAAGGCTCTCCAGACGCGATGTTGGACATTTGGAATGAACAATTAGCGCTGTATGGTGTTAAAATTATGAAAAAGCGTCAAAACTTTATTAAGAAGCTGCAACAATGGGCTGAAACGATACATCGAGGAATTACGAATGACAGCGAAGAGCTGCTCATCCGATATTCCCCTTCGTTTGACATGGGCTCGTTTGAAGATGAATCTGTTTTATTAAACCAATTTATGATAAAGTTATCATTGGTCAGAGATCAGGAATTCCGAAGAGGCGTTACACTAGTTGGCCCTCATCGCGACGATCTTCTTTTTTACATCAACGACAAAGAAGTCCAAACCTACGGCTCTCAGGGGCAGCAGCGAACAACTGCACTCTCCCTTAAGCTGGCGGAAATTGAACTCATCCATGAGGAAGTTGGCGAATATCCTCTTTTATTGCTTGATGATGTGCTTTCAGAGCTTGATGAATATAGGCAGACGCAGTTGATCCGCACGTTTCAGGAAAAAGTGCAAACGTTTATCACCACGACGGGTCTAGAGAGTGTCCATTTGGACCAACTGAACCATGCTTCCGTGTTTCATGTTTTGAAAGGAAATGTAAGTGGCAGGAGCTGAGGAGCATGTTTATTCATTTGGGTGGAGAAAAAATTATTCGAGCTTCCGAACTGATTGCTATATTCGATATCTCGATAGAAAAGTCTTCAAAAATATCGAAACAATTCATTCAACAAGCTGTTAAGGATAAAAAAACAGAAAAAATCGGTGAGGAAGAATGCAAATCACTCGTTGTTACGAAGAGTAAGGTGTATTATTCCCCAATCTCCTCTACCACGCTCAAGAAAAGAGCGCATCTTTTGTTAACGAACTAACCTTTTGTTGTTCACATAAGAGAGTATAAGAGGTTTATCTCACTATAAAAAAGCAGGTGGAGATTAACATGTCCGTGAATCAAAATGCGTACGATGACAGTCAGATTCAGGTACTTGAAGGGTTAGAGGCCGTACGAAAACGGCCGGGCATGTACATTGGCTCGACAAGCGCCCGTGGACTTCACCATCTCGTATGGGAAGTTGTCGACAATAGTATCGATGAGGCATTAGCCGGCTTCTGTACCAAGATTGATGTTATAGTTCATAAGAATAATAGCGTTACCGTTATTGATAATGGCCGTGGCATTCCTGTCGGTGAAAATGCGAAGCTCAAGCGTCCGACATTGGAAGTTGTTCTTACGGTTCTTCATGCCGGCGGTAAGTTCGGTGGAGATGACTCCGGTTATAAGGTATCGGGGGGTCTGCACGGGGTAGGTATTTCCGTTGTTAATGCGTTGTCTGAGCATCTTACTGTGCAAGTAAAGCGTGAGGGCAAAATCCATCAACAAGAGTACCGCCGCGGCGCGCCGCAGTATGACGTGAAAGTGATCGGCGAAACCGAAGAGACAGGCACGCAAGTTACATTCCAGCCAGATCCTGAGATTTTCAAAGAGACGACGGAATATGACTTTGATATTCTTCAATCGAGGATTCGAGAGCTAGCTTTTCTAAACAAAGGAATCGAGATTAATTTAATCGACGAGCGCACGGATACGGTTACAACCCATATGTACCAGGGCGGGATTATTTCCTTCGTACAGCATTTGAATAGAAATCGTGAAGTCGTCAATGAGATGCCGATCTATGTAGAGGGATCCAAGGATAATATCTCTATCGAGATTGCGCTGCAGTACAACGACAGCTATACGGAGAACATTTACTCTTTCGCAAATAACATCAATACCCATGAAGGCGGTACCCACGAATCAGGCTTTAAAAGCGCGCTGACGCGGATATTGAATGATTATGCACGTAAATCGAACTCTCTGAAAGAAAGCGACTCTAACCTTTCCGGTGATGATGTCCGTGAGGGGCTAGCTGCGATTATTTCCGTGAAAATTCCGGAGCCTCAATTCGAGGGTCAAACCAAAACGAAACTAGGAAACAGCGAAGTCCGCGGTATTGTTGAGTCTTTATTTGCTGAGAAACTGCAAACTTTCATGGAAGAAAACCCAGCGGTTGCCAAGCGCATCTTGGAAAAAGGAATTCAAGCAGCAAGAGCTAGAGAAGCGGCACGTAAAGCGAGAGAACTGACTCGTCGTAAAAGTGCTCTGGAAGTAAGCGCATTGCCAGGTAAACTTGCAGATTGCTCCTCCAAGGATGCTTCTATCAGTGAGATTTACATCGTAGAAGGCGACTCTGCGGGCGGATCAGCTAAGCAAGGACGTGATCGTCACTTCCAAGCGATTCTTCCACTTCGCGGAAAAATTTTGAACGTTGAGAAAGCCAGATTGGATCGTATTTTATCTAATACGGAGATTCGGGCGATGATTACGGCTTTTGGTACGGGGATCAGTGATGATTTCGATATCAATAAAGCTCGTTATCACAAAATTATTATCATGACAGATGCCGACGTTGACGGAGCGCATATTCGTACACTCCTTCTTACGTTCTTCTACAGATACATGAAAAAGCTGATTGAAACCGGGTATGTATATATTGCACAGCCTCCACTTTTCAAATTGGAAAGAAATAAAACCATACGCTATGCCTACAACGAAAAGCAAAGAGAAGCGATCATGCAAGAGTTTGGTGAGGGTGCCAAAGTCAATGTACAGCGTTACAAAGGACTAGGTGAAATGAATCCTGAGCAATTATGGGAAACCACGATGGATCCAGAAAGCCGCACCTTGCTGCAAGTGACGATCGAAGATGCGATTGAAGCGGATACGCTCTTTGATTCTTTGATGGGAGATAACGTAGAACCTAGAAGAGATTTCATCGAGGAACACGCAATTTACGTGAAAAATCTAGATGTCTAAACGTCTTAGACGTTGTTAACGATGTAAGCTTTCAGGAGGAACATTCATGAGCGAAGAATTACGTTCGCAAGTCAAAGAAATTGACATTTCTACCGAAATGCGTACATCCTTCTTAGACTATGCGATGAGTATCATTGTCAGTCGTGCACTGCCAGATGTAAGGGATGGCCTGAAGCCAGTTCATCGTCGTATTCTATTTGCGATGTCTGAACTGGGCATGTCTCCAGATAAACCATATAAGAAATCAGCGAGAATTGTCGGCGAAGTTATCGGTAAGTATCATCCACACGGGGATTCAGCTGTTTATGAAACCATGGTTCGGATGGCACAAGACTTCTCTCTTCGTTACATGCTCGTTGACGGTCATGGTAACTTTGGGTCAATCGACGGCGATATGGCGGCAGCCATGCGTTATACGGAAGCTCGTCTATCCAAAATTGCGATGGAACTTCTACGGGATATCAACAAAGAGACGATCGATTATGCGCCCAACTACGATGGTGAGGAACAAGAGCCTGTTGTTCTCCCCTCTCGTTTTCCAAACTTGCTTGTGAACGGAAGCTCAGGTATCGCGGTAGGTATGGCTACGAATATTCCTCCGCATAACCTCCGAGAAGTTATTGAGGGTATTCAGATGCTGATCCAGAATCCTGAAATAACGCCTTTAGAGCTGATGACAGCGATCAAAGGGCCGGATTTCCCTACGGCTGGATTCATTCTCGGCCGTGAAGGTATTAGACAAGCTTACACGACAGGTAGAGGCTCTGTTACAATGCGGGCTAGAACCGTCATTGAAGAAAATAATAACAAGGCTAGAATCATTGTCAATGAGCTGCCTTATCAAGTAAATAAAGCTAGACTAGTTGAGAAGATTGCTGAACTCGTTCGTGAGAAAAAGATTGATGGTATCACAGATCTTCGCGATGAATCGGATCGCAACGGAATGCGTGTTGTAATCGAGCTTCGCCGAGATGTGAATCCGAATGTCGTTCTGAATAACTTGTTTAAACAGACGGCTATGCAGTCTAACTTCGGCATTATCATGTTGGCGCTAGTTAATGGCCAACCAAGAGTATTGAATCTTCGTGAGATGCTGCATTACTATCTTCAGCATCAGCAGGAAGTCATTCGCCGCAGAACAGAGTATGAATTGCGCAAAGCAGAGGCGCGCGCTCATATTTTGGAAGGCTTGCGGATCGCATTGGATCATCTAGATCAAGTTATCGCTTTGATTCGTGCTTCCAGAACAACCGAGGAAGCTAGAGATGGCCTCATGAGCACGTTTAATTTGAGCTATGATCAAGCTCAAGCTATTCTGGACATGCGCCTACAGCGTTTAACCGGGTTAGAGCGTGAAAAAATTGAGGCTGAGTATGAAGAGCTCATGAAGAAAATCGCTGAACTTAAAGCGATTCTTGCTGACGAGCAGCTGATTCTAGCAATCATTAGCGAAGAACTCAATGAAATAAAAGAGAAATTCGGTGACGAACGTCGTTCCGAAATTACAATTGGTGAGGAAAGCATCGAAGATGAAGACCTCATTCCACGTGAAGATGTCGTAATTACGATTACGCATACAGGCTATATTAAGCGACTACCCGTCACCACGTATAAGAACCAGAAACGCGGAGGGCGCGGAATTGTCGGTATGGGGACCAAAGACGACGACTTTGTGGAACATTTGTTCGTAACGAATACGCATCATTACCTTATGTTCTTTACGAATAAAGGTAAAGTGTATCGGTTGAAAGCTTATGAGATTCCAGATTTGAGCCGAACTGCGCGTGGAACACCGATCATTAACTTGATCCAGATCGAGCAAGGTGAAACGATCAATGCGGTAATCCCGGTTGAGAGCTTCGAAACAGATCAATTCTTGTTCTTTGCAACGAAGCAAGGTGTTGTGAAGAAAACGCCAATTGACGATTACTCCAATATCCGTAAAGGCGGTCTAATCGCTATTAACTTGCGTGAGGACGATGATCTCATCGGTGTTAAATTAACCGACGGCAATCAAGGTATCATTATGGGGACCAAACTCGGCATGTCGATCCATTTCCCAGAACAAGATGTACGTTCGATGGGTAGATCAGCTACTGGAGTAAAAGGTATCCAGCTCGATGAGGAAGACGCTGTAATCGACATGGACGTAGTCCATGAAGATAATAGTGTATTGATTGTAACGTCTAAGGGCTTCGGTAAAAGAACGCCTGTTTCTGAATACCGTATCCAATCACGTGGTGGTAAAGGGATCAAAACCTTAAACGTCACGGATAAGAATGGTCCTGTGGTGGGTCTTAAAGTCGTTCAAGAGGACGAAGATCTCATGATTATTACCGCTTCCGGCACGGTCATTCGCACAAGTATGGATGGTATTTCGGTTATGGGTCGTAACACCCAAGGTGTACGTCTTATCAACATTCGTGAAGATGATGAAGTTGGAACCTTGGCGCGCGTACAGAAGAACGAAGACCAAAATGAAAACGAAGAAGACGGCGATTGGGAAGAATCCGAAACTGAGTCGACGGATACAGAATAATAAATTGCAGGGATGGGCTTACAAACCCATCCCTTTTACTTTACAATAGCATGTATAAGATAAAGTAAGGTGAGTGAGCGATCGTGCCGACAGTAGCCGTTTCTCAATTAAAGTATGGGGAAAAACTAGGAGACAATGTAACAACGAAATTGGGGAATGTTCTCTTCAATAAAGGGAAAATCCTTAACGAGAGAGATCTTGAGATTCTAAAAGCTTTTTTCATTGCTTCTGTTTATATTGAATCAAAGAACGGCGTTGAGCCGGAGGGAGCCATTGAGGATGCGAAAGTGAAAGAAGTCCCTTCAGTTCCTCCTTTTTATATAGAATATCAGAACATGTTAAAGCTGCTTAAACGCGTTTTTTTGCTTGCCAATGGCGGACAACCTTTACCCATCCTAGATATTCGTAACGGGCTTGAAGCACTTATTCAACATATCGATACCTACAAAGTACTCACATTTACTCCCAAAAATCGCAATTTGCAAGATTACATATATCATAAAAGCATCATGGTTAGTTTGACCTCGTATTGTTTGGCTAGATGGCATGGACTTCCGCAGAAAGATTTAATGCAAATCGCACTAGCCGGTCTCTTGCATGATATCGGCATTTCCAAAGTGGATTCATCCATCCTGGAGAAAAAGGGTCGCTTGATGGAGTCTGAGATGGAGGAGATCAAACAGCATACGTTGATGGGCTATCAGATCCTGAAAAACATTTCTGGGATCAACGAGGGTGTTAAATTAACAGCGGTTCAACATCACGAGCGTGAGGATGGATCGGGTTATCCTTTAGGTATGAAAGGCGACAAGCTTCATATTTACGCTAAAATCGTCGCGATCGCTGATATTTATAATGCGATGACGAACGAGCGTTATCACAAAACAGCTCTTTCTCCTTACCTTGTGTTGGAGCAGCTCTTTACGGAATCATTCGGAAAAGTAGATCCAACCTTGGTTCAAGTATTCATTAACAAGTCTACACAAATTAGCAATGGGACACTTGTTAAACTCAGTGATAATCGTGTTGGAGAGATTATATTCTCGGATCGCTCACAGCCGACAAGGCCTTGGGTAAATGTCAATGGAATGATCGTCAATTTAACGCTAGAGAGAAGCATATTTATACAGGAAGTAATCGGACAAATATAAAGACGAGGAGCCCCTTAACCAGGGGTTTTTCTTTTTTTATAAAAGAATATAAAAAATGCTTGCATTCTGTTTCTAGATTTGTTATATTACTCCTTGTCGCTTCGGCGGTCGAACGAAAGAACGAAAGTAACTGAAAAAAAGTTCTTGCAATCGGTTAGGCCGATGTGGTATATTAATCAAGTCGCCTTTGAAGAGCGAAGGGTTAATAAGGAAGAAATTGATCTTTGAAAACTGAACAACGAGTGAGTAAGCACGAACGAGAAATCGTTCAAAAATAGAGATTATTTGTAATCTCGCTAGCAAGTCAATGAGTACAATTAAGCTTTTCTACTATGGAGAGTTTGATCCTGGCTCAGGACGAACGCTGGCGGCGTGCCTAATACATGCAAGTCGAGCGGA
>NZ_JCAUAU010000007.1:0-273362 GCF_059692135.1 Paenibacillus sp. J22R160 | reverse complement strand
TATTAGGCACGCCGCCAGCGTTCGTCCTGAGCCAGGATCAAACTCTCCATAGTAGAAAAGCTTAATTGTACTCATTGACTTGCTAGCGAGATTATAAATAATCTCTATTTTTGAACGATTTCTCGTTCGTGCTTACTCACTCGTTGTTCAGTTTTCAAAGATCAATTTCTTCCTTATTCATCCATCGCCTTCAAAAGCGACCTGATCAATATACCACATCAGCCTATTCGATTGCAAGAACTTTTTTTCAGTTACTTTCGTTCTTTCGTTCGACCGCCGAAGCGACAAGAAGTAATATAACAAATGCGCAAAGGCATTGCAAGTCTTTTTCTAATTGTAAAATATGGTAACAAAAAAGCCCCGGTGCATAATGCCACCAGAGCTTAAAGCTTTTTAACCTTGACTTCCTATAAAGACGTAACGAGCTATAACAAGAATCGCTAGTACCCACATGAGCCAGTGGATGGAATAACGCTTCTCACTTTTGCCACCCAAGTTCGCTGCTGCTGCCAATACCACATAGGTAACAACACCAAAGGAAATACCATTCGCAATATTGTAAGTGAAAGGCATCAATACAATAGTAAGGAACGCTGGAATCGCGATAACGAAGTCTTGGAAATCAATCTCACGAATCGATTGCACCATCAGAACACCAACAACGATCAAGGCAGCCGCAGTAGCGGAACCAGGAATCAGCATTGCAATTGGAGCGAGGAACAGAGCAAGCAAGAAACATACGCCCGTAGTTACAGCCGTCAAACCAGTGCGTCCACCCTCTGCAACACCCGCTGCGCTTTCTACGAAAGCAGTAACGGTACTTGTCCCAACTAATGCACCACCGCTAACACCGATTGCATCAACGAACATCGCTTTACCTACACGCTTGTTGCCTTCTTCTTTGTTCTTCATAATACCAGCGCGATTCGCTGTTCCAACCATGGTGCCGAATGTATCAAACAACTCAACGAATGTAAATGTAGCGATGACAGAAACAATCCCCGTCGTCATAATCCCTGCAAAATCAAAGTCAGCGAAACGAAGCTTACTTAAATCCGGAACCCATGTCGTATCTGCACTCGTCAAGGTACCTAAATTAACCATACCCATGAAGTAACCGATAATTGTAGTAGCCAAAATGCCGAACAAGATAGCACCGCGAATGCGTAGTACCATAAAAATGGAAATCAACAGAATACCAATAATCGTTAGAATAACGCTTTTATCTTCTAATGAACCCATATGAAACACAGTTTCAAATGAAAGAACATCTGTAAATTGATGCGCTTTGATATCATTGCCGCTTTCTACAGCAACAGTAAGAATACCGCTGTTCTTGAACCCGATCATAGCGATAAACAATCCGATCCCCACCGTAATTGCATGCTTCAAGCTATCTGGAACAGCGACTAGGAGCATCTGACGGATTCTGGTCACGGTTAAAATAATAAAGATGATCCCCGAGATAAATACGGCGGTTAGCGCCATCGAAAACGTAAACTTACCTTGTGATGTCAAGATAATCGTTGCAAAATAAGCGTTCAAGCCCATTCCCGGCGCAAGCGCAACAGGAAAGTTAACGAATAACCCCATAGCAATCGTCATGACACCCGCAGCAATCGCTGTTGCCAAGAAAATCGACGTCCAGTCCCCGCCGGTAGCTCCCGTTTTAAAAGCGCTCAGCACGTCTGGGTTGACTGCAAGGATGTAAGCCATTGTCATGAACGTTGTGATCCCCGCCATGATTTCCGTTCTTACGGTCGTGCCGTTTTGTTTCAATTTGAAAAAGCGATCCATTTTTCCTACTCCTCCTAAAACGAATGGTGGGGAACAGCAAAAAACCCGGAATCATATTGCCTGATTCCGGGTACGAAAAAGGAGCTTCCCTATGAGAGTTGCCCCTTCTATGCTTAGCACAAAAAGTCGTAGTAACTCACACAGATTCCGTCCTTTTTTTCGTAGCCAGATCATTTGCGGTGATCTCGTAGAAACTCTCGGGCCAATCCCCAAGATTATACGAAAAACTGTTATCCATTTCACATTTTAGTGCGGAACTAACCCTTTGTCAATAAAAAAGACGAACGTTCAAGGGTTAATTTTTCCCAGAACGTTCGTCTTTTCCGTTTTATCTATTCCCACTCAATCGTAGCAGGCGGTTTGGACGTAATGTCGTAGACAATACGGTTTACATTTTCCACTTCGTTCACGATACGAACGGAGATTTTCTCGAGCACATCCCATGGGATACGCGCCCAGTCAGCTGTCATGCCGTCGATGGAAGTTACTGCGCGAATGCCTACGGTGTAGGAGTATGTTCTAGCGTCTCCCATAACCCCAACGCTTTTCATGCCCGGAAGAGCCGTGAAGTATTGCCAGATCTCGCGATCCAGACCTGCTTTTGCGATTTCGTCGCGCAGGATGGCGTCGGATTCACGAACGATTTTCAATTTATCCTCAGTTACCTCGCCGAGTACACGAATAGCCAGGCCAGGACCTGGGAATGGTTGTCTCCACACGATCGCTGCAGGAAGACCGCACTCTTCGCCCACTTTACGCACTTCGTCTTTGAACAACGTTTTGAGCGGCTCGATTAGCTTGAACTTCATATCTTTCGGCAATCCGCCTACGTTATGATGCGATTTAATCGTTTGGGCTGTGGCTGTACCGCTTTCTACGATATCCGTGTAAAGCGTACCTTGCGCCAGGAACGTAAAGTCATCGAATTGGCCGGACTCCTCTTCGAACACGCGAATAAATTCGGTACCGATAATTTTACGTTTTTGCTCCGGATCGTCTACGCCGGCCAATTTGCCGAGGAAACGTTCACGCGCATCGATTTTGACCACATGCATATCGAATTTGCCAACAAATGTCTCCATTACGCTTTCTGCCTCGCCTTGACGCAGCAAACCATGATCTATGAACATACACGTCAATTGTGGACCAATCGCTTTATGCAAAAGGATCGCAACAACGGATGAATCCACACCGCCGCTAAGCGCGCAAAGGACTTTCTTGTCGCCGACTTCTTGACGAAGCTCTTTGATCATATCCTCAACGAAGGAGGACATTGTCCAATCACCTTCACAACCGCAAACGCCGTAGATGAAGTTATGGATCATTTCATTCCCTTGAAGGGAGTGACGAACTTCCGGGTGGAACTGTACCGCATGAATATTGCGTTCACGATTGCTCATTGCAGCAATTTCAAGGGAATCCGTGCTCGCTTCGATCACGAAACCTTCAGGAAGAACGGAAACGTGGTCGCCATGGCTCATCCATACCGTTTGTTTCGCTTCTAAACCTTTCACGAGCGGGCTTTCATTGGTAAAAGAAAGATCTGCCTTGCCATATTCACGCGTATGCGCGCGTTCAACTTTACCGTTCAATTGATGAGCAATTAACTGCATGCCGTAGCAAATCCCCAAAATCGGAATCCCCAAATCAAAAATTTGCGGATCAACAGCTGGAGCTCCCTCACCGTACACGCTTGATGGACCGCCTGAGAACACAATACCCTTCGGCTGAAGCTCGCGAATTTTCTCAACCGTTGTATTGAACGGCAGCAGTTCGCTGTACACGCCCAAATCACGAATTCGTCTAGCAATCAGCTGGTTGTACTGGCCTCCAAAATCTAAAACGACGATCATTTCACTCGGTTTACTCATTATCCGACCTCCTAATTTCATAGCGGTTTTATGTTTTTGGGCTCCCCGAAAAGTAATAGGAATGAGCGACAAAGCATCTCTTCACTTTCTGGGGTACCCTTGTCCGCTTACCGCTATTTATAGGTACTAATTTTAAACATTAAGTACCTAGGATGTAAAGGGGTTTAATGTGTCTTTTGAATGGCTTTCCATATTGCCATAATTTCCCGCTTCGTATAATGCGAAGAATTGATGGCATCATAGCGGATGCTTTCATAGATTAAAGCGAACTTAAGCAGCGCTTGTTTTTGTCCTTGATGTTTGAAGCTCAACGCTGTTACATAGTCTCTCACGGTTTGATCCTTAGGTTTGACGCCGTACTTGCGGAATAACTGGAGCCATAAACGATCCATATAAGGAATCATGGGATGCGGATTGTTTAAGCCGTGTTTGTAAAATGGAACGAGCGCTGCGTTGACCAGGAAACCTTTTCGCTTCAGCAGAAGGACAATAGACGCCAGCACCAGGAGGCTCCCAAGCAGCAGAATGAGAAAGTTACGATTTGACTCGGCGTAATCAATGACTGTATGTTTCGTTGCCTGCAGCCACTCGCTTGAGCTCGTTGTAAATTTCTCCGGCACCGGAATGTTCATAAGTGAAGCTGTCATCGCAGATTGCTCCATGGCGGCCGTCGTTAAGGTCTCTCTTGGATGGTCGGAAGAAATACCTGAGAATCCCGGCGTAGGCTCAAACGGCACCCAACCCATGGATGGAAAATAAACTTCTACCCAGGAGTGCGCATCCTGATTGCGAACCAGCACTTCTTGAAGCTGATCCGCCCCACTGTCAGCCGATTGCAGCGTTCCAGGCGCGAAACCTTTTACCCAACGAGCAGGCACTCCGACAGAACGCAGCATCACAACCATCGACGTTGAGAAATGATCACAATAGCCAACCTTATCCACGAACAAAAAGTGGCTGACAAAGTCCTCACTGCGGCTTGGAGCCGTCGGCTTCTCAAGGCTGTACGTATAGGTATGACTCAAATACTGCTCAATTGCAACGGCTTTGGCATATGGTGTGGGCCGATTGGCTGTTATTTGTTCGGCCATGCTGCGAACCGACTTCGGCAATGTTGCCGGCAGCTGCAAATAATCGTCTGCAATCTCAGACGGATAGGAGCCATTATCCGAGTTCAGCAACGTGGGATCTTCCTTAACAGGCTGCACGGTTATTTTGTAATAAGACAAAGGATCTGCGATCTCAGGCAAAGCTACTTTACCGCTGAACGGAGACTTGAGCAGGATATCCGGTGATAACGGACTCCCCTTTTCCGTCAGAAGAGAGTCTACACCAAGTAGATTGCCACCTAAGAACAACTGCTTATTCGGTGATTTATCACTCAACAAAACCTCTTGTGTAACAAGCCTTCCCGTACCTGTTTGAACAGGCGCTGCATACGATTCAAGCGTTTGGTTCGTTTGGGTCCAGCCTTTGCCGTCGTAGACATTTTTGGATTCTCCGCGCCAGTAAGTCAGCTCTGAGGTTTTGGCTGTGAAAACCGGAGTCGTGTCAACTTGGAGCGGACCTCCTAAGGAGGTATCATTTTGACCGTAGCCTGATTTGGCCACAGCTCCCCCAGCATGCGTCTCCTCATTGTAAAGTTCAAACAAACGATCGGACATATACGCCCAGCTTACCGGTTTCATCAGCGGTTCCGGCTCAGCCTGCTTAGCCGAATACCATGCGGCTGCGGCTAGCACCCCCACGATGACTGCACTAACAGCCACCCACCTAAAAGCGCTTCCCGGACGAACTGAAGCAATTCCGTAGGTTTGCTCAATCCTAGAAAGGTTCAGCAGCGCTAGCAGAAAAAGTCCATATCCTATTGTGCGCATGATGCCTTGCACGGTATCCGCGCCAAATACCAATTGAAGAACAACCAGGTAAATTAGCGTAGCGGCGACAAACCACAGACTGTGCTGCCTCTGCAGCATGAGCGCCTGTATCACGGAAATAAGAAGCGACCAGCCCAGCAAAAATAACAAGGTCCTGAGTTCACCGCTGATGAGGTCGAAATGGGCTTGCATCAGATGACCGGCATCCCGAACGATCGTTCTAAGCAAGTCAATAACCCACGTTCCGGTTACAAAGGTTTCTCGGTTAAACATGAATCCGACAAATAGCAGGATCAATACGCCTTTGGCGGTCCAGCCCCAAGCGTAAGGAACCTTAAAGCAATCTATGGCGATGCATAACGCAAAAACGACCAATATAGGGCCGGTTTCAATCGACGTATCTGCCATCCATGCCAATGGATGGAGCCATTCTGAAATCAGTAAGAACAGCAAGAGAGAGATCAAGATGTCTCGGAAAAAGCTTTGGTGAAGCGGCGATGATGTCTCTGTGCTCGTCACTGCGCCGGCGTGGAAGATGGGTTTTGGCGGGATGACTCTCGAAGGGTGAACAGCCTCATCTGCCGTACGGGTCGATTGGGAAGATTGAAAGAGCATGCGCGAATCGCGCCGTGGTTCAAGCGGTTGCATCCGCGACACCTCCTTGTTTGGGCCACTGGTGAACGGGATGTGGCACTTCCGTGAAGCTGCAGCCTGCGGCCTGCAGCTGCGAGGCCCCCTCTCGCTCAGCGACCGAGAGGGAGGGCTTCGCGTGCACGTAAATCACGTGCACGGCACGGCGCCTGGTGCGCGCATCCGCGATCGCGCGCACCAGCGCCACATCCAGCGTCGATGTGATACACACCATCGACGCATCTGGCGGCAAGGCCGCCGCCTCTTTCCTGACGAGGTCAGGAAAGGCCATGACGGGCTTGCCGCCCACGCTCGCGAGTACTTCGTACGCGAGCGTCAGGTCTGGGCGAATCGCCGGCGCGATTCGCTTTCCGTTCGAGCTGCTGGCGAAGCCGCAGCTCTCGCGCCCGCCAGCGGCGGCTTCGAAGAAGCCTGCCGCGAGGGCGACGCCCTTCTCCAGCAGCGGCTGAGCCGCTTCGGCTGGAGTCGCCGCAGGCGCCGCATCGAGCAGCAGCATCCGCTTCGCGGAGGCGGCCTGCTCGGGGTCTTTGGTCATCAGCCGGTTCAACCGGGCTGTGGATTTCCAGTGGATGCGGTGATACGGATCACCGCTGGCATAGTCACGGATACCGCTGATCAGCGGTGTCTCCGCTTTGGGACCGCGGGCGGTAGGCACGTCGCCGTCGTCCGCGTGAAAGGTCATGCCGGAGCGGCTGAGCGTATCTGCCTTCGGATAGACGACGCACCGGTGGATCTCGTCCCGGTGCGTTCGGCGGACGGCAAAACCGAACATATCGCCGGTGACCGCTTCGCACCCCGCGAAGCGATAAACGCCGCGCATAAGGCCCGTTATTTTATAGTGGAATAGGAGGGTGGACTGAAACCATGGGAAAAGCAGCTTGCTGTAAACCAGCTTAGCCCCGCTTCCTTCATGGACCCACGTTTCTTTGACGACCAGCCAAGGCATCGGCATCCGCGCACGGTGCCCGATCCCGAGGGTGATTTTGATATCTTCCCCCGATACAAATACTTCTCCCGACAGCTGTCGGTTGATCGACAGCCCTTTGAACGCAAAGACATAAAAGAACCCGGCCTGAATCCAAATCAGGGTCAAGCAGATTCCTAAATACCAGGCAGCGAACCCGCCTTGCCAATAAACCAGCAGAACCGATAGGACACACCCCACAAAGAGCAGCGACGTTTTACCCCAGCTTTTCATGAATGCGCCTCCTACTTCGACGAAACATAGCGAAGTACTGGAGTTTGTGAGGAAACTAAGAGATCTGCCAGTATCCGTTCCGCCGACTTGCCCGTCATCCGGGCTTCGGAAGTCAGAATAAGCCGGTGCGTCCACACAGGGAGGACCAAATCTTTAATGTCGTCCGGCACAACGAAAGTTCTGCCTTTCATATATGCGGACGTTTGCGCAGCACGCATCAACGCGTAGGAGGCCCGTGGGCTTGCGCCGAGGTACAAATCTGTATGTTCCCTTGTAGCTAATGCAAGGCGAACGATGAAATCTTTTAACGTATTATCGACATGAATCATAGCTGCTTCTCTTTGTAATTGCACAAACTCATCCTGCACGATAACAGGCTTCACCTGATCGATGGGATGGCGGTCCTGGAGTCGGTCGAGCATCAGAATCTCTTGATCCGGCGTTGGATACCCTAGTGATAGCTTCATCAGGAAGCGATCCATTTGCGCTTCAGGCAGCGCATAAGTTCCCTCGTAATCTACGGGATTTTGAGTTGCCAGCAAGACGAAAGGCTTCGGCAGTTCATAGCCCACTCCATCGACCGTGACCCGTTTCTCTTCCATCGCTTCCAAAAAAGCAGATTGTGTTTTCGGTGAGGTCCTGTTGCATTCATCTGCCAATACGACAGGCGTCATCAAAGGCCCCGGGCGAAATTCAAAATCGCCTGTCTTCGCATTATAAACAGACACGCCCGTCACATCGGACGGCAGTAAATCCGGCGTACATTGTATTCTCTTAAACTCGCAACCAATGGTTCTTGCCAAAGCGCGCACAAGCATCGTTTTTCCCACACCCGGCACGTCTTCCAATAACAGATGACCGCCGCTTAACATCGCGATAAACGCCTGCTCGATCGTCTCTCTTTTGCCAACAATGACTTTCTCCACGTTCAGGATCATCCGTTCCACGAGAGGCTGCGGCTGATCGAATATTCTTGTCTTCGACTGCATAGTCAAGAAGCCTCCTTACATAAGGGTATGCTTCTAGTTTTTCCAGTCTTCTACTCTTTTAGACATTAGCCTGCTAGTGCAAATAGAGAGTTTTTTAGAATACTATTATTTTCTTTCAGCATATAGAATTGCCGGAATGCCATAGACACTTCCCGTCTGTCCGCTTCCATCACCGTGTCCGTAATTCTACCTCCTAGCGAATCTACCGTTTTGCGCAGAGGCACGACCATCGTCCCTTCCTGCAGCTCCATATCTGCGAGCGAGTAGGTTGCTACGCTATTTCCTAAAGCATAGGCGCGAATCGTTCTCGATGGTAAGTCATATTCGATATCATAAATGCCGTAATGGGCATTAGCTGTCTTGGTTTTATCCTGCCACTGTACATTTCCACCTAATTTCTCAATCAGAAAACGTAGTGAAAGCTCAATTCGATTCGATCTCAATTGATATTGGGCGGGCTCCAGGGTAACGCTGGTCCACCTAGAAAAATGGACCTTCAACGGTACGCTCGGCTGTATAGCGAGTAATGGCGACTTTTCCTCTGCTGCTGACACCTTTTGCTTCGCTAGCTGCTCGTCTGTGTTCTTAGGCTCCTCTTTGATCGGCTGCAGCCTCGGGTGCTGATGTACGGCCACATATTGCTGTGTTTCCTCCCATAGCTGTTGAAAATGAGCCGCACTCATGTTTCTTGACCACTTGGATTTCCCCACCTGGAATTGCTTCGGCTTCACGTCAGTTGTCAGAGGTGCGAAGGCATAACCCAGGCTTTTATAGTATTCAATCACCTTAGGCAGGATCTCTACCGTCGATTCATGCCCCGTGCCGTCGTGAAATAGAACCGTTAATTCATGCTCGAGCGGCGATCCCTTTACCGTTTGCCAGATCTCACCCGCCGGCACATTAACTCTCTTCGAGTCTCCACTGTCTACATTCCAGTCCACGACGGTATAGCCTGCTTTATCCATTAAATAGTAGTAATAGGCATCGAAATTGGTATAAGTTCCTCCAGGAGCGCGCACCAATTGCGGGCGAGTATCCGCGATGTCGGCGAACACTTCTTCACTGCGCTGAATCTGATCCCAAAACGTTTGAAAATCACTGTAAAGCTCTTTATATACATGATTATAGGAATGATTGCCTAAGGTATGTCCGTCTTTCAAAATTCTTTTCACCAGATCTGGATGCTCTGTGGCTTGCTCACCAAGCGCGAAAAACGTAGCTTTCACGCCTTCTTCCTCTAAAATATCTAGAACCTTACCCGTTAGCTTGCTAGGACCATCATCGAAGGTTAAATAAACCGTAGGCTGCTCAGGTGTTACATAGTTTTTCTCTTCCTGCTGCAGGCGCTTGCCCGTTTTGAGCTTTTGATAGACCTCTTGCTCATCTTTTGCGGAGTTTCCATCCTCCTCCGTGGCCTTTACAGGGACAGCAGAGAGAAACAGCGAAACTAGTAGTAGGATGACCATAGTGAGTTGAATACTTTTCCGTTTACTGGCTGCATGTTGAACTTGAAAACGCATGCGATGATCCCTCCGCTTGTTCTATCATTTTACTAACTGATAGAGTATATGGGAGATAAACGGGGAGTATGTCTCTTATCTAGCAGTAATTTTTCGATGCCGATTAGCGGTATCTCTCGGTATGAGAAAGGGAGCTAGAGTCCTCTATTTAGGCGTAATTGGCCGATTTCATGAGTTAAGCGGAACTACAGAGTCTTATTCGCTTCAAATTGCAGCATTTCGCCCAAAATTGAATACATAGAGGATCATAGTTCCCCTCTAGTTAGCGAAAGGCCGTTCTGGGATGAAATAGCGGACTGTAGTTCTCTCTCCCTCACCTTCCACGCACCCATCGCATCCATTGAAGCAAACAAAAAAGCTGCCGAGATTATCTCGACAGCCCCTTCTCTTACAGTGCTACAACCGCATCCAGCACCAACTGGACATGATTTTTTATCCGCACCTTACTCCATTCCCTCACTATGTATCCTTCCTCATCAATAAGGAAAGTCGAGCGCACAATGCCCATGTACTCACGTCCATACAGCTTTTTGAGTGCCCATACCCCGTACTTTTCAGCGACCTGGTGGTCACTGTCAGAGAGCAGCAGGAAAGGCAGCTCATATTTCGCGATAAATTTATGATGGGCGTTCAGTTCATCAGGGCTAATGCCGATTACTTCGACCCCGAGCTCGGCGAACTTGCCGTTATAGTCGCGGAAATCGCAAGATTGCTGCGTACAGGTCGGCGTATTATCTTGTGGGTAAAAGTAGATAACCACCTTTTTCCCTATGTAATCATGCAGGGATACGCTGCTGCCACTCGATGCAGGCAGTGTAAAATCAGGGGCAAGACGTTTGACCGTCTCTTGCTCTTTTTTCTTGGCCATTCTATGAACGCTCCTCTATCCATTCCTTCTTATCTCCCCCCATTATGCGATATTTGCAGCCTCACATCAAACCGCTATGACCAAAACTAGCGTGCATCATGAAAAACATGGTAATTTTAATAGGATGGTATAAAACTTAAAGGAGTGAAGAATCGTCATGCATCCTATTCAACGTATGTCCTTACTCTCTGCATTGGGATTGACACTAGCTCTCCCTACTTTATCAATCTCTGCCGCAGCCGCGGATGATAGTGCACTTGTTACACGCGGACAATTTATTAAACAAATTACCGACGAGCTGAAGCTGTCACCTTCGAACAAGCAAACTGTGCTGCCTTCCGACGTCAGTCCAGAGTCTCCCTATGCTGACACTGTGCGTATCATGCGTGAACGCCAAATCCTGCAGGGATATTCGGACGGTACCTTCCGTCTGAACCAAGCGGTCAGCCCCGCGGAAGCTTCCCTCATTCTAGGGAGATTCTTAGGCATAGCGGACAGTAAGGCAAGCTCCGTTTTGCAAAACGATTTCAGCGTTGATTTCAGCGGCCAAAATGCCGGCATTACCCTCGACACAGCAGGAGCAGCCATCAAAAAAGCGTTAGCGAATGACCCCTCAGTGTCTTCCTGGCTCGCTGCTGATCCAACTTCACCAACTGATCTGAAAACGTTCCGTGGTCACATGGAGATGGGCATGCATATTCTATTTCATCCAAATGCGGAATATCCGATGAACGACCTACAGACAACTGTCAAGTCAGACATCGCCTATAATAAAGATCAAGGCATTCATCAATCTATTACAACCATCGCACCTGGATCAGATATGGTAATGAAAACGATCAAAATGGAGCAATACATGGTCAGTCAAGGTATCTTCATGTCGATGCCGAGTGCAGCGAATGACGGCATTGAATGGTATGATTTGTCCAAGCAGGTGCCATTTTCCTTCGAACAGCTGATGGAGCTGCAGAAGAAAAGCATGGACGTGAGCAAAACCTTGGTAACGCCATATTTCTTCTACAAGGATCTTGGCACAACCGAGAAGGACGGGAAGAAGCAGCGCAAGGTCTCTATTCGAGGCAAATTGACCAACACCACCGATATTATCAAAACATTGAACGGGCTTGGCGGCAGCCAGGATGCGTTCAAAGAGGTTCTTAACTCCCCTGCGATCGCAGGAATGAGCGTTTCCTTATCTGCTGTGCTTACGGTAGATGAGCAGACCAAACTTCCTGTCAGCATGGATGGCGATTATATCGTCGATTATGCCGAGGACCCGAATATTCCACTGGATCATATGGATATGACGATGTCCATGACCTATCAGGATGTGAATCAGCCGATAGATATTCAATTACCTGAGGAAGCTAAGAAAGCGAAACCTCTCCCAATGCCTGCTCAATAAGCGCAAAAGATGAACCTTGATTCCCACTTTCGTGGAGGTTGAGGTTCTTTTGTGTTTGGTGGTGGATACTGTCCATTCGCACTTACCGCTTTTTTCCATTACAATGAATGTTAGAAATTTCTCGCAAGCAGGTGATTCCTTATGTTTAAAATATTACTGATCGAAGATGATGCCACTCTCTTCACGGAAGTGAAGGACCGGCTCGCTCAGTGGTCCTATGATGTGCATGGCATAGCGGATTTTGGCCGGGTCATCGAAACGTTCGCAGCCTTGAAACCTGATCTCGTGATTATCGATATTCAACTCCCCAAATTCGACGGCTTCCATTGGTGTCGAATGATTCGAACTCACTCCAATGTCCCCATTGTCTTCTTGTCCTCACGCGATCATCCAACGGACATGGTGATGTCGATGCAGCTTGGCGCTGATGATTTCATCCAGAAGCCGTTTCATTTCGACGTGCTTATCGCCAAAATTCAGGCTATTCTCCGTCGTGTCTATAACTACAATACGGAGCCGCTCAAGCTGAAAACCTGGTGCGGTGCTACGATTGATTATGAGAAAAATACGGTGACTAACGAGGCCGGTACGATCGAATTAACGAAGAATGAAATTTTCATTCTCAAATTGCTGATTGAACACAAGAATACAATCGTTAGCCGGGATGTCATCATTAACAGCCTATGGGACGACCAGCGGTTTGTCAGCGACAATACCTTAACCGTCAACGTTAATCGGCTTCGGAAAACGCTGGACGAGCTGGGGTTAGGCCGCTTTATCGAAACAAAGGTCGGGCAAGGCTATATGGCCACGGAAGAGGCTCATTTCCATGATTAGACGCTATCTCGTCGAAAGAAGAAGCTGGCTCCTTTTCTTTTTATCCGTACAGACCCTTGTTCTGCTTATTGCCTTTTTGGATATGGCCATTCCATTTGGGCCTATTCTGTACATTGTCTTTCTAACCACAACGTTATTTCTGATTTTTTTTATTTTTCGCTACAACAAAGAAACTCGTTTCTATAAACAGCTTGAGGAACGGGATAACAACCTGGACCTCTCTAGCATGGAAGGTGCGGATAGTCCCTTAGAGTCGATCGTGGAGACTAGCATGATAAATCTAGCTGAGCATCTCCGTCAATCTGCGTCCCGTAATCAGGTGGCATTGGAACAGGAGAAGGACGATGTGCTGGCTTGGATTCACGAAGTCAAAACACCGCTCACCGCGATGCGGCTCATGATGGACCGTCTGGAAGATGAGACGATGAAGACTACATTAACCTACGAGTGGCTGCGGATTCATCTTCTCTTGGATAGGCAGCTTCACCAGAAACGGCTCCCGTTCATGGAGAACGACCTGTATATCGAGCATGTGAATTTGGAATCATTGACCTATGCAGAAATTAAGACGCTAAAGACCTGGTGCATTCAAAAAGGTATTGGTTTCGATGTCGATTTCGAAGTGACGGACGTGCTGAGCGACGCCAAGTGGCTCGCCTTCATTCTGCGTCAGTTAGTGACGAACGCCGTGAAATACAGCGATCCTCATGCTGCGGATATCATCATCCGAAGCCGCCGCTGCAACGAGCGGACTGTTCTTGAGGTCATCGACCATGGCCGTGGGATCGAGCCGAAGGATCTGCCGCGCATCTTCGATAAGGGCTTCACCTCCACAGCCTGGCATCAGGACAGTGCCGCTACGGGGATGGGCCTCTATTTGGCGAAAAAGGCCGCCGAGTTGATGCTGATTCACATAGCCGTAAGCTCGGAGCCAGGCTCTGGCACAACCTTCACCCTCACCTTCCCCCAGCCGAATGAGGTCATGCGCATCACAGGCATGTGACAACCTTGTCACATGCCCTTCTTCTTTGTTCGCCCGATCGCAGGAGAAACGGGGCAGCTCTTTTTATAATAAAGCTAACGAATAAAGGAGTGTGTGAAATGACAATTCTGGAAGCAGTGAAGATTCATAAAAGCTACGGCAACAAATTCAACAAGCAAGAGGTGCTGAAAGGTCTCGATATCCGTATTGAAAAAGGAGAGTTCGTCAGTATTATGGGGGCGTCAGGCTCGGGGAAAACCACTTTGCTGAATGTGCTTTCCTCGATAGATAAGGTCAGCCAGGGCTCCATTCAAATCGAAGGCAAAGAGATTACGACCTTGAAGGACAAACAGTTAGCCGAGTTTCGCAAGCGTCATTTGGGGTTTATTTTTCAGGATTACAATCTACTCGATACCTTGACCGTCAAAGAAAATATTCTTCTGCCGCTTTCTATTACCAAAACTTCGAAGCAGGACGCTGAGACCAAATTCCAAGCTGTTGCGACTGAGCTGGGTATCTATGAAATCAAAGATAAGTACCCGAATGAAATTTCAGGCGGACAGAAACAGCGGACCTCCGCAGCCAGAGCGTTTGTTCACGAGCCGGGCATTATTTTTGCAGATGAGCCGACTGGGGCGCTCGACTCCAAATCCGCAGCGGATTTGCTGCATAAGCTGAGCGATATGAACGAGAAGCGGAAAGCGACCATCGTCATGGTCACGCACGACTCCGTTGCTGCCAGTTACGGGAGCCGGGTTATTTTCATCAAAGACGGGCAAATGTACACGCAGCTATATAAAGGGCAGGAGTCCAGACAGGCCTTCTTTCAAGATATTATGAAAACTCAGGCAGTTCTAGGCGGTGTGCAGAATGAGCATTAACCAGCTGATTATTCAAAATTTGAAGGCGAATATCAAGCACTACTATTTGTATATATTCGCTTTGATGTTCAGTGTCGCGCTTTATTTCGCTTTCGTCACGTTGCAGTACGATCCCGCTTTGGATCAGACCAGAGGCTCAATTAAAGGAGCAGCAGCCATCAAATCAGCGTCGATTCTGTTAATCGCAATTGTGGCCATCTTCAACCTGTATGCCAATAACATCTTTGTGAAAAGGCGCAGCAAAGAAATCGGCTTATTGCAGCTGATTGGCATGACGAAAACGTCGATTTTCCGTATCCTCAGCACAGAGAACTTCATCCTGTATTTCAGCTCGCTGCTTGTAGGAAGCTTTATCGGGTTCTCCGTGTCGAAGTTGATTCTGATGGTTTTGTTCCAAATTACGGGTGTCAACGCGATTGCAACTCTCCACTTTTCGACTCAGGCGCTAGTCCAGACACTTGTTGTGTTCGTGGCGGTCTATTTGCTTATCATGCTGGTTAACTATGTTTTTATTAAAAGACAAACCATTCTATCCTTGTTCCGAGTTTCCACATCAACCGAAATCAAAGTAAAGCGGATGTCCCTTGCAGAAGCAGTCCTCGGATTGATCGGCATGACGCTCATCCTGCTCGGGTATTATGTTTCATCGAAGCTGTTCAGCGGCGATTTCACGACAATGGTCGAGTTGTTCTCAGCCATGATCTTTATTTTGGCTTCGGTCATTATCGGCTCTTATCTCTTTTATAGAGGCTCCGTACGCATGCTGCTTAACCTCATTCGCAAGAGGAAAAACGGCTTTTTGAATGTCCGTGAGGTGCTCTCGCTCTCTTCCATCATGTTTCGGATGAAATCCAATGCCCTGCTGCTGACAGTCATTACAACCGTTTCCGCATTAGCCATCGCTTTGCTGTCTTTAAGCTACATTTCCTACTATTCTGCTGAAAAAACAGCAAAAAACGATGTACCGGCCCACTTCTCCATCACTCAAAAGGAAGATGCCGGCAGGTTCAAAGCGGCGCTGGATGCCCGACACATTTCGCATAGGGATACAAACATTGAAGTTATTCAGGCAAAAGCCAACATAAAGGGAATTCTTACGGGGGATATGAATGGGCTTATGGTCGATCCGAGCAATATGACGCTTTCCGTAATTAGCGACATAAATACGCCTTCCTACGATATGACGCCTGAACAAACCCTTTTTACCGGCACGAACGATCTGTTGACTAAATTTATGAGTTTTAAACATTCAGGGCAAATCGAGTTAGCCGGACAGCAAGTTAGTGCCCAGCTCACCTATTTAGGCTCGAAGAAACAGTCCATTGTCTCTTGGTACTTCACAAACGGCGGCATGCCGACTGCCATTGTAGACGACTCTGTCTTCCAGCGACTAAAGCAAGATCTGGTGCCCTCGCTGCAAAAGAAGTCATCAACGTATCAAGGCATTGATATTGTGAACGAGGCTGAGCTGCCGACAGCTAATCAGATTTTCGGAGAATTAGGCTTTGGTAAAGATGATCACGGTGACTCCCGGTTAGATAGCACACTTAACCAAAAAAATAGAATGGGACTTACTATGTTCATCGTCGGCTTCCTCGGTCTTACGTTCCTGATCACATCAGGCTGCATCCTGTATTTCAAACAGATGGACGAGAGCGAAGACGAGAAACCGACGTACACGATTTTACGAAAGCTTGGCTACACACAGGAGGATCTATTAAAGGGGATTCGCCGCAAGCAGCTATTTAACTTCGGAATCCCGCTTGTCGTAGGCCTAACTCATAGTTACTTCGCCGTTCAATCCGGCTGGTTCCTATTCGGAGCGGAGCTGTGGACACCCATGATATTAGTCATGGTGCTATATACCGCCTTATATTCCGTCTTCGGATTTCTTTCCGTGCAGCATTATAAGAAAGTCATCCGCAGAGCTCTTTGATAGACGATCTTCTTAAACATCTATATCCGCAACATGCCTCAGCTTATCAGGATTTACAACCAAATAGACAGCCGCAACCTGACCCCCTTCAACATGGAAAGTCATCACATTGTTCGGCTGTCCATCCTGATAGGATACAACACCCAGTTGTCCATTTACTGTCATCAATTCAAAACTATAGCCACTCGGAACCTTAGACAGTGCTCCGAATAAGAACATTGCAACTCGTTCTGCTCCCTCAATAGGCCGTATAGCCGCTCTAACCTTGCCCCCACCGTCCGAGTATAGGACTGCTTCTGTTTTGACGATGTTCAGCAATTGAGCCATATTGCCAGAAACTAAGGCATGTACGAATTGCTCAACGATAGCGTTAGCCTGATCCTCCACTGGCTGCTTAGGCCGTATGCTCTCTACACTCTCATCATTTTCATCGGTAAAGGAGCTGATCGCACTTTTGGCTCTGCGGAAAATCTGGCGGCAGTTCACGCTGCTTTTCTCCACAATTTCAGCAATTTCCTCATATTCGTATTGCAGCACTTCCCTTAATAAGAACACCGCCCTCTCTACCCAGGTAAGCTGCTGCAGCAGTAATAGGTAAGCGGTGGATAAGGACTCTTTTTGCGTATAAAATAGTTCTGGCACATCGCTCTCTCTACCCGTCCCCACAAGTGGTTCCGGCAGCCACGGGCCTACATAGACTTCGCGTGTTTTGCTCGCGGAACGCAGCTTGTCGATGCAGCGGTTGGTCACCATTTTGCACAGATAAGCTTTAAGATTCTGGATGCCCTGAGGATTTCTCTCATTCATATATAGAAAGGTTTCTTGGACGATATCCTCGGCATCCATGACACTTCCCATCATCCGATAAGCTAACGTGAACAAAAGCGGTTTATACGCCGTATACATCTGCTCGGCATCCCCTGCAGTTTCCATAGCTCACACCTCCTACTTATTACCATATTACGCTATGCTGCTGTTCTTTAAAATAGCGGCTGCGGCCCGCTTGGCGCTTGCTGCTGAAGCATCGGCGAGCATTTCGCCGTGCGTGACCCAATCTCCGGCCACATAGAGTCCGCGGACTCCCTCAACAGCCGGCCCTGTGAACCGGCTCGACCTTCCTCGATGCAGCGTGTCATGGACAACGGTGATATTCGGCAGGAACTGCCGTGCCACTACCTCATCTTCCCAACCTGGATGCAGGGTATTCATCGCTGCGGTGAGCAGGCGCTCATCGGCCTTCGGATCACCCTCCCCGGGGCCGTTATACTTCACCAAATGCACAACGAAGGTTCCGTTGTCGCTTAATTTGGCGTTCACGGTATGGTGAGAGAAGAAAATCGGTTGATCGAGGCCCATCGCGATGTCTCGCCCGCCTTCAGGCAATTTCCTCAATCCAAGATCCAAACATGCCGCCATGCAAGGACGAGCTTGATCCTTCCACTGCTTGAGCAAGGTACGGTCAGCCGCATCACTTACTAACTTATAAGTTTCAGACGGTGAGGCAGTGCTGATGACATTAGCCGCTTGGATATACTCGCCCTCGGCAAGCTCAAGTTTTTGAACTCTGCCATTTTCAAGCACGATTTCTTTTACATCTTTCCCGCTTACGATTTGTACACCGGTTTGGACTGCTAAGTCTCTTAGCTGATCCACAATCGTTTGCCAACCTCCATGAAGGTAAAGGACGCCTTTTAAAGAACGCTGCACCTGAGCCAGTGTCGGCCCCGCCAGCTGAAAATCGGGATCCTGCGCGTAAGTGGCCGTTCTGCATAGCGAGTAAAAGACGTGCCGGACCATCGGGTCCGATATCTGCGCCTCCGCCCAGTCCCTCAGGCTCATGTCCGGGATGCGGCTTGCGTCCATTCTGGTAAGCTTCATGACGAGCTGCATGAGCTGCATTTTACCCGACCACGTCAACAGCTTTGATGTCAGCATACTGGTGAGACTTGCAGGCATGGGAACAATTCGGTTGTTCCACATCGCCTTAATGTTGGATGAAGGCTTTCCTCCATCTAATTGGATTCCCAGCTCCGTCAAAACCGCATACGCTTGCCCTGCACGATACAAGGCATGCCCGCCCAGATTAAAAAAGGCGCCGTTCTTCTTATTCGTCATCGCCCGGCCTCCCAAGCGCGCAGCTCTTTCAAGTATAACCACCGTTTGCCCGCCTTTTGCCAGTTCAATAGCCGCGATTAGTCCTGCCAAGCCACCGCCTATTACCGCTGTGTCGTATTGCTTTAACTCGGATTTAAGCAACTCTGTCATGCTCCATCGCCTCCGTTTGGTCTTTTCCGTACATATGGCGAGTGAGGCATGCGTTTTGTGACAAAGGGCGTGGAGTCGGGTGCGTTAACGATGAAAAACATCGTTAATGCTGTGGGATCCCCGAGGGATTACTTCACAAATAACGCCGATTACTCCAGCTATTTGCCGCAAATCTTCCACTTTTTGTCCAACTAGCTGGATATTCTACCGTTATTTACCACATATCTAAGGAACTTCGCCCAGCTATCTACGATTTAGCTGGAGCTTCTACCGCTATTTCGTTTCCCGCCACTGAACCGTGCAGATTAACGGTAGTTTTTCCATCTATACTTGCTGAGGCAGCTGAACGGATCGTTTCTCTGGAGCTGTGCACTTGAGCATAAGGATTACTTTACAAATAGCGCCAACTACTCCTGCTATTTGCCTCGAGTCTGCCATTTTCTATCCAACTAACTGGATTTTCTACCGTTAATTTTCACATATCTAGGGAATTTCGCCCAGCTATCTATGTTTTAGCTGGAGCTTCTACCGCTATTTCGTTCCCTGCCTCTGAACCGTGCAGATTAACGGTAGTTTTTCCATCTATACTTGCTGGAGACAGCTGAACGATCGTTTCTTTGGAGCTATAAAGTTATGATAGAGGTGAAGGCGGTATCACCGGGATGTCTAGGCTACAGTCCGGGTCCCAGCGAAACGCAAAAACACCTCCAACCCGCATACGCAGTGTTGGAGGCCAAGGCCAAACTTATTTTACGATCCCGCACCGCGGTACCGTTTCACACCAATATTCCAAACCGTAATGCCAATAAAGCAGAAAACCACGCCCATGACCGGTGTCAGCAGCGCGAACCACTTCCAATTGGCCGGATCAATGAAATACGCCGCAGGATAAAAACCGACAAACGCGAACGGCAATATCCACGTCAAAATGCTGCGAAGCAGCTTATTGTAAATCGTAGCCGGATAACGCCCATAGTTCTGGATGTTCCAAATTAGCGGCAGAATGCCCGTAGGCGCATCAGAGTAGAAGCCAAGCGCCGTCAGCGAGATGTACACGCCAGCATAGATCAGGATCGAGCCCACAACCATCACGATGAAAATCAGCGGATCATGCCAATGGAACGGGAGCCCCAGCTTCACCCAAGAGTAGATCATGACAATCAGCCCCGCCAAAGCGCTAAAGAGCGAAGATGGACTGAGATTCTCCAGCATCAACTGCCATAAGTTGTAAGCCGGACGGGTCAGGATGCGATCCATTTCCCCTTTAACAATATATCGTTCACTGAAGCCCCACAGATTAAAAAAAGTGATGAATATGCCATAGGGGATCATAAAATAGCCGTAAATGAACAAAATTTGTTCTTGATTCCAGCCGCCGAGCGATTGTGTTTGCAAAAAAACGACGAGAATGAAGAATAAGTTGAGCCCATTGAACATCAAATCGGAAAGCACTTCAATCCAGAAGTCGGATCGGTAGGTGAGACGGGTTTTCATGTAGTTTTTCAGATACTCAACAACTAGGGAGACATAGAACGTCATGTGTTAACCCCCCTGTACGAATAAACGTGTTTTGGATTTGACCCAGAGAACAACCATGGGAATGAGCAGCAGCACGAACCATAGAACCTGTACACCGAGATTTTGAAAAATGGCTGCACCCGCAATTTTCCCTGTGAACACTGCGCTCGGCAAGTACGTAATGGCTTGAAACGGCAGCCACTCTAGAATCGATTTGGACCATCCCGGGAAAAAGGAAATCGGAATAATCAACCCTGAAAATAAGTCGACCGCAACACGCTTCATGCGCATTAGGCCTTCGTTATTTTCCAGGAAGAAAGCAAACAACCCCGTGATGATATTAAGCTGCGTATTGATCAGGAAACTGAAAAACAGCATCACAAAGTAGATTACCCATAGGCTTGGATCGCTTGGAAATTCAATCGGCAGCAGCAGCCAAATGAAAATCATGCCCGGCACGGTGAAGAGGAGCAAGCGAAAGACACCTTCTCCGAGTCCCTGCATCATTTTCACAAATACATAATTATACGGCCGGATGAATTGGATCGCCACACTGCCGTCTCGAATTTCATTGGCAATTTCCCGGTCCAAGTTATTGAAGTAAAACGCGCGCCCCATCCATGAAACCGCGACATACGTCGTCATTTGGCCCAGTGTCAGACCGCCGATCATCTCTTGCCCGCCATAAATGGCTTTATAAACAAAATAATAGGACCCAATATTGAGAGCATAGATCAGAATGCCGCTGTAGTAATTCACCCGATAAGCAAGCATCATGAGAAATCGCATGCGAATAACTTCTAAATACGCACTAAGCATGTGTGAAGGCTCCCTCTGGCTGCTTTGTTTCCTCTGGACGTTTCACATCAGCTGAACCTGCTTTATATATTTCTCGTACGATGTCATCCGTGTTGGTTTCATTGATTTTGATATCTTGAATTTGCACAACACCGACCACTCGGCTTAGCACTTCAGATACGTTCGCGCGCTCGTAAGGAATGAACACCTTGGCGGACAATTCGTTCTCAAGCTGCCACGCCACATCCAGACCACTAGTCAACTCTTGCAGACGTGGTAATGTAATCGGATGCTCGAACTGAAGCACCACTTCCTTACCTTTGCCCCACTTGGCTTTCAGCTCTTCCAGACCGCCATCATAAATAATACGGCCGTCATCGAGCATAATAACACGCGAGCAAAGCGCCTCAATATCCTGCAAATCGTGCGTGGTCAGCAGGATCGTTGTCTCATAGCGCTGATTAAGTGATTTCAAAAATTCGCGAATTTCTGTTTTCACAACGATATCCAAACCGATGGTTGGTTCGTCTAAGAAGAGAATCGCCGGATTATGAATCAGCGAAGCCGCAAGCTCGCAACGCATCCGCTGCCCCAGACTCAATTTACGGACAGGTCGTGATAGTAAATCAGATAACTGCAGGCGGTCGACAAGTTCGTCGAGGCGCTTTTTGTAGTCGGCTTCGGAGACACGGTATACCTTTTTCAACAATTGAAAAGATTCTACAACGCCGATATCCCACCACAGCTGACTGCGTTGGCCAAACACGACTCCGATTCCAGCTACGAACTTCTCACGCTCTTTAAAAGGAATGAAACCATTAACCTTAATGTGTCCGGAGGTCGGTACAAGGATGCCGGTCAGCATCTTGATCGTGGTTGATTTACCAGCGCCATTTTCACCGATATAACCGCAAATTTCGCCCTTAGGAATTTGAAAGCTAATGTCCTTCACAGCTGTAATATGTTTGTACTCTCTATGGAATAAATCTTGGAAGGCGCCCTTTAAGCCCCCGCGGCTCTGCTGAACTTGAAATTCTTTGCGAAGCAATTCTACATCGATGGCTAACATGAACTTCCTCCTGTCTAGGTAGACTCGGCTACACTTGGCTACATATAACGGCAAAATTCGCCGTAACTTGCTATCGAAGTTTCGTAGCATCTATAATATGGATCATAAAGATAAAATGTACAACAACTGCACCAAACTCATGACACATGAATTCTGTAAGAAAAAAAAGTACAGATTATACCTACCATAGAAAGGAGCGCAGAACCATGAGAATCATTAAACGAACCTTGCTCCTGATCGGCTTACTCCTGATAGTGGTGGCTGGTTATTATTCCTATTCCTTTTACCATTTTGCGCAAAATATATCGAATAAACCGGATGCGCCGAAAGGCAGCACACCCCTGATTGCCCAAACAGTCAAGGACAAGGGCGACAAATACACACCGCCGAAATGGGAAGGCAAGAATCGGGTTAATATTTTACTATTAGGCGGGGATTCCCGCGGCATGGTGAAGAATGAGCTGCCCCGATCCGACAGTATCATGCTTGCATCGATTGATCCAGTAACGAAGAAGGCTCACCTCTTCTCAATCCTTCGTGATACATATGTGAAAATCCCAGGCGAAGGCGAAGACCGCATCAACACAGCGATCACGTCAGGCGGCCCGAATTTGGCAATGAAAACCGTCAGTGACTTGCTTGGCATTCCGGTTCAGTATTATGTTTATACCGATTTCAAAGGATTCATAGCTCTCATTGATGCTGTCGGCGGAATTGATATTGACGTCGAAAAGGATATGAAATATACCGATTCAGAAGATGACCATGTGTATGATATTAATTTAAAAAAAGGTCTCCAACATCTTGATGGCAAAACAGCCCTGCAATATGTGCGTTTCCGGCACGATGCTTTATCGGATTTCTCGCGTACAGAACGCCAGCGGAAGTTCCTAACGGCAGTTGCCCAGAAAATGCAAACTACGTCATCTCTCATTAAATTGCCAAAAATACTGAACGCAATGGATCCTTACATTGATACGAATCTAAGCGTAACGGATATGCTGAAGCTTGCTTCCTTAGGCTATGAAGCCAAGGCTGATGGAATCGTCTCCTCCCAGCTTCCGCCGTCAGATCTTCTCGTCGAGAAGAACGTTCGAGGAGCTGCGGTCATTACGGCAAACAAAGATAAGCTGCAGCAGTATGTGAGGGACTTATTTGCTGGCAAGACGGACGCGGATACAGGTCCAACGAAGCCATCGCCATCACCTGCACCGAAGACTTCCGTGAAAACAACGGCGAGGTAATCGACGGAAGAGTTACGTAAAATTACGGCAAAGTTAGCGTTTGAAGATTAACATGCCTCTACTTGGTGCAGGGCTTATAGCCCCTCAAGTAGAGGCTTTTTATGAGATGATGAACGACACCAGCCCGCATCCGTCCGTAACGGACTCCCATGCTGCTAATCTAGCGGACAACAGGTCCGTTATTAGCCGCAAATCGAACAAAAACAACACATGAAGCATCGAACAACGGAATCTCAACAACTACTACGAATAAAGGAATGATCTCTTCTTATGGAACGCAAGAACTCTGAGCAATTATATCAAGAAGCTCTAAAGCACATCGTCGGCGGGGTCAACTCCCCCTCCCGCTCATTCAAAGCCGTAGGCGGCGGCGCCCCCGTCTTCATGAAGCGCGCGCAAGGCGCGCACTTCTGGGATGTAGACGGCAATCGCTTCATTGACTACCTCGCCGCCTACGGCCCTATCATTACCGGTCACGCTCATCCGCACGTGACCGAAGCGATTTGCCGCGCCGCACAGAACGGCACGCTGTACGGCACCCCAACCGAACTCGAAATCGAGTTCGCACGAATGCTGAAGTCCGCGATCCCATCGCTGGACAAAGTGCGTTTCGTCAACTCCGGCACCGAGGCCGTGATGACGACGATCCGCGTGGCCCGCGCCTTCACCGGGCGCACCAAAATCATTAAGTTTGCCGGGTGCTACCACGGCCACTCCGATCTAGTGCTTGTGGCGGCCGGTTCCGGGCCGTCCACGCTCGGCACGCCGGACAGCGCCGGCGTGCCTGCGAGCATCGCGCAAGAGGTCATCACCGTGCCGTTCAATGACATTCCGGCACTGGAAGCCGCGCTCGCGCGATGGAGCGAAGAGATTGCCGCGGTGATGGTGGAGCCCGTCGTCGGCAACTTCGGCATGGTCATGCCCCATGCCGGCTACCTCGAGCAGCTCTGCGCGGCTGCTCGCAAATACGGGGCCCTCGTCATTTACGACGAGGTCATCACGGCGTTCCGCTTCCACTATGGCGCGGCACAGACTTATCCCCGCCTCCCTCTCGTGGAGGGCGGCACAGCCGAGGCAGCGGCGCGCTTCGCCGCCGTCGAGCCAGACCTTACGGCCCTGGGCAAAGTGATCGGCGGCGGGCTGCCGATCGGGGCCTATGGGGGCCGCAAGGCCGTGATGGAGCAGGTCGCTCCGCTCGGACCTGCCTATCAAGCCGGCACGATGGCGGGGAACCCCGCCTCCATCTCGGCCGGCATCGCCTGCTTGGAGGTGCTCCAGCAGGCAGGTGTTTACGCCAAGCTCGAGCAGCTTGGCGCGAAGCTTGCAGTCGGCATCGCGGAATCCGCTGCGAGACATGGCATCGCCTTGACGCTGAATCGTATCGGCGGCGCGTTCTCCACCCACTTCTGCGATCATCCCGTCACCAACTATGACGAGGCGCAGGATACAGACGGCGAACGCTTCGCGGACTTCTTCCGGCTCATGCTTGAGCAAGGAATCAACCTCGCTCCTTCCAAATACGAAGCATGGTTTACAACCATTGCCCACACGGAAGAAGACATCGCCCAGACGCTGGATGCGGTGGATCATGCTTTCAAAATCATGAAAACAAGATAAGGTTTAATTTTTTCGAAAATACACACAATTAAAGAAATTACGTATAAAAAACCATTAAATCATGCCCTAGCGCACAAAGAATTTTCTATTACCTATTTCAGTAGACATGCCCCAGAAGCGAACTATGATCCTACTAGGATCATAGTTCGTTCGTATTTTAAGAAGACACCAAGCAATAAAAAAATTACCTTTATTCACCATTATACACAAAAGGTAACGCTTACATTTTTGTTTTCGCTCTGCAACTATTGTCGGATGAACATTTTCATGCTATTCTAAGATTACTTTTACCCTTTTAACGAAAAGTCTTGTTTACGCAGTATTTTCCTAGAAAGTTAGGGCATGATTTACAAATTCACGTTCGTTTTTTGTATACGATGCCTTACTTTAAGACGGGTCGATTCTTGACTGATTTCAAGGGAGCTATTTCCTCGGAATTGGCATGCTATTCAGTTAAATTGCATTTTTATTCAGAATCTCGCATATTTCGTTTTTGATCACTTTCTGGTCATCCATTGGAAATGCTACGAGTTGCGGGCTCATTAATGCCAAAATGCAAGAAATGCAGTGAAAGAGGAGTTAAATATATAGGGGAGGTGACGGTCAGGCGACTGACCTGAGCAATGAATGAAATTATGCGTAATGAAGGCCGTTTTCAAGATCTACTAGGAACCGAACACGATAGCTGCGGTATTATTTGTATTATTGAAAAGAACGGTCATCCTACCCGTGAAAACATCCAAAAAACGATTGACGCCCTTGTAAAAATGGAACATCGCTCAGGATTTATTAACGGCGAAGGCGACGGTTGCGGTATTTTAACTGACATTCCACGCGCTCTTTGGGAAAAGAAATTAGCAGATGCGGGTCTAGACGGCAAACTTGCTTATGATAACCGTTTTTCTGTTGGCCACATCTTTGTTCCACGCAAACTTGACCTGACCGTTACCGAGATTCAGAATGGCATCCGTGAGCTATTTGCTTCCCACGATGTGTCCATCATTCTCGAGCAAGAAAACCAAGTAGACAGCAACGTTCTTGGTCCTAACGGATTAAACGATGAGCCTACGTTCTGGCAAATCGCTGCAATCAGCAACAAAACAGATGGCCAAGTAGCTGATCACCTTTTTGAGCTTCATATTGCAATTGAAGACCGTTACAATGTGCACGTTGCAACATTAAGCAATGTTACTTCCGCTTACAAAGTGTTGGGCGCAGCAAGCATTCTTCCGAAATATTTTAACGACACACGTGATCCACTTTTCGCTTCCCAAGTCACAATCGGTCACAACCGTTATTCCACAAACACACTATCCAGCTTCTTCCGCGTTCAACCATTCTCCCTACTCGGGCACAATGGCGAAATTAACACGGTTAAGAAACTTCGTCTCGAAGCAGATATGGTTGGCGTTCCGCTGGTTAGCGGCGGATCTGACTCCCAAGACATGAACAGAACGATTGAAACGTTCATTCACCGTTTTGGACTATCGCTTTTCGAAGCCATGGAAATGGTTTTCCCTCCTATTATTAATGAAATGAAACAATTCCGTCCGGAACTTCAAGATCTGTATGTTTACTACCGTCAAGTTTGGGGTCACTTCGCCCAAGGTCCTGCAGGTATCGTTTCCCGTTACGGCAACGAATGTATTTTCAGCGTGGATGCGCTTGGTCTACGTCCTGTTTGGATGGTTGAGAGCGAAACTTCCCTATACTTCTCCTCGGAGCAAGGCGTTATCACGGTTGGCGACATGGTTGCTGATCCGAAGCCTATCGCACCTGGCGAGAAAGTCGGTGTTGTGCTGACTGCGGGTGAACATGTTCAAGTCATTCCTTACCATGAAGTACAGACTCTTGTATATGAACGCGCAAGCCAACGTCTGAATATTAGCGGTCTTCGCAAATATCTAAATCCTTTGAAAACAGACAAACAAGCCGAGCTCAATGAGAACATGGTAGCAACGGATCAATTGTACAGTGCGTTCGGTTGGGATCGCGACGGTATTTCTTATATCGAAACGATGTCCGAAACAGGCGCCGAGCCTATTCGTTCCCTGGGTCACGATTCCCCTCACGCAGCTATTGCTTGGGAACGCCAGAACGTGCCTGACTTCATTAAAGAGAGCGTTGCGGTTGTTACCAACCCAGCGATTGACCGTGACCGTGAAATGGAGCATTTCTCGACTCGTGTTATCGCAGGTTCGCGAACGCCGGTTTACTCTCAGGTTGATGACAATCTGCGCCTTGAGCTTCTAGCTCCACTTGTGCTTGAAGGCACGAATGGTGTAGACAGCGAAGAGCACTTGTCCCAGCCTTCGTTTGAGCAATTAGTTGCTTTGTTCCGTGCACAAGGTGACAATGTTGTAGCCGTACTTTCCACGACTTTTGCAAGAGGAACTTCTCTGGGCGCTGGTTTGGACGCTTTGGCTGCTGACGCTATTGCTGCTGCTCGCGCTGGCGCTGCACTTATCATTCTTGATGATGCAGAAGCTCACCAAAACGATCGTTTATGGCTTGAGCCTCACTTAGTTGTATCCAAAATCGATATCGCGCTTCGTGCAGAAAAGCTTACT
This sequence comes from Paenibacillus sp. J22R160, assembly GCF_059692135.1. Taxonomy (NCBI): domain Bacteria; kingdom Bacillati; phylum Bacillota; class Bacilli; order Caryophanales; family Paenibacillaceae; genus Paenibacillus; species Paenibacillus sp. J22R160. The sequence continues at coordinate 245,469 of NZ_JCAUAU010000007.1, read as the reverse complement.
TTCGGCGACAACCTGCGCCGTCACGTTACATTGGTGCTTCGTTCCGCAGCCATTCGCAACCTGCATGATATCGCAGTAGCTTGTGGTCTTGGCGCCGACGTTATTTCACCTTACCTGTTGTTCTCCACTGCTTCTGATAAAGAAGGCAACGCGGCAGCAGCACGTAAAGTGTATGCAGCTCTTACGAAAGGCCTGGAGAAAGTCATCTCCACGATCGGCACGCATGAGCTTCGCGGTTATACACGTTTCTTCTCCTCCATCGGCTTCCATCCGGAAGTGGCTGAGGTGCTTGATATCGTGAACTACCTGGGTAGTGAAAAAGCTGGAACTGGCTTTGCGCAGCTCGAAGCTGAAGCTGAAGCTCGTTACAACGATATCACTAATCCGAAAGCAAAAGCAGCGAAAAACTTCCGTTTCTTCCAACGTATGTGGAAAGCGCTCGGCGATGCTGCTTCAGGAGCTGCTTCTTACGGCGACTACCGCGACAAACTGCGTGAAGAAGAGAAGAAGAACCCAATCTCCATTCGTCACATTGCTGGATTTAACGTTGAGAAAGCACTTGGAGAAGGTCGTAAAGCCCTTGATCCATCGAAGGTTGATATCTCCATTGGCGGTCATTCCTTGCCGATGCTGATTTCCTCCATGTCCTTCGGTTCACAGAACGAAACAGCTTTCCGTGCCTACGCTGAAGCCGGCGAACGCCTGAACATGGTAACCATGAACGGCGAGGGCGGAGAAATTAAAGATATGCTTGGTCGCTACAAAAAAACGCGCGGTGCACAAGTGGCATCCGGACGTTTCGGAGTTAACGTTGAACTAGCTAACGCGGTTGCATTCCTTGAGATCAAAATCGGTCAAGGTGCTAAACCGGGTGAAGGCGGTCACTTACCTGGCTCCAAAGTTACAGCAAAAATCGCTGCAGCTCGTAACGCAACAATCGGCTCTGACCTGATCTCCCCTTCGAATAACCATGATATTTATTCGATCGAAGATTTGGCTCAAATCATTTCCGAGTTGAAAGAAGCTAGCGGTCGCAAAGCGAAAATTATCGTAAAAATCCCAGTCGTACCAGGTATCGGTACCATTGCCGTGGGTGTTGCCAAAGCAGGCGCTGACGTTATTACGCTTTCCGGTTTTGACGGCGGTACAGGCGCGGCTCGTATTCACTCCTTGACACACGTTGGTCTTCCTACTGAAATTGGGACTAAGCTTGCCCACGTGGCTTTGATTGAAGCAGGTCTTCGTCACCGCGTTGAGCTGTGGTCTGATGGCGGTCTGAAATCAGGCGCTGACGTTGTTAAAATGGTTATGCTCGGTGCAAACCGTGCAGGTTTTGGCAGTATCGCCATGCAATCGATCGGTTGTACAACATGCCGCGGCTGTCACTTAGACACTTGCCACGTTGGTATCGCAACTCAAATCGATTCCTTGGAAGAAGCCGAAGAAAAAGGTCTTCGCCGTTTCGTACCTCGTCAATTTGACGTAGCTGTTGACAGCTTGGTTCGTCTGTTCGGCGGTATTGGCGAAGAAGTACGTGAAGTTGTTGCTTCCCTTGGATTCACAAGCTTGCAAGACCTTGTAGGACGTTCTGACCTGCTTGAGCAAATCAGCCACTTGGATCGCATTGATCTGTCTGACATTCTTCGTCCTGCTCCACTTCAGTTCGTTTCTGATGCTGAAAGAGCTATGGAAGAAGCAGCAGTATCCTCTGATATCCGTATCGCGGCTGGTGCAGAAGGCCTGGAATTCTTCCCTGAATCCTTGGCGTTTGACGCTCCAATCGTTCGCAACTGGTCCAAAGTGGATGCGGAGTCCCGTATTCTCGGAACTCGCTACTCCAGCCATCGCGTAAGAGACCGTTTCGACGGCAGCTACGATGAACTGCCAGCTATCGCTCTGAACCTCGTTGACGGATCTGTTCCAGGTAACGGCTTAGGTGCATTCAATGCCCGCGGCGTTGACATTACCGTTCAAGGTGGTGCTGAGGATGGTCTTGGTAAAATGGCGTTCGGTGGTAAAGTGGCCATCGTGAAGTCACTTGGCAAAAACAACACGTTCATCAACGGTAGCGTTGGTAAATCGTTCGGTTACGGCGCACAAAAAGGCTTGTTCTTGATTCAAGGCAGCGCAGATACACGTGCTTGTATCCGTTTCTCCGGTGCAGATGTTGTATTCGGCGGCGAAATCACGACGCCGTTGCGAGATGAGCTCGGCGGACTTGCTGCTCGTGCGAACCTCAAAGGCTTTGCGTTCGAATACATGACAAACGGCCGTGCCGTTGTTATGGGAGATCCAGGTCCATGGATTTGTGCAGGGATGACAGGTGGAGTTATCTACCAACGTCTTGTACCAGAAATGGGTCTAGACCAAGCAGCTATCGAACGTCGTATTGCTAAAGGCGCAAAAGTTAAAATTGAGACAATCGGCGTACAAAGTATCAAAGATCTTACTGAATTGCTCACAGCTTACCGCACAGAGCTTGCTAACTCGGGTCAAACGGATGCAGCAGTCAAAATTGACGGTTTGCTAAGCAATCTTGAAGCTAACTTCATCCGTATCTCCCCGGTCAACATGCAAGCTGACCAATCCGTTGCTACGGAATAGATAAATGAAAGCTCCACAGGACCTTCAAGGTCTTGTGGAGCTTTTTTATGCGAGGTAGCTGGGCGAGAAAACCACGGAGGCTCTTTGTATAAAAGAACCGCGTAATTCACACGTTATAAGTGCAACACCCATCCGCATACCATAGGAGGTTTTTTGCTATGAGCCAATCGAAACGCCGCGAAGAAGCTGCATGGAAAAGCCGCAAACAAGCTAGACATCCACATGGTAAGGTGAAGTCTCTGGCCGAATTCGCCAGTGAGTACGACGCGGGACTTAACAAGTAACCGAAAGCCCCCTCTAACGTCCAAAAGAGGGACCAACTCAAAGCAACCCGGTTTGCCGCGCATCTTAGGATGTGCGGTACCGGGTTCTTTGAGTTCGCGGTGGCTATTGGCACTATCCCTTTGACTCAGGTAAGAGCTTACCGAGGCCCTACCTATCTAGTGCTAACCCACCAGCTCAATACACAATTTGAAACGCAGCTATCGACACTATCCCTTTCACTCAGAATACGGTTTGACACTCACTATAGACACTATCCCGATCGCACAACATCCAGCTCGGGGCATACTATTGACACTATCCCTTTCACTCAGAAGCTTCTGAAAATACCGTTTCTGGACAACGATCGATCACAGCTGTTACCCACGATAATTCTCCTGACTCTTGGGGATAGTGCCCATAGGACCCTCCCCCCTAACTGATAACTTCCTTGGAGCTGTCCGTAAGCACATAAGTATCCTGCGGCTGACTCGTGATGAAATGACACGGGTCCCCTTGCGCGAAGATACACAACTCGTGCATAGCCCGGGTGCAAGCCGTGTAAAACAGCTTGCGCTCATTCTCATGGCCGTACTGATGATGAGAACCATCATAAATGAGTACGGCATCGAATTCGACCCCCTTCGCCAGATACGAAGGGATGACCAGCACGCCCGACTCGAAGGTCGGGCTGTGTTTGGTGACACGCCCCAGCGGTACCTGCAGCAGGGGAGTAAGAGCTTGATGCGCGATCTCGGCCTCGCTCGCGGTCTTGGTAATGATCGCGAGCGAGGCATAGCCTTCATCCAGCAGCCGCGCTACTTCGGCTGCCAACAGGCTCTGCAGCGACCCGCGATCGCTGGTCTGGATCACCCGCGGCTTGCTGCCGGCGCGGGTGAAGGGCTCTATGGCATCGCCGCCTGGCACGATGCCGCGGGTGAACTCCACGATCTCGCGCGTGGAGCGGTAGCTGCGGAACAAACGGATGACTTCCGTTTGTTCCGGCCCGTACAGAGCGGCGATCGGATCGATTTCGCTGTACGCGGAAGCGTGCGAATAGATCGCCTGGCTCAGATCGCCGAGCGCTGTCATGCGGCAGCGCGGGAAGAGCCGTTTCAGATAAGCCAGCTGAAACGGAGAATAGTCCTGCGCCTCGTCGATAATGACGTGGCGCACAGCACCGTTCGTCTGGAAGCCGCAGACAGCTTCCAGCAAGTACAGGAAGGGCGTAGCGTCCTCGTACGGCAGCTTGGCTTGCGCCAGCTCCTCCAGCGTCCGCCCGCAGATTTCGGACCAATAGCGCGGTTTCTCCGCTATCAGCTCCCTTTCATCCGCGGCTGTCCCCTCTCTCTTTTCAAACAATTGCCCGTAAAGGCCAATCATATCAACGAATTTAAGCTGCTTCACTGCGCTTCGCACAGGTTTTACATGCTCTTTCATGACGGTTCGAGCAAGCAAATGCCTTTCTTGCTCATAATCGTCGAAAGTGGAATCAAGTCCTCCTTCCATTTTATGCAGCCTTATATACGTACGATGGTACTCATCACTGCTCAGCAGTTCAATCTCCTCATCGACCCAAGCTTCCTCGATTTCAAGCTCTGCAAAGAGTTCTAGCTGCTCCAATATCCATACTTTCATCAGCTCTAAGCGGTTAGGGAGCCGAATAGCCGTATCATAGCTATAAAAACGCTCCACCAAACGAGCCGCGCTAAGTACCTCTTTGTCGCGAAACTTAATAGGGTTAAATAACATCCCCATTTGCTCAAGCTGCTTCTTATAAGCCTCTATGACAGCAAGAAAAGCAGTCGAAGATTTATAATAAATTCCGCTCAAACGAGCTTCATAGGCTTCTTCCATCATTGGCGTTCTCTCAGTCACATCCTCAAGGTTGCCCCTCGTCAGTACATATTCCAATTGTGTAAAAGAGTCCTCCACTTCAAACAACTCGCCCAAACGATGCTCCAAATAGGCCTGATAGGTCGTTTGTTGCATATTTTCTTCACCTAGCTCTGGCAGCACCGTGGAAACATAATGATTAAAAAGCGGATTTGGTGAAAACAATACCATCTGATCCGAACTCAGCTTATCCCGGTGCTTATATAGGAGGTAAGCGACTCTTTGCAATGCGGCTGATGTTTTACCGCTGCCTGCAGCCCCTTGCACGATCAGCATATGCGCGCTGTCATTGCGGATGATGCGGTTTTGCTCTTTTTGAATGGTCGCTACGATCGTCTTCATTTGCGCATCCGAGCTCCGGCTGAGCACTTGCTTCAGCAGTTCATCACCGATTGTAACACCCGTATCGAACATAAGATGAATATGACGGTCACGAATGACGAATTGACGTTTCAGAACCATTTGGCCCTCAACTGTGCCGTTCGGTGTAGCAAATGCCACTTCTCCAGGTGCAAAATCGTAATACAGGCTGGAGATTGGAGCCCGCCAATCGTAAATAAGATACTGACCGGCTTCCTCATCCAAGAAAGACGCAATCCCCAGATAAACAGCCTCTTCTTCCCGCTCACCGCGTTCAATGAAATCGATCCGGCCAAAATAAGGCGATTGGACGAGTCTTCTCAGCTTGCCTATCGTTTTGGTCGCCTGTCGATGCGTTCGTTCCCGCTCAGAAAGCACTTCTGATTGCTGTCTCATGCTCGCGATGGATTCTACCGCATCTTCTGCCGTACTCATATCCATCGTGACTTCGTCCCAATAATGTTTACGAATCTCAACAACATCAGATTGAACTAGGCCAACTTGCTCTTCCAGCTCTGTGATTTTGACGGCTATCTGCTCTGTTACTTCCTGCACTCTTTGCATTTCTGCTGCCTTAGCTTGATCTGTTAGACTCATTCCAACGCCTCTTTTCTTACCATTTTATTACGATTTGACATGGGGCTTGTTTTGGTGCTATAATTAAATTAGGATAAAAATGTTTATAATTCAAAATATTTGAATCAATCTTTATTTTATCAATTTACTCTCCAAAAATCAATAAAAACCCTAGGTCTTTGACCTGGGGTTTTCTGGCATTCTTTTTTCACCTTAGTTCCTAGATTCTGACTCGTTAGTTCTCAGCAACCATGCAGCTCACGAATTTGGTTCACAGCTCGGATATGATGCTTTGCATGGCCTGCCATCATTTTCAGCAATTGCGCCACGGTCTCTTCGCGGTCTTTCGTGATGATCGTTCTCTCAAGCGCATTCGGCAAATGCTCGCACAATCCAAGTAGATGCTGTCTCATAGCCCGGAACAGCTGCACTTCTGCATGAATCGGCCGATTCCGATAATCCAGCCCTTTACTCCAATCGTCCTGTGAAAAGCTGTTGCCTTGAAAGGTGCGCCCTGACTCCGCCAAAGCGAATTTCACTTTGTGCTGTGTAACCAGCTCTAAGTCGATCAGATGCAGGACTTGCTCACGAATGGACCATTTGCCGGGAGTTTGCGCCAGACTAAGCTGCTCCCCCGTTAATCCCGTTATTGCGCTTTCTAATTCGTCAGCACCCGCCTCATACATCTCTACAATCTCAGCAGGGGTAGCCGGTAGCTCCTGCCAGTACACAAACGTATGTCCATCGATGTCAGGCACAAATAGCTTACGAATATGGCCTGGATTCTCTTCTTTTCGCAGCTCCTTACAGCCTTTGGCTTGCAGGTTAAGCTCCACAGCATTCACCGAAGTTACGCCAACGTAGATGAGATCTCCCTTTTTTGGCGTGGCATGTTTGATCTGCAGCCAGCTTGCTACTAGCTCCGTCTGTTCCTCCGTCACTAACTGAGCAGACGGTTCTTTTTGCTGTATCAACACGGCGTCATAGTCAGTCGTGATTCGCAGCAAGGCAACTAGACAGGAAGCGGCTCTTTCGAGCAGCTCCCAGTCCAGTTGTTTCGTATAAAAGGCAATCGATGCCTGAATGTCATCTACCTGCAAAAGCAGCTTCGCCCCGTTATGTTCCATCGTTCTACTTCTTGGCCGCTCGATAGGCCTCAATATATTGTGCAGCCCGCTTGGCAACTAGGCTGTAATTGCCTGTTTTGACCGCTTCGCTGGTCAAATCCGAACCGATGCCGACAGCAACGGCGCCGGCCTCAATCCATTCACCGAGGTTGCTCAGCGAGACCCCGCCGGTTGGCATAATGTTCGCCTGCGGCAGCGGACCTTTAATGGCCTTAATCATCGCCGGCGAGTAGAGATTGCCGGGGAAGAGCTTCACGATATCGACCCCAAGTTCCAGCGCCGTCTGAATCTCTTGAATCGTCATGCAGCCCGGCATGACGGGCACGCGATAACGATTGCAGAGTGCAACCGTGTTCGGGTTAAGCGACGGGCCGACAACGAACTCGGCCCCGCTCAGGATCGCTGCACGCGCTGTCTCCGGGTCTAGGGCTGTGCCCACCCCGATAATCGCGTACTTGGAAGCGTCCTGCGTCTGGCTCGAGTAGCGTTTCGCCAGCTCCTCGATAGCGCGCAGCGCGAATGGCACCGTCATCGTGACCTCGATGACTTTAATGCCGCCTGCAATGGCTTGATCTGCCATTTCAACAACTTCTTCCGGCGTTTCGCCACGCAGTACGGCAACGACGCCTTCACTTGATATTTGCTGAACAAGTTTCAATTTTTTCAATGGAATCTTCCCCTTCTTTTGCAAGCGTGTATTTAGCGTTCTATATGTTTAACATCGTTAAGAATTGCGTCTACTTGCTCCCAAGTTGGAGCGCCTTCCCAATCACCTTCGGTTTGAACAATCAAGGAGCCCACTAAATTACCGATACGCACCGCTTCCGCATAGTCGTACTCTTTGGACAAGCCTACCAAAAATCCCGCACAAAAACCATCGCCCGCACCAACCGTATCCACCACATGCTCCGCCTTAAAATAAGGAACCGCTGTGATCGAATCTTGTGTTACAACGTAGGTTTCGTTCTCTCCGCCCTTGACGATGGAAACAGCGGACAATTCACGCAGCTTGCCCACAATGACATCCCAGTCATCCGTCTGGTAGAGCAGCTTCAGCTCATCAAGGCCAGGCAGGAAAATATCCGACAGCTTGGCGAGCTCAAGAAGTACAGGGCGCGCTTCGTCTATGCCCCAAAGTTTCAAGCGCAGATTAGGATCGAAACTAACTTTGACCCCGTGCTTACGGGCCAAACGAACCGCTTCGAACGCAGCCTCTTTGCAAGACTCGCTGAGCGCCGGTGTAATGCCGGTGATATGAAGGATTTTTGCCCCAGCAATGTAGCCTTCGTCCAAATGTTTCACGCTCATCTGGCTTGCTGCTGAGTTTTTGCGATAGTAGTAGACGGAGGTTTTGCCCATGATCATTTCGCGCATCATAAGTCCTGTCGGGGCTTCTGCCGTCAATTCAGCACGGGAAACATCGACACCTTCTCCACGGATTTTTTTGTAAATCAAACGGCCCATCGGGTCTTTGCCTAAACGTCCAAACCAGCCTACCTTTCCTCCAAGGCGGGATATTCCGATAGCCACGTTGCTTTCCGCACCGCCAAACAAGCTGTGCAGCTCAGACGAGTATTCCAGTCCTTTTCCGTTTGTAGGCATCAGCAGCGCCATCGTTTCGCCAAAGGTAATAATGTCAGGTCCGGTAACCGATTGCGATTGTGTATTCGTCGTCATATGAGTTCTCCATCCATTTCCTGATCGTTAGTTGAAACGTTTAAATAATAAATATACCTTATATTATAGTGTATAACGACGGTTTGTACCAGATAGTAAGATTAGAATGTAAGATTAGTATCTGACAAGAGAGTTCTTCCACTATGCATAGGGGAACTCCATTCCTCTATTTGCGTGATTAGTGGATGTTCGTGTGCTAAGCGGGAACTACAGGGGCTATTTCGGTCATAAAGCCTAATTTCTATTCGAAATGACGGAATAGCGGATCCTAGTTCCCTTTCTATGGCTCAAAGGGCTATTATCGACGAAATAGCACCCTGTAGTTCCCCCAGTGAGTGCCCCCGCCCCAGCTAAAAAACTGAAGAAAAAACCTCAGACTTATGTCTCAGGTTTCATCTACCTTATACGACAGCTAGAATCCGGTAGCTTCCGCTTTAACCAACTCTTGCCGCAGTTCATCATGGATCTGACCGTTGGTGGCCAGTATGTTGCGAACCGCCAAATTATAAGGTCTGCCTTCCGTGTCGGTCACCTTACCGCCTGACTCTTGGATCAGCAAAGCGCCCGCTGCAACATCCCACGCGTTCAAACCAATTTCCCAGAAGCCGCTAAGGCGTCCTGAGGCCACATAAGCCAAGTGAAGCGCAGCTGAGCCTGCGATCCGGAGGTTGCGGACTTTGGGAGATAGCGCCTGAATACCTATCAGGTTAATCGGCAATGCTCCATTGCGATCGGCTGGAAGACCTGTAGCAATCAGACTGCTTGAGAGCTGTCCATCCAGTGAGACCACTGTTTTTTTGCCGTGCATATAAGCACCTTTGCCCTTCTCGGCAACGAACAGTTCGTCACGAGACGGGTCATAAACCACGCCGACAATGATCTCACCCTTATGCGCGAGTGCAATCGAAACAGAGAAGAACGGGAACCCGTGAACAAAGTTCGTAGTTCCATCAATGGGATCCACGATCCATAAGTATTCTTCCTCGCTCATGGCTTGAAGCGCTTTGGCTGATGCTTCAGGACCAGGCTCTACGCCTTCTTCACCGAGAATGGAATGATCCGGGAAATGCGTCATGATCAAGTTGCGAATCAGCTTTTCCGACCCTTTATCCACTTCGGTCACCAGGTCCTGCGGAGAAAATTTCGTATCAATACGGCTGATCTCGCCCATTTTGCTCTTGATCCATTGCCCAGCCTTGGCTGCCGTATTGATAGCCACTGCTGTAAAACTCTTACTGCCGATGACGAACGGCTCCACCCCACCATTTACCACTTATATCAACTCTTTCTTTTTTATTTAGACTTAGAAGTAAGTTAAGTATAGTAAATTATACGTTTTAAATACTAGTGCGTTTCATCCCAAAATATTCGTACATTTATACATTTATTAATAAAAAAAGGAGATTTTCAGATATTTACAAATAAAAAAACCATATTGCCGCGAAGGCAATACAGTTCCTCGATAGTCATAAAGACATTAAAAATTGCTTAAATTCCAACGATGTGGTAGCCACCGTCCACATAAATAACTTCACCCGTGATGCCTCGTGACAGGTTGCTCATCAAGAACATCGCTGTATCGCCAACTTCAGCGGTTTCCGTTGTTTTGCGCAGCGGCGCTTTCTCTTCCACTTGACGCAGAATCGAGTTGAAATCTTTGATGCCTTTGGCAGCCAAGGTACGGATCGGACCAGCGGAAATACCGTTCACGCGAATGCCAAATTGGCCGAGGTCAGCCGCCAGGTAGCGCACGGAAGCTTCCAATGCAGCTTTGGCAACGCCCATGACGTTGTAGTTCTTCATTGCACGCTCTGCGCCAAGGTACGTCATTGTCATGATGCTGCCGCCTTCTGTCATTAGCGGATAAATGCGTTTGGAAACGGCAACAAGGGAGTAAGCGCTGATGTCATGCGCTAAGGCAAAGCCGTCACGCGATGTGTCGACGAACAGCCCGTCCAATTCTTCCGTTCTTGCAAAAGCAATACTATGTACAAGGCCATGAACGACACCAAGCTTCGCTTTCAGCGTATCAGCTAACGTATCAATTTCAGCGTCTACCGTTACGTTACAAGGCATAAGTGTTGAGCCTGGAATCGTATCAGCAAGCTTGCGCACGCGTTCCTCAACACGCTCATTCTCGTATGTAAAAACCAGATTTGCCCCTTGTGCTGCTAAAGATTGAGCAATAGCCCATGCGATGCTGCGATCATTGGCAACACCCATGACAAGTATATTTTTTCCTGTTAACAGTTGACTCATGGCCGGAAAAACCCCTCTCAACATTGGATTATGCGTCATTCTTACCCATTCTCCAAAGTACCCCATTTTGCCAAACATTTCAAGAAATAATTCTAAGCCGTTACAGCTGGATCGAGGCTTGATCGAGGATAACTACTCCTTCCTGGAGCTTAAAATCCTCCATAAGACGAAATAGCGCTTCATCCTTCATCTTCGCTTCAATCATGATATCAAGCCTTGGGGTAACAGGGGCAATCGCACGAAGAAAAACAAGAAGTGGCCCAACTTCCACATAATCGGCATGGCTTCTCGGATCGGTCTCACTTTTGGGGCTTGAGACGTGAATCTTCGGCGGGAGTTCGTTTGTCCAGGTTTGTTGAATACGCGGCCACAGCTCTGCGGCATCTTCCCCCTCGTTGTTCACCGTATGATGATGAACATCCAGAACCATCGGAACCCCTACTGCTTCAGCAATTTCCAGCGTTTCTAGCGCATTGAATGTTTTATCGTCGTTCTCTAGCGTAATCCGCTTTTGAATCTCGGGGCGCAGCGTGGAAAAGTTGTGAATAAATCGCTTTGCCGCTTTCTTCTTATCCCCATACGAACCGCCTACATGGATGTTGCACATAGCCTCCGCGCCAAGCCCCATCGCATTCAGCATCGCGTTATGCCGTTCCAGATCCTGGACGGACTTCAGCAGTACATCCTCTTTCGGTGTGCTGAGGACAGTGAAGTGGTCTGGATGAAAGCTGACGCGCATGCCCGCCTGCTTGGCATAGGCGCCAAGCTCCTCGAATTCCGCTGAAAGCGTTGGGATGGGGTCCCAGTCCCCTAACATTTCATGCCCGATAAGGGGGATGAATCTAGAGGAGAAGCGGAACACCATGATATCGTGAGCCCGGTTATGCCGCAGCAATCTCAATGTATTATGCAAGTTCTCCGCACCCAAGCGTTCCAGCTTCCGGATGGCAGCCTCCTGGTCCAGCAGCTTGCTGAAGTTGGTGACTGTCATTGTTTTGGACGGTGAAGCATTTTTGACAACCGTCGACATCGCCACATACCCAAGCCGAATAATCATGCACATGTAACCCCCAAGAAAGTTCAGGTAAAAATCCTGTGTTAGGTTACCCTTTTTCCAGTTGCCACATTCACTAGAATGACTAGGAAAGTGCAGCAATAATTTTAAAGCCGCAATAAGCCGTTATGGCAATAGGCAGCGGGCTTAACGCAAGCATGCCAAGTTTAGTGGCGCGGTCTTCTTTTTGCAAAGTTAGCAAATTGCCAATCAACCATACGAGGAGATACAGGAGTAATACCCCTGCCGCCATGTACTTCTGTTCGGTTGAAGAAGGGGGCATGAAACCGTAGAAGCCGAAAATCATATAAATAAGCACATACGGCGTCGGTATGCCAAGCACAATATTAAACAGCCAGTAGGCGGTAAATTTCATCTTATTCATCCCTTTGCAGCGAAGTCTACTGAATTAATTGTAGCTCTGGTTGAAAAAGAGAAAAAGTACTAATTTCTTGTAGTACCCATGCGCAGAAAGACCTCGTGGAGAGTAGTGAGGCCTGAAATAGTTTTGTGTAGATAGCTCAGAATTTGCGTTACTTAGGGATATTGGTCGGAGTAGGACGCGTGCGGTAAGGTTGTGGTGGCAGTGGCAGTGGTTGTAGTGGCAGTGGCAGTGGTTGTAGTGGCAGTAATTGTAGTTGTAGTTGTAGTTGTAGTTGTAGTTGTAGTTGTAGTTGTAGTTGTAGTTGTAGTTGTAGTTGTAGTTGTAGTTGTAGTTGTAGTTGTAGTTGTAGTTGTAGTTGTGGCGGAGGTGCTGATGCATGCAGGGGATGTGAATAAGAGCGTTTGTGTGGCAGTGAAGAGAGAATTAGTTAGAGTAGCTAGGCTTTATCTATTAGCATCGGAGCAGCGATATGCATGCGAATGTGGGGCGGTATGCACAGGGGTAGCTGTGAAATGGCAATCCCTTAAGGCTCACTCATGGAAACCGATAGCGCTATTCCATTCCCTATGTTGTACTATGTGCAACGTTATGAGCGCAATTAGCCCTCCACACTCCCCTATAATGTACTTAGTACAACATTATGGGCTGAATTCTGCTGTTTTCGGGCAACAGCGCCAATTTGATTGTACTTTGTGCAACGAAGGCCGCGATTGCAAGCAGTAGACTGCTTTCATGTTGCACAAAGTACAACGAAGCACACAGCATCGCGCCACGGGATGACCCGAGGCTCTCCTCAACCCAAAAAAAACACCGTCCTCATGAACGATGTCTTCTTCTTCCTCTTCTTCTTCCTCTTCTTCTACCTCTTCCTCTACTGCCAACTAAGCTTGGTCGCCAAAAAACATCTCATAAGCAAGCTTCGTCTGTACCTGTGCCTCTTCCTCCGTCAAACGACGAACGAGCTCCATCTCCACTTGCGTCACTTCCTCGCCTTGGAAATTAATTTCCGCGATGGATGCAAGGATTTTGACGATGGCGATCGCTTGATTGTCCGGTGTGTAGGCAATGACCTTCTGCCCCGTCGGGAATACGCGGAAGCCGCTTTTCACCATTTTTCCGCGGCCGTACTCAAGAAGCTCGAAGAGCTCCTGCGCGGACTTGAACTTACAGACTGAGTTAAACTCCGATTGGAATCCCATTAGCATCTACTCCACATCAAAAGAATATTGGATACTTTGCTTCGCTGTATGCCGTTCAACCGCCAGACGAATGAGATCATCCAGCAATTCTGTATATGGTTTGCCGGATTCCTGCCACAGCAGCGGATACATGCTGTAAGGCGTGAAGCCTGGCATCGTGTTGATTTCGTTGATATAGATCTTTTGATCAGCTTTGCCTAGGAAAAAGTCCACGCGGGATAAGCCGCTGCCATCAACAGCCGCGAAGGCTTGAACCGCAAGTTGTCTAACTTGCTCAGCTGTTTCAGCCGGAATATCTGCCGGGATGACCATAGCGGATTTACCATCAATATATTTGGCTTTGTAGTCGTAAAAATCATTCGAAGAAACAACTTCACCTACAACTGACGCTTGTGGTTCATCATTCCCAAGAACAGCTACTTCAATCTCGCGAGCATCGATATTTTCTTCAATAATGACTTTACGGTCATATTGGAAAGCGAAATTAACCGCTTTAATAAGTTCATCTTGATTTCTAGCTTTGGAAATACCAACACTGGAGCCTAAATTAGCCGGCTTCACGAAGCACGGATAACCAATCGCGGTTTCAAGTTCAATGAGGTGATACGCGCGATTCTTCTCCCATTCCGCCCGTGTGAAGTGACGGAAAATACATTGCGGAAGTCCCTCTTGCGCAAAGATTTTCTTCATCATGACTTTATCCATGCCAACTGCGGAGGCAAGCACCCCTGCTCCTACGTAAGGGATATTCGCCATTTCCAATAAACCTTGAATTGTCCCGTCCTCACCAAACGTACCATGCAAAAGCGGGAAAATAACATCTATACTTGTGTCTTTCGTTCCAGCCGCGGCAGAAGCGATAGCTACATCGCCTTTCGCATGAACAGCTCCGAAGATAGGTGCTAAGGCATTAGAAACAGGTGCATTCACGGAGTCTCCATTGCTGAAGGTCAGTACCTCTTTCGATGTAACGGGTGCCAAGAGAGGCGCGCCGCTTTTCCACTCCCCTTTTTTGGAGATGTAAAACGGTATCACTTCATATTTGGTGAAGTCAACAGCTTTCATAACGGCCATTGCGGTTTGCAAAGATACGTCATGCTCTCCAGATTTCCCCCCATAAATTAGTCCAACTCTTATTTTGCCGCTCATTGCTTACCTCCGTCTAGTCGTTCTATTCCTACAAAAATTAGTTTCACATTTCATCTGCAACTCGAACGAAGAAGTATTTGGTCCGCTCCGTCCATGCCGGTGAATCTTTATAAGCCCAATAGCGATTGCGGCTATTATACGTGTGTGCATTGACGAGCGGCATGCCATTAGCATCTTTGCCTGTCACAACAACATTATGCTGATAACGGCCATCGCCATCCCAGTCATAGCAGATTGTGTCGCCAAGCTGAAGTTCGCGCGGGTCATGAACCTCATGACCGTGTAACCCTTTGCGGCTGTGCGCTAAAAAAGATTGCAAGCTATTGGCAACTGCCCAACTGAAGCTCCACAACTCTTGGTTGCCTCTTTTGCCAGCGTACCACCAGCCCAAATCCCTTTTCCCAGTATAGTCCATAGGAGCCCCGCCTGCAAAGAGGCATTGCGATACAAAGTTGGTGCAATCCACTTCAAATTGCTCATATTTCGGGTTCGGTGTCTGCCACCATGTTTCCGCATATTGGACGGCTTTATCGCGATTATAAATGATTTTGCGCGGAACGAATTCCTGGGCTCCGCTGTTGAGTATACTATGGTTGATATAAGGGAGTGAAGGTGCTCTGCGGAGACCCTCCACAAATTCAGCTTGCTCAGAGAAAAAGACGCTCCTCGGCTTATTCGGAAGCGATTGTTCTCCCTGTAAGGATTCTGTACTTCTGACCTGCCAGCGATTCGCTGCACTGTCAATAACGACTCGTTCCGGCTCAATACGCTCCTCCAAGTGGTCAATTGAACCGATTCTGTAGTGGATAAAACGGTGCAGTACGATATCCGCAATAACACCATGCGCAGATTCTCTGACTCCGGTAAGACGCAGCTTCGTTTCACCTCGCAGCAGCTTGGCATTGCGATCGCGAAAACTTTCTAGGAGCCTGCGAACCCTGACCTCCTGCTTACGTACATAAGCGATGTCTGACAAATAGGCTTCCAAAGGTGCTGCAGAGCCTTCGAGCTCTGACTGATTTTTAGCATGGACGTAATTGTAGAGCGCTGTTTTCCAGGACATCGGGGTTACCCTCCTAAAAAGTTTTTTGCTAGGAATGTTGCGTGCGCAGTTGCTTGCTAGGTGTGAAACTTTTATTTATGGAAAGTACGTTTTTGCGGCAAAATAACAGTCATCATAGGACGAGCCCGATTTGCTTTGAATTGATTCAATATATGACATTTGCAGGGTAAAAATGATTGAAATAAATCTTTACTCATACACATCGAAACGCTATACTTGAGTTAGGGGATTAATGAAATTGAGTTTCACTAGATGAAACCAATGGATGAAGATATCAAAGGAGGAATAATCTATGTCCAACAAGGACACTTTTTCTGTGCGCAAGCAGTTAACTGTCGGAACAAACTCGTTCCAATACTACAGTCTTCCTGACTTTGAAAACCAAGGTCACGGTACTGTAAGCAACCTTCCTGTTTCCATTCGTGTTTTGCTTGAAGCAGCTATCCGTCAATTCGACGGCCGTGCGATCACAAGCGAACACGTGAAACAAATCGCCGGCTGGGCTCAAGGCCGTGACGACAACAAAGAAATTCCTTTCATTCCTGCTCGTATCGTTCTTCAGGACTTCACAGGTGTACCTGTCGTCGTTGACCTTGCGGCAATGCGTGCGACAATGGCTCGTGAAGGTGGAGATCCAAAACGGATCAACCCGCTTGTTCCTGTAGACCTTGTTATTGACCACTCTGTCATGGTTGACGCTTTCGGTTCACCGGATGCGCTTGACATGAACATTAACTTAGAATTCGAAAGAAACGAAGAGCGTTACCGTTTCCTTCGTTGGGCACAAACAGCATTCGATAACTTCCGTGCGGTTCCGCCTTCAACAGGTATCGTTCACCAAGTTAACTTGGAGTACCTCGCTTCTGTTGCTGCTACAAAAACGATCGATGGTGAAACGGTTGTTTATCCGGATTCCCTCGTAGGTACTGACTCCCATACAACAATGATTAACGGTTTAGGTGTTGTAGGTTGGGGCGTTGGCGGTATTGAAGCTGAGGCTGGTATGCTTGGACAACCCCTTTACTTCGTAGCTCCAGACGTTGTTGGTTTCAAATTGACAGGCCACTTGGCAGAAGGCGCTACAGCGACTGACTTGGCTCTCACCGTTACACAAATTTTGCGTAAAAAAGGTGTTGTTGGTAAATTCGTTGAGTTCTTCGGTCCTGGTCTGAGCAACATCTCCTTGGCTGACCGCGCAACGGTAGCGAACATGGCTCCTGAGTATGGCGCAACAATCGGTTTCTTCCCAGTTGATAGCGAAACATTGAACTACTTGAGAGCAACTGGCCGTGAAGAAGATCAAATCGCACTCGTAGAAGCTTACTACAAAGCACAAGGCATGTTCCGTACTGACTCCACACCAGACCCAGTCTTCACAGATGTGCTTGAACTTGACCTTGGTTCCGTAGTACCGAGCTTGGCTGGTCCAAAACGTCCGCAAGACCGTGTAGAGCTTACGAACATGAAAGAGTCCTTCAACTCCATCATCCGTACGCCAATCGACAAAGGTGGATATGGTCTGACGGAAGAGAAAATCAACGAAGAAGTTGATGTGGTTTACTCGAATGGCGAGACGGTTAAAATGGGAACAGGTTCCGTTGTAATCGCAGCGATCACTTCCTGTACGAATACATCCAACCCAAGCGTTATGCTAGGTGCGGGTCTTGTGGCTAAGAAAGCAGTAGCTCGCGGTTTGAGAAAACCGGCATTCGTGAAGAGCTCCTTGACGCCAGGATCCCTGGTTGTTACTGAGTACCTCAAGAAAGCAGGCTTGCTTGAGTCCCTGGAAGCACTAGGCTTCCACGTTGCAGGTTACGGCTGTGCAACATGTATCGGTAACTCCGGTCCGCTTCCTGATGAAGTGAGCAAAGCTGTTGCTGACAACGATATGACGGTAGCTGCCGTTATCTCTGGTAACCGTAACTTTGAAGGCCGCGTTCATGCTCAAGTAAAAGCTAACTACCTTGGATCACCTCCACTTGTTGTTGCTTATGCACTTGCAGGCACAGTAAACATTGATTTGGCTAACGATCCAATCGGTTACGACCAAAGCAATCAACCTGTCTACCTTAAAGACATCTGGCCAACAAACCAAGAGATTCAAGAAGCTCTTGGCATTGCAATGAGCCCAGACATGTTCCGTGACAAATACAGCAACGTATTCCGTGCGAATGAGCGTTTCAACGAAATCGCGATTCCAGAAGGCGATCTGTACGAATTCGACACGAATTCCACATATATTCAAGAGCCTCCATTCTTCACTGATTTGGGTACAGTTCTTGACGATATCGCTGATATCCGCAGCGCGAAAACTTTGGCACTCATGGGCGATTCCGTTACAACGGATCACATCTCCCCTGCAGGTAACATCAAAGTTGACAGTCCTGGAGGTCAGTACCTGATCAACCATGGTGTAAAAAGAGAAGACTTCAACTCCTATGGTTCCCGTCGTGGTAACCACGAAGTGATGATGCGCGGAACGTTCGCGAACATCCGTATTCGTAACCAAGTGGCACCAGGAACAGAAGGCGGCGTAACAACTTACCTGCCAACTGGCGAAGTAGAATCCATCTACGATGCATCCATGAAGTATCAAGCTGCAGGCCAAAACCTCGTAGTTATCGCAGGTAAAGAGTACGGAACTGGAAGCTCCCGTGACTGGGCAGCCAAAGGAACATTCCTGCTTGGTGTAAAAGCCGTTATCGCTGAAAGCTTCGAACGTATTCACCGCAGTAACCTTGTAGGTATGGGCGTACTTCCTCTTCAATTCCTTGAAGGAACAAGCTGGAAAACACTAGGTATCACAGGTCGTGAAACATTCGATATCACTGGACTGAGCAATGATGTTCAACCAGGAACGACAGTTAAAGTGACAGCAACTCGTGAAGATGGTACAACTTTCGAGTTCAGCGTACTTGTTCGTTTGGATAGCTTGGTTGATGTGGATTACTACCGTAATGGCGGTATTCTACAAACCGTTCTTCGCCAAATTTTGGCTGAGAAAAACTAAGATAACCATCAAGAAAGCAATACACACACATCTACGAAATCCGGGATTGCCTTAAGGCATTCTCGGATTTTTTGCAATTTTAGAGGCGGCTGTATCCTTAGAGCCACAAGTGATTGACTTACATTGGTAATAACTGCGGGTTGAGCCCCTTATCCTGTCGACCTATAATGGGTAACAGCGAAAGGGGAGATGAAGATGAACTCATTAAAAAGGCTCGTCCTAGTCATGCTGATCGCTTCGATTGGTCTAGGTATTTCAGTAAGCGAATGGAGCCAACCAACTTCTGCCGCAACGGCTACAACGTTGCAGCCAGGCAGTCAAAATGGAGACGTCTGGGATGCTCAGTTCCGTCTTAAAATGTTAGGCTATTACCAACAGCCGCTAGATGGCGTATACGGTCCCGTTACCGCCGCAGCTGTGCGTAATTTTCAATATAATTATGGCTTAACGATTGATGGCATTGTTGGTGCTAATACATGGCAGAGCTTACGTAAGTATTCGGTAAATCAAGCTGATCTTGATATACTGGCGAAAGTAATCTATAGCGAGGCTCGCGGTGAATCCTATGAAGGACAAGTCGCGGTCGGAGCAGTAGTTATGAATCGTCTGAACTCAAGTGAATTTCCGAATACAATCGAAGGGATTGTATTTGATTCTGGAGCTTTTACGGCTGTAAGTGACGGACAATACTGGTTGACGCCGGATAGCACAGCTTATCAAGCTGCACAAGAAGCTGTACGCGGCTGGGATCCAACCGGTGGTGCTCTCTACTACTTCAATCCAAAAACAGCGACAAGCAAATGGATCTGGACACGTCCGCAGACGGTTCAAATCGGCAATCATATTTTTGCCAAGTAAAAAGGAAAACACCTCTCATGTGGCCGCTCCGGATCGGAGTCCCCTAATGAAAGGTGTTTTTTCATGCGTTTAAGTTAAGTAGGCTCCTTGTACCACGGATTTAAATGCACCAGTACCTCGTCCACATCGTTATGGGCTGATTTGATCTTTTGTTTAATGCCGCGAATAATATCATGACCTTCCTGAATGGTTAATGTGCCCGATACGCCCAGCCGCGCGTCGATCAATATGTAGTGTCCGTGCTCGCGTGCTCTCAAGCGGTCAATCCGCTTGATTTCGGGTACAGAACGGATCAACGCCTCGTACTGTTCAATCTGTGTCGTGCTGACACTTCGCTCCATGAGAATACCGAATGAGTCTTGGCCCATTTCATAAGCCAGCTTCAATACCAGAATGGAGACGATAATCCCCGCCACAGGGTCGCCGTAGGCTAGAAATCCATAGCCGAAGCGTTCCCCGAGCAGCGCCAATCCAATCCCGACGGAGGCAGCAATCGACGCGTAGACATCCGCTAAATGATCATAGGCTGTGGCGATCAGCCCTTTGCTGTTCATATTACGACCAACCCGCATCGTGTACACATAAAGAATTTGCTTCCAGATCAGTGAGATAAGCGCTGCGATAAAAGCAATCACGTGAGCCTCACCGGCTGGCTCGAATAGGGCATGAATGGAATGATAACCAATGTATACAGCCGCTCCGGCTAAAATAATCGCGACGATAAAGGCGCCTAGCACCTCCGCTTTGCCGTGGCCATAAGGATGGTCTACGTCTGCGGGCTTAGACGAAACACGCATAGAGCTGTATGCGGTCGCGGTAGCAATTACATCGCCGGCATTATGGATGCCATCGGCTATGAGCACTTGGCTATTGAATAGAAGGCCAACGATAATTTTGATGGCGGTAAGCACAATGTTGCTGGCAAGACTGATCCAGATCGCCAGCATTGAGGCTGTCTTATTCATACTTGCCACTCCCTTCCCTCTTCTAGTATGGCCTCCTAGAAGCAAAAAATCCTCTATCCAAGTACTCGGATAGAGGATTGAAGGACGATGCGCTAACGCAGCATCGTGCCCATGCGCCGCGCCGCTTCCATAATAAGCGGCGCCTGCTCTTGCATCAGCTCCAGCGTAAGCCTGTTCGCTGGGCCCGATACGGCGAGGGCGGCCACAAGCCGGCCCCCGCGGTCTATAATCGGCGCGGACACGGCCGCCGCACCGGGCTCGCGCTCTTCCACGCTCGTGGCGAAGCCAGCGCGCTTGGTGTCGCCCAGCTGCTGCAGGAACGCCTGCTGTTCCAGCCCGGTCGGCCAGTCGGCCGAGGCTAGCAGCTGCTGCTGCACTGCGGGCTCTGCGAAGGCGACGAGCACCTTGCTCGAGGCGCCGACGTAAAGCGGCATTCGCGCCCCCACAGGGGCTACACGGCGAATGGCATGGTTGCTCTGCACGGCTTGGATGCGGATACGCTCCAGGCCGTCTTGCACGTAAAGCGAGATCGTCTCGCCGAGGAGATTGCGCAGTCTTTCCATCTCCGGCAGCAGAATGATGCCGGGGTCTCCCTCTTGGGAGAGGTTGGCGGAAAGCTCCCATAATCGGTAGCCTAGCCTGTATTTATCAGTGGCTGCATCGCGCATAATAAAACCCTTGCCTTCCAAAGAAGCAAGCAGACGATGCACCGTACTTTTATGTAAATCCACGCGACTTGCAATTTCTGTCAACGTCAATTCGGTCGATTCGGTAAAACAGAGCATAATATCCAAAGCACGTTCTACAGCTCGCACCGTCAGCTTATTATCTTCCATGACGAACACCACTTTCATAGTCAACTGTCTGCGGAAGCATCAAATAGTTTCACTATATGAAACCCAGTTATATCTAGTATAACCAAACTCCAACGTTGCGTAAAGGTCAAACATCTGTTTCCTGAATTGTTACAGAAAGGTTACAGAGGCTTTACATTTCCCGCACCCTCATTGACTTGTAAGCGCATTCAGAATAATATTAAGATAATAGATTACTTATCTGAAAATTTAGATAATTATTCCTTTCTCCTTATAACATCTCAGAGCAGCCCATTTGAACACACTACTTTTCTGGAGGGAGGGTACTGCGATGTCATCAACATCACTATCCCCAGGCTCACTTCAACCTACGCTCGAACAGGTCGTTACCCGTCCGCTTTTACGCAAAAAAAGGCTGGTTCTCACCATCCTAATTTCATTCCTGACGTTATGTACCTCTTTGTTGCTTGCTTTTCACGCTTATATTGCCTGGACCCTGGCGCGGCCGCATATTGATCCGCTTCATTCGGATCCCATGAGAGCCGTTGGTCTTCCCTACAGCAGCGTTACGTTCCCAAGTTTGAACGCATCCTCCAATTTAGACGGTTGGTTCATTCCCGCTCCTTCCGACAAAACCGTGATCTTCTCGCACGGCTACGGCGGCAATCGCGAAGAGTTGTGGGTTCCGCTGTATAATTTGGCCCGCGAGCTGCATTTGCAGAATTACAATGTGCTGATGTTTGATTATGGGTATGTTCACCCCGGCAACGAACACGTCATGACCGGTGGCATTCAGGAATCACAGGAGCTGCTCGGAGCGGTTAACTACATTAAGCATTTATCCAATGGTCCTATTTATATCTGGGGCTTCTCGATGGGGGCTGGAACCGCGCTGCAAGCCGCTCTCCAAAATGGTACTGATATCTCAGGGATGATTCTGGACAGCACGTTCATGCTGAATCCGGATACACTCTATCACAATATGAAGCAAGTCGTGAATGTTCCGAAATTCCCATCTCTACCGCTTGTCCGTTTATTTTTCCCTCTCCTGAACGGAGTGAGCTTGCATGAAGTTCCTTATAAAAAGGTCACTTCGACCGCTTATCCGATGCCTATTTATTTCATTCATGGAACAGAAGACTACAAAGCTCCATATGAAATGGTAGAGGACATTTTTAAGGTGCAAACGGATGCGCAATCGAAGCTATGGATCATCCCCAAAGCACAGCACGAGCTGTTATACCGCGCAGAACCTAAAAAGTATGTGCGCAGCACGCTCAGCTTCCTTAATGGCCTGACACCGACACCGAAAGAAGCTGTAGCTGTAAACTGACTCTGGTATTCCCTCCTCCCTATAAAATCGACCCCTTGCGGGGTCGATATTTTTTTGCGGGGATACCAGCACTGTCGGCTAATGGTCTGCAGCTTAGCCCGTCATACTCCGAAGTTGGGGAAGGTAACATGCATTTTGTACATCAAAATTCATGTTACCTCCCCATTCGCGAATAGAATCATGCATTTTGTACATCAAAATTCATGTTACCCACCCATATGCGTGCAGGATCATGCATTTTGTGCATCAAAATTCATGTTACCCACCTATTCGCGTGTAGGATCATGCATTTTGTACATCAAAATTCATGTTACCCACCCATATGCGTGCAGGATCATGCATTTTGTACATCAAATTTCAGCATTTCAGGCCAAAGCCCGCCACTTACGCCAATTTTGATGTACGATTTACATCTTATCCTAGGAATAACCCCATTTACCCGCGATTTGATGTACTTTTTGCAAGTTTTCGCATCGCACAGTGCCCTCTACTTCGCACCTCGTCTAGTCCATCTCATAGATCGAGCCAGACTTGCTCGCAAACAGCTCTGCATACACCTTCTCTGCGTACGCGTCGGTCATGCCGGATATATAGTCCGCGACGAACCGCGGCCAGCTCCAGCTGCCCATCCGGCGCTCGTAGCTATCGATCCAATCAGGTGGAATGATCCACATTCCCCTGTCTTGATCGATAAAGCTTTCCCACAACCGCTCGACGATGATCTCGCTGCGCTTCTGGAGGCGCAGCACTCGGAAATCTTTAATCAGCGTAACCCACGCCAGCTTCTTCAAAATTTCCATTGTTCGCAGGAGGTTCATATCCTCTGCCCCGTCTCTCACCATCGCGACCTTTTTCCAGCCCCGTTCAGGATCGTCCAGAATGTCCAAACGGCTTGCAAAAGAGCTCACCCAGCGTGCTTTCATCTCTCTGCGCGTACGCGATTCTTCCCGATTGCATTCGGCGAAAATCTGCTGCCACTGCTCCAGATAGTCGGTCAGCACCTTCCTAACCATTTGCTCGATATCCACCTGCTCCCAGCCGAATCTAATCTTGTTGGGATCATTCAAAATTTCCATAACCAAATGCCGGATCAATCGTTGATCCTCAAAGAATGTAGCATTCATCTGGATCTTGCCAGCCCGAATGCCGTCTTCAATATCATGCGTAGAGTACGCGATATCATCGCATAAATCCATCAATTGCGCTTCTAATGTGGAGCAGCCCTCCGGCATGTTCCATTCCCTCCGCAGCTCACGGATAATCTCCCACTCGGACGCGTATACCCCCTTGAGCCGCCCTTCTTCCTCCAGCAGGAAAGGATACTTATTAATACCAAGCAGCACAGCCGCGGTAAGGTCCAGACCGCTTTCACTGCCTGCCCTTTTTTCGAGAAACATCAGGATCCGGAAGTTCTGGGCATTGCCCTCATATTTCAAGCCATGATCCTTCAGCAGAATGTGGTTCAGCACCTCTTCCCCCTTGTGGCCAAAAGGCGGGTGACCGAAGTCGTGTGCAATAGACGCGCACTCCACAACAGTTGGGTCAATAATGAGACCCGGATGCTCTCTTTTTTGGAGAAAAGGATTGGTCCGCTCTAGTCGTTTCGCGACTTCCCTTGCAATTTGGGCAACCTCTAGCGAATGGGTCAGCCGTGTCCGATAGTAGTCGCCTGATCCAGCCCCGAACACCTGTGACTTGCCCTGCAGCCGACGAAAGGTCGGAGATTGGATCAGTCTTGCGTAATCCCGCTCAAATTCATCCCGTTCTTCACTCACTTTAGAGGAAGCGGCCTCTCCGGGCCGAAATTTCCGTATGTTATTCATCAGCTTGCCCCCTCTGGCGCTCTTGCCAACCCCCGGATTGTACACCAAGCGATTTGTATACTTGCTATCATCAGTTTATGCTATAGCATGTACGCTAGTCACCCTGGGGCTATTTATTTATAAAAGAATACTATATTCGTCCATTCGGCAACAAGCCATGCGTGCACATTCCCCGCAAAAAAAGGGATGCTGCACAAGACGATTGTCTCCATGCACACCCCTTTTACACGCTAATTACCTATTAATCAAAGATAAGAATTCAGAGCGCAGCGTTGAATCCGAACGGAAAGAACCGCGCACAGCCGATGTGATCGTCTCGCTGCCGTACTTTTTGACGCCTCTGGAGCACATGCACATATGCTCGCCTTCTACAACGACCATCACGCCATGCGGCTTCAGTACTTCATCGAGAATGTCGGCGATTTCAGACGTTATTCTCTCCTGCACCTGCAATTTGCGTGTTATTACATCGACTAGACGAGCAAATTTGCTTAACCCCGCAACTTTGCCACTCGGCAGGTACCCAACATGCACTTTGCCGAAAAATGGCGCCATATGATGCTCGCATTGGCTGTAATAGATAATATCTTTAATTATCACAAGCTCCTCATGCTGCTCATCAAAGGTTACCCCAAGAACGTCACGCGGGTTCGCCTCATAGCCCGAAAATATTTCTTCATACATGCGCGTTACGCGAGCAGGTGTGTCCAACAAACCTTCGCGGTCCACATCTTCCCCGATCAATCGCAAAATCTCCCGCACATGCTGTTCAATTAACTCACGATTCTCAGCTACTCTCGCATTTTTGTATTCGACTGATGCCAACTACTCCACTCTCCTCATTCATATCCTTTAACCCATGCAGACTGTCAAAACCTTGATCCCGTCTCTCATAGCCCTGCTGTCTTTATGCGTTTTGGTGAGCAGCATCCCGCCTTGCCAAAGGGAAACGATAGGAGCAGCCAGCTCCACAGGGGCTAGCCCCTGCAGCGATAGCTCTCCTTGTCTGCGTCCTTCTTTCAGACAGGCCTCAATCTCTGACTCCATCTCGCTGAAAAAGCGGCTGAGCGGCTTACGCAGCTCCTCTGAGCAATCGCTAAGCTCTAGCGCCAAGTTCCCGAAAAAGCATCCCTTACGGCACTCGTTCTCATCGCAGAAGCTTAACATGCGTTCGAACAATTCCAGCACGCGCTGCTTAGGCGATAGTTTAGTATTGCCCAGACTTGGTTCCAACACTGATTGCCGCATTTCATCTACCTTACGCTGAATTACCTTTAATCCCAATTCTTCTTTGCTTTTAAAATGATAGTAAAAATTGCTTTTACATACCCCGCTGCTCGACAAAATGTCTTCTAGTCCCGTTCCTTGGTAGCCATGATCATGAAATAGATCCATCGCAGCTTCCAGAATGCGGTCTTTGTTGCTTGCCATCGACTAGCCACCTCTGAATCGTACTGGTATGTCCTAATTTTACAAAACCTGACTATAATACGAAGGGCTCCTGCTGTCCGCCGATTGTACGGTTAGACAGCAAAGCCCTTTGAAGGGGATTCACACCCCTGTATTATTTCCACTTTTGGTTTTTCATCATTTGCTGCGCTTTGTTTAATTGCTGCTTATTCATGTTGTAGCCCATTTGCTTGGCCATTTTGGCCAGCATCTCGGGATTATTTTGCATAGATTCCAATTGCCTTTTCAAATAAAACAC
Organism: Paenibacillus sp. J22R160; assembly: GCF_059692135.1. Taxonomy (NCBI): domain Bacteria; kingdom Bacillati; phylum Bacillota; class Bacilli; order Caryophanales; family Paenibacillaceae; genus Paenibacillus; species Paenibacillus sp. J22R160. The sequence goes on along the minus strand of NZ_JCAUAU010000007.1, from coordinate 219,347 downwards.
ACCGATAAAAAATCCCCCGACTAAGCCCACAATCAAAGTGAGAATAGGAATAAGATAACTCCACATAACGTTGCCCCCTGCAAGTGTTAATTGGTTAGATTGCTTGCCTTATCATACCATTTCTACTTATCGCTTTACAAATGACTTGGTCATAAATCATAGAACTTGTTCAATAAATATCGTCGTATGTTTGGCCAAATCGACTTCCTTAATATCCAGCTCCCTATCCATCTGATCCTGCTTGACGATTCGGACAATCGGACGGCTCGGCAATCCGCGATGCTGACCAACAACGACGCCAGTCTCCCTGTTCGATAGACGAACCGAAGCCCCAGTCGGATAGATCGATACGGTTTTCAAAAATTGAATCAAAACCTCTCGATCCAGCTTTGTCCCCGTCAGCGCCATCATATGCTCGCATGCCTCATAAGGAAGCATTCGGCGTCCCAAGGATGTATCGAAGAGCAAGTTGTCGTACATGTTCGCAACAGCTGTAATTTTGGCATAAATATGTATTTCATCGCTGGTTAAGCCTCTTGGAATGCCCTGGCCAGTTAATTCTTCATGATGCTGGAAAGCGACATGGGCAATAAGTAAGCTGAACTCACGCTTGTTTTTCAAAAGCTCAAACCCGCGCCAAGTATGGTGCTTCCTGAGGTCAGAAGATTCATCGTCACAGGTGAGCTCAACCTTCCCCACATCATGCAGCAGGGCGCCTACGGCAAGCTCTTTCAATTGACTCTCATTGAACCCCATATTAATGCCTACGAGCACCGCCATCATGCAGACGTTGGTAGCATGTACGTACATCTCGTTATCCTTGGTCCGAATGTCGGTCAGTTGGACGAGCACATCCCGATTTTTCATCACCTCATCTAACAAGGTGTTGATCGAAATGCTCATAGCGCGAGAGTTAAATTCCTTGCCGGATTGGAGTGCCGCGAAGGTTTGCCCCATTTGCTGCATAACGATTCGTTTCGTTTCTTCTGAAATAATTTCAGGAATCTCCACATCTTCCAAGTTCGGATCCTTGATATAGATCATCGTAACACCGATGCGATTGAGCGTATTGATCATGAATACGGTTAACTGCACGCCTTCAGAAAGCAAAATTGAACCGTTGCTGGCAAATATCGTGCGACCTAAATATTGACCCGACTCAACGGAATCCAAATGTACATATTTCATAGGATCACTCCACGGTTAGTTATTGTTTGGATTCATATTCGGCCGTTCTTGGCGTTCATATGCGTTCTATGCGTTGTGTTCTATGCGTTCTACGCGTTCTACGCGTTCTAAATCAAGCAAATGTATTTTCATGTCCAATCCTCCGGCATAACCCACCAGGTCGCCGCTTACGCCAATGATGCGATGGCATGGAATGATGACTGGAATCGGATTTTTATTATTCGCGCCGCCGACCGCTCTGACGGCTTTCGGTGATTGAATCGCCTCAGCAATGTGCTTATAGGAAACTGTCTCTCCGTATGGGACGGCAAGCAGGGCGGTCCAAACTTTTTTCTGAAACTCCGTTCCCTGCAAATCCAGTTCTCCCTCAAAGCCTAAGCGTTCGCCGCTAAAATACTCCTCCAGCTGATGCACGATTGGCGCCAGGTTGGCTGCATCCTCTTGGAGCTCCGTCCCCTTGCCAAACCAACGGGAGATCCACTCTTGCAAGCTCTCTTGATTCTGAGTCATAGTGCCGAAGGCAACACGGCACAGTCCTCTAGAGCTTGTAATGAGAACGAGCGCGCCAATGGGCGTAGCAACTTCCGTATAGAACAGAACGTTCGAAGCAGCTTGTTGATCTTGTGTCATGTCGGATTCTTCTCCCCTATATGCGAGCTTGCTTGATTGGTTTGATGTGCTTGCTGAATAGCCGTGATCGCCTTCTCAATATCTTGCTGCACAGCTGATTCCTGCTCTGCTCCTTGGGCTTTGTCCAGAGCAGCAGCGGCATCATCGCCGCCTATGCGCCCAAGCGCCCACGCAGCCGTTGCCCTAATCTCAGGCCGCGGATCTTTGTGCAGCAGCTCAGTAAGGACAGGCACAGCGGAACTGTCCTTGAAGTTCCCCAGCGCGATAATCGCATTGCGCTGAATGGGCTTTTTGCCCCGCCAGGACGCCGCGATGCGTCCGTACTGCTCTTTGAAATCCTTGTTCGACATCGTGAGCAAGGGAATTAGAAGCGGCTTGACCTTCTCAGGGTCAGGCTCGAACTCCGGATGATGCGTCCAGTTCATCCCCTTATTCTTCGGGCAGACGATCTGGCAGGTATCACAGCCATAGAGCCGGTTGCCGATTTTAAGCTTATACTTATCATCGACATATCCTTTCGTTTGTGTGATAAAAGAAATGCAGAGAGATGAGTTCAGCTGTCCTGGGCCAACAAGCGCCCCTGTGGGACAAGCGTCGATACAGATCGTGCAGTCGCCGCATTGATCCATCATCGGCGTACCGGGTCCAAACGGAATATTCGTGATGATTTCGCCCAAATAGACCCATGAGCCCCATTCCGGGGTAATGACGGCGCAGTTTTTGCCGGACCAGCCGATGCCGGCCCGCTCCGCGACAGCGCGATCGACCAGCACGCCGGTGTCGACCATGCTTTGCAATCGCGCGTCAGGCATGCGCTCCGCGATGAAAGCCTCCAGCTTCGCGAGCCGGTCGCGGAGCACATCATGATAGTCGCTCCCCCAAGAGGAGCGCGAAATGATCCCCCGATACGCCCCTGGCTCGGATCGGGGCGGGTTGGCCAGCTTCGACGGGTACGCCACCGCGATGGAGATGATCGACCGCGGCGCGTCGAAGCTCAGCTCGGGATGTACCCGCTTCTCGATATCCGGCTCCTCGAAGCCGGATTCAAACCCCTTCTCCCGGTGACGGAGAAGGATGTCTTTCAGTTCTGTGAACGGCTCAGCTGACGTGAAGCCGATCTTATCTATACCGAGGGACGGCGCGGCTTCCACGATCTCTTGCTGTAGTTTTCTGATATCTGTCTCTGACGCTGCGACGATGGAAACCGCCAAAACACCCTCACCTCTCTTATGCGTTCGTTTCTACCTTAAAGCTTAGCGGCCATTGCGAATGGCCACAGCACATACTCGGCCCGGCCTTGAATCAGGCTGGCCGGAACTTCCCCAAACCTGCGGCTGTCCGCACTCGCCGCCGCATGGCGGTTATCGCCCATCACGAAGACGTGGCCCTCCCTAACCTGCGTCGGGCCAAAATCGCCGTCCTCGATGGGCGAATCCGTATACGGCTCGTCGACCTTCTCGCCGTTAACATACAAAGCGCCGCCTCGGCCTTTGACCTCGTCGCCTCCAACGGCTACGACCCTTTTCACTAAGAAAGGGTGGTGTGTAAAGGCATACTCCTCCGTCTCCTTCAGGATGACGATTTCACCGCGTTGCGGCGATTTAAAGTACGTAATCGCCTTGTTCACAAACAGCCATTCTCCCTCTTGCAGCGTTGGATCCATCGAATGTCCCCGAACCGTGGATAAATTAAATCCAAATTGATGAACAAGAATAACGACAAGAAGAGCTACGAGGATGGATTTCGTCCAATCCCACAGCTCATGGGTGAGGCTTCTTACCTCTGCCTGTTTGACATTTCTGGGCTGTGAAGCTGCTTGATTCGATTCATTGCGGCCTACAAAGAAGCTCATTTATGCTCCTCCGTTCCTATGCTTTTCCCACTGCTCGTAATAATGCATCACCAAGTCATCTTGAAATGGCGACTTGTCCGTACTTGCCAGTTCCAGAATGGCGGCAAGTCCATCCTTCACTTTTGACTCCACAAGTGTTGAATAGTGATAATTCAGTTTATGACGTTCATATTCATCTTGGTCTACGATATGCACGGAACGATCCGGCATTCGAATCACATCAAGGTCGTAGTCAATATAAGTTAGCACTTGCCCCGTCACATACATAGGAGACGCCACATTGCAGTAATATCTCACGCCTGTATCTTCAATAAGGGCAACAATGTTAAACCATTGCTTAGGAATAAAAAAAGAAACGCCAGGAATACGGCTGACCCATTCCTTACCGTCAGCTTCCTGAATCTTCGTCTGGCTGTTAATAAACACCATCATGTCTTGCTGGAGATGGTCGGCATGCAGGATGTGCGGCGGCACCCGCCAATTCGTGAGCCACATCCGGTGCAGATGTCCGTCATGTTTGAAGCTTTTTATCACATACGGCGCGAAATTATCCATGTCTCAAAGCTCCTCTATTGATAGCTGCCGATAAGTTCCCCTATTATATAGAAAAGCATATCTGACCCCCAAATGCAATGGCGGCACAGATATGCTTCCCTAGATCCACATGTATTCAAATTTCACTGCGTTACTCCGTGGCTACACGCTGACTTTCTTCACAATGCTCAAACGATGCGCAGCACGGGAAAAATCAGATGTACTGTAACCCGCAGACTCATACACAGGAAGTACGACTTCATTATGGACGTCCACCGTTACCATAATTTTGTTCACGTTCCGTTGGAGGAACCTCATTTTCATTGCTTCGATCAAAGCTTTTCCGATACCTTTTCGCTGATATTCTGTGGCAACTGCAATTCGATAGTAATAGCCGTTGTTGTTATCGATGGTGCCAATAATCATGCCCACGATTTCTGATTCTTCTTGTGCAACTAGCACAAGCTCCGTATCCCAAGAAAGTTGACGAGCAAATGCTTCCATCGTTTCCTCATAGCAGGTTTCCGACAAAACATCCTGCAAAAGTGATGTCACCGAAGACGTATCACCAAGCTGAAATGAACGAACATGCATACGGTTCTCTCCCAATCCCCTATGAATTTGTTAGGATTAATTTTATGGTAATTTAGTAAATACGACAAAAAAGGACGGAATCCTGCTGAAAATGTGTTAAAATTCACAAAAATCTTTGTTTTTTACTAAAAACCTCTTGAAAGCGCTTAAATGCAAGCGTTTTCACCAAATTGCGCGTGGATCGATGCGCAGATCGATGTCGCATACGATGTTGGACACTGCAACGATTTAGCATCGTTCGGGGATTAAGGGAGCTGGAGTCCTCTATTCGGAGGAAAACGAGGGGGTTTCCTCTATGAGCGGAACTACAAGGTCTTAACCGGGCTCCAAGGCATATTTTTCAGGTAAAATAGGCCAAAATAGCGGACTGTAGTTCCCTTGCCAAGTTGAAAATGTGCCTTTTCTAAGAAATAACGGACCATAGTTCCCTTTACGTGAGTTACCCCCCTTGCTTCAATCAGACTTCCGCCAGGTTTTGATACCTAGCTACTTTCCCCAACTTTCACTATCCAATCATGCTACTCACCGTACCGCCACCAACAAATAAAAGCCTGACGGATCAAACTCCGTCAGGCTTCGATGCTAGCTAAGTCGCTGTCGACTCTGTAACGACCGCTTGCGGGCCGCGATATTTGTAGAAAAATGCCACGCCGATCAGCGCAAGTCCGTTGATGGCAAAAACGAGAGGAATCCCGATCCAGCCGCCCAAGAAGCCGCCAATGATTGGTCCGCTCATCGTCCCCAGCTGCGTTGCAGACTGGTTCAAGCTGAAGGCCCTGCCTCGAAAGCTGGAATCTGTAAACTTCACAATCAAAGCATTTAACGCCGGATAGACGGCCGCGAAGAACAGCCCGTAACTAAATCTCAAAATACCGAATGCCAACAAATGATGAGTGCCCAGCTGCAGCAGACTACCTATTCCTCCGCCTAGAAGGCCAATGAACAGCGTTTTGGAGTAGCCGAGCTTTTGCCCAAGCTTGCCCCATCGAGGTGCTGCTATAACTGTCGCTACGCCAACCGCTGAGAAGATGATGCCCGAGTTTAGGGACGCAGAGCTTTGGGTGCCTCCCATTTGGAGGACATAGATGGTAAGCAGCGGCTCAACGATCATGACTGAGGTAGCCACCAGCATGGTGACACCGAGGATTATCATGAATGATTGATTGTGCGCAGCCGATTTCAAGTCATCCCAGACGCCGGAACGCACGGCCGAGCGGTTGAAGTTTTTTTCCTTGGCTCCGAACAGCCCAATGAAAGCCGCAACTAGTACGACACAGCCGGAGACCAGGAAGGACTCCCTGTTCCCTACCCAATGGCTGACGAAACCGCCAACCAGCGGGCCTATCACGCTTCCTGCAGCTCCCGCCGTAGACATAACGCCGAGGGCATAACCGACTTCTTTCTCCGGGGTGTTCGTGGCAACCAGCGCAATGGAGGCCGGAACGAACCCGGCCAGCAGCCCTTGCAATATGCGGACAACTAAGAACAGATAAGGATCGTGCACGAAAAACGTCGCGAAATAAAGAACGCTTAAACTGAACCCTGAACGAATGAGCATCGGCTTGCGACCATATTTGTCAGCAAGTGATCCCCAGAAGGGTGCAATTAAAGCGCTGGCTAGAAAAGTAATGCCAAATGTAATGCCCGACCATGCTTCGAGCCCTTTATCAATTCCGAGCTCTGTGTGCAGGAATATCGGCAAGAATGGAACCGATATGGTATAAGCCATCCCGCAGAAAAAAACGCCGATCCATAATGTAACCAGATTTCGCTTCCAAGAAAACTCCATTTCATTTCCCCTCCAAATGCTTCATTCTGCACGTAAGTGCTTTTCCCACTTCTCCTTGTCTCTCCCGACAACCGCGAAACGATAACCTTATTTTATCATCTTTATCCCGATAGTAGAAATTTTAAATCAACAAAGCAAAGAAGCCACTTGATTTCAGTGGCTCCCCGCTGCACGCTCCCTCAAAAATTTCTGTGTTAGATGATATACAAAAATGTACAACGTAAACACGACAAGATACACAAAAGGTGAATACCAAAGCTTCCAGCCATTATACGTAAACACGTGACAGAGGCTAGCCAGCCATTCAAAAAACACGGACATCCCCGAGAATATGACCACATAACCCATTCGGGCTATGCCTTTAAGTTTCCATTTATCATAAAAGTACAAAAAGATGTAGGTGTATGGAGGATAGCTAATATAGTAGATAACAATGTCCATCAACTCATACTTGGAGCTATCACTTACGTCGTACATATCAAAAGGTTTAACGGCAATCAGCGAATCAACCGACTGAGATATAAATACTGTAAACACAGTATACACGGTAATTGCAACTGGAGAAAAACGTTTGGGAAGTAGAAAAGCGAAGATTAATGTGACAGCGAGTGAAATCAAAGTGAACCACTCATTGATATCAAAGCGTTCAGGTGGATACAGGATCATGGCCGTCACACTTTCCAAGCATTTTTCTAAAAACCAGACAGAAACAAGTTGACTCCAACAAAGCGATATACCAGATTACTGCGGAATAACCGACGTTCCACCCCGTTAATTTCAAAATACCAAAGAGCTGAAATAAATGATAAGAGCCGGTTAAGGCTGAAAACCAGATGCTTATATAGAGGATTTTGATCAGAAACCGTGTATTCGTTTGAAAAATAGGGACGAGCAGCCACAAGGTGGCAATCGGGAAAATAATAAGTTGATTGAGCTTATAAAAGAAAAAGGCCGAATACGATTCCGTAAATTGGATCAATTTGAAATTATCTAAAATCGCTGAGTGCAGCTGTTCAATCGCAATTAAGATAACCATGTAGTAAACCCACTTTTCGAAACGGTTAAAAAGCCTCGGCATCTTTCTCAAGGAAACCACTGCGAGAGCGGATATCAAACACGTACAAACATTCAATAAGAACACGATAGAAAAAACCTCCAATCGGGAAAAGTTTTACCTTACTATTCCCAGTTGAAGGCTCCATATACAATCAGCTATCCAATCGTAATCTTCCCTTCCGGGTAGCGGAAGTGCTCTTTCTCCGGCAGTGGAATCAAAATGTAGGCGAGTGTAACGGGTCCAAGCCGCCCAATGAACATCAGAATAACAAGAAATACCTTGCCAAACTCCGTCAGCTGCGAAGTTAGTCCCATCGACATCCCCGCTGTGGCATAAGCCGATGTGACCTCAAACAATACGCCAAGAAACGGGTAGCTCTCTGTTATTGTAAGAACAATCGTGCTAATGACAATTAATGAAAAGGACAGCAGCGTAAACGTAATCGCTTTATAAATCCGATCCTTCGAAATGCGCCGGCGGAACAGCACGATTTCCTCATTGCCGCGCATCATCGCGATTACCGCGCCGACAAGAATGACGAAGGTCGTCACCTTGATGCCCCCTCCGGAGGAACCGGGTGAAGCCCCGATGAACATCATGATAATGACGAAGAACTGCGTCGCCTGCCGCATCGAGGGAATATCGATGGTATTAATGCCTGCTGAACGTGACGAAACGGACTGCAGCAGCGAGCTGAGCAGCTTGCCCATGGCGGAGAGCGGCTGCAGCGTATGCGTATTCGTAAACTCGAATATAAGGATGACCAGAGCACCGATGAAGATTAGCCCCGCAGAAGCGCTGAGCACCACCTTGCTGTGCAGGGTAAGCTTTTTATTCTTAGGATAGGTCAGCAAGTCGGAAATCACGATAAATCCGATTCCGCCTAGAATGACAAGGAGCATAGAGACGATGTTGATGAAAGGATCTTCGACATAATGCATCAAACTCCCCGGCCGGTCAGGCAAGCTGCCAAATAGATCGAAGCCGGCATTGTTGAATATCGAGATGCTGTGGAAAATGCCGAAGTATACCGCCTGCCCGATAGGCATCTCAAACGACCAGCGAATCGCATATAGTACAGCACCAGCAAGCTCAATATAGAGCGCGTATATCAATACTTTTCGAACAAGCCGGACGATTCCTTCCGTGGACTCATGGTTCATCGCTTCCTGCAGAATGAGACGCTCCTGGAAGGAGATACGTCGACGCAGAACGAGTGCAATGAGTGTGGACATGGTCATAAAACCGAGACCGCCAATTTGGACAAGAAAAATGAGTACAATTTCCCCAAAGGCTGATAAATGCGCGCCTGTATTGATCACAGACAGACCGGTTACACAAGTGGCAGAGGTGGACATGAACAAAGCATCTGTCCATGTCATTTGGCCTTCCCCCGCTAAGGAAACGGGCAAAGACAGCAGGATAGACCCAACGAATATGATTAAAACAAACCCAATAGCGAGCACTTGAGGAGGACTTAAGCGGAATTTCTTTCTCGAATTATTTATCATTGCGGGCAGCTCCGTACATAAATGAGTTTGCGACAATTGTATAATTTGGTAGAAGCAATGTAAAGAACTGTCAGTTTAAGAGGAATCTTCGCCTCACTCTAAGACTTTCCACCTAAATTATAAGTCGTAGAGGCAGGAATAAGCCCTTCCCTGGTAGAACACTTCATTGGAATCTTGAGTTAAGCCCTTAGCGGAGGTAGTTTTAGCCATGTCCATAGACCAAAGATTAATAAATGAATCTTTATTTATACAAGCTTTTAAATATGCTCCGATCGGCATGGTTCTCGTTGCACCCAATGGGCGCTTTCTCAAAGCTAATCCAGCTATTTGCTCCATCTTAGGGTATTCAGAGATGGAGTTGTCCACCCTTACTTTTCAGGAAATCACCCATCCCGAGGACTTGGTCCTTGATCTACAATTAATGACAGAACTGCTTGCAGGCAAACGGGATTCCTACCAAATGGAAAAAAGGTACTTTCATAAAGACGGACGTATCGTATGGTCCCTATTGGCTGTTTCCCTTGCCCACGATGAGGATAGTCACTCCCCATTTTTCGTATCTCAAATTATCGATATCAGCGATCAAAAGCATGCGGAAATCGAGCTGCGGGAGAAAGAACGCCTTCTTCATGATAAGGATCTACACTACCGATTCAATATGTTGAAACATCTGGAGCAAATCCATGAGCTATACCATATGATTTCAGATCATGCGCTGGATATCATTACGATTGCGTCTCCAGACGGTGTAACGCGTCACATTTCACCTGCTATTCGGAATCTGCTCGGCTATGAAATGGACGAAATCGTAGGCAGCAAAATGATGGATCTTTGGCATCCGGATGATCTGCTCGCTTTGGATCAGCGCTGTCTCCTTGTAAATTCGGATGTCGACATGTTTATATGCCGTGTTCGTCATAAACAGGGCCATTACGTTTGGTTCGAAACGACTGTCAAAATGATACGCAATGAAGACGGCGATGTCGAAAAAATAGTCGCCGTCGGCCGGGATATTACGAAACGCAAACAAGCCGAAGATGAGCTGTGCGCGACCAAGGAAAGACTTGAGTCCTTCATCAAAAACAACGGGGACGCGATCTGGGTCATTGACCGTGACGCGAAGGTCGTTGAAGTCAATGCAGCTTTCGGCAAGCTTTTTCAGTGGGAATCCGAAGAAATTATTAATCATACGCTGCCCATCACACCACCGAATCTCGTTGATCAAACAAAGAGGCTTCACGAGCAAGTTCTATTGGGGCAATCGGTCATCGGTTTCGAAACGATTAGAATGCGCAAAGATGGAACCCTGGTTGATGTGAGCACGACGCTATCTCCTATTCATGACACTACGGGCCAAATTATTGGCATAGCCGGCACCTGTCACGACATTACGGAAAAGAAACAGGCCGAGCAACTGCTAATTAACTCGGAGAAGCTCTCTATCGCTGGTCAATTAGCTGCGGGAATCGCCCATGAGATCCGTAATCCGATCACAGCGATTAAAGGCTTCATTCAGCTCATAAAATCGGGGGTTTCCGATAAAAAAATGTATTACGAGATTATGTCATCGGAGATCGAGCGCATCGAAATGATTCTCAGCGAGCTGCTAATTTTGGCAAAGCCTCAAATGATCCACTCCGATCGCAAAGATATTCGTAATCTTCTGGCGCAAGTAACTACCTTGTTAGAATCCCAAGCAATTCTTAATAATGTCGAAATCATAACGGAGTGTGAATCAGATCTTTCTCCGATTTTGTGCGATCAGAATCAGTTGAAGCAGGTTTGCATCAATTTTATTAAAAATGCGATAGAGGCTATGGAACTTGGCGGAACCCTCCTCATTCAAGTGAAAACACAGAACGAGAACAGCCTGATTCTGCGCTTCATCGATCATGGCTGCGGAATCCCCGAGCACATTTTAACTAAGCTTGGACAGCCCTTCTATACAACGAAGGAAAAAGGAACAGGCCTTGGATTCATGGTCAGCAAAAAAATTATTGAAAGTCACAACGGAACGGTAAGCGTATTCAGTAAAGAAAATGAGGGAACAACGGTCGAAGTTTGTCTTCCGACCTTTAGCTAAGTGAATAGAGTCATTCTGCCCTGGCAGGATGGCTCTATTCTTACCCTACTTAACTTCGCCTACATCCTTAACTATCGCATTTACATGCACATTTACTTCTGCCTTGGCAAATACCTCCCCCCAACGATCATCTACCTTCTTCCATTCTTCATATTGATGTGCACGTGCGAACAAACCAAGTCCGATCGGATCGATTTGGTGCTGCTGAAACTTGTCAATGAGTTCTTTCATCTGCTTGTCCAATTGCGTTTTGATCATCTTTTCCAGTTTCTTCCCTTCCTTCTCTACATCCAAAGCGAATAACTTCTCCGTTATGAAAATAGGTAGAGTCAGCCCGATATCAAAATGGAATTGATCTTGTGAATAAGACACCTTCACTTTCCTCGTGAAATGCATGATATAAAAAGTGACCGCACCTTCCGAAAAAAGGTCGTCCCTGCTCTCTTCCGGCAATTGAAGGGAATAGGAAAGACTGCCTTCTATCCCTCCCTGCAGCAATAGCAGAAGTTGATTTTCTCTCGCGTTCAACCTAGCTACATATTTTCCTTTCTTATTCAGCAGTGCGGTCCCCGTCGCGACAATTTCTCCATTTTTGCGCAATTGCGGGAGGTATGGCGTTATTCCCTTTTCATACACCTGACTGTGCAGATTATGGAGTGTTGTCGCCGCAATCAGATTTCTCTCCTTTGCTGTATCAATAAGCGTAGCCACATGCAAAGGAAGCCTCCTTTTATTCAGGGGCTTAAAGAAAATAATATCCTCAACTGGACCATCAACAGCAATAACCTTCGCCAGAATATTCGATTTGGAATCTCGGAAGCAGATGTCCAGCATCTTGAGCCATCCCTCGTGCTCTAGAACGCGCGATCCAACAAGAATACTTTGGACTTTACCAGAACTTATAAGCGCTGAAACACGAGCATCCAATTCGTTTCTCGCTCCTCTCACGGTCGGGGAATACACCTTGGTTTGCTCATTTTTTTCCTTCGCTTCCTTATTGAAGACAGGACTTGAAGAATAAAATACAAGATTATTGTCCTTGTCCAGATCTATACCCAACATAAGAAGAAGGGAAATATCCTCCAAGTCAGTCCGATCATCACATCCTGGAAGTACCAACAGCATGGCGATCAGGAGCAGCATTGCTCTTCGAACCCGCATCAATTCCGCCACCTCACTATCCAATTCCTCATGATAAGAAGTCCCCATAAAACAAAGGGAAGCAAGTACGCTACACCCACTCCAAACTGATTAAAACGCGTGATCCAAACTTTACTTTGGTGCCAACTCAGATCCCAAAAGAAGGTAAGCACGATCATGCCAGCCAGCAGAACGATCATATGTGCATTCGTTTTCCCTTTTGCAACCAATTGCTCCGTGCATTGTACGGCAATATGAAGAGCTGGAAACCACGTTTTACAAATAAGGAGTACATACACGGATAAAAAAATAATATCGAATCTCTCCAGAAAACGAAATTCGATGATTTTCGCAGCGGAAAGCGGTGCTAGTTGGTACTGGGTGATTTCATCCGGGCTGAAGACAACAAAACAAATGATCGTTACAAATAAATACACCGCAAGAGTTAGGGTATTAGCGATTACCACGCTGGCGGAAGCTGACTTTTTATTTTCTAAATAAGGGTAAAAAAACAACACGCCTTCAAATCCCAAGAAGGAGAGGATCGTCGAGCTTACACTATGCCAGACCGGCATCCAACCCTCTTTTAGAACCGGAAGCAGATTGATCCAATTTGCCTCCTTAAATACATATAGCAGGATGAACGGCATCCATATGGTGCTTAAAATCACGACCTCCGCGAAACGTCCTAAACTTCGAACGCCTCCCTTCACGACCATAAAGGCTGGCACAACAAACAACAACATGAGTACATAAGTATAAGATTGCTGCATAATCCACGTTTTAATGAGTAAAGCCATTCTGCCAAAAATTAAATAGGCGAACATCATCATATAGGCCGCAAAGATTATCGTTAAAAGGGTGCCGGACCATTTGCCAAAGTAATGCCTCACCAACTGAATAACGGTTCCATTAGGGTATTTTTCCATGACCTGGATCATAGCCAGACTCGCCACAACAGAACATACCCAGCCCCCAAAAATTGCGATCCACCCATCTGTACCGCTAATTCCTGCCAAATCAGATGGCATCGTTATCACGCCTACCCCTACCTGCATCCCATGAATCAAAAAGATAAACTGTAAACGCGTTATTTTGTTGTTTATATAGGTATTTCCTGTCTGTGGCATTAGTTGTCATCACCTTCTGCGCGTTTTGGAGCCATCTTCTTTTTCTGAAGAGTTCTTATACTTTGGGGGCGCATAACCATCTTCCACAATGGCAGACGTACGAAACTGTCTTTCCAATCCCCTAGACGTATGGGGGCAATAGGTGAGGTATAGGACTGACCAAGTGATTTTACATTAATGAGGTGCGCGATCAGAACCATGTATCCCGCTATGATCCCGACAATGCCAAAAATAGAGGCAATAATCATCATAGGAAATCGAATTAACCGAATGGAAGAGGCCATGTCATAGTTAGGCAGGATGAAGGAAGCCACCGCCGTGGATGCCACGATCACAACCATAAGGTTGCTGACGAGCCCGGCTTGAACAGCCGCTTGTCCGATGACAATCCCACCCACGATGCCTACCGTCTGGCCTACAGGAGCTGGCAATCGAATGCCGGCTTCACGGAGCATTTCAAGCATAATCTCCATGATTAATGCCTCGATCAGCGGTGGATACGGAACTGCAGCCCTGAATTCACCGATCGATAATATGAGATCTAAGGGAATCACCTCATGATTGAAAGAAATACAGGCAATATAGATACCTGGCAAGAATGCGGCAACAAAGCATGCCAAAATGCGCAGCAACCGAAGAAAAGTCGCAACAGGCCAGCGCATACTGTAATCATCAATACCTTGGAAGAAGGAGACGAGACTCATCGGTGCAATCAAGACGCTCGACGAGCGGTCTAACACAACGCAAATTCTTCCTTGCAAAATTTGAGAGGCAGCTGTATCCGGACGCTCTGTTGTAATAAACTGCGGAAACAAAGAAAAGGCATTATCCTCGATATACTCCGCTAGTTCTCCTGTATTTAAAATGCAATCCACATCCAGCTTCGTAAGTCTATTTTCCATCTCCACCAAAAGTTCGGGCAAAACAATATCTTCTAAATACAAAATAGAAACCTTGCTTTTGGCTCTTCGGCCTACGTAATACTCTTTGATTTTCAACTCCGTGCTGCTAATATACCGGCGAATTAAGGCGATATTTTGAGCATCAGTCTCGACAAAGCCTTGGTGAGCTCCCTTCAATGACGCTTCGATCTGCGAGTCCGTAATCGCCCTTTGCGGCCAGCCCTGCGTATCCATGGCATAGGCTTGAGGAAGTCCATCAATGAATAGGACGCTATACCCGTGCAAAATAGATGTTTCTATCTGCTCCCATGTCACGATGGTGCTCATAAGTCCAAGCGTTACAGGCAGCTCGCCCTCTGTATCTACATTGTGAAACATGAGCTGACGCAAGACATTGTTGTTGATGGAATTTTTATCTACAAGTCCAGACAGATACACAAGTGCCGCTTGACTATCGGTTTGTTTATAAATAAATGTACGGATGACCAAATCCGGTGTTTTGTTAAAAATCATCTGCAGTGACTTTACATTCTCTGTAAGAGTTGAATGCAGTGAATTACTCGCTTGTGCAATATTACTGTTCTGCCCCGGTTCGGCCGCTTGAATGAATATTCGGTTCGTCCAACGAAATAATCGGCGAACAAAACTCATCATGTACACCCTCTTACCTCATCCATTGTCGTCGTCTCATTTTCCCTTGAATTTCCATGGATTATTCATGCTTATTTTACTGGACCAGAGAAATTCAGTTTTCTGTAATTAGCTGTGTATAAAAAGTGGAAAAATTTCGGAGTATATAGGAGGAATGCGAGGTGAAACCATGTCTACCCACGAGGAATCCAATTCAGAATCCAATTCAGAGTATCCGCGGAAAATCCGCGACTTCCAAGTACTCAGCACGATAAAGCCCAGTGAATGGACGGAGATTGAGCTCCACAACAGCCACAGGCAAATGAGCGATTTATCCCCTTGGCTGAGTGAGCAGGGCACCCATATCCACAGTCAAGTCATTCAGGAAATCGAACGTCGCGGCGTCTGACTTAGTAAACATAGATGTTGCTTTATTATCGAAATTCCTTCATAATGAAGAAGTTGAATCTACATAATTTTAGGAGGTATTTATACAATGGCACATCAACTACCAGCTCTTCCTTATGCGAACGATGCACTTGAGCCACACATCGATGCTAAAACGATGGAAATTCACCACGATCGTCACCATAACGCTTACGTGACTAACTTGAATGCAGCTTTGGACAAGCACCCTGAACTGCACGATAAATCCCTTAACGATCTGATTGCTGACCTGAACAGCCTTCCTGAAGATATTCGCACTGCTGTTCGCAACAACGGTGGCGGACACGCGAACCACTCCCTGTTCTGGGAAGTTATCGGACCAGAAGCTGGCGGAGCACCTGCAGGTACGCTTGCAGCAGCTATCGAAAGCGAGCTTGGCGGTTTTGACAAATTCAAAGCTGACTTCGCTGCAGCAGCAACAACACGCTTTGGTTCCGGCTGGGCTTTCCTAGCTGTTGACAAAGCTGGCAAATTGAAAGTATACAGCTTGCCTAACCAAGACAGCCCGATCATGGAAGGCGAAACGCCAATCCTTGGACTTGATGTTTGGGAGCATGCTTACTACCTGAACTACCAAAACAAACGTCCTGATTACATCGCAGCGTTCTGGAACGTTGTGAACTGGGCTGAAGTTGGCAAGCGTTACGACGCTGCGAAATAAGCTAGCCATACAAGGAGCTGTCCTACGAGTAGATCTATCTACTTGGGGGCAGCCCTTTTTCATTTGAGCCACCCTGTGGTGACCTAAAGATATCCTCCTTAGGGACTATTAATGGCGGAAGTTGTTTACGGTTTTTCGGGAAAGTAGTACGATAACGGTAACCAATATTATCCTGAAATGAGATGAGAGCAAGGTGAAAACAATCGTCCCCCTACTTCAAAACGTTCCTCTTTTTCAAGAACTCTCACAAACCGATTTATTAGGTATTGCCCCTTTATTTGTAGAAAAAAAAGTGAAGAAGGGCAGCATTCTATTCTTGGAAGGCGATGCAGGCGAGGAGTTATTCCTTATCAAATCAGGTGTCGTCAAAATATATCGGTTGGATGAAGCCAAGGAAATCATTCTGGCTTTATTTCGGGACGGGGATTTTTTTGGTGAAATGTCTCTGATAAGCGCTGGTCTTACCCGGTCGGCAACTGCAGAAACGCTGGAAGCCTGCACACTCTATGCTTTGAAGCGCACCTCCTTCGTGCAATACATGGAAAAGAGCCCTAAGCTATGCTTAAAGCTCTTGGAAACCACTATGGGGCGACTGCGTCAAGCCAATGACCAAATCTACGATCTAACGTTTCTGGGTGTACGCTCACGAATTATTAAAACGATCATCCGCCTCTCTGAGCAGCATGGTGTTCCTGCACAGGACGGCCTGCTGATTGATGTCAAACTGACTCATCAGCAGCTCGCCAATATGGTTGGCACCGTGCGGGAGTCCGTTACCAAGGTGCTGCAAGAGCTGCAGGACGATGAACTCATACATATTGATAAAAAGTTAATCACATTAATCAATGTGGAAGCTATTAAGGCCGAGATTCGCTAAATCCAGAGGATTAGGAGCGATGGAGCAGAGAGTGCCTACTCGCTGCTCTCCTGCCACTCTTTCATAATTCGAATGAACACATTCGGGAAAGCGTACTGCTGCAGCTCATCCGGGCCTACCCAGCGGTAATGGAACGGAATCCATTCCCCCCCGTTTGTGGGATGGCTCAAGCTGGTCAGCTTAGCGCGAATAACTTTCATTTTCCAAACAATATGGCTGAAAATATGCTCTGTATCCATGAACCATTCGCCAGGCTGAATGATGATTTGCTCCTGATCTGCAAGCGCCTTGCGCAGCACATCCTTGTTCTCCTCATCGGAGAGCCATCCCTCAGGCTCCCACGCCACATGCGGCAGCTCCCACATGCGGGCTAACAAGCCCTCCTGCGGACGCTGTCTGATCAGCCATTTGCCCTCATTCTCACCCGTGCCTTCAATTAAAGCCACTGCCCGCAGCTCAGGACGAGGCGGTTTGGCTTTCTTTTTGATGGGCAGAGCTTCCTCCATGCCGGCTTCACGCGCAGAGCAATGCGCCATGACTGGGCACGTCAAGCAGTGCGGCGACCGAGGCGTACATACCATAGCCCCAAGCTCCATCAGCGCTTGATTGAAGTCACTCGCCGTTCCTTCCAGAATCAGCTCGCGCGCCAGCTTCTCCATGCGGGTCCGAGTCGCCGGCTTCATGATATCTTCTTCAATGAGGAAATATCGCGACAACACGCGCATGACATTACCGTCTACAGCCGGCTCCGGCTTATTGTAGGCAATGCTTAGAACCGCTCCAGACGTATAGGGCCCAACACCTTTTAACGATGAAATCTCTTCTTTCGTCTGCGGCACGACGCCGCCATAACGCTCGTGAACTTCGCGCACCGCATTTTGAAGATTCCTTGCACGCGAATAATAGCCTAGCCCCTCCCAGGCCTTCAGTACATTCTCCTCAGGTGCAGTCGCAAGGGCTTCTACTGTTGGAAATTGATCGATGAACCGATGGAAATAAGGAATGACCGTATCCACTCGGGTTTGCTGCAGCATGACTTCGGAAATCCATATATAATAAGGGTTTTTACTTCTTCGCCATGGTAAATCACGTTTGTGCGTATGGTACCAATCCAGTAAATTTGTGGAAAAATAAAGCATTTGTTCTTGACTGTACATGAGCTCTCCTTCTCTATAGGGCGCGTTCCAGTTATAATGAATGAATGGACATGACTCCATTATACGAGAATTGCGGAACATAAAACTAGAGGTGAATGTATGCAAAACGAGAAGCAAGTACATAAAAGGAAAATATGGATCGGCGAAGCACGCGCCCTCCTCCCTTTACTTTTCATCTGGGGTGCGGAGTGGATATTCAGTGCGCTTGTGGATATAGCAATCTATTGGCACGATCTGGATTGGCTCAAACAAGCCGCTCTCCTTACGGCTGTCGTAGCGAGCTTAGTGCAGCTATGGAGTCTGCGGAAGGATTTCCGAGCTGACGGGGAGGGCTTGAAGGACCAAAGCGGCTGGGGTCACCCGGCTTTGCTGTTACTGCCAGGCGTGATGCTGATTGCCGCTATCGCTTTGCTCGAGGCAATTGGCGCTATTGGGCCACTATTCGCCCCTGTGCTGCGAGCATTCATTCTCGCGATCGGATTTGTACAGATTGGGCTGCTGCTGGGCAGACCATTGATTTATTTGGGATTGTGGCTGTTCGCCCTATCCGCTGTGATGGGCGTGTGGTATTTGGGGTACTCCGCCGTCATACTCGAAGGCATGGGCGGCATCAGTCTCATCGTGAGCGGATATATGCTGCGCGTTTGGGGGCGGCAGAACTAGGAAGCTGCGTGGAGGTATCCGGAGAAAGACCTGCAGAAAGTGCAGGTAATTTCGCAGGGATTAGTCATTTAGAGAAAAAGACCTGCAAAACCTACAGGTAATTTCGCAAAATTGGCTCGATTAAAGCTTGTTGAACGAAATTAGATGTACAAAATACAGGAAATTAATCAAATCGAGGCATGGATGTAGATTTTGATGTACCTTTTACATGATTCACAGAAGTGTAAGGCGAACTTTCAGCGGCAAATAGGAGGACACTCGCTATGAGACAAAGCAAAGAAGCCATGCTGCGCACAGCATGGCGGAGGCGAATCGGCGCACTCTTCGTGGCGCCGATGGTGCTCGCGTTAGCCGCGTGCGGCGGGGCTTCAAGTGGCGAAGCCACACCGAAGCCTCCGGTCGCCACCGCAGCAAGCGAGAGCAACCCTGCGTTCGTGAAGGCGCAGGAGCTCTTCACTGCGAACAAGTGCATCAGCTGCCACGGCGTTGATCTGGCTGGCCGAGCCGGCGCCAAGACCAATTTGCAGAAGGTCGGCAGCCAAATGACCAAAGAGCAAATCACCGGCCAGATCAAAAATGGCGGCGGCGGCATGCCTGCGTACAGCAGTAAGCTGTCCGAGGAAGAAATCGGCCTGCTGAGCGACTGGCTCGGCTCCAAAAAATAGCAGCCCTAGAGCTGCTCCACAATCGCATAGGCGGCAGCCATCGATTCCGTATGCGTAATGCTAATATGGATGCGCTGGCTGCCTATTAAGCCTGCCCGCTGCAGCGCTTCTTCGCGCACGTGGCATACCGGTTTGCCCAGCCCATCGGGCAGCACCTCTACGTCCTGAAAGCCAATCTGCTTGCCAATGCCGCAGCCGATTGCTTTGACAATCGCTTCCTTCGCCGCAAAACGGCCGGAAGCAAACTCCGCTAACCGCCCTCGGCGTTTCTGCGCAAGCTCTCTCTCCTGAGGTGTCAAAATCCGCTCCAGAAACCTTTCGCCCGCTGATCCTTCCAGCATCTTGCGCACTCGCGCAATTTCCACTAAATCCGTTCCGACGCCAATAATCATCGCTCGTGAGCACCACTTTTCTTGCCATGTTTTGCGTCCACTGTACACGATTCGTTCCTCATGGTCAAGGGGATCTTTTTACTTTCAGCATGCTTACAGGGTGGTTCCTAGTTACATCCAAGCTGCTTCCAAGTAACTTCCGAGTCACTTTCAAAGTATTTCCACACTGCTTCCTAACCACCTCCAAATCACTTCTAGTTACTTCCAGGTAAGTAAGTTACCCTATTTTCAGTTCTTCTGCCAAGCAGGAACTAGGCGTATACTGTACATAGATTAAGAGCTGGGAGGCCTACTTATATGAGAATAATGCCACTTGAAAAACGTGGAATATCGAATAGCCGAATTGCTTTTGGATGTATGGGCATTGGCGGGGATTGGACGGCAGCTCCCTTGACTAAGGAAGACTATATCGTTGCCGAGAAAGCTGTGGAAGCTGCGCTTTCCATTGGCATCACCATGTTCGATCATGCGGATATTTATAAAAGAGGAAAGTCCGAAGTTGTTTTCGGGGAAGTCCTTAAGCAAAGACCTGATCTTCGCGATCAAATCATTCTTCAATCCAAAGTGGGCATTCGTTTCCAGGATGATGCGAATCCACAGCGTTTTGATTTTAGCAAAAATCACATGATTCCCGCAGTCGATGGCATTCTCAGCCGTCTAGGCGTGGAGCACCTGGATGTCCTGCTGCTACACCGTCCAGATCCGCTTATGGAACCGGAAGAGATTGCAGAAGCTTTTAATCTTTTGCGTTCTGCCGGCAAAGTGCGTCACTTCGGCGTCTCCAATATGACCGCTGCGCAAATGCGCTTCATTCAAAATTCCTTGCCGGAACCGCTTGTGGTGAACCAGCTGGAACTGAGCTTGGCTCGCCTGGACTGGATTGAACAAGGTATCCTTGTCAATCAAAAAGCCGGCGTAGGCGTCAACTTCGCCGATGGCATCCTAGAGCACTGCCAGATGGCGGATATTCAAATTCAGGCATGGGGCCCTCTGGCGAAAGGCATTTTCTCCGGCAAAGTGTTGGAAGATGCGCCGGACAACGTCGTAAAAACCGCAGCCCTCGTTCAGAAGCTAGCTGCCGAGAAAGAAACAAGCCTAGAAGCCATCGTACTCGGCTGGTTAATGAAGCATCCGGCTCGCATTCAGCCGGTCATCGGCACTTCATCTGTTGAGCGCATACTGGCTTGCCAAGATGCGATCCGCGTTTCTGAAAATATGACACGCGAAGAGTGGTATACGCTGCTTGAGAGCTCACGTGGAGTTCGCGTTCCTTAGGTTTCGCACCTGCTCGCTGTCCCGCAAATTCAAATAGATGGAATTCCTACCGCTAAATTCTTGATAGGATCGCCACCTGA
Source organism: Paenibacillus sp. J22R160 (assembly GCF_059692135.1). Classification (NCBI taxonomy): domain Bacteria; kingdom Bacillati; phylum Bacillota; class Bacilli; order Caryophanales; family Paenibacillaceae; genus Paenibacillus; species Paenibacillus sp. J22R160. The sequence continues at coordinate 198,090 of NZ_JCAUAU010000007.1, read as the reverse complement.
GCAATTAACAGGAATTTCTCCCGTTAATATTAAGCTTTAGGCTCAAACAAGTAGATTTCTACTAATTTAGCGGTACTTTATCCAGTTAATTGGAATAAACACCCATTTCAGAGTAGAATTAACGCCAGATTTTCCAGCTAACGTATTTCGGTCACACGGTCACTCCTCCGATGATCTGCTTCTGAGCATACAAACAACCCCCGACCTGAGAAGGCCGGGGGTATTTATTTACGTGCTTAAATACCCGGAATAGGAATGCGTTTATGCTCCGTTTTGAGATACTGCTTCTCCAGCTTCTCTTGGACCGCTGGATCGATTTGCTTGCCTTCCAGGTAGTCGCTGTTATCGCCATATGTAATGCCGAGCTCATTCTCGTCCGTCTGACCGTCCCATAATCCGGCAGTCGGGGCTTTGTCCAGCACGCTTTGCGGAACGCCCAGCTTCGCTGCAAGAGCGCGCACTTGCCGCTTATTTAGCGTGCTCAGCGGTGTGATGTCGACGGCGCCGTCGCCATATTTGGTAAAGAATCCGGTAACCGCTTCGGAGGCATGATCTGTGCCCACAACGATTAGGCCCAGTTCAAAGGCAAGTGCATACTGCATCACCATGCGCGTCCGCGCTTTGATGTTGCCTTTGCCGCCACGGCTCACATGCTGGTGAACGCCGATATGCTTGAGCCCGTACTCGACTTCAATGGCGATTTCGTCGACAGCTTCTTCAATATTGTTCTCGATTTGATATTTCAAATCGAACGCTTTGGCCACCGCGTAGCTATCCTCGATGTCTACTTGCTGACCGTATGGTTGAAACACGCCAACCGTCTTGTACTCGGTGCCCTTCTCCGCAGTCAGCTCGTCCGTCGCTTGCTTGCACAAACCTGTCGCTACAGCGCTATCGATTCCGCCGCTGATTGCGATCAGCAGGCCGTTTGCTTTCGCGCCAAGCACATAATTCTTCAGAAAGTCCACACGTTTGCGGATTTCTTCGTCACTATCAATTTCCGGCTTAACGCCAAGCTTCGCGATAATTTCTGCTTGCAAACTCATGCCTCTCTCCACCTTTTCTATAGTGTCAAACCAACCTTCTTTGAAATCTAGTATAGACTTTCAACTCCGAAATTTCAAAGAATAATCGCATTTTTCTGCCCATAAAAAGGAAAAGACCCGCATGCATCAGCTGCAATAGCGGGTCGTTATTCCTTATTTGCAATATTCGTTGAAAGCACCGATCAAATCGCCAGCGATCATATCTGCGGAACGGTCTTCAATTTGGTGACGTTGGATGAAGTGAGTAAGCTCACCGTTCTTGAACAATGCGATGGATGGGGATGATGGCGGGTATGGTGCCAAATATTCACGAGCCTTCGCAGTTGCATCCTTCTCTTGACCCGCGAACACAGTGTATGTGTACGTTGGCAGTGTATCATTTTGAAGCGCTTTGGCTACACCAGGACGACATTGACCTGCTGCGCATCCGCAAACGGAGTTGATAACCAGCAGCATCGTGCCGTCTTTGGACTTCTCAATCGCTTCGTCCACTTGCTCCGGAGTCAGAAGCTCCGTAATTCCCAGACGAGTCAAATCTTCCCTCATCGGTTTAACCATATCTTTCATGTAAGAATCAAAAGACATTGCCATATGTTCCACCCCTTAGGATTTAATAGTTACTCTCAAAACGTAATCGTTACAACTTATATTATACATCCGATGGCGGCGAATGCAAAGTACTAGTCGACCTGTTCCATTAATTCGCAGGGAATACTTGAACCATTTTAATCTGATACGGTTTCTCCGTATAATACCAGAAGATTCCTAGCTCGGCTTCTGTTCCTTCATAATCGGCATACATATCAATAGCTTTATTATTGCCATCACCGCTAAAATTAGCCGTTACTTGCTTGCCCGCAAGTCGCTGCGCACCTAAAAAAAAACCTCCCGAATAAGATCGGCAGGTCTCTCTGATGTATGAAAATTCGGCCCGTGTCTATGCCTCATCCTTCTTCTTCGTACTAGAAGCCTCTCCCGGCTCATAGGAAACATCTTTGTCCGGATGCGTAAAAATTCCGCTTTGCGGTAAGATGCCTTCTTCGAATAATTGGCGGTTCTCGGCGCTTTGAAAGCCAATGTCCTTATACGGATGAACCCAATCATCTCCTGCCATGACTTCGGGATCGGTCTCAGCCGTCCACTGCTCTAGCGGGGAGTTGTCAGATTCGTACTCGTGATCCCCGATGACGACACCGTGTTCGTTCACGAACGCCTCACGCGGACCGCGTCCCTGCTCGAATTGCGGAAGGAAATCGATCTCGAAAGGATCGAGATTGCTTTGGTCCTGATCGGTTTTGGCTGCCTTCTTTGGTTCCTTACTCATGTCGATGGCCGGTTGGGTCCGTCCAGTTTTTTGTCCACATAGCCCTCTTTACCTGCGCCTGATGACTTCTCGCGTTCTTTGTTTTGCTGCTCTTGTTGAATTTGGGTTTTGGAATCATTTTGACTCATTAAACTCAGCTCCCTTCTGCCAGTATTATGTGCCAAAGCAGGTAGAAGCATTCCAACCACGAGCATGAAAAGAAAGATAAGCTGTGCCAAGCTTAAATAGAACAGTTCTGGCTTAGCAGCGGCAAAAAAACTAGCTAACATTCCTGCCGCGCCACCGTACATCAGCGAGTATTTCAGTAACATCCCGCTCCCAAAGCGATTCCGGCGCCCCTCGTACCCGATCTGCCAAATAAGCAGCGGCACAAGCAGCAGTGAAACATAGGCGTGATAAGGATGAAAACGGGAAATTGTGCCTTCGATACCGATGCCCCATGGCCATGAGGTCGGCAATCCGTATGCCGGGACTAGCGCGCAATATACAAACACGGCAGCAGTCAAGCCAGTAACGAATATATCTAGAAAAACGTACAGCGGTATACGCTGTCTTCGTATTTGAACGTACATATAAACGAGGGCCAAGAGCAGTCCAATCACTATTTCTGTGCTAGAGCCTACAATCATAAGAAGTTTCAAAGGACTTGTCCAAAGCAATGAGGGCTGTGTAAAGATAACGCCAAGCTTCCATGTGAGTAGGACAATGATTGCACCAACAAAAACGATATCATCTAGCGCTTTTGTACGATGGCTATCATCCCGACTGCCTGAATGCCGCGCTGCTCTTCGAATCAACCATAAGCCCAAAGCACCAGCCAGCAGCAACGCTGCCAGTTTCCCTTGCAGTTGCAGCGGCCCGAGCTGAATGACATCTGGCATCATTTGCGCCATCCTCTCTCTCAACTACTTCCATCGTAACGAGAGGAGACGAGAAGTGCAACTATCAAGGCTCCAAGAACTGAAATGTGAAGGAAGATTTCTGCAATTTGTCAAAACGGAAGCCGGCAGCTTTCAGCTTTCGGATCACGACAGGCAGCGCCTCTACAGTTGTTGTCTTATACGTGTTATCGTGCATCAGTACGATGATACTCTTCTTCCCTTTGCTTGCGCTCAGCACAGAGTCGATAATCATGTCTCTATCCTGCACGGGTGCGGCTGCGTCCGTTGAGCTAACGTTCCAGTCAAAATACTGATAGCCTTGCTCCTTTACCTCAGCCGCCACCTTACTCATAACTCCCCAGCCTCCGGACCTACGGCTCAAATGATTGTTCGAGCCTCCCGGAAACCTTAGAATATCAGGACGATAGCCGACCGTCTCTTCCAGAAGCTGATCCAACTTGCGCACATCCTTCATGAAGGCTTCAGGTGATTTATAAATACGGTTATAGTCGTGCGAATAGGTATGATTTCCAAGTGAGTGCCCATCTGCAACAATTTCTTTATAAAGCGATTTGCCTTCGCTCGTTTCTGTGCCTATGACGAAGAAAGTTGCTGTTACCCCAAAGGTTTTTAAAATATGTAAAATCTTCCTTGTACTGTTTGACGGACCGTCATCGAAGGTCAAATAGGCGATTTTATTAGCTGCAGGAGTCGGCTTATGTGGAGGTCCTGTATAAAAGTGTCTCGTCTCCACAACTGTTATTTCTATTTCACCCGATGACGGAGGAGGACTCCCCTCCGATACGTCACTCGCTATTGTTCCCGACAACTGTTTAGGTACTTGTGCTGCTTGCTCCGTATGTATTTGTTCGGTCCCACACCCTGTTAAATTGGCACCAATCATTAATCCTATTAAATAAACACCTGTTCGCCGTATCTGATCCCCCATTGATGTTCCCCCTCTTCGTGCGTTTCCTGCGTTATTTTAGTATGGCTATCCTCGCTTTCGACATTAAATCCAATATTTCCCGGGAAATCCGACAGGAACGCCCTCGTCTCCCTTTTATTTGACTACAAAAATATAAAACGCATGAACATGAAAAATAAACTTTCATGTCCATGCGCTTTACTCGCAAGTTGTTTTTAAATTGGAGCTTGAATGGAAGTTTTCTCTTTTCGAAATAGTGCAAAGAAATACTTCCTAACCCAAGGGATAACCCAATAATCCCCACCGAATCGACCTGCATTCATACCGGCAGCCAAGATAAAAAATTGAATCAAGATTAAATTAGGATTATTGCTGATCGCTCCGGCAAACAAAAAATTAAAGTTCATGAAAATCCCCATGAAAGCTGCGAATGTTGTTAGCGTTCCTGTGATCAAGCCAATACCGACTAGAAACTCGCCCCACTGGACTAGGAAATTAAAGACATCTGCATTAGGCAGAGCAAAACCTTGCAGGAAGTCACCGAACCATTGCTGCACAACGGGTTTTTCTCCAACTGATTTGGCAATCGCTCCTTTCATAAATCCAGAAGCATCAAATGGCTTGTCGCCGGACAATTTCCCCCATCCAGACGCGAGAAATTTCCACCCTACAAACAGACGAAGCATAGTCAAAAGCCCTGCAGCTGTCACGCTGTTTCGTAACCAATTCATCATCATAACCCCTCCAAATTACGTGTTTTGACCTCTGTAATCAAAGCGAAACGGACTAAAACTGCTGCGATCACCTCCTCAAAAAAAGTTTCCCAAGGGAATGTTTTTGATATTAACTCTAAAGTTTTTCCCTAGGTAAAAATTTATGACTTTAATATATATTAAATAACTTTTTTTGTAAATAAATAATTGAATTACAAAAAAGACTACCCTCAGGTAAAATTTCTACCTAAGAATAGTCCCTTCCTAACCAACCGCTTACTCAGCAGCGTTACCGTTTAATTTCTCTTTCAGCAGGTTCATTTGCTCATCAACCTTTGCTTGCTTCGCAACATCAACAGGTGTGTAGCTGCCTACAGTACCAGCCGGCACATAGGGCTTGCGAGCGATTTCCGCTTCGACTTCCAATTGAATGATTTTCTCTTCCATGCGTTGGAAGCCACGGGATGCGCTGCCGCTCTCGATTACGCCGTTGTAGGAAACCTGCGCCATTTGTCTTTTCGCTTTGGCAAGCTGAGCGCGGGATACAAGCTCGTTGCGCTTGTTGCGCATTTTGTAGAACTCATCTTTCATTTCATGAAGCTGTTGCGTCAGCTCATCTGCATGCGCTTTGGCAGAAGCATATAGATCGGTGTACTCGACAATTTTATCTTCGTGGTACAATTTTTCTTCAACCGCTTGACGAGCGATGCCTTCTTGACCGTTTTTGATCGCTGTGGAAGCTTTCGCTTCACGATCAGCTACAAGACGAACGGACTCCTCAAGGCGCTGTTTCAATTTACGCTCACTTGCAATTTGTCTAGCAACTGTTACTTCAGCTTGCGCAATTTCTTGCTCCATGTCGCGCAGATACTGATTCAACATGACGATCGGATCCTCAATTTTATCCAATACCTCGTGAATTGATGCTTTTGTCATATCCTTCATTCTTGTAAATACTCCCATGGTTTACACGTCTCCTTTTTTAATATCAATTGGTTGTTGTTCAAAACGAGCAACTTTGGCTCTCAATTCTTCCACTTCTCTTTGCAAAGCTTTCTTCTCAATATCTTTCATCATTTCATCGATGTTGTTGGTTTTGCTTGCCTCGTAAGATGCGTTATAGCCTGCATGATGCGGCGGCACGTGACTTGGGTGCGGCTTATGAGCCGCCGTGTTCCAACCGCCGTTGTACGGAGGACGGGAATACGAGCCAGCATAAGGATCAAAAGGTGGATGGTCGTAACCAGGCTCCTTCGGGATCACAATAGCGGCGATAAAGTAGATGAAAATGACCGTTCCACCTGTGAAAAAAGTCGTAATGACCACTAGCAGTCTTAACAGCGTAGCATCAACGTTCATAGCTTCGGCAAGTCCGCCGCAAAGTCCGGTTACTTTTTTATCTCTTCGTGAGCGGTATATTTTGCTCATGATCGTTTGCTCCCTCCTGATTCAGCCTACTCCGCAGTGCTTCCAATTCAGCGTCTACAGCCGGATTTCCCGCTCCGTAGTAGCTTTCGCGGCCCATACGTCGTACATCTCGGAGCGTTCTTGCATGAAGCTCCATATCGGATACGCGCTCTTCCAAGCGGCCGAACATCCGTGGTGACGCATCTTGCGACACACTGCTGCGAGCATGCAATCTTTGCTGCAAGCGAGCGGATTCCATTCGTGCCAGGTAGTAGCTGCGTTTATCTGCCACTTCTTTGTAATCTGCTTTGAGCTGCTGCAGCTCTTCATCCAAGTCTAGGATGGATTGCTTAGCTTGCTCATACAATTCGCGATACTGCTCGCTTTTCTCCTCAGCTTGCAGCTTCTCTTGAAGCACGATACGTGCCATATGTTCTTCGCCGGCCTTCAAAGCCAGGAGCGCTTGCTGCTCGCGCTTCTCTTTGGTTTCTAACGCCGTCAGATATTGCTGCCTTAGCGAAGCTGCGTGGGTAACGCATTGCTGGTACAGCCTCTCGGATTGCTGAAGCTGTTCGCGCTGAGCAGCTAAGTATTGGTCGATCAAGCGAACCGGATCTTCGGACCGTTCCAAATGTTCATTCAGGGATGCTACGGTAATGTCTCTCATACGCCTCAAAAGGCTCATCTCTCATACCACCTTTTCCACTCTGTTTTTCCATCCTATTTACACGGTTCTTCTTGTCAACATCGAAACTCCGTAACCAATCAATCCAATCGCCAGAAGAATAATGATCCAGCCAGCTAATTTGCCAACCAGGATGATACCGCCGATCCCTGCGATAAGCCAACCGAATTTATTGCCGTTCTTAATGCCAATATATCCTAGGCCGACCATGCCAATCGGAATCAGGTATCCCATCAATGAGCCAATAAAAGGTCCCAAGTGAAGTCCCAGCTTGTTAAGCAGAATCAGTGCGCCGAATGCGATTAGCAGAGCGGCTAAGCCTGTATTTCTTTTCATGATTTCGTCACCGCCTTTCGTCATGTGCTGTGCTCTTGTTCATGTCTTTATTCTAGGTAAAATTGAGCCTTTCCAAAACGGACCGAGGACGGTATTTGATACTAGACCTTAGTCGGGGCGCTTCTAAGACCTCTGTTCTGACCGGAAATATGCGGTAGCAGATAGGCTGCCGTGTACATACAATAAGAAGTGATTGGGAAGGGGGCCGAACCAATGCCTTCAGTGGTCTATGGCGGTGTCAAAATTCTAAGTGTGAACTCGGGTTCGAATGTCCAGTTTGGTGATACCGCCTTAATACGGCTATCGAGTAATTCCAAGATTTATGCGGGCGCCAACTCATTTTCCCCCGGGGATAGCTTTGGAAGTGTGCAGAATGTTCTTAACGGCAGTGCCAACACGAGTGATCCGGATCTCATCGATACGAATACCAATAATGTGGTATAACGCAAAATGAACCCGGGAACAATTCCCGGGTTCATTTCTTATTCACTATTAAGCTGCTGCCCTGCGCAACAAGCCATACGCGGCTAGTAAATAAACAGCAAGCAAAGGTACCATCCACCAAAATAACGCTAGATAATGATGGACGATCCAGGAGGAAATACTTCCCCACAGTCCAAACTGGGATAGTAACATAGATCCCCCAGTACCTATTAGAAGCGTTAACACGAAGAAGATTATCAGGCCTAACGCTCCGAAACGTCTATGAATGCTGGAAATAACAAAACCGAGAAAGTACATTTGCAGCAGGAGAATCAAATAGATACCGAAAACCGCGATGGGAGAGAGATCTCCCAAAAAAGCGACTTTGAAAATATGCAAACGCACCCCCCATCCACCCGTGCCTTCTTCAATTAATGCCAAAATTACCAGCAGCGCCGCTGTACAGACACTGTAGAGGAAAGTTGTTAGAGCTGTTCCAACGAAATAATCCTTTCTTCGGATGCTGAGTCCCAGAGCAAATGGGAATGTGTCCTTGAGGGTCACGGCGCCTGAAACTAATGTGTAAATAAATATGGAGACCAGGCCACCAGTATTCATAGTCTCTTCCGAGCTCAGGGACAGCGAAATGATAAAGCTGATAACAAAGTTCAATCCAAGAATCATCCATGGGACTAATAACCACGACATTTTATTCCTCATATGAAGCTTAATGACGTTATTTACTCGATTCATACCCGCTCAGACCCCTTTCCCACAAGTGGTGTACGTGTCAGATGCACAATGAGCTGCTGCAGGGATACCGGCGCGAACTCCAGCCCCAGCGACTCTGCTTCTTTCCGTTCACGATCAGTTAAAGCCCCCAGGATTGTAGCCGTTGCAGCAGCACCAATGGACTGACGTTCGAGCACTTCCTTGCCTCTTGAGAACGCCTCTACCGCCGTAGCCAAACCCGATACTGTGCAAGCACGGCCGCGCAGCGCATCCGCTTCTTCATCGAGAATCAGCTTACCGTCGTCAATCACCAAGATATGCTCAAGCAGACGGCTTACTTCATCAATCAAATGCGTAGAAAGAATCACCGTTCGTGGATACTCCGCATAATCCTCCAGCAGGCGATCGTAGAATAAGGCTCTAGCCACGGCATCCAAACCTAAATACGGCTCATCAAATATCGTAAGCGGCGCACGGCTGGCCAACCCAACCACAATGCCAACAGAGGAAAGCATCCCTCTGGACAACTTCTTTACTCTTCTTTTCAGCGGCAACCGAAAATCTTCCATTAGCGACTTGGCATACGCATCGTCCCAATCTGGATAAAGCGTTTTGGCAATCTCCATCACATCTGCGACACGATAGCTCTCCGGATATTTCTGGCTTTCCTTAATGAAGCAGATTTGATTCAAAACACGGTTATTTTCATAGGGGGCTTCGCCGAATACCTTCAACTCGCCGCTGGTTGCAAATTGCTGGGCTGAAAGGATATGCATGATCGTTGTTTTCCCAGCACCGTTTCTGCCTAGTAAACCATAGATTTTGTTCGCCTCTACCTTGAAGCTAACATGATCAACTGCTGTTACGTTCCCATAGGACTTCGTCAGCCCGTTTACTTCCACGATGTTGGTCATCACACTTTTCCTCCTCTTCGCACCATTTCAGTTAGCTGTTCCACCGTTATACCTAGCTTTTCAGCTTCTTTCACCATCGCCACGACAAACTGTTCATAAAATAATTCTTTTCTCTTCTCCATCAGCTTCGTTCGCGCTCCCTCCGCTACAAACATGCCAATCCCGCGTTTCTTATACAAAATGCCTTGGTCCACCAACAAATTAACACCTTTCGCCGCGGTCGCCGGATTAATTTGATAAAAAGCTGCGAATTGATTCGTAGAAGGTACCTGCGATTCCTCCGGCATTCTTGCCTCAATAATGTCATCTTCAATTCGTTCCGCGATCTGTACGAAAATCGGGCGGCTGTCATCCATCGTCAAATCCATTTCCTCACCACCACATTGGTTAGTTACTAATGTAATTAACCATACAACCAAAGGACTTAATTGTCAACAGGCAACGTGTAATTTGGGCACTCCTTCAAACATAAATCCCCTCCAAACTGGGAATACCACTAGAGCAAACCGTCATCCACTACTCCCATGAAAGGTAAATCAGCCTATGATTTTATCTAAAATACGTCTAGCCTTCGTTGCCCTGATGCTTATATCAACGTCAGTTACCACCTATCGTGCAGAATCAATGGTACAAGAGGTGCAGAACGCTGGGAGCCAGCATGCCGGAAACAGAACAAACGAGGCTCCTTCTGCCCTGCAGGGAACCCCGTTGTTTTCCTTCTCCGTGCTTAGTGATACTCATATCATGACCACGGATAATGTGTCCCAGCTGCTGCTTACCCGCGCGCTAGCCGATCACCACAAGCTGCGCCCGGAGAGCAAGCTGCTCGTTCTCAACGGCGACCTGACGGGCGGCAGCGAGGGCGACTATCGCAGCTTGACGGGGCTGCTCAGCAGCCAGCCGCATGCCCCTGTGCACGCGACCATGGGCAACCACGACTACTACGGCGTATGGCGTACGCCGGAGGGTGGCATGGATACATCGAAGATGAATCCAGCCTGGTCCAGCAAGCAAGCGGTCGCGTTATTCGACCGCGTATGGGGCTACGATAAGCCGTATCACGAGCTTATCGTGGAGGGCTACCGCTTCCTCTTCCTTAGCGGGGAAGCGTATCGTGACGTGAACGCATCCTACAAAGAGGATGCGTTCCTCTCGGCCGAGCAGCTCGCCTGGCTGCGCGACAGGCTTACGGTCGCGGGCACGGCGGATGCCGGCAAGCCCGTGTTCGTGTTCCTTCATCAGCCGCTGCCGCAGACGCTGGATGGAACGGATCGGGAGCTGGGCGTCGTCCAGCACCAGGAACTGCGGGCGCTGCTCGATGCGCACCCGAACGTTATTCTGTTCAGTGGCCATACCCACTGGAACCTGGAGACGACCAACCAAGTCAAGCAGCTGAAGTTTCTGGCCGCTTCCAGCGCCTCCATCCGAGAGGTATGGAGCGCTCAGAACGAACCGGAGACGATTGGCGTCAGCCAGAGTCTCATTGTGGACGTCTACAAGGACCGCGTGGTTATCATGCGGCGTGAGCATACGACGAAGCGCTGGATTGAGCCTTCCATCGCCAAAGGCTACGACGTGAAATAAAAAAAGCCGCACTCCTTTGCCCCGTGTCGACAGGGAAGGAGTGCGGCTTATTATTCTATTTAGTTCGTTGTTGCTGGAGTCGGAGTTGCTTCATCTTTGGAAGGCTTGCTTTTAGGACCGAAGCCTTTTTGCTCGACTTGCTTTTTGATGCTATCCGTCATGCTGTCTTTGATTTTGCTGATCAGATCATCTTCGCTGATGCCTTTGGCAGAAGCCACGTCAGCAAGGGATTTCCCTGCTTCCAATTCCGTTCTCAGCTCTTCTTGGGTCATGCCCAGAATTTGTGTCACCGCTTCAGGGTTGCCGAACAATCCGGGACCAAATCCGCCAGGACCGCGGTGATCGCCGCCTCTGCCTTCAGGGCCGCCCTCAGGACGAGTGCTTTGCACTTGTTTCGTAATACGGTCGGATAGATCCGAAAGCATTTTATCCGCTTGCTCTTGTGTCAGCTTGCCAGCCGTAACATCAGCGTTGACCGCCGTTGTTTCAGCAGCGACTAGCTTCGCCACGAAGTCTGCTTCCGTTAGGCCTTTTTCAACTGCGAACGCTGATAAAGTTTTGCCAGCCTTTAAAGCTTCCTGCACAGCGCTTGGCTCAACGCTCAGAATCATTGCGGTTTGCTCAAGAAGTTTGTCGCCGCCATGCCCTTTTCCGCCGCGGTCGCCGCCTGGGAACCCTCCTTGGAAGCCACCTTTGAACCCTGTTCCATCGATTTGCTTCGTCAATTGGTCCGAGAGACCCGTCACAATCTTGTCTGCTTGCTCTTGCGTCAGTTTACCAGCCGTTACCTGAGCTGTAATCGATGTCGTCTCTGCTGCGACCAGTTTTTGCAGGTAATCGGCTTTCGTCAAGCCCTTCTCTTCTGCGAATGCGGCCAATGTTTTGCCTGCTTTCAATGCCTCTTGCACAGCGCTTTCCTCAACACCTAGGATCGTTGCTGTTTCTTTCAACACATTCCCACCGCGGAAGCCTCCGCGATCTCCGAAATCTCTTCCTCCCTTGCCTGGACCTGCTTTATGAGTCATGTCGCTCGCGGAAGAGCTTGTTGTTGTAGCAGCGAATGCTTGATTATGTAGGGCTCCAACAAAACCGACACCAAGTACAAAAGAAGCGATCAATGAACCTGTAAGAATTTTTCTGGAGATAGTTTTCATCGTTTGTTCCACCTTTTCTTTCATTTTTTTGTTTGTTCCTTACAAAACCAAGTATAGATGCCTAACCTGAATTGGATCTGAGTATAAACTGAAGGTTGGTTGAGAGGTTACTGAGAATTGGCTGAAAAAGGAAGCCTTATGCCTTGTTCTCATTTGGGGGCAAGTGCTTGGATAGGCTCCAGTGGAGGGGAACTACAGGTCGCTATTCTGCGTAGAATCCGTGTTTTCGCCAGTCAAGGGAACTAGGGTTCGCTATTTTGGCCTTTTCAGCTTGTTTGTAAGCTTTTGAGGGTAAATAACGCCCTGTAGTTCCCCAAAAGACTGGAGTGAGCCAATTTTGCTCGATTAAGACCCTATAGTTCCCTTTGTTTCAAGCGCGGGGGTTGGGGGTATTGTCTCAGTTCGGGGAATGGGGGTTACGGGGAGTGAGTGCTAGGGAAGACTGACTGGTGAGCTATTGGCGGGGTTCATCGTACTTTAACTAGTTAGCGGCTTGGGTGGGTTTATGGCACTTTAACTAGTTAGCGGCTTTGGGCGGGGTTCATGGCACTTTAACTAGTTAGCGGCTTTAGGTGGGGTTCATGGTACTTTAACTATTGAGCGGCTTTGGGCGGGGTTCGGATTACTACGACCGCCAACGCCAACTTACTTCTGTGGGCTAACGGACTGAGATAACTCTATTTGCTGATAGATATCAGCAAATCAGTCCGATAGCTCTTCAAAACTAGCTGAGTTTGGCAGTCTAACGGCTTCTGAGTCCGTAAGAAGAGTGTCTACCATCGGAGGGCGGGGCTCACTCCCCCAAAACACAAAAAAACCCACCCCGGCATCCCGCCAGGGTAGGTATATCTTCATTTCACTCCAGGAAGAATCACCTTAAAGGTGGTTCCCTCTCCCACGATACTATGCACTTCAATCAATCCGCCGTGGAGCTGGACAATCGAATGCGTAATCGATAAGCCCAGTCCGGCGCCGCCGCTCCGTCTTGCACGCGAGGTATCGATGCGGTAAAACCGGTCAAACAGACGAGGAAGATGCTCAGGGGCAATGCCCTCCCCATTGTCATGGATCGCAATTTCCACGCCAGTTAGCGTTTGCGCCAGCGTCAGCCCGACCTGCCCGGTCAACGGGTTCGTATGCTGAACGGCATTATGGAACAGGTTAAGCACAACCTGCTTGATTTTATCCGGATCATACAGACATCGGGTCTGGGGCGCTAGGTGGAAAGTAACTTTCCTGTCTCCTGCCAGTAGACGAAGCTGGGGCTCCATCTCATGCAGCATCTCATCAAGCACTCCTTCCGTCTTCTGAAAAGAGGGTGAACGGTCAAGCCGCGCCAGCAAAAGGAGGTCCTCGACAAGTTTGTTAATTCTCACGGATTCCCCATGCATGCTCTTCAATGCTTTCAGCAAAGGCTCCGGCTGCTGATACGCTCCACGAAGCAACACCTCTAGGAAGCCGTGTATGGATGTAAGCGGTGTGCGAAGCTCATGCGAAGCATCTGCTGCAAAACGGCGCATCCGCTCCTTCGCTTCCTTTTCCGCCTCAAAAGACACCTCCAACCGTTCTAGCATCCCATTAAATGAGGCGGCCAGACGATCCATTTCCAACTGTCCTTGATGTGCGGGGAACCGTTCGTTCAGGTTACCTGCATCAATCTGCTTGACCGTATCCACCATGTTGGAGAGCGGAACCAGCGTTCGGCGTAAGACGGGAAGGAAGCCCAGAAGACCAAACACCATCGCTAACAAAGATAGAAAAATAAAGGTCAGCAGCTGCTGCACCAGCACATCCCGAATCGGTGCAACACTGGTGCTGGCTTGAATAATGCCCTGAAAACCCGGCCCGCCGGGGCCGCCACGGGATCGTTCAGGCTCTCCGCCAATCTGATGAAAGACCACTAGCTGATCATTGCCGCTTTCATCTTTGATGATGCGATGCTCCAGCTTCATCTTTTTCTTTGCCAGAAGACTCAGATATTCCTCTTGGCTTAGTTGAGGAGTTGGCTGCTCAAAAGGTGAAGAAATCAGTTTATAATTTCCTTTGTCATCAATAAAAGCAATCGATAATTCCGATACGAAAATCCGCTCTTGCTCACCCGTAAAACCAGGACGGTTATCACGGTTTGAGGGAAACACGGGACTTTGCCCATCTCCAGCTCCCATGCCCAAACGCAGCATATTCGGGGGCAGCGCAGCAAGCTGATTGCGGATCGTCTCCGCTTTGTTTTGATACATGAACCGCTGCATAACTACATACTGAAACACACCAATGAGCAGCAGCAGCGCGGAAAGCACCAGTAAGGTTCTAGAAAGCAGTTGAAATTTCAGAGAGCCAGTCACAAAGAGATCGGCAAAGCGGCCCTTCCTCTTCATGTCAAATCCATCCGGTATCCAGCCCCGCGAATTGTGCGAATGAGCTTATGTTCCTTATCGTTCAGCTTATCGCGCAGCGACCGGATGTACACCTCCACGATGTTCTCTTCGCCTCCAAAATCATAGCCCCAAACTTTATCGAGAATCATCGATTTACTAAGCACAAGTCCATGATTAATCGCCATAAATTTGAGCAGTTCATACTCGGTTGGGGATAGCTCCAGCACTTTATCATGCAAGCTAATCTCTTTGCGCCGGTCATCCATACGAAGCGGTCCAATCACAACCTCGCCGAACAGGTTTGGAAAATGATTGCGTATCCGCGCATAAATGCGGGCAAGCAGCTCTTCAAAGCTGAACGGTTTGACCATATAATCGTCCGCGCCGATGGTAAGTCCCTTTACCCGGTCATCGATTTCGTCCTTGGCTGTCAGCATGATGACGGCGACATTTTCCGTTTTTTTGATCATACGGCAGACTTCGAATCCGTCCATTCCCGGCATCATCACATCCAAAATCGCGATATGCGGCTGAAATTTATTGCAAGTGGTGATGGCAGAAAGTCCATCCGTTGCAGTCATCACCTCAAAGCCTTCATTCGTCAGGCCTAATTCTAAAAATTCCAAAATATGAGGCTCGTCGTCTACGAGCAGAATTTTGATTCCTTTTAACTGGCGCATGGGCTCTTTCCTCCCGGGTTCGATTCGATACAGACATTTTCTATAGTCAGTATCCCATATCCTGCCTAAAAGCAACCTGAGCAAAAGCTGAAAGGTTGCTGAATGATTTCGCCATCAGCCGCCAAATCCGTTTGATCGCAGAACTTTTCAGTAATTTTTCAGCTAACTATCAATTGAATCTCAGGTAACGCTTCTATAATTAGGTCATCAGCGTAAGGACACCAAAGAAAAGAGGAAACCCTTATGGAGCCAATTGCCCCCTCCTTCCATTCGTTTCATTTCCAATCGCTCGGATCTGAGATCGAATTATTGCTCCGCTGTGAGGAGAAAGAGCGTACGCTCATTACTAAATTAACGGATGATTGGTTTCACAATGTCGACAAGCGTTTCAGCCCTGCTCTTGCTGACAGTGAAATCTCTCTATTAAATACATTGGCCGGGGAAAATTGCATGGTTTCTAATACGATGCTAGAGGTGCTTTTTTTAGCTGAAATGTACCAAGCTGTAACCGATGGCTATTACAATCCACTCCATGCGAAAGGTGTGCAGGCTGCCGCCCTTTTGGAATGGGAAGTAGATCCCTCTATGAAATCGATTAAGCTTCCCCACAATGCCAACATTCATTTGAGAGGCCTGGAACAGGGCTGGGCGGTCAAACGATTAGCTGAATATATGCGGAAAAAGCTCTCCTTGGAGCAAGGCTTAATCCTTGCAGGAGGAGAAATCACCGTATGGGGTCGCAGCTCGCGGGGCATAGATCCTTGGATTATCGGTATTCAAAATCCCTGGCATGATAGCGCCAAGCTAGGCGCCATCGCTTTACCCGAAGGATCCCTTTCTACGTACAGTCGATTCGAAGAACCGGATGCAGGCTCCGCCCATGATGTCGTGCAGTGCACGGTTGCCGGTCAAGATCTTGTGGAATGCCAAGTATGGGCTAGGACGCTTGCAAGACTTGGTGTTAATGAAGGGCTGGCTCTGCTGGCTAAGCGCACCTCCGTGTGTGAAGCGGTCGTGCTCACGTCCGAACAGGAACTTCACTATTTCGGGGAAAAAACCTCTCTCCACCGAAGATGGCTGGATATGCGAATCGACCATTTTCACTTTCAGGATAGGGTATCTTAAGTAGTTGGAACCTTTATCCACAAACTTGCGCACATTATCCACACTTTTAAGATGATTTACCCACAAACATGATTATTTTATCCACAAGTTATCCACAGGTTGTTAGTAAGAACGAAAACATGATACAATTTTTCAAAAATGAACTAGAGGTATCGTATGAAGTATGATGTCATTGTCATCGGCGGGGGCTCCGCTGGCCTCATGGCCAGTATTGCCTCAAGCCGCCAAGGCGCGAAGGTTCTCCTCCTCGACAAAGGGGATAAACTCGGCCGCAAGCTTGGCATCTCCGGGGGCGGCAGGTGCAACGTAACGAATAACAAAGACATGGATGAGCTTATTCAGCATATCCCGGGCAACGGGCGCTTCCTATATAGTGCTTTGACGCAGTTCGGCAACAAGCACATTATCGATTTTTTTGAGAGTCTCGGGATTCGTCTAAAAGAAGAGGACAACGGACGTATGTTTCCCGTCAGCGACAAGGCCAAAACCGTCGTAGACGCGTTGGTCGGCCAAGTTCGCAAGCAGGGCGTAGAGATCCGGACGAACAGTCCGGTCAAAAGGGTCCTGTTCCAGGACGGCAGCGTCCAAGGCGTCCTGCTCCACTCCGGCGAGAAGATGGACAGTCGGGCTGTCATCATCGCCTCGGGCGGATGCTCCGTTCCGCATACCGGCTCCACGGGAGACGGTTATGCGTGGGCTGAGGCTGGCGGGCATACGATCACGCAGCTTTTCCCGACCGAGGTTCCGCTGACCTCGAAGGAAGCTTGGATCCGCAGCCGCGAGCTGCAGGGGCTTTCTTTGCGGGACGTGACACTTTCCGTGTGGAACGCCAAAGGAAAGGCTGTCATCTCCCACCGAGGGGACATGCTGTTCACACACTTCGGGCTATCCGGCCCGATTGCCCTGCGCTGCAGCCAGTTCGTCGTCAAGGAACTAGCCAAAACTGAGCGCAAGGAAGTTCTGCTCACCGTGGATCTCTTTCCTGATCTGAGCACGGATGAGCTGTACAAAGAAAGCATGGCTCTCACGAAGGCAGAGGCTAAGAAAGCCATTAAGAACGTGCTCAAGCCTCTCCTCTCCGAGCGTCTGATTCCTATGCTGCTGGAGCGATCCAGTCTAGACGAGCAACTTACGCACGACAACATTCCGAAGCAGAAGTGGCTCGACATGTGCAAGCTGATGAAGGCTTTTCCCGTGCACATTCACGGGACGCTTTCCATTGAAGAAGCCTTCGTCACGGGCGGCGGCGTGCACCTCAAAGAAATCGACCCGAGCACGATGGAGTCGAAGCTGGTGAATGGACTTTATTTCTGTGGAGAAGTCCTAGATATTCATGGCTATACAGGCGGTTATAACATCACCGCTGCTTTCTCTACTGGCTTTATGGCTGGCCAAAGCGCGGCGCAGCAGTAGGCGTGTGGGTGCGGTCCGGTACGATGGCGCAGGTAAGCTGTTACTGTACTTATCATTAACGCCGATTACTCCTGCTATTTTCCGCAATTGCTCCACTTTTGCAGCAGTAACTGGAGTTTCTACCGCTAATATCGGCATATCCAGCAGGGTTCGGGGAGCTACCGGCGATTTAGCTGGAGATTCTACCGCTATTTCATTCCCCGCCACTCCTTAGCGTGGATTAACGGTAGTTAATCCTGTTAATTACCTAAAATTAGCTTGACTGCCTTACCAAGCCATGGCTTGCTTGAATTAACGGGAGGATTCCCCGTTAATACGGCCAACCAAAAAGGACCTGCATCCAGTGGATGCAGGTCCTTCATCTTTTTACATACGATTAAGCTGTTACCGCTTCGAGATCATCTTCCTCGTCACGATCAAATGCCGCGCGGTCGAATTCGCCTTCGGACTCAGCCACAAGCAAAGCTGTAACTGTTGTACCAGTTGCGTTAACGGCTGTACGACCCATGTCGATCAGCGCCTCAACGCCAAGCACAAGACCCATACCTTCCAGAGGCAAACCAAGAGCTGTCAATACAACTGTCGTCGAAATCGCAGCAGGTCCTGGAACACCGGCAACACCAATGGAGGAAATTACGCTTACTAAGATAAGGATAAAATAGTCAGATCCGCTAAGCGGAAGATTGTAAACCTTCGCTACGAAAATCGCTACAACCGCCGGCCACACACCGCCGCAACCGTTAAAGTTCATTGTCGCGCCGAGCGGTGCTACGAAGCTGGCAATACGCGGTGATATGCGTAAACGCTTCGTGATCACTTCCAAGTTCACTGGCAGCGTTGCATAGCTGCTTCGAGTTGTAAAGGCAACAGCGATCGTCGGATAAGCTTTTTTGAAAAACTTAATAGGGTTAACTTTCGCTACGAGAAGGACTAAACCGCCGAAAATCAATACGAAGTGAATGATAAGTGCGACATAAGAAGTTAAGATAATTTTGGCAAGTGGAGCAAGTGTATCCAAACCATATTTCGCCGCCATACCTGCGATCAATGCATATACACCATAAGGTGTCAGACGAATAACATACTTAACGACTTGGTGAATCACAGCTGTTGCTGATGTAATGAACGATTTAACTGCTGCAACGCTCTCAGGCTTCTTGGAACCAACGTGTACAATGGCTACAGCCACGAAGATGGCGAAGATTAGAACGGGTACAACTTTTCCTGTTGCCATATCGTTAATCGGGTTGGACGGCACCAGATCCAGAATAACTTGAGAGAACGTCGGAATTTCTTTTGCTTTAAAATCTTTCGGCACAGCCTGTGCAATCCCGTTACCCGGATCGAACGCCAGCGCAATAAGCAAACCAATTACGGATGCGATCCCGGTAGTCAGCAAGAACCAGCCGATCGTTTTCAAACCTAATTTACGAAGCTGACCAAGACTGGATAAAGAAGAAATACTATTAATAACTAAGATAAGGACCAGAGGCATTACGAGCATTTTGATCAAGTTAACATAAATCGTTCCGATCGTGCTTACACTTTTGTACTCCAAATGCAGTTGGTTAAACGCTACACCGGCGACTAGACCAAGACCTAACCCGATGAAAACGCGGTTACCGAAGCTTACTTTTTTTCTCCCCAAGAAAATGAGCAAACCAATAATTAATATTGATACGACTAAGCTGACCCAGTTCGATGACAATGCGGTGACTAGGTTATTTTTCACTAGAATCATCTCCTTAATTCCTACGATCTTACTTGGTTTAATGGAATTAGAATATGACATTAGAAGTTACATGTCAATGGTTAATTTAAAAAAACATAAAAAAACCGAACTTTACACTCGTAAACACGAGGTAAAATGCGGTTTTTTCGCATAATATTTAGGGGATTACGAATGAAATTTACATTGTATGCTGATCATGTACGACAGCGACCACATACCACTGCCCGCCGGAGTTCTCGAAAACGAGTCTTAAACTGGTCCAGTCCATCCCTTGATATTGCGGATCAATGCCGGGAAAATGATACTCCACCGTAATGGCCGTCGACGTCGGGTAGATGCTGAATACGTTATTGATCATGTTTCCTTTGCCGATAATCACGTTATAACTGATTTGCGGCGCTGCTGCAAAGTCTTGATTATAGACGAATTTATCCCAATAATCCGGGAAAGTAAGGTCAATCGGATCGCCGGAGCCGTCGTACTCTCCCCAGTGCGTGGTACCGGTACTGGTCCAAAGTGCGGCTAGCCCGCTGCCCATAACCTGAACATCACTGCTTACACGGATATAGGAATACGGCGAGAACTGCACGCCTTTCTTCGGATGGATCAACTCGGCAAACTTGGCCATGTCGTGATCCTTTATCACTTTTATCGTTTCTTTGGCACGCTGCTCAATCGCTTTCCTTGCATCGGCTTCTTTGGCATATGAGGTTGGAGTTGGCGTAGTGGATGGATTCGTGCTGGGTGCTGAGGATGACGTAGAAATCGGACTGGTAGATGAGCTGCTTGTGTTTATATTTGTTGAACTTGGGGTTGAACTTACGGATGGACTTTGGCCGGGAAACTCGCCATCATTCGTGTTAGTGGTTCCGCTTGAAGCTCGATCATCCATACATCCTGACATCACACATGCTAACGCCGTTACCAGAACAATCCCTGCCATGCGTCCTCTCATATAACCCACTCCTCCTCATGATCCCTTCGCTCTAACTACCAGACGCTTCCAATACATCAAATGTTACAGCTCCTGAGGTATCTACAATAAAAAGGCACTCGCCTTCCGCGCAGACGAAAGAAGCTACCCCTCAAGTCATTCCTGACCAGTTGTGACAGCCTCCATCTACTTCGTTTAAGTTTGAATCGTGAGCCTGCGCGACAGGACAAATTCATTTCAGATTCGAATACCAGCGCTGAAGTGATTATAGTCGTCAGAGGACGGGTCAAAGGCCGCCTCTTCCTCGCTCGGCACAGCGTCGGCATCACGTGAGGAGGCGTAGTTGTCAGGCCAATCCTCATTCACGGTGTGAGCCGGAATCCGGATGGAGCCCTCCAGATCATACGCCATAGCGAAGGTATCTGGCTCGGACTGCGTAGGCTGGCGTTCCACTAGACGCCCGCCGTGTGACTGCGCGATCTCGAGCGCTGAGGTCATTTCCTGGTCGTCGAGATGGATGTGCAGCGTCGTCCTCTCCCCCTCCAGCAGCTCCGGCTTATAGCCGAGCTCCTCCAGTGTATCAAGCGCAAGCAGCGCATCCCGCTCCTTATCAAAACCAAAAAAGATAGGAACAAAGTTCTTCATCGCATAGCATCCTTTCTTCCTCCAAATGAAAAGTCTGCCATTAGCTTCTGCAACTTGTTCCCTGCCTATTCTACTTCCTGGCTTCCTGCACAATTTTGAGCAGCTCCGCATGGTATTCTCGCACTGCCGCAACGATGTAAACCGCTTTCCCTTGCCCAGATCCAGTTCCATCAAGCCTAGCTTGAGCATTTGTTCTTGCCTCTGTATTTGCCTCTGTATTTGCCTCTGCACCTGCCTCCGTACTTGCCCCTGCACGAGCCCCTGCAACATCCATTCCGCCCAGCAGAGCAATCGGGTTCCCGTCAAAATCCGTCACCTTCACGCCCGCCTCCTGCGCTAGCAGCAATCCCGCGTACAAATCCTCCCCTTCGGAGTTGTACAGGACAATAGTGTGCAGGTCGCCCCTGGCAAGCATCGCCCATGTCAAAGAGGGCGCCCACATGCGCAGCACTCTTTTCACCGAATGCTCGAGATGATGCCTGAGCCGTAGCGCCTCCTGATCATCTTTGCCAACGGCATGGCCTTGAATCCATGAGATGGTGGATTTGACAAGCGCTCCGCTCGGCTTTTCCTTTTACCATATGTTCCCTACGAAAGTTACCCTGTGTGAAGCCCCTTGCATTGACAAGCTACCTCTTAATAAGTGATAATATAGCAAAATCTTAAGCGATATGAGCAGTCGAAAGGGGCATTACGAGCATGGTAAAGCATCATCAACACAAGATTTTGGATTGTACGATTCGGGACGGCGGTTTGGTGAACGATTGGGATTTTAGCGTGGAGTTTGTCCAAGACATGTATCGCGGCTTAAGTGCAGCCGGCGTAGAGTATATGGAGATTGGCTACAAAAACTCGGAAAAACTGCTGAAAGGCGGAGCATCCGGTCCATGGAGATTTTTGAATGAGGCTTTCCTGCGTGATGTCATTACGAAGAAAACAGATACAAAGCTATCTGCGCTTGTTGATATCGGCCGTGTCGATGAGAATGACATTCTACCCCGTGAAGACAGCTTACTTGATCTGATCCGTGTCGCTTGTTATATCAAAGATGTGGATAAAGGTCTTGAGCTTGTTCAAAAATTCAACGACATGGGTTATGAAACGTCCCTGAACATTATGGCGCTTTCCCACGTAATGGAAAATGAGCTGATTGAAGCTTTCGAAGAAATTAACAAAAGCCCAGTTGACGTAGTCTACATTGTAGACTCCTACGGCAGCATGGCTCCTAAGGATATTGATTACCTTGTAACGAAATTCCAACGCCTGCTTCCTGAGAAAGAGCTTGGCTTGCACATGCATAACAACATGCAGCTTGCTTTTGCTAACACGATTACTGGCGCATCTAGTGGTGTAACCTTCTTGGATTCCTCCGTGTACGGCATGGGTCGCGCTGCAGGAAACTGTACGACAGAATTGCTGCTCAGCCACTTGAAAGGCGCGCGCTACGATATTCGTCCAGTGCTCGAAATCATTGAAAAACACATGATCACGATGCGTGAGAAATGGGATTGGGGCTACCTCATTCCTTACATGATCGTTGGTGCGCTCGATGAGCACCCGCGCACAGCCATGGCGCAACTCAGCTCTGCGGAAAGAAATAACTTCGTCGATTTCTATGACCGTTTGACTTCCGTTGAGACCGTGCCTATGACTCACAAAGGCTAATTCGTTCTCCTAAAGAAACCCCTTGTCAGCCACCCGTAGGCATTGCCTTCGGATGAGCAACAAGGGGTTTTTCTTATGGCCACAAGCAGGTTCTCATTTGATGATTTTGGCTGAAACAACGTAATCCTCGGCATATTCCCGATCAATAAGGAATGTAAATTCCTCTCCATTCACGCGAACAGCCCCTCTTTTACGGAACACCTCGATATATTCACTGTCAATAAGCTGCGTACAATCCTCATCCGCATAAATCAGGCCGCTCTCCAAACGTTTGATCGCTTCAGCCATCACTTCGCGCGACTTTAATCCACCTTCAATTTGTACATAAACTTTTCCTACCGCATCTTGGTCCTGCAGCAAAATCACTACTTTCTGTATAGCCTTAGCGCGTATTCTTTTATTCGGTGATATGCTCATCTGTTCGGCTCCTTTATCAGCATTCTCTGTGCTAGTTTATGTCAAGAAGGTTAAACGCGGACTAGGCTAATGAACACACAATGAAAGACTGGGCTGGAGGACCCGCCTTTTCAGCATCTTTTTACCATGAAAATGCAACCTATGGTCTGTTCAGGCCCGATTTCCATTCTATCGTTTACGGCTGCCCGCAAGGACATGAGCACCTATGTATGTAAAAGCGCCTTACCTGAGAAACTAAGACGATGAATCGATGCCGCTGTTCTGGCGGGAGCTGGGAGTGAATATTTTTCCGAATGAGCCGCATATTGCTGATCGAGGACGAAGAACGCATCGCCCGCGTGCTGAAGCTTGAGCTTGAGCATGAGGGCTATGACGTACATACAAAGTCAGACGGGCGCGCAGGGCTGGATGCTGCCTTGTCTGGACCCGAGTGGGATCTTGTCTTGCTGGACGTCATGCTGCCTGAGCTAAGCGGTCTAGAAGTGCTGCGCCGTATACGCCAGGTTAACGCTACACTGCCTATCATTCTGCTGACGGCCAGGGATGCTGTGTCGGACAGGGTCAGCGGACTGGATCAAGGCGCTAACGATTATGTGACGAAGCCTTTTGCCACCGTTGAACTGTTGGCGCGCATTCGCAGCTTGCTTCGGCAGCGAAATCTGCAGGATCAGCCGGCCGAGCAGCCCCATTTGCTGAAAATTGATGACTTAACCATGGACTTGAAAAGCAGATCCGTAGTCCGCGAGGGAACCACTATTGAGCTTACGCCAACGGAGTTTGAGCTGCTGCGTTTCCTGATTCAGCATCAGGATGAAGTCATGACGAGGGAACAGATTATTTCCGAGGTTTGGGGATATGATTTTGTGGGGGATACGAACGTCGTTGATGTCTATATTCGTTATCTTCGGCAAAAAGTAGACAAGCCCTTTTCCTCCAAGCTTATACAAACGATCCGCGGAATCGGTTATTTGATCAAGGTTGATTCGGCGCATGCACTCAAAGAATCTGAGGAAGCCTCAGGCGGAGCTGTCCCCAAAGAGAAACCCTTATGAGTCTTAAGCTGAAGATTACACTGGGCGTTACCGTCGGTCTCATGTTGATTCTTTTTATCAGCTTTACCTTTGCCTACTACATGTTCATTCGGGTTACAACCAAAGGCGAAGCCGATTTGCTCAAAGAGAAGGCGAAAACGCTGCTGCTAAAGGATTTGCCCAATCATCCTGAGTATTGGCGGGACAATTCCCAGATGGAAGAACTCCTGATCCCGCAGGAAATGCTGCGTTATATCGGACCGGATTCCAAGGTTATTTATCAAATTTTTTCCGATGAGACACTAATTCGCTTCCCCGTCACCTATGTGAACAAAGATACGGTAACCGTAGAAACGGCTTCAGACGGAATTTATGTCTTTGTGAAAATGCCCGTTTTTAAAGAGGGACATCAGATTGCTACGCTCGAAATTGGCCGCAGCCTGCGTAGATTAGGCCAATATGCGGACATGCTTATCTCTGTCCTCCTCTTAACCTCAACGGGAACGCTGATTCTCGCTCTTATCGGGGGTTATTTCTATACGAACGTCCTCTTCCGTCCTCTCCAAGACTTCGTAGGCACGATGCAGAACATTGAGCAGAGCGGCTCCTTCCGGCATATCAACCTACCTACGAAGGACACGAACGATGAGTTGGTGATACTTGGCGCGACATTCAATCGAATGATTGACAGGCTGCAGGATATGTTTCAAAAGCAGGAGCAATTTGTTGCCGATGCTTCCCACGAGCTGCGCACACCGCTGACCATCATTGAGAGCTATGCGAGTTTATTAAGAAGATGGGCTTTCCATGATGAAAAGCTGCGGGAAGAAGCGCTCGAAGCGATTATTTCCGAATCCGCTCAGTTGAAGCAGCTGACTCAAAACCTGCTTTCTCTCACGGATGTTATCCGAGAAAACTGTGAGCAAGATGTCGCCTTCGACCTGCTTCCTCTTGCCCGTCAAACGGCAGCTTCCCTTCGCATCACATCCGGGAGAGAAATTAAAGTGCAGCTCGCCTCGGAGTGGCAAGAGCTTCTTATGACGGGTGATCCCTATAAAATTAAGCAGCTGCTTATTATCTTGCTAGATAATGCGCTGAAATATAGCCAGGAAAAGATCGTCATGCATATCGATCTCACCGAAGATCATTGGGTCATTATAAAGGTCATCGATCAAGGCATCGGTATCGCCGAAAGCGATATCCCCCACCTCTTCGACAGATTCTACCGCAGTGATAAAGCAAGGAATCGCAAGCAAGGCGGTGTGGGTCTGGGACTGGCAATAGCCCTGCATATCGTTCAGAAGCATAAAGGCACTATTGAGATTCAAAGCCGCTTGAGAGAAGGGACTACGGTGATGATCAAACTACCTACAACATGTCAATAAAAACATTTTCATAAGATTCTCATCGTTCTCTCAGAAAGTGAAGGTAACCCAGTACCCGCATGGTGTAAGGGTTTTCAAGGGAAATATTAGGGTATTTTTTATCTGATATACTGGGGGCATGTCAAACGAAACAGACACAACGTCACTCAATAGATGAGCTGGTGAGGCAATTTCAAACAACTCAATTCTAGGAGGCTACCATGATGAATAACCAAATCAACTGGTACAGAAAGTTAGTCGTTACGGCGTTGACTGTTTCTATAGGACTCTCCGCAGGAATGATAGCCACGCCTCATCAAGTTGATGCAGCCAAAGCTTCAATGACTGAAGCCTCGATCATAGCAACCTCCCAAGCGAACAGTGTCATCAGTATCGGTACAAGCTACTTAGGAACACCTTACCAATTCGGTTCCAGATCAGGTCAAACGAACACGTTCGACTGTTCATCCTTCACGCAATATATATTCAATCGCGTAGGCGTCAACCTGCCGCGTACATCTAAGAATCAAGCCCATGTGGGCAGCTATGTGTCCAGAAGCGACCTTCGCGAAGGTGATCTCGTGTTTTTCTCAAACCCCGGCAAACCGGGTGTCATTAACCATGTGGCCATCTACATGGGGAACGGGAACCTACTGCAAACTTACGGGGCTGGCGGCGTACGTATTACGAACCTTTATAGCGGGACTTGGTCATCCCGATACATGACCGCTCGCCGCGTATTATAAGAAGAACCTTTCAGCGTCACCTCATACAGTGTTAATAAGAACTAAGGTCCATTATCCCCAGAACCAGAAAAACTGCCCATTCAACTCAAAAAGCGCCCGCAGTTCCCCTGGGCATACAGAAACAAAAACCGTTCTTTCGTAAGATGGCGGGTACCTGAGATACACCACCCCATTTACGATAGGAACGGTTTTTTTCTGCTAATAACGAATATACGCCTCTGTATAGTTCTCCTTTAATCCTCTTTTACGCACTTTTATCTGGAGTAAACGCTGCTTGTAACTAACTCTCGCCGATCTTGGAAGCACAAGCGTAGGAAATTTGATAATTCGGCCCTTGCCGCTGGTGAATCCGGTCAGCTTCAACTGATTTGATTTTACGAACACGCGAAGTGCCCTTGGATCTTCGCCTTTGGCGATTTTCACTTTGATAATGACATGTTCATGCGTTTCAAAGATTTCGGCACCGGTCGCTCCCTGTGAAGAAATGCTTGCATCCATGCCCGGCATAGCTTTTTTCAGCATGTCCTGTACATATCCCTCAACCCACGTCATATTATCTAGAAAGGTCTGCCCTTTTTCAGCGAAAGGCAGCTTTTGCCCGAGAAACTTCTCTACATGATCCCATTTCAGCCAAGGATGGCGATTAAACCCGCTCAAGCCTATCACCTCGTTTTCTCTTGCAGTATATGTGCCTAAGCCCTGATGTGACACCAATCTGAAAAACAGATCACCTCTAGGCGTATACCCTCATATACTAAAGGTGTGAGAAGCCTGAAGTCAGGGAGGCCGAATATGCCATCTATTGTAGGGAACGTGAAAATTATCAGCGTTGGTTCTAGCTCAGTTGTCCATTTCGGCGATACCTTCATCATCGCACCAACCAGTTCTTCCAAAACATTCGCAGGAGCAGGCTCCTTTAATACGGGTGATTTCCCTCGTGTCTATAATGCATACAGCACTACTATCACTAATGATTCCGATCTCATCGAAGCGAACGCCACCAGCGGAGTGATCGTCTAGAATGAGCGATGTCAAGCACAGCGAGGTGTTCCACTATGAACATGATCATTCACCAAACCATCATGATTCAGCAGCTAAAAGTGAACTCCGTTGCCAACTCCTCCGTTCTTCAAATCGGCACCGCAGGTTCTATCCGTTCCTTATCTAACCTCTATAATACAGGCGGTTTTGTTGAGCCTACGCCAGAGCTTGGTTCGAGTGAAGTGAATCCCGTTTCCCTCGTTCGTTTGCCGCCGCCTACCTGATCGCCGCTATGAAATGACCATCATGCGTGTCATGAATGGTTTTCTAATGAAACCGGAAGGAGGTGCCATATATGCATAACTCAATCACATGGCAGCAATGGGCCCAGCAGCTTTCCGCCTATATTGAAATGCAGAAGCAGCGTATCGATAAGCTGGAAGAAACCGTCACGAAGCTGCGATCCGACCTCGATGCTATAAAAGACCAGAAACGATTCCACATCGATAAAATCGAATATAACTTCGACCAACTGAAAGTTGAAAAACTGGACGGAACCTTAACCATAGGCATCAGCCCGACCTCGCTGGATAATGTCGACGACTTCACAGTCAATGGCGCCTCAGTCGGCAAGGATGCTGGGCAAAATCAGAATCCTTATTACCAAGGACAAGGGATGGGGATGGGGGGGCAAGGACAAGGGCAAGAATTCGGGATTGGACCCATGCAGACCGATAATATGAGAAAGCAGCAAGGGACAGAGGGGCAAGCCCCTTCAGGATCCGCGATGCAGCAGGACGTTTCGAAAGGCATTGCGCATTATCTGCAATATGGGCTCCAGTCCGATATGCTGAACTTGGAGAACAAATACCAGTACCATTTGGACGAAGATTACAAAGACCTTATCATAGACGATATTCGCAAGCAATTAGATGCCCGTATCCAGCATTATGTCAATCAATACCGCGGCGTAGGATTTAAAGAACCCATGGAAGCTGTAACAACCAGCATTATTGATAAAACAAAGCAAGACATTATCAGCGCCGTTGAAAGCTACATATCCAGTCTGCCGAGAAATGAGGGTTAATTATGATGAACTTACATGTGGAAAACAAACAAATTTTCGTAGGCGATGTACGCATCGTCGGGGTTGCCAGCTCCTCCGTCTTTCTTATCGGCGATACGGAAGTCATCTCCTTGTCTTCTATGTTCGACACACCTCCGGAATCCGTCATCATCTCGCCATTTGTCCCTCTTCCGCCTGAGGCTTAGATGATGGCTCGCCTCTCTATTGTCGGCTATGTCTACGTGAATTCCATTGGCGCCAGCAGCGTCATGCAGGTTGGAGATAACGTTACCACTACACTGGATACCAACGTCTATGCCGTGCAGCGCGAAGTTCCGATCTATTATGGAAATGAAGGCAGCTTCAAAGCTTATCCCTTCTATCAACGTCCTATTCCCACGCCTCAACCACCAGAGCCATTTACAATGTGTGTGGATAACTTAGGCTCCTATATCCGAGTGCGAGGCATCAGAGTTCTTGGCGTTAATTCGACCTCTGTGCTCCAGATCGGCAGCAACCGCCTGATCGGAAGCGAATCTCGCATCAAAAACATCCGTCAATTCGTCACCGACAAGCCCGGCCCCCAAGAGCAAACAACCTTTATCAAGCTGGGCTCCGAGGACGTCATCGGCGAAGTCCTGCCCGCTATCAAGCCACCGCCTGGCTTGTAAAGATACAAACAAAGAACCGCCCCCACCTGATCGGTGGAAGCGGTTCTTTGGCGTGCTCACTTCGTGAGCAGCGGCTGCGCGCGGCTTAGCAGCGCAGCCATCTCCGCGCGCGTCAAAGACGCGCTAGGGCGGAACGTGCCGTTCGCATAGCCGTCGACAAGGCCATGGCTGCTCATCGCAGCAATGGCCTCCGCCGACCAGCTGCCTGCCGGCACGTCAGAGAAGCTCTTCGCAGGGGCTGAGCCGCCCTGCGAAGTCAAGTGCAAAGCGCGGGAGAGCAGCATGCTCATCTCTTCCCGCGTAATGATCTGATCCGGTGCGAAGCGCTCGTTGCTGATCCCTTGGATCAGCCCGCTGCTCTTCGCGATCCGGATATCCTGCCAGGCCCAGTGGCTAGCAGGCACATCCGTGAACGAGGCGCCGCTGGCGGCCTCGTCTTGCAAGCCGAGCGCGCGCACGATGATCGTCGCGGCTTCTGCTCTTGTGAGCGCCGCTTCTGGCGCAAACCGGTCTGCGGCGGTGCCTAGCATCCAGCCGCGGTTCGCTGCGGCGAGCACGGCTTCTCTCGCCCAGTGCTGCTGTACGTCTGTGAAATAGAACCCATCCGCCCACAAGCCATAATAATCCCAGGTATCCGCTGTCTCCTGATTGAGGCTCCAGCTTCCGGTACCCTTCAGCTTGTACTTGCTGACCAGCTTCAGCTTCTCCTTCAACGATTGTTCATTCTCAAACCAAACCGTGTAATCGCCTGGCTCTAGGTTATTGCCGTTAATACTAAATGGCTCATCCGTTGGACGAATGGTAAAAGAAGCAACGGGAGACTGGCTAGCGGTATCAAAACGAACCGTCCCTCCATACTTTTGGGTAATTTCGCTAAGGGTTTGCGCGGAAACACCTGCTCCATTATCAGCTGCATTCTGATTCCAATACCTTCCGTAAAACGGTATCCCCAACACAATTTTATCCTCAGGCGCCTGTGAAATCGCATATTGAATCGACTTCTCTACAAAGGGCAAACTCGCCACAGGTCCAGGCGTCGGATCACCAGGATAATTTTCGTCATAAGCCATAACCATTAAATAATCACTCACAGCGGCTAACGCCTTATAATCATACAAACCTGTCCAACCTTGTGTTGTGCCCGTTGGATTGGCTGCGACAGCGACGGAGACTTCCTTATCGCCGCTTAGTTTGCCGCGAATGATTTTCACCAGCTCGGTATATTTATCCCGGTAAGCCGCATCCACATTTTCGATATCGAACTGAATCCCATCGAGGTTGTTATCCTTAATGGCCTTAACAATTTGATCCGCCAACGCTTCGCGATTATCAATCGCTTTTTCTCCAAGTGACCGATCAAAATCATTGCTAAGAAACGGAACAACCCGTTTTCCCCTCTGATGCATGTCTGCAATGAAAGAAGCTAGCAGAGAATCGGATAGTTCCAAGCTGCCCTCTGTGTTTATATAAAAATAGCTAGGTGCAACAACATCGAGGGTTTGCCCGCTTTTATCCACTTGTGAGGTATAGGAACTCGGGCTTCCGAAATACATATATGACATATTGAATTTACCCTGCACCGAACTAGCTTGGGCCAGAGCATCGTGAGGTTCTGAGCTTGTTGCTATCGTCAGTATCCCTGCTGCTGCTAGTGTAACAACGAATTTACGCCATCGCTTACTCTTCGGCATTGACACTCATTCCCTTCTCTAGCATTTTCTGATAACGTCATTACTCTATCATCTTAGAAAGCGCATTAAACCGCTAGTTGTAAATATTGGTGAACGCAAAAAAACCGCTATACAGCGGGCTATGTGTCCCCTATAACGGTAGTTGCTAGCTATCTATGTATCTATCGTTTCTTGATAAAATTGGAAGTGATTTCGGCCCTTGCCCTTCACTTGATAGAGCGCAATATCTACTTCTTTCAACATATGCGACGCCTCCGATGTGTCGGCGTTATACATCGTAATTCCCATACTGATCGTAGCTCTAAACAGATGGCCTTGAACATCCCATGGCTGATCCACGCAATGCAGGATTCGCTTAGCCACACTATCCACATGCTCCTCGCAATCTACAGACGGCAGCAGAATCGTGAACTCGTCGCCGCCCATCCGGGCAAACAAATCAACTTCGCGAAGGCAGCCTTGGATGCGATGAGCAAAGTCCTGCAAGAAGGCATCCCCTACATCGTGGCCCATCGTGTCATTAATCATTTTAAAATCATCGATATCTACATATAAAAGAGCAAAAGGCCGATTCGTTCGTTTAGCCTGCAAAAACATTTGCTGCAATTGCTCCTTGAACAGCCTCCGGTTCGGAAGGCCCGTCAATGGATCATGGAAAGCCATGGCGATTAGCCGAGTCTCATGATTTTTGCGCAGCGTAATGTCATTAAGCACGAAACAAATCTCTGCGAGATTTCCTTCCTCATTACAGATCGGCATCGCGGTACACTCGAACCAGTTGAAGCTCTCGCCAGTCCCTTTCGTACGAAACTCCAGCTTACTGCTGCTGCTCGTCTGCAAGGTTTTGATAAACATTTTATGTATATCCATCCGATATTCGGAATCGATAAAGTCTACAATTTGCTGAAAGTCCTTAGGGATAAGGCCAATCACGGGATTAAAGCTCTTGGACGCATAGGTTAAATTTCCATGAATATCAAAGATGCAAAACAGGTCCCAAGCCTGTTCGATGAATTGGCGTACGAAGTTATCCTTCTGCAGCCAGGTATGTGTGACGGGATTAAAATCAGCCGAATGACTCATTACTTTCGTCGCCCCCTTCTCTACTCATGCATAGAGACAAGGGTAGATTAGCATGGGAACATAAAGATTTCATAAAGGTCAGCTAAAATTTGCGTCAAATTATACGGGTTTCCGTCTAATTCCCTCATAATTCGCTAAAATTCGGGAACAAGCATAGGACATAGTGCCCTGTTTCTACTAGAAACCGCAGCAAATCTCATCATATGGCAATAAAAGGATAGAAATTGTTAGGAGAATCGTTCTATAATGAAGGTAATATTTGTGAGCGGGTTCTCCGCTCCCATCATGAGCCGTTCCGTTACTGAGGAGGATTTCTAGTATGGCAGGAGAAACAATTTTAGTCGTGGATGATGAACAAGAAATTGTCCAACTGATCCAACTCTATTTAGCGAGAGAAGGATACAAAGTCATCAGTGCCAACAATGGACAAGATGTTTTTGATATCGTCAAGGAATACAAGCCCGATCTTATTGTTCTGGACATTCTGCTGCCAGGACTTGATGGCATAGAAGTTTGCCGACAGCTCCGCAAAACCAGCAATACGCCAATTTTGTTCATCTCCTGTAAAAGCGAGGATATCGATATTATTCTCGGATTGAGTATGGGTGGCGACGATTATATGACGAAGCCCTTCAGCCCTAGTCAGCTTGTTGCAAGGGTGAAGGCCCTTCTACGTCGGAATTCGATCCGCGAACAGCACCAGGATGATCCACAGTTGGTGAAATTCCCTGGACTTGAGATTGATCTAGTCAGCCACATCGTTCGCGTGAATGGGCAGACCATCTCGCTATCCGCCAAAGAATTCGACTTACTTTCTCTTATGGCCAAGACCCCTAACCGGGTTTACAAAATCGAGCACTTGTTTGAGCTTATCTGGAGCCTGGATAGTATGGGCGACCCGCGAACGCTCATTGTACATATCAGCAATCTCCGCAAGAAAATTGAAGTGAATCCGACTGAACCTCGGTACATTATCACTGTTCGCGGTGTCGGCTACAAATTCAACGGTTCTGTGGTCTAGAACAATCGCTCCCACCAAGCGGAGAAGTAATTCTGTAAAGGCACAGCGGCTGCCGCTATAACAAGTGCCGGGAGCATATTCGCGACATTTATTTTCCTAATTTGAAGAATATTGATACCTACGCCAATGACCAGAATACCGCCAACGGCTGTGATTTGAATGATCATCGCGTCCAGGGATGCTTGACTAAATGCCATGGCAATTACAGTTGCAGCCAAAGCAATCGTTCCCTGCAGGATGAAAACGGATACCGCTGAGAAGATCACGCCTACGCCTAACGTCGATGCGAAAATAATGGATAGGAAGCCATCCAACAACGATTTCGTGTATAAAATATCATGATTATGCCGCAGGCCGCTGTCCAACGGACCCAGTATTGCCATAGCTCCGATGCAATAGATCAGCGTACAAGTCACGAACCCTTCCGAGACGCTGCCGTGGTGCTGTGAAGAGCTTTTGCGCATTTGGGCTTGCAGCCAGTCACCAAGCTGACCTAACCGGTATTCGATACGGAGCAGCTCTCCAAGAATACCACCGATGACGACACTTAATATGACAAGTACGATTTGACTCGATTTCAGAGCCATTGTAATCCCCAGCACAGTAATTGCGAGCCCCAGGCCCTGCATGACTGTGCTTTTTATGCCTTCCGAGATACGCGGCAGAAGCAGCCCTAATAATCCCCCAATGATAATGGCGGCTGCATTCACGATCGTTCCCCATAATGCCATTCTGTTCATTTCCTTTCTGCCTGACAAAAGTATGTATACCTGTGTATTCCGTATATGACAACCTTATCATTCTACATGATTCTACTCATAATTTCCTCCACCCTTGGAAATGGTATGGATAAGCAACAGGAAAGGAGGAATACGGCATGGCTAGAGACAAAACAATGGAACCGATGACAGGCGATATTGTGGAGACAGACGGTATTTATGCCAATGAGGCAGGGCAAGAGGTTACCCTCAAACGCGGTGATGAATTTCCTGCGGACCTCGTGCTGGGCAGAACGACTTGGGAATTGCAGGGCTTTGCGGAAGAAGCCGAGATTGATCACGACCAAACGGAGCTTAATCCTATGCGCAAGCGCGTTGATAACCGAACTTAATCTTAGAACCGGGCTGCTAGGATGCAGCTCGGTTTTTTGCCTCAATATGGTATACTAAGGGGATGATATTAAGCGCTGGGGGAACAAGCATGAACAGGAACCGAATAATTATTGTAACTGGCGGTACGCTTGGCGATTGGGCTCTAGGTGTCATTCAAGAAAACGACGTGCTAGTTGGCTCTGACCGCGGTGCCTTGTATTTGATTCAGCATGGCTATAAGCCTCATATTTCACTCGGGGATTTCGATTCAGTAACAGCTGAAGAGTTAAGCCTTATTCGTTCTTCAAGCGTTTCGTTTATTGAATGCGATCCTGTACATAAAGATTTGACCGATACAGAAATGGCCTTCAATTGGGCTCTTGCTGAGCAGCCTGAACAGATCATCCTGCTTGGTGCCCTGGGCACTCGCTTTGACCATTCGCTAGCTAATGTGCATCTGCTTCGCAAAGGTACCGAGCTCGGCATTGCCTGCTCCATTATCGATGCCAATAACCAAATTATCGTTATGAATCAAACGACCCGCATTGAACGCGGAAGCTATCCGCACATCTCTCTGCTTCCGCTTAGCCTAGAAGTTACAGGTATTACACTCCACGGCTTCGCGTATCCGCTTCATCAAGCGACGCTAGAGGTCGGCCAATCCCTCGGGATCAGTAACATACTCAAGGAACCGGAAGGTCTCATCGAGCTTCAGACAGGCCTCCTCCTGGTTATTCAAAGTAAAGATTAACAAAGCTCTATATTTCCAGTAATCTCTTCTACGGATTAGGTATAATTCTCCCAACCATTGCTTACAAATAGAGTAATAGAATATTCCAAATATTCCTCTAGAGATGGTTGGTGTGCCTATGAGCTTTCGAAGAAAGGGAATCCTGTTGTATTCGTTATTTATCGGGATTTTCACGATATTGCTGTTGCTCTTAGTTAGCTGCCTTCCCGCCGCGAATTACGGGACTGAAGAGGCAGCCAACATAGCGGCTTCCTACACAAACGAGGCTGCTGCCGACGTGCAGCCAGAGCTCCCCGCTCTGCAAGCGGACGGGCCTCAAGTAGAAGCCGATCCTGTTACGGTGCCTGATGCGGTGTCTGATGCTTCGTCTGGTGATTCGCCTAGCGTTGAACCTGGCGCTGTACTCGAGCAAGATTCCAACGCAGGGCATACCCTGTTTCTTCCACTCTCCGTGGACACGAAACCGGCTCCCCCCTCCGTTACCACGAACACTTATGTCCCGATCGTTCCGCCAAAGAACACGGGCAAGCCTTCGTCCAAAGTCAGTATTCCCGTGCTCAACTACCACAGTGTAGCGATCGATCCAGGGAATATTGTCGTCATAACACCGGATAAGCTGGCAGAGCAAATGGCATATTTGCACGATCATGGTTACACCCCGCTCTCACTTGAGGCATTTATTCGTCTCCTGGAAGGAGACAAATCCGAGAAAGCCCCAGAGAAGCCGGTGCTGCTTACATTCGATGACGGCTACATCGATAATTATGAGCAAGCTATGCCGATTCTGGCTAAATACGGGTTCCCTGCCACTCTCTTTGTGTCCCCAGGCATGACGGAACAGGACGGCTATCTCAATTGGGAGCAGATTAAGAAGATGCAGGCAGGAGGCTGGGATATTCAGCCGCACGGCATGACGCATCCTCACCTACCCAAGCTGACGGCGGATGAGCAGGCGTACGAAATCGTAGAAGCCAGAAAGCTAATTGAGAAGCAGCTGGGAACGAAAGCCGATGTTTTTTGCTATCCGTATGGCGAACGCAACCAAACGACGCTTAAGCTTCTTAAGCAGCACGGTTTTCGATATGCTTTTACAATCGATCAAGGATTGGCGACAAACGAGCAGTCCCCTTTCCTGCTTAAACGGCTTTTTGTTAATGGCGAGGAAGATTTACAAACATTCGAAGCCAAGCTCCTTAAGCTCAAATAAGGGGCTTTTCTTTGTAGATATACGGTTCAAAACATCTACTTTTATAGTATAATATGCCTATTAATTAAGAGGAGCATCTCCATGTCACATCCAAATAAACGCTCCAGTTTCAGGCTGCATCTCCAAATACCCTTAACCGCCCTATTCAAAATTATAGGGATCAAGAATAAAGCTGCCGACACGAAGCATTCCAAAATCATGATAAGGGATATTAGCGCAGGCGGCATTCGTATGCACACACCTTTGAATCTTCCTACCGAGATGAGCTTGCTATTGGAATTTACTTTCCATCTGTTTCATCAAGAAATGAAAGTACTAGGCATCATTAAACGAAAAACGATGCTGAAGCCCTCCCTCTATGAATACGGGATTGCATTCAGCATCGCAGATCCGACTATCGAACAGCAGTTGACTAGTCACCTGATTATGTTAGGTTCTCGCTTAAGGCATACCAGCGTGCTGGCAAGCTGCAGTTTTTGTTCTGATGATGATATGGAAGATATTTATTCAATGACCTACGACATTACATAGCAGCAGCGAGCGCCTGCACGAACTGCTCCAAATAGCGTTGATCGAGTTCATCAAACCGGTTGAGACTAGGGCTATCAATATCCAGCACACCGATCAACTCATCGCCGTGAAGGATGGGAACGACAATTTCCGATTGCGATGCGGCATCGCAGGCGATATGACCCGGGAACGCATGAACATCCGGTACAAGCACCGTTTCCCGAAGCTGAGCAGACGTACCGCAAACTCCTTTACCTAACGGGATCCGAACGCATGCCGGCAGCCCTTGGAAAGGCCCCAGAACGAGCTCTTCCTTCTCTTGCGTCTTGTCCACCAAGTAGAAACCTACCCAATTCACATCTGTCAGGAACTGTCCGAGCAGCGCCGCTGCATTCGATAAATTGGCAATTCGGTTCGGTTCATCATCTATCAATGCTTTAACCTGCTGAATCAGCAAGGTATAATTCTCTTCTCTTGTTCCTTCATAACCTGAATTTGCAAACATGACTTATCATCCTTCTTCCCCTTAACATTCTTGCTCTCTCATCATACCAAAAAGTGCACATTTCCGCCAAAGGATAAGATTTACTTCACCACCCGCCCTATGTTCAGTTGACAGCGGCTTCCTTACCTAAATCGAATCGTTCCCTTGGTAGCGACGGCGAGTGGGTGGATGACTTATAAATAACGCCGATTACTCCTGCTATTTCCTGCGATACGTCCACTTTTATCCAATCAACTGGATTTTCTACCGCTAATTTCAGCGAGTTCACCCGATTTGGGGTAGCTGATGATGATTTAGCTGGAGTTTCTACCGCTATTTCGTTCCCTGCTGCCAAGCAGCATAGATTAACGGTAGAATATCCATCTATTTCAGATGAGGCGCCTGCCTTAATGGGTAGTTCCCATTCCTTGCTCCAAGGTCTGATTATGCAAGCAAACAGCTAACTAAAGGAGCTGTAATCCACAAGGGAAACTCAAAAAAAGGACAGTCAGCATTCGCGAGATGCCGACTGTCCTTCGTTTATTGTTGCCCGTAATACGCGTTAACTCCGTGCTTTCTCAGAAAGTGCCGATCCAGCAGCGTTTGATCCATAGGCTGGATCACTGGGTTCAACTGGAAGGTGTGGTAAGCGATCTTCGCGACCTCTTCCAGCACGACTGCGTTATGCACCGCATTGTGCGGGTCCTTTCCCCAGCTGAACGGGGCATGGCAGTTCACCAGCACGCCCGGCACCATCGCCGGGTCGAGATTATGGAACGTCTCGATGATGACGTTGCCCGTCTCCAGCTCGTAGGCTCCATTAATTTCAGCCTCCGTCATGAGACGCGTGCAGAGGACTTCCCCGTAGAAGTAGTCCGCATGGGTTGTGCCCAGCGCAGGGATGCTTCTCCCAGCCTGCGCCCAGCTTGTCGCCCATGGCGAATGCGTGTGGACAATCCCGCCAATGGCCGGGAATGCGCGGTACAACGCCAAATGGGTCGGCGTGTCCGACGAAGGCTTCATCGTGCCTTCCACGATTCGGCCTTCCAGATCGACGACAACGAGATCTTCGGCCTTCAAGTCCTCGTAGGGCACACCGCTTGGCTTGATCACGACAAGCCCTTGCTCCCGGTCAATCCCACTGACATTGCCCCACGTAAATGTTACGAGCCGATATTTGGGCAAATCCAAATTTGCTTCCAGTACCGCTTGTTTCAAATTCTCCAGCACGTGTCCTCAACACCTTCCGAATGAAAGTACGTATAATGTACTATTATACACTTGTACGTACATGTTATCTAGATAGTGGGGAGATAAAGTTTAAGGTGTACAACTTGTATGTACACCTCACTCTTTTATGCCGTTAATGATTAAGTATGTATAATTGAAAAAATAATGGTTTTGCCATCCGGCTCAAGCCGCGTCTCCACGGAGAAACTGCCAATTTGCTTCGTCGTTGTTTCCAATACGCCCTTCGCCGCAGCGCGCTCACACGCATCTGTGAATTGGCGATAGAAGATGTCCGCATCATAACCAAACAGGAAATCCGTAAACTTTCGGATGCTTTCTATATTGCGGGCCAGTGTCCCCTCCTCAAGGCGAACCGTTACGCCATAAGTCGAAAATTGAGGATCTAGCCACAGCGAGGCCTCATTACTGTTACGCACACCAGCCGTCGCCCCGTTCACAGCGAGCGCTTTGGCATCCGCGTCCCGGAACAGGCGGAGTGTTGTTTCTTCCAAATCATAATTCGTCCCCCGCAGCTTGCCTGCATCCTCCATCATGCTATAGGCGTCAAGCATGCGCTGATCAGGGAATATGAGCTTTTTGTAGCTGCCATCCTTGGTTGGAACGACTTTAATGAAAGCGCCTCCCTCGTTTTTTACACTGATCCGCTTGGACTTCGTCTGCAATCGAGTAATAATTTGCAAAGCTTCCGCACGGGTCACATCACGACCCACACCAAAATATCCGTTCGGGTATCCTTCCATAATCCCCTTCGTCATCGCTTCGCCGATAAATTTCTGCTGTCTGGACGTCGCACTTTGCAAATCGCCGAATTGGGAAGCTGCTTTGAGGCTATACACCTCATCTTCCAAATACTCGGTTTCCTTCAGCAAATAATACAGAATCTCAGCTACGTCCTCGCGTTTTAGCT
Organism: Paenibacillus sp. J22R160; assembly: GCF_059692135.1. NCBI lineage: Bacteria > Bacillati > Bacillota > Bacilli > Caryophanales > Paenibacillaceae > Paenibacillus > Paenibacillus sp. J22R160. The sequence continues at coordinate 159,122 of NZ_JCAUAU010000007.1, read as the reverse complement.
TCGACTTATAATCAGTGAACTGTCCTTTACTAATGAAATGAAGATCGCTAGCCAAATCCAAGTACGGCTTTGCCCAATACCCGACCGTACTTGGCTTAAACGTGAAATCCCGATAATCCTGCTTCAAAATGCTCTGATTGCCCGCGCTTAATGCTTGCAAAAAGCTTGATTTCCAATTGCGCTCGCCATTCGGAAACTTATCGGTAAACGCAAGTAAAACGATTTTCACAAATTGATCAGCCGTCACTGCATCATCTGGCCGAAATGTCCCATCCGGAAAGCCGTCCAGCAGCCCCTGCTGCGCCATCTGGGTAATCGTCTGCTCAGCCCAGTGACCACGTATGTCTGTCAGGCCAGCCGCTTCACTTTTTGTTTGTCCAACCCCTATGGTCATTACACAGCAAACCACTGCTATGGCTATCCATTTATTCAACTGCCCCATGTTAAGATTCTCCGCTTCTCTACAAATTTTTTGACACCAACTTGTACCATTCTCTAGGATAAGGCTTCTATTAGCCTTTGAGAATAGCCTTAAAGCCTTGTAAAGAGCAGTGCCAAGCACTAGCAGGCTTGGGTCTATAGCCGCAGGGGCCGGCTTGAATAAGAGCAGCTGACTCCGTCTTTCTGCATACCAAAAAGGACCATATCTTCTACACACGTAGAAAATATAGTCCTACTATTCCAACGCTTAGCCGAACTTTCTGCCAGCGCCTACAGTTTTCATTGAATTATAGTATCGCAGCCAATCGGTTATGTATAACATTTTCGTTAAGAAGTCCGGCGCGCTCCCCTGCAGGTAAGCATACTTCTCCTGCAGCAGCAGCTGATGCATCTCAAAGCTCTTCAGAAACACGGCTTTCACAAAGGCCTCTTCTGTTTGCGGCTTGTGAAGATCCGTTCCCCGAGAAAGCTCAATCTCCTCAAAAATCACGCCTCTATAGTAAGGATGCACATTGACTTGTCGCCCCATATCCACGTACGCAAGACCGGTATACTCAAAAGGCAGCCAAATTAAGTTCGTCCTTTTATCTTCCAGTTTAACGGTATACACTAAGCCCATATTCAAAGCAACGGGTTGAGGGTAATTATTAATGACACCGGAACGCAGGTGATCCATGACATGCTCAACGAAATTCATCGTGTTCTTCCTCTCCGAAGGACCTGATTTACATGCAGGTTCCTTCCTACATATTGCGTGCTAATGCCTTATATTGTCAAGACTGCAATTCACATTCGGCCTATTATTTGCATAAAAAATACCAATAACTGCGATTCTAGATTCCGACCTATCTCTTTCCCCAAATTTAACTTCATTCTCCGACTCTTGCGGCAATATCCTTTCGAATGTTATAGACATGGGATTGTGCCGTAAAATATTTTGGGCGTTTTGCGAACTTTTTCTATCCTGCAAGCGTCTAATTCAGTGAGGTGAGAGAATGGAGACGACCGGTGTCCATGTATTTGAGTATTTAAAGTACGTATCTGAAACGACAGATCAGAAAGTAATTCTTCGCAATTTGATGGAGACCTATGGAAATGACGTTTGGAATTACGCTTTCAGCATTTGCCGCAACTCAGATTTAGCTGATGATATTGCCCAAGATGCCTTCCTAAAAGTTTATCGCAATCTTACTACATTCCGCGGCGAGGCTTCGGTTAAAACCTGGCTTCTTACGATTACACGCAATACAACTTATGACTATTTACGCAAAGCTTTCTGGCGCAAAGTTACCCTTGTTGGCTTCATTCAATCAGCAGGTACATCGAACTCCGCTGAAACAGAAGCCATGGAGAAATTATATGCCAGTGACATTTGGAAAAAAGTAATTTCCCTGCCTCCGAAATATAGGGAAATTCTTATTTTGCATGCCCACTATCAGCTCTCAACGAAAGAAATGGCGTCTATACTTAATATTTCGGAGGGAACCGTTAAATCACGGCTTCACCACGCCAGACTGAAGGTGGTCAAATTGAAGGAGCGTGAGGCTCTTGAACAATCCTGATCCGGATGATTTACGCAAACAATTGGAATCAGGACCGCTTGAGCGCCCCGGCTTTACTACCAAGCTTCAGCGTGACATTGAAGAAGCGGTTGAGCGCAAAGAACGAACGAAGCCAAGGATCAAACCCGTGCTTTGCTTCGTAGGCATCGGTGCGATCGCGGCCGCAATCATGCTTTTCCCTTGGAATACGCTACATACCCAAAGTGACGCCGCACCTGCAACAGATGCAGCAGTCACAGCAACAGCAGCGTCCTTAAGCCTCTCTCCTGCGCCGATTACCACGGCTCTGCTGATTGGCTTAAGGACCGAGCATGAAGCTGCCAGCGAGCCAGGGCGCGTACTGAAACCCATGCGCTATAGTACCTATCGCACGATGCTGATCGCACCTGTTCGCGGGCAGCTGCAGAAAACGTCCGAAGGCACAGGAATTCTCATGCCTTATAAGCAAAACTTCTGGAAAATCGATTCGCTGGTCCATCGAACCAAATCGGATGAATTTCACTATTTATCCGCTCATTTGGCGGATCAGCCCGTGAAACCCGAAGCTTTCCCAGATCAAGAAAACGAGCAGCTCAATCGGACTGAAACCCTATTGTTTGCGGGGAATCAATATGTGTCTATTGCCGAGTCGGAACAGACTTTGCGAGGCGGCGCACCCTATCAGGCGGATCGCATCTGGGTCCGCACCCTGCCGCAATTAAAAGAAGGCCACACCGTGCAGTTCTACAACAAACCGGTGGACAAGAATCATGTGTCTATCGCCGATGTCTTCGGCACTAACACGAACATCAACGGCGTGCTTGCAAGTATATCCAGCAGTTTACGCGGCGAGGTCTCTGGCCAAAGCTGGACGGTTCAGCGCGAACCGGGTCACTGGGTCGGCAAGGTCGCTGAAACGCCGCGTGCTACGACCGCAGCGGCAGTACCAGACAGCTACGCGCTGCATGACTTCCCGCGAGAGCTGCCCGATAAGGTCGTCAACCACGACGATCTGTGCTGCAACTGGAACGGGATTCAGTCCTCCTGGCCGCAAGCGACCGACGCTCTGACTTCGCCGATGAACGATATGCTCGTCATCTTTGAGGACGGCAAGCTCAAGTTCTATCCCTACGGCCAGGCACCAGGCAATGATCCGCAGCTCATGCTGGATCTGCTCCCCGGCGAGCAGCTTGTCATGGCGCAGTGGGCCACAGATCATTACGTCGAGGAATGGATTGATAAGGTTGGCCAATATTTAGCACCAGAGATGGATAAGCGTATGCCGTCGATTGAATAAGCATGTGAAGGATCCGTTCACCAGATACTGGGAACGGGCCTTTTTTTTATTGTCATTTGTTTCATGTCCTGAATACAATGTTACAGCTAAATGCCTAAGCCTAAAGAACTTAAGCCGAAAGGATGACGATAAAGGACAATGAAAAGATCATATAAGCTCACTGAAATCGCTGGTAAAATTGGAAAAACACGTGCATCTGTCGTAGAATGGTCCAATCACTTTCGCGAGTTTCTTCCGATCGTAGCTGTTGACGGATCCCTCAGGTACACAGAAGAAGCCATCGAAATGTTTCGGGTCATTGCCAGAATGAAAGATGCCAACAAGCCACTTAGGTTGATTAAAGAACAGTTACAGGAAATGCGCGATAAGGAGGATCTCACGCTTCCCAAAGAAATACAGTCTGCGCCTCCTGTGTCCCCTACTATTTCTGGCTCCAATTTACCTACGCCAGCTGTTAACAAATCGAGCTCGCAGTTTAGTAATGACACATTAGAATTGCGTAATTCGGTGCAGCTCCTCAAGCAAAAAATAGAATCGAATAAAACACCAGAAAAGTTAAAGGACTACACAGATAACCTCAATCAGAAGGCAAGTATAGCATCAATTGCGGCTGGCAAGGCTTCATCACCAGTTATGGATCACTCCAACTTTCAGTTCGACCTGTTAAGTCATAAATTCACAGAGCTAAGTGCCATCGTCCACTCTCTCATGCAGAAGGTCGTAAAAACGCCAGAACAAACAAGTAGTGAAGAAAGCTTGATAACCACAGTTGAAGCATTGAATACGCGATACCAAAGTGTTTCGGATGAAATATCGGAACTGCGTAATGAGATCCAAAGTCTTGCAAAAGAACAAGAACAAGCAAAACCCGAAGTTTCGGAGACGGACCTCAAAAGTGACATACTTTCCGCTGCAACGGAGCTACTGAGTCCACAATTCGAGGGAGTTTCTGAGGAAGTACAGAAACTGGGCAACCGATGTGATGCCCTTACGGAAGAAGTAACGGAGCTGGGCAGCGTCAATCAGATTCTCGTGAACAAGATAGCTGAGCTAATTGAACAGGACATCCGAAGTGAAGTTGCTACTACAATTGAATTACTGCACAAGCAATTTGAAGGTGCTTCTATTAAAATAAAAGGACTTCAGAATGTGATCCATATCATCCAGCAACAAATAAAAGAAGCTTCCGAGCAAGACATCAAAGGTGAAATTCTCAATGCCACAACGCAGTTACTGAATCAGCAGTTTGAAGGCATTACCGGGGATGTTACGGAACTGAAAGCGGCTTCAGGTTCTCTCATGAAACGAGATGATGTCATTTCTGAAGAAGTCATTGAACTCCGTCACGCGATCCAAATCCTCACTCAGAATGTTACTGCGATAATAGAACACACCAACGATAAACAGTCTGAATTGAAAGAAGATCTAAACAAAAAATACGAGGACATGTTTCAAAAAATGACCGCACAGCAACGATTACTTGATAAGATTGCCGAATTCTTAGGCTATCCGGTCATTAATTAATCGTCATTGATTGCATAAATAATAGAGCTTTCACGCTGTTAGCGGGCTCTATTATTTATGCTCTTGCTGTTTCATGCGGTCAGCTTACATTGGATGTCATTTTCGCCTGATTCGAGCTCATGAAAACATCAATAAACGTCTGCGCATATCGGGGATCCCACTGCGTCCCCTTGCCTTCCGCGAGAATGGCCATCGCCTTCTCAACAGCCATCCCCTTCCGATAGGGACGATCGGAGGTCATGGCATCGAACGCATCAGCTACCGCAATAATGCGCCCAAATTCCGGGATCTCCTGGCCTTTCAGGCCGTCCGGATATCCCTTGCCGTCATAGCGCTCATGGTGCGAGCGCACGCCTGGAAGCAAAGGCGCCATCGCCTCCGCCGGCTCTATTTGCTTCAAAATCGATTCGCCCAGCACCGGATGCCGCTTGATTTTCTCAAACTCCTCCTCCGTCAATCGACCTTCCTTCAGCAGCACATCATCGCGCACGCCAATCTTCCCTATGTCATGCAGCAGCGCTGTTTTGTTCAGTAAATCAAGTTCCTGCTCGCTTAAAGCGACAGCTTTTCCAATTAGAAGGGAGTACTGAGCGACGCGTGTGGAATGCCCTGCCGTATAAGCATCTCTAGCATCGAGGGCTGCAGCTAAGGTGGAATAATAGCTCTGCAGCAGCTGATTATTCATGCTCTCCCGCGCTTCAAGCCCTTTGACCATATGATTAAAGCCCGCAACCAGTCTTGAAAATTCATCCGAATATAGATCCGAAGCCCTAACCTGCAAATCCCCGGATTGCACTTCTTTCATCGCCCGATACAAATCACCGATAGGCTGTTGAATATCTCTATTCAACATGCGTGCCCCAAGAGAGGAGAACCCCACGCCAAGCAGTAAAATAATGCCCGCCCACTTCCAGTAATCCACCGTAAAATCCGACGACTGAGAGATAAGACGAATTTGCGTCGCTAAGCTAAATAGAAACAGCGGCATCGTTCCAATCAAGAACGCGCTCAGCTGGAATTTACGTTGAATGGAAACAATCACGCGCCCATCCAAAGAGACATCCTCGCCGTAAAGGCGCTGACCGACCTCGCGTATATGTATAAGAACCGGCCGGATCGCCTGGGATGTCGTGAAAAACTCAAGCAAAGCATGCATGCTCGCCACAAGCACGGCACCGATTCCGGCAAGCCCAATGTAATATGCCGGCAGTGACAGCCAGCCCATCGCAATCCCGATGGACGCCATCGTCATGGCTGGAATCGATAGCCCCAGAAAATGCGGACCCAGAATCCGTTTCACGGAGAGTGCAGGAAAGCGGTGCGTTTGCAAATAAGCGCCCCGGATGGTTGTTAGGTCCGGAGCCTCCTGCTCCAGCAGGGCCCGAATCGGTTGCATGTGCCGGCGAAACACCAGCAGCTCCGCCAACAACATTACACCTAGGGAAATGGTCATGATGAAGAAAATACGCACCAATTCTGCATTCGAAATGGATAATGTCGTTGAAATAATGACCCCGCCCACCACAACAACAGCAATACCCGAGCCTATGATATAGTTGCGGATCAAATCTCGCAGAAACCTTTGGTAGATAATCATGATGGATGCCTCATTTCACTCTAAACTTAGTCCCTATTGTATAGCAATTCGACTCTTTACGCTTATAAAAAAATGCCCTCAGCCCTAGGGGCCAAGGACAATCAATTAGATTCATTCCGTTTCCTTATTCAAATTAGCTGCAATGTCCTTGCCAAGGAAGGCGCGCGCGAGCTCCGTCACACTCTGACCTGTTAATGTCTGAGTAATTTCAGGCACTTGAGCGATCATTTTGACAATGTCGCCTGTAATCTTGTTCACGCCAGATGTTGCGCCGTCTTGGGAGATCACCGTGATTTTGTCCACGTTGCTCAGCGGCGCAGCAATCTTCTCCGCTAACTCCGGCAGAATGCGAAGAATCTCTACTGTCACTGCCGCCTGCGTGTACTGCTTGTAAGCCTCCGCCTTCTTCTCCAGCGCCTCCGCTTCAGCGAGACCTGCCAAGCGAACGACTTCCGCATTCGCTTTCCCTTTGGCGAGCTCCGCCTCGGCCGTCGCTTCACCGCGCTTTCTCGTCGACTCGGCATCAGCCTCGGCTTCGAGAATTTGCCGCTGCTTGCTCACCTCGGCGCGCATAATCGCAGCCTGTTTCTCCGCTTCGGCCGGCTTAATGACGGACGCCTCGAGTTCCTTTTGCTTCAGCTCAACTTCAATCTGCCGAACGGTCTTATTGGCTTCAGCTTCCATCTGCCTAATCCGCACCTGTTCCGTCACGAGCGATTGCTGAATCTGTTTCTGCTTCAACTCATAGGCCAAGTCCGCTTCGGCCTGCCGGCTCGTCGTTTCCTGTTTGAACTCCGCTTCCCGCATGCTAAGCTCTTTGCGATACTGCGCTTCTTTCGCCGATGCAACCGTTTCGGCCTCGATCTTAAGTTGGTGCGCTTCCGCTTTGCGAATAGCTGATTCTTTTTCCGTATCGGCTTGTCGGATCTGAATGTCACGTTCGACCTCAGCTCTGGCAATGCTGGCGCTTTTACGGATGCGTTCTACTTCCGGCACGCCAAGGTTCTCAATGTAACCTTGATCATCCGCCACACGTTTGAGGACGAACGAGATCAGGCTCAGCCCCATTTTATCCAAATCCTCCGAGCACGTTTCCCTCATCTTGCTGTTCAACTCATCCGGATTCTTAAGAATAGATTCCACTGTTAATTGTCCTACTAAACCGCGCAGATGTCCTTCTACGGAATGAAGAATCATCATTTCGCGTTCCAACAGCGTATGATCCAGAAATTGCTCGGAGGCCGTGCCGATCGCAATTGGGTCGCTTTGAATTTTGATCTGGGCAACCGCCTCAATCTTGAGTCGTATCCCCTGCTGGGAGAACATCGGCTGATCGGGCTTGACGTCGAAGCTCATGAGCATCATGGAGATCGTTTTGAAGCTCTGAAAGCCTGGGATGACGAACGTTCCCCCGCCCTGTACGACGCGTTTGCCGCCTAAACCGAACACAATCATCGCCTCATTCGGCGGAACTTTCTTATAAGCTCTAACAATCGTAGTAAGTAAAATGAAAACAACAACCACAATCGCAGCAACCGTATACAAAATCGTTAACATAATCGAATAACCTCCCGGAAGTTAGTAGTACCCTCAAGCCTAGTCACTAAATTGACTTACTGTAGCAACTCCTTTGTCCACGTGAAGAATGACCACCCTCGCTCCTTTGGCTATCGATTCTCCAAGCTCGGATCGCGCGCTAATAGACCGTTTGGTCCCCTGCATCACAATCACCATCTCGCCGATGCCCTTCCCGTTAATAGGTACAATCAGCTTCCCTAATTGTCCATTGAGCGCAAAATCGCTTTCTCTCATGCTGTCATCATGCTTATAGATGACTTTGGCATAGAAAAGGAAGAACAACCAGCCCACGAAAAGTCCGGCGCCAATAGCAATGAGCAGGACGAGTAAACTGCTGGTCATCCCTACCTCATTCAGCATATACCCCATCCCGCCGAATACCGTTAAGCTCGCTAAAAGGGAAGACAAATTGAAAAAGGACGGTCCCCCATGACCATGGGTTCCTCCGGTATCTCCGTGGACTTCAAAGAAATCGCCGCCAAAAAATGTAACAAGAACAGTAAGTACAAGGCCGACAAAAAAACATACAGCAAACAAAGTCATCATAGACGTCACCTCCTTGTGGCCTCCTTCAGGAAGCATATTCCATCTAATAAATATAGACGAAATTGGTAATAAAAGGTTTCGGTTAAAAAATAATCCGTTTACATGCGAATCCTTCTTCCGTGCATCGCGTATAATTATTGGACGTCTTTTTGTTATTTCTATTAAAACTAAGGAGTAGATTAGATCATGTACAAAAAGAAAATGACTTGGTGGGTATCCGCCGCCATGGTGTTCCTGCTGCTTACGCTGACAGGTTGCCAAGCTGTGCAAGGCTTAGACATTGCAGAGGCGATTAAAAACAGCGCAGCCGTAAAGTCCTCCGAATCCAAAGGAACTCTGCAGATCGAGCTAGTGCCCGGCGACACCTCCAAGCTAACAGCTGAAGAGCAGAAGTCGCTCAGCGCTCTGCAACATGTAAAAGTTGAGCTCACGAACGTGAAAACACAGAACGCACAGCAGATTTCTGCAGACGGTACAATTACATACGGGAAAGGCTCCATCCCATTCAAGCTTGCTGCTGAAGGCACGAAAATTATTTTGAATATCGAAGGTGCGAAAAAACCGATTGTTTATGATCTCTTAGGCGGATCGAATGCAACCTTCACGAAAATGCTGCCAACCGTTATTCAGGAGCAGTTCGGGAACAAAATAGCCGAGATTAAGCCTTCGATTATTGGACTTATTTTAGCGAATACGGCAAATCCTTCGAACATTACGGTCTCAGCGGTTACGGACAAAGTTAACGGCGCTGACCTCTCCCTCCAGCAAGCACATATTGAACTAAACGGCACTGAGCTGGCCTCCCTGCTCCGTAAACTGTTCAGCAATATACTGGCAGACGAAGCTGGATTAAAAGAGCTGTTGAACCAATTGTACGATGCTTTGTCACCTGTTATTGAAGAACAAATCAAGGCGGGTTCCGCAGACTTTGCCTTAAAGATTTTGAGCAACAAACAACTAGCAGTCGGACTCGTATATGATCCTATCCGTGGCTTCCTGGAGAAAACGGCAGCCTCTTTCGAAGAGGCCATCACCGGGGATGCGGAGCAGGGTGTAATGCCCGTTAAAGGCTTGTTTGACGCTAAATCCACGCTGCAAGCTGATATTTACATCGATGCTGACAAATTCATTCGCAAGCAAACACTTGCGGTGAACATGCCGCTTCCGGATAAGGGCACTGGCGTTGCAGGACTTAAACTCTCCTTCACAAGTGAAACTTGGGATATGAATAAGCCAGTTACAGCCGCAACGATTGATATCTCCGGCGGTGCGGTACAAGTTGGAACGGACGCTTCCTCCATCTACCGCGTGCTGGATAACTTGGATAAACAGTCTGCTTTCTACAAACTGCTTCGCGAAGATGTGAAAGTAACGAAGAAGGAAGTTAACTTGAAGCTGACAGATGGCGGGGCTGTTTCAACAAGCGATACACCTCAGCCTTTCATTAACGCAGACAATAAAACAATGGTGCCGGTACGCTTTATTTCCGAAAAGCTCGGCGCTGAGGTTGGCTGGAACGGCGACTTGCAGGAAGTCACCATCAAAGACTTGTTATCCGGTAAGACGATTATCCTGAAACTGGACAGCAAGATCGCGAATGTTGACGGTGCTTCCATCGAGCTGGAAAGTGCTGCAACGCTCCATAATGGATCTACCTTCGTGCCGATTCGTTTCATCGCGGAGTCGCTTGGCGGTCAAGTATCCTTCAACGATGAGACTCGTGTGGTGACAATTAAACGCGATTAGCCCATTGGAATAAACGCATAGGCAAACGCACCTTTTTCGGACGGCTGAATAGTCTGTAGTGAACCTAGGCAATAAGCCTACCGCTACGCGCAGACGTACGAAAAAGGAGCGAAAGCTATGTATATGAATCCGTCGCAACACCCTGGACATCACGGACCCCAAGTTCTTTATCAAGCAGATCCCGACTGGCAACATCAAATGATGCACAAAAGGAACATGATTATGGGTGCTCTTCACCCCCATGTCGGACGTACGATTCGCGTCACAACCTTAGACGGGCATACGCATGAAGGTGTACTGGTGAACGTGGATGGGCACCATGCTTATCTGCAGGTTACCCCGCATGCTCAGCCTCACGGGCACCATAGACCCATTTATACTCCTGCTCAATACAATCAAATTTTGACGTTAGTCCTCTTCGAATTGCTAGTCATTTTATTGCTTGCTTAAGATGAAAGCCCGCCCTCATCTGGTCTATAAAGACCTTGAGGTGCGGGCTTTTTTCAGTTTATAGAGGGAAAAACTACCGTTAATGTGTGCTGCACAGTGGCAGGGAATGAATTAGCGGTAGAAGCTACGTCTAAATCGTCGCCAGCTGGCCGGAATGGGGCGGATTTAGCGAAAATAGCGGTAGAAAATCCAGTTAGTTGGGTAAATTTGGAGTAATTGATGAAAATAGCGGGAGTAATCGGCGTTAATTACATGTAGTCCCTCGCGAGCCGTTCCTCATCTTCCCCAACAAGCCTGCCGTTCTCGACGGCGACCTTCCCAGCCACGATGGTGTAATCCACCGGACGTTTAATGCCGGACATTACCAACCATGATTTGGGGTCTGTCTGCTTCCCTGCAGTTAAATCTGCCGCCTTCCCTACCTCAAGCGAACCGATAAAGTTTCAAGCGAATAGGCTTCCTGGTTCTTCGTCTCAGCGAGGTGCGTGTGAAGCCGTACTCCCTTGGCTCTAGCTAGCTTCGCGCATCATATCTGCGGAACGTTGAATGGTGAGCACGGCGCCAGCACCATCTGCAACTTTTGGCAGCGCGTCAATTAGATTGAAATGAATTTTTCATGAAATTGGAATAAGCTCCCTTCTAATTGGATATATTATCAAAGCTGCGTTAACAAGCTGTCAGGATCTGAATGATCCAGAAGCAATACGCAGGAACAAATTATTGGAGGTTTATGTCTACATGGAAACAGGTACGGTAAAATGGTTTAACGCAGAAAAAGGATTTGGTTTTATCGAAATGGAAGGCGGCAATGATGTGTTCGTTCACTTCAGCGCTATCACGGGGGAAGGTTTCAAAAGCTTGGATGAAGGCCAACGCGTACAATTTGAAGTTGTTCAAGGTAACCGCGGACCGCAAGCTGAAAATGTAGTCAAGCTGTAGTCCTTACCACATATTGCTATACACTGCTTGCGAGTCTGAGTCTGAGTCTATTATGACAAGGAGGAGTTCATATGTACTTTTCAAAGAAATCGATGGAACCTGTGCCCGAAGAGCAAACGAACATTTGGACCTGCAGCACGGAACAGTGCTCATGTTGGATGAGAGATAACTTTTCATTCGCCGAAAGTCCGGAATGTCCGATTTGTCATTCTGCCATGGTCAAGGATTCAAAGATGCTCCCAACCTTATCGAACACAAGCAGCAGGCGATAATTAGTAATTGCAGCCTACGGCAGTACCCGAAGCCCTAATTGTCTCCGTAATGGAGGCGATTAGGGCTTTGCTATTATCTCTATGATAAGGAAAAAGAGACCCGCGAAGGAGTCTCCCTTGTCCATTTTTATAAAATCGTACGTTGAAAATCTGCTTCATCATAGGCTGTGTACTCACTGGAGGGCTTCGCCAGAACAAGGATTTTCCCTCTATCCAGCTCACCTTCCAAACGACTAGCCTCTACATCAGGTACGCCGAGTGCCTTCATCTTCGCCCTAAGCTCATCGCCGCGGGAACGGAAAAGATTCGCAATGGCCGTCAGCATACCTTCCTCCTCCAACGTAATCTGCTCTGCACCCGTATAATTCGCGACGAAATCGGTACCTTCAGCACTGTGCGTCAGTACATAAATGTGTTCTCTCGAAAAGCCTTCCCTGTACAGTTGCTGTACTTTTTCCTGTGCTTCTTGAAGATTAGTTGTCACACTCACTCTTGTGTACGTACTCATGGTAATTCCTCCTCTTTCGAATTCATTTTATTGGGTAAAGCGATTGTTACTGTGGGCTAAATGTAGACTAGTTGCGAACTAGATGCCTCTGCGTCTGCCGAAAATCAGCGATACGACAAACATGATCAGGAATACGAAGAACAATACTTTGGCAATTCCTACCGCCGTTGAAACAATTCCAAAAAATCCGAATACACCAGCTACGAGAGCAATGATTAGAAACATGATGGCCCAACCTAACATAGGAAACACCCTCTTTTCATCGATAATTTGTGTTGCTTGGCTATGATATCTATTAACCGCTTGGCCTTAAAATGAAACACTTTATTGCTTGAAAATCTCTCGCTCCATTCTCTCCAGCCTCTGATCCATCCGTTCGAGCAGCTCTTTCATCTCCATATTCTCCTGTTCAGCCCGATAGTTAATGGCAAAATCAAGGATGGCTTCCTGCTTATCTCGACTCGCCTGGCGATTCTGGCTCATGAGAATAACTGGCGCTTGAAATGCTGAAATGCAGGAGAGTATCAAATTGAGCAGAATGAACGGCGGCTTATCGTAGGCAAAACGCGTCAGATTGAGCGCCATCCAGCTCACCAGAAACAGACCGAACAGCAAGATGAACGTCCAGCTTCCGCCGAAAAGCGCGATACGATCGGCAATGCGGTCCGCCCAGGACGACTTTTTGGCCTGCTGCTGCGTCAAATGCGACTTGATATTCCCTTGATACTCTCGAACCATAGAGGTAATCCGGGTTAATTGCTCTATGTTAAGCTTGGCATGCGTTTCGCTTTCCAACTCTTGAATCAGTTTGTCGGGCATGCGCTCATTTGGAGATAGATGATCATCTTCTGTGCTCATTGTGGATCCCCTCTTTCTTGTGATTTATAAACATAGTTTAACCGCCGCAGCTGCAGGCGAAACAGGCGTGGTAGAGCGGACCGGCAGAGCTTCGAACGATGTTTCTCATCGTTGGGTGGCCTCTGCCTCGGCGCTCCTGGCTACGGCGCAGTTACAAAATAAAACCACTCACGACGATACCCTCATCGTCTTAAGTGGTTTTATTTCTTACGGTATATACGTTCCTGCGGCACGTACTCCTCATATTGCACACCTTCAGGCACGAAAAGGATGGACTCTTTCTTGCCTAACCCCAGATACCCTCCCTTTACTAAGCTCCCGTGAAACAGGCTGTGTACCTGTGTCTGCAGCTTATGATCGAAGTAGATCATGACATTGCGGCACAATATCACATGGAATTCGTTAAAAGAGCCGTCCGTTGCCAGATTGTGCTGCGCAAACATCAAGTTATCCTTCATGACCGGCTGGAAATAGGCATACTGATGATCCGTTGTGTAATATTCGGAGAAGGCTTTGGTCCCGCCAGAATCCAAATAGTTCTTAGTGAAATATTGCATCTGCTTGAGCGGAAAAGCCCCTTTTTGCGCGGCGTCAATCGCTTTCTCGTTCATATCCGTTGCGTAGATCTTCGTTTTCTCCGCCAGTCCCTCTTCCTGCATTAGGATCGCCATGGAGTACACTTCCTCCCCCGTTGCGCAGCCAGCGTGCCAGATGCGAATTTCGGGATAGTGCCTAAGCTGAGGCACGACCCTATTACGAAAAGCACGGAAAAAGCTAGGATCCCGGAACATCTCGGTGACGCGGATCGACATGTCATTCAGCAAGCGATCCACGAAGCCAGGCTCATGCAGAACCTTCTCCAATAGCGCGGTGACATTCGGCAGCTTCTCTGCTTTCATACGATTAAGAATCCGCCTCCGTAAGGAGGAACGGACATAGTGGCGGAAATCAAACCCGTACATTTGATACAGGCCTTCTAAGAGGAGATTAATCTCAATGTTTTGCCGTTCATCCTCGTAAGGCGGCTTCTCCAAATCAACTGGCTCCTCCACGGGCATATGATTCAATGTTTCTTCACCTGCTTCGTTAGCCATACACGCATGAGCGAAAATAGCTGATCCATATTTAGCGGCTTCGTGATATAGTCGGAAGCGCCGGCCTCCATACATTTCTCTTTCTCACTTTTCATCGCTTTGGCCGTAAGGGCGATGATCGGCAGCTCGCGCATGTGCAGATCTCCTCGAATCGCCTGCATGGCCTCATAACCGTCCATGACCGGCATCATGATGTCCATCAAAATGAGATCGTAATCGTCCTCTTCGCTTAACATCTCCAGGGCATCTTTCCCGTGATCCGCCACATCCACGGTAACTCCCTTCGTCTCCAGCGCAGTAACGAGCGCGAAAACGTTACGCGCATCATCGTCGACGAGCAGCACTCGTTTGCCGTGGAACAATTGCGCATCCGAATGAATGATTTCCACGTCGGAGATGATCGTTTCAACCGGCGCAACGTCAGGACTCGGCTCCACGGCTTGCGTGGAAATAATCGTTCGCTCCTCAACGGCTGCGGCAATTTCTCCCTGATGAGGGTCATGATCAGGCGTCTCCTTGTTCTGCTCCGTTTCGATCGCGTTAGGCACGTAGAGCGTAAACGTACTGCCTTTGTGCACCTCGCTTTTCACAACAATAGAGCCTCCGAGCAGACGCGTAAACTCGCGGCAAATCGATAAACCAAGCCCTGTTCCGCCGAATTGGCGGTTTGTTGTGCCATCCACCTGGCGGAACGCTTCGAAAATGACCTGCTGCTTGTCGATGGGAATCCCGATACCGGTATCCGTAATCGAGATCGCAAGCACCTTTTCTGCCGGGTCCCTGTGCAGGAGTTCCTTCACACGAACGGGGTCGGCAAGCGCTATTTTCATCATAACGGAGCCTTTTTCGGTAAATTTAAACGCGTTAGAGAGCAGGTTCTTCAAGATTTGCTGTAGACGCTGACCGTCCGTCTGAATGACATATGGCACATCCGGTTCTAATATGACGTCGAAATCAAGCCCCTTTTTCTCCGCAACCGGGGCAAACATCAGCTTCATCAATTGCGGCAGTTCGGTCACATTGAAATCGTCCGTCATTATCTCTATTTTGCCCGCTTCGACTTTGGATAAATCTAGAATATCGTCAATCAGCGCCAGCAGATCTTTCCCTGCGGCATTGACCACGCGTGAGTACTCCACAATCTCTGACATTTGCAAATCGCCGTTATTTTCCGCGAGCATCTGGGACAAAATCATGATGCTGTTCAGCGGCGTCCGCAGCTCGTGCGACATATTTGCAAGAAAATCGGATTTGTACTGGGAGCTTGTCTCCAGCTTAAGCGAATAATCCTCCAGCTCGTCTTTCGCTTTCTTTAATTCCAACGCCTTTTGCTCAGAGAAATGGTTCTGCTCCTCTAAGAACTCGTTGGTCATGCGCAGCTGTTCCTGCTGCATCTGCAGCTCCTCAGACTGAGCTTGAAGCTCCTCGGATTGTGCTTGGAGCTCTTCCGTCAATATCTGAGACTCGGATAGCAATCGCTCTACTTCCATGCGGCTGCGCACATTCGTAATAGCCGAACCGAATTTCTCCTGCAGCGAATCAACCAAGGTCAAATGCTGAGCCTGGAACGTATGAAGAGACGCTAACTCGATTACTGCCTCTGTGCGGCCATCCACAAGAATAGGCGCTACCAGCAAGGTGCGAGGGACAGAATCACCTAAACCGGACGTTAGTTTCACATGATTCTCTGGCAGATTATCGATTAGGAAAATACGCTGATCCATCGCACACTGACCTACCAAACCTTCCCCCAACCGAAAAACAGCCGCGGAAGGATCCTTCCCTGACGCCGCGTACCCTGCTATTTTCACATAGCGAGTTTCCTCCCCGACATGTTCTCGAAGGTAGACAACCCCATATACACTGTCAAGCATTGGCGCCAGCTTGCTTATAAAGGTTCCACCCAAAGAGCTGATATCATTAATCCCCTGATACAAAGTGGCGACCTCGGCGATATTCCTTTGAATCCAGTTTTGTTTCTCCAAGTCCCCCAACATATCATTGGTGGCCTCTGCCAGCTCCCTGATTTCATCACGGCTGGTCAGCTCAATTCTTGACGCCAGATTCCCTTCGGAAGATGTAATGTAACGAATCATTCTAGTAACTTGCATAATCGTGTTCGTAATAGAGTTAGATAAGATGAGTGCTACGACTATAGCAAAAATTGAAATGACACCCAGAAGGGTAAAAAGAATAATTTTAAGATTTTTGTTGCTTTGAGCAAGCTGCTCGGCTCTATCCGTCGTCAGCTGCTTTTCAGCTTCTAGAAAAGAATCAAACTGTGTGCGCAGTTGATCCATCAGTTTCTTTCCTGAGTTTTGCTTAAAATATTCGTCAATTGCCGCCTGTTTGTTTTCTTTCTTCAATAAAATCACATTATCGCCAGCCGTGCGGATCCAGCTTTGGATCGTTGGCTTAATTCGCTCTAAACTCTCCTTCTGAGAGGTGTTATAGCTGACTAACTGCAGAAGTTTATTATAATTATCGAGCCATGTTTTGTTGGCTGTATCGTAGGGTTCCAAATACTGAATATCCCCTGTAATGATGTAGCCCCGCATGCCGGTTTCCATATCGACCATATTTTTTTGTATTGTATAGATAAGATCGTGCGCTTCCAAATCATGGCTGGAGACGAAATCCACTTCCTTCTGCAGCGAGCTGACTCGACCGCTCACAATGAGAAGGGCAATCCCTAAGCATATGATAATAAATACATATCCCATTATAATTTTTGCACGTATATTCATACGAAAAAATTTGCCCATAGCTGCCTCCTAGTACAGTTCATAGAGAACGTTTGTTAAACATTCTACTATTCTAACTATACCATAAATGCGGAGATAGAGAGAAAAACTACATCTATTCCTGTAGTTTTTCTAGTATTAAATCAAGCCCCGGATCGGATTCCGGATAGGCTAGATTCATGCTCTCTAGTGCTTCTACGGCGATTTGCAGCACAGCCCAATCCCGGTACCAGCGGTGATTAGCCGGCACAATGTACCATGGTGCCGATTCAGAGCTGCAATGCTTAAATACCGCTTCATAGGCTTCTTCATATTCGGCCCATGACTCCCGCTCTACCAAATCATTCTTGTCAAATTTCCAATGCTTTGTAGGGTCTGTCAGCCGATTCCGCAGTCTGGCAAGCTGGAAATCCTTCGAGATGTGGAGAAAAATCTTCACGATTTTCACGCCGCCGCTCTCTAACAATTTCTCAAAGCGGTTGATATGCTTGAATCTGCTCTTTACTTCCGACTCGCTAATCCATTTATGGACTCTCGTGATGAGCACATCTTCGTAATACGAACGAATGAAGGCCCCGATCATCCCTTTGGCAGGGGCAATCTGATGAGCGCGCCATAAGAAGTCATGCGCAGTTTCCTCTTCCGTAGGCGCACGGAAACTGTTCACCTTAAACCCCTGCGGATGCAAGCCTCCGAGAGCATGCTTCACTAAGCCGTCTTTACCGCTGCAATCCATTCCCTGAATGACAAAGAGAACGGATTGCTTCTTCCCGGCGTACAGCTTATTTTGCAAATCTTCCAGCTGCTCTTTCAAGCGCTTCATTTCAGCTTCTGCTTCTTCCCTTTCATGTTTGGCCCCTGTAGCATTAGGGTCGATACTCGCTAAACGGAATTTTTTTCCGGATTCTAATTTAAAATGCTGATTTGGCATAGGGCGGCCTCCTCTAAGGATTAGGTGTAAGTACTGCCTTCAACTTTAGTATTGCCCGCTTCTGAATGCGGGAAACACTCATCTGGGATATCCCTAGCTGATCCGCAATTTGACGCTGTGAGAGCCCTTCCTGATAGATGAGATGAATGACTTTCCTCTCCTCCTCTTTCAAGCAGGTCATCGCTTCTTCCAAATCCATTCGTCTTTCCAGTGATTGATACTCGTCGGTCGACCCGGCAATCATATCTCCGATCGTCGCACTGTCGCCTTCACTGTTAAGCGGTGTATCCAGCGAGGTGTAATGATAATAGTCACGGCCTGCCAGAATTTCTATGGTCTCTTCCGTGCTCAGCTCCAAATAAGCCGCCATTTCATCGATATTCGGCGAACGTTCGAGCTTGACGGTAAGCTCATCCAAAGCACGCTGGACGAGAGCTCCTTTTTCCTTAATTCGTCGCGGAACCTGTATGTACCATGACTTGTCACGCAAATAGTTCTTCAGGTGACCGATCAAGCTCTTCATTGCATAGGCTTCAAAAGGAGTATCCAGTGTACTGTCGTACTGGGTGAACAGCCGCAGCAAAGACATCTGCCCGACTTGAAACAGATCTTCATATAAATCAGGACGGCTCCGTGACATCTTGCCGACTGCCATACGAACGATAGGTTCATAGTGCAGCAGCAGTGCCGTAGCCGTCTCTTGGCAAGCTGTCTCTTTGTAAATCTTCATTTTCACATACATCTCATATAGAGGCTTGGAGGATGATGCATTCACATTCATACCATTTCCTCTTTTCTATTCATCTGCCCTGTTAGCTGCTTCTTCAAAACAACCTGAGTGCCTTTGCCGCTATCCGTTAACACCTGCACTTCGTCCATTAAAGCCTGCATGAGGAACAAACCTAACCCTCCCACCGCCGCTTCATGAATGGATTTATGATGCAGAGCAGCGGCATCGGATTCCGCTTGCACGTAATGAAAGCTATTCCCTTCATCCTTGACGCTAATTTGCAAAAATCCGTCCTGCTGCTCGTACTGAATCTCAATGGTTCCTGACTGCCCTTGCTCATAAGCATGCAGGATTGCATTATTACACGCTTCTGCTACAGCAACCTTCATGTCTTCAATATCTTCAAAGGAGAAGCCCGCTTTAGAGGCTACACCGTATAACGTAAGTCGAACAATATCCAAATATTCCGCTTGTGCCGGGATCGTAAGGCCGATGTATGGGTTCATATAATTTCTTCTTTCCTTTCTGCTCTGCCATGATTATGCATTTGCAGTTCACCGTCCACAAAATAGCGGGCAATGCCCGTGATTTCAAATAAACGCTGAATTCTGACGGGAATATGCTGAATACGGAAGGATGCGCCCATCGCAGCTCTTACTTTGAGCACCGAGACAATTAAACCTATCCCTGTGCTGTCAATATAACGTAACTCTTTAAGGTCTAAGGTTAAGTGCTGATCGCCCTCGGAAACGACAGAATCCAGGACGGCCGCAAGCTCAGATGCTGCTGACAAATCAAGCTCCCCGCTTAAGTATATAATATTTTCTTCCCCATTCGATTGCTTATAAACTGTAAATTTACGTATGTTCACAAAGATAGCTCCCTTCTATTTCATGCTGCTCATATGAGGTGTCTTTTTTGCTCTAAATTTCTTCCACATCTCCATCGAGACTGCTGCCCCCTGCAAAATGGTTTGCCATCTGCGGCTTAACGTCGGCGCATCCTTCGGCAACCGCGTTTGTTTCACCGCGTCGATGAAGCCTGTAGCTGATTGTTTCATGGAAGACGTAAGTTCGTGGACGACTTGACCGACGTCGTTCACTGAGCTGAACAGATGATTCAGCTTTGCCAGCTTCGCACGAACATCTATAGCCATCTCATTGGTATTGAGAATAACGTCCTGTACTTCGGAAGAAATCTGTGTGACCTCGTCCTTCATTTGCCCCATTGTCAGAGTGATCTGATCCAAGGATAGCTTCAGTGATTTCAAGGTTTGAATCAAATAGAAGACAAGGAATACGAAAGCAATGGCTGCAAGGACTGCGCTAAGTTCGACTAACATGTCAATCACCCCTGTTCGTTTGATTAGTTTGCTTGATTACTTATCGTTACCCGCATTGCCGAGAAATGAAACAGCCCTTCAACAATTTCCAGATGTTTCTACGATTGTTTCAATTGGGAACCTACCGGGTAAAGACAAGATAGGAACAAGGAAACAAACTTATAACACGAATGGAGGAAATTCAAATGGTAAAAACCGCAATGAAAGCAAGTGCCATAACAGAAACGTTGGACAAGCAGGTAGCGAACTTCTCAATTCTATATATGAAGCTGCATAATTATCACTGGTATGTAAAAGGCGAAAATTTCTTCACGCTGCATCTAAAATTCGAGGAATTGTACGTAGAGGCTGCGCTGCATCTGGACGCCATCGCAGAGAGAATGCTTTCGCTGCGCGCCGTGCCAACAGCTACCCTGCAGGAGCATCTGGAGCTTGCTTCCATCGAAGAGGCGAGCAAGGGAGCTTCCGCAACGGAGATGGTGAAGCAGCTGGCAAGCGACTTCACCCTGATCTGCTCGGAGCTAACTGAGGGCATCGCGCTTGCCGAAGAGAGCAAGGATCAGCCGACAGCTGACATGCTGATCGGGATTCGCGCTTCGCTGGAGAAGCACAGCTGGATGCTGGAATCTTTCCTCGGCCGCTAGGGGGCCGGGTTGACCTAAGCCTAGGCCTAGGCCTGGCCCCGGCAGAGTCCGGGTCGATCCAAGGGGAACTACAGGGCCTTATCCAAGCTAAATTGGCTGCTTTCAGGCCCCGGACGGAACTACAGGCTCCTATTTCCCCCAATAAGCTCACATCAGAGCTTATTGGAATCAAATAGAGGATCGTAGTTCCCATTCCCCGGTGGCAGCGTCGTTTTACCAGAACATAGCGGACCGTAGTTCCCACAACCAACAAAGGGGCTATCTCCATCAGGTCATGCTTGACCTTTTGAGATAGCCCCTTTGTTTTATACATATTTAACGAGCGTGACTTCCGTCCCCTGCTCGGTATTCACCGTCACCTCATCCATCAACGCTTGCATGAGGTATATGCCAAGGCCTCCGGACTGCAGTTCGCTGAGTGTCTGGCTAGCCGGCGGTTCCGACTGCGCTTGTTGACTTTGATAATCAAAGCCAGGGCCGTCATCTTTCACTTTTACAATCAGCCTGTCTTCACCGAACTCATAGCTAATTTGGATTTGCCCTAGAATGGCCGACGTCTCCCCATGAAGCACCGCATTGTTGCAGGCTTCCGAAACCGCTACTTTCATATCCTCGATGTCTTCATAGGAAAACCCCAACTTAGAGGCAACTCCATAGAGACTGAGCCTGACGATGTCCAGGTACTCCGCTGCTGCGGGTATGTGCAGACGAACGACGTTCATGCGGTTCCTTCGATCCCTTCGTTAAGAAATCCGGAGATGCCCGTAAGGTCAAAAAGCCTTTTGATACCAGATGGAATATGGCGCACTGCGAAAGGCGCTTTCAGCTCATCGCGTATTTTCAAAGCAGAGACCACAATACCAATCCCCGTGCTGTCGATATATGTTAATTCACCTACGTCTAGAACTAACGCTTTATCGGTCCTATGAACAACTGCTTCGAGCGCATGACGGAACGTTAAAGCTGCTGCCAAATCGAGTTCACCACGGATATGAAGCTGTATAGATTTCTCCAATTCTTCTTGATCAACCTGGAACTTTTCTACTGACATGAGCCACACTCCCTCTATGTGATTTGCTCTTTCAAGTGTAACAAGCGCCTAAGCTTTACACAAGCTTTACAGCCAAAAGCCTGATTTACCAGGCTCTTCAAGAACATGCGACTAAGCCGGCCATGAAGGCCAGCTTCCTCTTACAACACCCCGCTCTTCTCCGCTACAAAGGGATGGGCGTACTGACCGCAAATCACAGCCCCCTGCTCCACCACAACCTGTTTGTCCAAAATAACGCGGTCCAAATAAGCGCCCGCCTGAATCATGCAATCCTGCATGATCACGCTATTCTTAACGTGTGCCCCCGGATGAACGGTAACCCCGGGGAACAAGATGCTGTTCTCCACGTAGCCTTCTATTCGGCAGCCAGGTGCGACGAACGCATTGCGAATCAAGGCTTGCTGATGGCAAGAGATCGCAGCCTCGTCCTCTTTTCGCGTATACACAGACTCCTGATGCTTCATGAACTGCCTCCATCCATGCGGCTGCAGAAGCTGCATGCTGTGCGCGTAGTAGCTGTCGACGGAATCCATGATCGCCATGTAGCCATGGTTGGCATAACCTTGTACATGAAGCTGAGTTAATTGCTCCCAAATAACTTGGTTCAGATCCATGTCTCTTCCGGGCTTCATGCTCATCTCAATAAGATCAATCAGCAGCTTTCGCTCCAACACCATCGTATCCAGATCAATGTTTTGCGGGGCGAGACTCGGCAGCGCATGGTAGGTGTGAGAAACACGAACAACGCGGCCTTGATCATTCATCTCCAAGTTATAGGCATGTCCAATATGCGCATGGCGGTCCACTTCCGTCAAATGTTTGAAGAGTACCGTAATATCCGCTCCGCTGCTGAGATGGTAATTGATCATGTGATCATAATGAGAATGATAAATTATACGGCTGGGTGCAAGCAAAACGTACTTCTCAGCTCTCGATTTCAAGTAGGCTAAATGGTTATCCAATTGAAGTTGGTCACCACGCTCAGCAGCCAGCGTGTGCAGCGCCTCCAACCCATAATGCTGCCCGTTACCCATATGATGGAGCAGCGACTCCGCCTTCGGAGTCGCCAGCACCACAACCTCATGAATACCTGCATTGCTCATATTGGAAAGGGCAAAGTCCGCTAACCGGTACCGGCCGGCAAAAGGCACTGCGCCCACACAACGGTCACGAGTAAGTGTTGACAGGTCATCTTCTTCATTCATCAGATTAATCAGGCCAAGAACATTCTCCATATGGCATTCCTCCTCTGAATTCGGCTTGGTCAGGCAAGCTAGACGAGATATTAAACGAAATTCAGCCGCGTACCGGTCAATTTAGCAGGTATGGAGGCTGGGTAGTGACGGCCAATGACGGATCTCTCACCGACAACTGTAACACCTGGATTCCCCGGCTTGCCTACAATAGCCCCATCTTTAATAATCGATCCTTCCCCGATAATGGCATTAAGGATAAGGGCATGCCTCCCGATCTGAACGCCGGGCATAATGACGCTGTTGAGCACCCGGCTGTGCTCGCCAACCGTCACGCCATCGAATAGAACCGAGTGACTGACGTTGCCGTAAATAGAGACTCCGTCTCCAATTTCGGCATTATTGACCCGCGCGTCAAGCGCTACTTCGCTTTTGGGGAGCTCACGCTTCGCCGTCCAGACAGGCCATGCCTCCTGATTCATTTGCAGCCTTGGATAATAACCAAGTAAATCCATGTGAGTTTCCCACAGGCTTTCTATCGTACCGACATCCTTCCAGTATCCTTCAAATGGATAAGCCGATACATGCGCACCCGCAGCCAGCAGCCCGGGAATAATGTCATGACCAAAATCATGGCTTGAAGCCGGATTATCCGCATCCTGCTCCAGACAGGACTTCAGGAACTCCCAGTTAAATACGTAAATCCCCATGGAAGCCAAGTTACTGGCCGATTTGAAAGGCTTTTCGGTAAAAGCGGTTATCCGATGCTGCTCATCTCTGCTAACAATCCCGAACCGACTAGTCTCCTCCCATTTCACAGGCATAACCGAAATCGTCGCATCTGCACCGGTTGCCTGATGATGTTCCAGCATCGTCCGATAATCCATGTTATAGATATGATCGCCAGAGAGGATTAACACATAACTCGGGTTATGCTCCTGCAAATAAGCTAAGTTTTGATAGATCGCATCTGCCGTTCCCTTATACGCATTGGGTGCCCCGACCTGCCGTTCCAGAATGGAGATGCCGCTGCTTCCGCTATTCCCACCGTCCACTTGCCAAACTTCCCCGCTCCCGATATGCGCATGCAGAATAGATGGCTTATACTGCGTCAGCACACCAACCGTACCGATCCCTGAATTGCGGCAATTGCTTAAGGCAAAATCAATCATTCGGTACTTCGCACCAAAATGAACCGCCGGCTTCGCCATATACTTCGTTAACGGACGAAGCCTACTACCTTCACCGCCTGCCAACAGCATAGCCACACATTCCTGCTTTTTCATCATCGTCTCATCCTTCCATTTGGTTTTTTTTGAAAATGACAGCCGCCAGCGGCGGTATCGTTACCGTAATACTGTAAGGTTGATTCTGACACGCCCACTCTTCCGCAGTCCGTGCAGACTCGTTAATCACACCCGATCCGCCGAAATCTGAGCGATCACTGTTAAATACTTCCTGGTATTGCGCTGGTCCCTTAACCCCAATGCGATAATCTTCGTGTGTCTCAGGTTTGAAGTTGCAGACCAAGATGAGAGCTTCGCCCTCCTCCCCTTTCCGGCCAAACAGCACCAAACCATCAGCCCTGTCCTCAAAGTCAATCCCTTCAAACCCATCAGGATCATAATCCCGCTCCCATAGAGCCTTCTCCGATATGTAAAAATGATTCAAGGTTTTCACAAAATGTTGAAACTGTTCATGTTCATGATCCTGCAGCACGTCCCACGTGAGTGCCGCTTCCGAGTCCCAGTCCTGCTCCTGACCGAATTCGTTGCCCATGAACAGGAGCTTTTTGCCCGGATGCCCGATCAGATAGGCGTACAGTACACGCAGATTGGCGAATCGCTGCCAACTGTCGCTTCCCGACATTTTACCTAGCAGGGATTTATCAGAATTAGCCATCTCGTCATGCGCGTAGGGGAGGATATAATTCTCGTTCCACGCCTGCTGCAGCGATTCCGTCAATTGCGGCTCCACTGCGCTGCGTTCCTCTTGATTCTTCTTCATATAGTCGAGTGTGTTCCACGTAAAGCTTAGGTTCCACTTGTAATTAAAGCCTAGTCCTCCCAATTCAACCGGTTTCGTTACTCCCGGGAATGAGCTGGAATCCTCCGCCACCATCAAGGCGTTCGGGTATCTGGCGAATATGACGGCATTCAGCTTTTGGAGAAAAGCAATGCCCTCCAAGTTTTCCTCGCCACCCTCGGCATTCGTGATGCGGTCTTCCTCCGGCCTGTCGAAATTCAGCGTCAGCATACTGTACACCGCATCGACACGCAAGCCGTCAATATGATAAACATCCATCCAAAACAAAGCATTGGAGATTAAAAAGCTATGCACTTCTGGCTTTCCATAATCGAAAACATGGGTCCCCCACGTCGGATGATCGCCTTTACGGCCGTCCGCATATTCATAAAGCGGTGCTCCGTCGAATCGGGATAAGCCGTGAGCGTCTTTGCAGAAATGCGCCGGAACCCAATCCATAATGACGCCGATCCCCCTCTGATGGCAGCGATCAACCAAATACATGAACTCTTGCGGTGTACCGAAACGGCTCGTCACCGAGTAATAGCCCGTTATCTGATAGCCCCAGGATTTATCGAGCGGATGCTCCATAAGCGGCATAAGCTCGATATGCGTAAAGCCATGTTCCACGACGTAGTCGACTAACTCGTCGGCCAATTCCCCGTAACTGTAGAAGCCGCCGTCCTCTTTGCGCCTCCAGCTGCCCAGATGCACTTCATAGATCAGAAGCGGCTGCTGCAAAAATTGGTGCGAAGTCTTCCTTGCAAGCCAATCTTCATCCTGCCAGGCGTAACCTTCCAAAGAAGTCACAATGGAAGCGGTTCCCGGTCTAAGTTCGGATGAAAACGCGTAGGGGTCTGACTTCAAATAACAATCATCATTTGATGTAATGATTTCATATTTGTATAAAGTACCTTCCTGCAGCTCGGGGATAAAAAGTGTCCACACGCCATCTGACTTCGCCATCCCGTGATTCCGGCCATCCCAACCGTTGAAGCTGCCCGATACGTTCACTTGCTTCGCATTAGGCGCCCAAACGGCAAAATGGACACCCCTCACAGCCTCTCTTTCCTCCACGTGAGAGCCCAGAAACCGGTAACTCTGATACTGCGTACCCTCATGCAACAAATATAAAGCATCTGAACTGGCTCCTGAGGTCATCGTAGTCATCCATTTTCCTCCCCGCCATCGATTGATTTCATACCTGCTATTACCCCCATTTGCGCCTATTGAAACAAAAAATGCACAAGTTGCCCAATTTCGGGACGAACTCGTGCATGTATCCATTTTCTATCAATGAGTGCCAATTACGAAATGCTTATCATGACCAGGCACATGTCGTCCTGTGGAGCCCCGCTTTTGTCATGCGGATAGATGCGCTCTACGAGCTCCTCTGGGTCGTGAGCGCTGACAGAAGACTGCAGACCTTGCCGTATTTTCGCGATACCATCTTGTTCCTCATCATCCAGCCATTCCGATAGACCGTCTGTGAATAAAACAATACGCGCTTCTTGCTCATAATGAATGACGCCTTTCGTTACTTCAATTCCTTCAAAAAAACCAATGGCACAGCAGCCATCCGTTAACAGCTTCACCTCGCCGTCCAACATCGCAATGCCTGCCGGGTGCCCCGCATTCACATACTCAATCGTCCGTTCTTCCGTATCTAACACGATGTAGATCGCCGTAAAATAATAATTGATCAAACTGTCCGATTGATGCAGCTGATTCATTCGTCCGTTCAGCTCGCGCATCACACGCTCTGGATCGCAAATGTGCGTAATGGTATCCTTCAAAGCCGAGTAAATGTACATACACACCAGGGAAGACGAAATCCCGTGCCCCATCATATCCAGCAAAATAACCCCATACCGATTCGGTCCAATCGGATACCACGCGTAGAAGTCCCCTGCTAATTCCGACGACGGCTTATAGACCGCAGAAATTCGGATATCCTCCCTCTCTATGGGGCTGCTGAGCACGCTTCGCTGAACCTGTTTCGCCAAATCCAGCTCATATTTAATCCGCTTATCCCGCTCTTTATGCCAATCCTTCTCATATTTCAAACGGAGCGTCGATCGGATTCGGGCGAGCAGCTCCACCTTATTAATCGGCTTCATCACATAATCAAGCGCTCCAGCATCCAAAGCCTCTGCGAGTTTATTGGAATCCCCCATCGCCGTCACGAAAATAATCGGAATATCCCGCAGCCTCTCATCCGCTTGAATCGTACGACAGGCCTCTACGCCATCGATCTCCGGCATCATCATATCCATCAGAATCAAATCTACCGGCACCTCCGCCGGGCTGGGTGAATGCATATCTAATAACTGATACAGCTCTTTCGCCGAGGAAACCATTTGGAGATCCGGGTATCCGGCTTTAAGCAGAATTTTTTCGATAATTAGTAAATTTGTCGCGTTATCGTCCACAATGACAATGCTCATCGTCCTAACCCCTTTCGGGTAAAAGTTAACTGGAACCCTCACCTAGTGTACCATAGTTCAAAAACAAAGAGCTTCCCTACTTACTACCCGCATGCAAAAATTTCAATCATTACCAGCGGACAGCCCCGCATAAAAATCCCCCTACCTGTTTCAAAACGATGGAATAGGGTTACAACCTAGTATAAGGCATGACCCACTATACCCCAATCGAAGGAGAGATGACTCATGAGTGAAACAGTCGAAACAAACAGAAGCGGACTATTGTTAGGCCTAGTAATCGGTGGTGCGGTAGGCGCTGTAGCCTCATTGTTATTAGCCCCGAAAAAGGGAGCAGAGCTGCGAGACAACCTCACAACGACCTATCGAAATTTATATGATAAAACAACCCAGTTCGCTTCAGCTCTTGGAGAGAAGACAAAGGAAATGGCCGCTAAAACCGGTGACAAAACCGAAGAGATGGCGGAAAAGCTAAGCGATAAAACGCAGGACTTGGCCGAAATGGCTGGCGCTAGGGTACAGGAGTTTGGTGAGAAGGCAAGTGAGAAAGCACGCGAGTTTGGTGAGCGAGCTAGGGACATCAGCGAGCAAACTAGTGAGAAAGCAAGGGACATTGGCGAGAAAGCAAGTGAGAGAACAAGAGACATCGCCGAAAAAGCTAGTACCAAGGTGCAGGAAATTGCCCAGCCTATGCAGTCGACTAAACCCGAGTACTCGAACAATCGGCACTAAACTCGTTAGCCACCTTTTGAAAGGAGTGGTTTGAAATGGATAAAGGCATGCTGCATCGACAGCTAACCGATCTAGGTTTAGAACGTGTGAAATATACGGAGAAGGCCGTCTATCAATACAATATTTATAGTGAGGCTACAGCAGCCTCCTATCCGCTTACATTGATAATGCTCACCTCCGAGCTTGGAAATACCACCGTGCACTTCCATGAGGCTGACTTTCCGGACCATAAATTCGTACCGTTGGAAGTCCGGCGGGCCGCCCTGGACAAGCTAATTGAATTAGAACGGCTGTGCAACGGTCCCTCGGGTAAAACCTTGGAGGAAGCCAACAACAGCTCCATGGCCCAGGATTTGGAAGAGATCAAGAAGCTCGGCAATGAAATGAAACACATGAAGACCAACAGCGAGTTGATCGAGAAGAATTTGGTCCCGGATCCGATTCAATAAAAAAAGGTTGGGCAGGATATTCATCCTGTCCAACCTTTTTGCGTGCAGAGGATGGGGACTCCTTCGCCCGAATGGGCGTCACGCCCTCGGCTGCACCATGTCCTCCGGCCGCACATAGGTGTCAAACTGCTCCGCCGTCAAGTAGCCGCTGCGCACCGCTGACTCCTTCAACGTCAGCCCTTCCTTGTGGGCTTGCTTCGCAATGCTGGCCGCTTTCTCATACCCGATATACGGGTTGAGCGCGGTAACCAGCATGAGCGACTGCTCGAGATTGCGCTGAATCACTTCGCGATTCGGCTCCATCCCCACGAGGCAGTTGTCGTTGAACGAGCGCATGCTATCCGCCAACAACCGCACGGACTGCAGGAAGTTGTGGATGATCACGGGCTTGAACACGTTCAGCTCGAAATTGCCCTGGCTGGCGGCGAAGCCGATGGCCGCATCGTTGCCCATCACTTGGCACACGACCATCGTCATCGCTTCGCTCTGGGTCGGGTTGACCTTGCCCGGCATAATCGAAGAGCCGGGCTCGTTCTCTGGGATCGTGATTTCACCGATCCCGCAGCGTGGACCGCTCGATAGCCACCGCACATCGTTGGCTATCTTCATTAAGTTCGCCGCGAGCGCCTTCAGCGCGCCGTGAGCGTAAACGATCTGATCATGGCTGGTCAGCGCATGAAACTTGTTCGCGGCCGTGACGAAGCTCGTGCCCGTCTCGCGCGAGAGCTCTTCGGCTACCTTAGCGCCGAACTCTGGATGCGCGTTCAGCCCGGTGCCCACCGCGGTGCCGCCAATGGCCAGTTCGCGCATCGTATCGACGCTGCTGCGCACCATGCGCGCGCTCTGCTCCAGCATCGCCCACCAGCCGCTGATCTCCTGCCCCAGCGTCAGCGGGGTTGCGTCCTGCAGGTGGGTGCGGCCGATTTTGACGATGGAGGCGTATGCCTCCATCTTGCTGCGCAGCGTTGCCTGCAAAAGCTCGAGCGCAGGCAGAAGCTCTTGCTCCACCGCGAGAACGCCGGCAACGTGCATCGCGGTCGGGAACGTATCGTTCGAGCTCTGTGAACGATTCACGTCATCATTGGGATGGATGCGCGCCCCATCCCCGAGCAATTCGCTGCCGCGATGCGCAATCACCTCATTGACGTTCATGTTCGACTGCGTGCCGCTGCCGGTCTGCCAGACAACGAGCGGGAACTCGCCGCTCCATCGGCCTTGCACGATTTCGTCCGCCGCCTGCGAAATGGCCTCTGCTTTCCCCGGGGTTAACCCGCCAAGCTCACGGTTGACAATAGCGGCCGCTTTTTTCAACAAGGCAAAAGCCCCTATTAACCGCTCCGGCATCCGCTCGGTCCCAATTTTAAAATTCTCAAAACTGCGCTGCGTCTGAGCCCCCCACAACTTATCCACAGGTACTCTGATTTCTC
Source organism: Paenibacillus sp. J22R160 (assembly GCF_059692135.1). NCBI lineage: Bacteria > Bacillati > Bacillota > Bacilli > Caryophanales > Paenibacillaceae > Paenibacillus > Paenibacillus sp. J22R160. The sequence goes on along the minus strand of NZ_JCAUAU010000007.1, from coordinate 129,019 downwards.
CCATTGTATCTCGTTCAATCCGAAATTGCTGCTCCATCCAAACTTCCTCCTTTGTAGGCGCTGACCGCCAATACCTTCTGTTAACCAGCCAATGACTAGCATCAAACACATGAAGCATAGTTTGCCCCAATGATGGAACGCTATGAGCCATAAACTGGTTTTCTCCCCAGCAACCGAGCTATAATCAAGGATAACTAACAAAACACTTGCCCTGGACAAGGGTATACAAAGGAGCTCTCACGCATGGAATCCAGACTTGATATCATCGTCCGCTCAACGGAAATCGATGTGAACGGCCACGTTAACAATGCTAAATATTTGGAGTATCTGGAATGGGGCCGTGAGGAATGGTACGAGCTTTCCCAGCTGTCCTACGAGACCTTTGGCTCGATGGGCATTCAAACCGTAACGGTGAACATCAACATTAATTACAAAAAAGAATGCAAGCAAGGTGAACACCTCACCATAACCTGCCGCCCGGATAAAATGGGACGCTCCAGCTACGTGCTGAAGCAAGAAATTTATAACGAGCATGGTGAACTATGCGTAGATGCTCTGGTAACCAGCGTTACGATGGATAGCTCAACACGCAAAAGCGTGGAAGCGCCCGAAGCGCTGCGGAAACATTTTAGCTGACAAAGAATCCGTTAATGGTTGCTTGTGGATAACTTTGCCCCAAGCGGCGTCGGCATGCCGTCCATGCTGATCATGTTTTTCTCCTGCCAATAGGCCAGCAGACCGTCCTCGCCTTTGGTCACAGCCCATTTCTGCAGCGTATTGCGCTCTCCCTCATAATTGTAAAAGGGAACACTGTAGCCGCAGGAGGTCTTCACCTCATGGACTTTTACAGTGATGATTTGCCGGGCACCTGGCAGCATCGTGAACATGGGGGCTAACGCCTCCCACTCCGGGGTTTCCGGCAGAATGACGCGCCCCTGCCCATATAAGCGCAAAATCATCGGCGGCCCTTCGAATGCCGTGAACATCACCGTAATTCGTCCATTCTCTTCGAGATGCGCACTCGTTTCATTCCCGCTTCCCGTTAAGTCCAAATAAGCCACTTCATTCGCATTAATAATACGCAGAACGTCATGACCTTTGGGCGATAAATTCACATGCCCTTCCCCCGACAGCGGGGCCGATCCTACGAAAAAGATGTGCTGCTTTGCAATAAACGCCTCATGCTCTGGCAGCATAGCCTCAAATGATTTCCCCATTGCGCACTCCACCCTTCCATTTTCTTCTATTATGCTCCTCCTTACTCTATTTGTGAAATACATTTCTTAGACATGCTTTATAGTTATTACCTATGGCCTCCCGCTAGACATTATAAAAAAACTTGGAAATTATTTGTATAATTCAGGAAGCTTGGAGACATACTTAGCTGGTAGAAAAATGAGGAGGTGAGTGTTCATGTCAACGAACAATCAAAATGATGTGGTAAGCCATGCCATCAATGCGGCTCAGGCCAATGCGGAGGACAGCGAAGCACAGCAGCAGCTGGAGGAGCTAAGCTCCCAATTGCAAAGCTCAACGGCTAATACCAACGAGGATACGTCCTCTGAAGAGTAGTACACCGCTATTTTTACATGAGACAAACACAAAAAGAGCTTTCCCGAGAGGTCAATCTAGACCTTGGGAGAGCTCTTTTTATCTAGCAGGACTAGCCCTTCCACCTCCGTCCCCATGAACCAAACGCCCATCCGCAGAATAAATTGTATCAAAAACGTTAGGGATGGATGTTAAGCATGGACGGATTAGATCACCCCGTAGGTATACAAACGTATCAGCTGCTTCGGGACAAATTAAAACTGTTATACCCCGCCGTTATTCATCACACGCCTTACACGGCGGAGCACGCTATGAACGTAGCGATTGTTAATGCCGTTAATAAGCAGCTTCGCGAGCAAGGCTATCCGAAAAATCCCAAGACAGACGTTACCGCTTACTATGAACTGAAAAACAATCAGCGCGGTGTGCTTAGCCTAACCTTATGGAATTATGCATTTTCCGGCGGCGCTCATGGCCTCACGATTCAAAACGCCTTAACTTTCAATACAGAAACCGGTAAGACTTATGCGCTCAAAGATTTATTTAAACCGGGCAGCGATTATGTCGCCAAGCTAAGCGAGATGATTACAGCTGAAATTAAACTGCGGGATATTCCGCTGCTGGTTGATTTTAAAGAAATTCGCCCAGATCAGGATTTCTATATTGCCGATAAATCGCTCGTCATCTATTTTCAAGTCTATGAGTTGGCAGCCTATGTGTACGGTTTTCTTTATTTTCCTATCTCTGTGTATGCCATTCAAGACATCATTGCCGAAGATGGCCCGCTGGGTAAAATGTTTAGCTAAATGCAGACGATAATTTGCCGGCTGAACTTCCCTTTGTTGACTGCGCAGCGCTCTGCTATGTGAAAGCCCGCCTGCTCGATGAGCGGATCGATCTGCTCCGTCGTAATAATGACTGCACGCTGCGCCAAGCGGCGAGCTGACTGCAGCATTTGCAGCTGCTCGTCCTCCGGCAGCTTCGAGCATAGGTTGTACGGCATGTCGAGGATCAGCGCGTCATAGCGGCTCTGCGCGCTGCTAGTGGGGGCAGCGGTGGCAGTGGCGGCAGGGACAGGGGCGACGGTGGCAGGAGCCGCAGAGGCAGGGAAAGTCGCTGGCAAGCCCAGCGACCGCATGTCTGCGAGCGTGACCACATTCGGCATGCCGAAGTGGGCCAGATTCACCCGCGCGCCGCGCACCGCCAGCGGGTTCATGTCATTGCCGACGATGTCGATGCCCATCGACATCGCTTCCACCAGCACCGTGCCGATGCCGCAGCACGGGTCAATGACCCGCGTGCCCTCTATGACGGGCACGGCGATGTTCACCACCGCCCGCGCTACGCGCGTACTCAGGGCGGTGGAATAGTTCTGCGGCTTCTGTTGATGCAGAAGCCAGACGGCTTCGCCGTAGGAGCAGTCGCCGAACAACCAGCGGCCTCCCAGCTGCGTCACGGCGAACCACTGCTCCGGTTTCCGCATCTCGGCTTTGCCGCGGAGATGCCGGCCTAGTTCGCGTTCGACGTCCCGCCGCCGGTCATAGCTGACCGGCGTGTCCGTCTCCGCGAACGTGGCCTTGAACGTTGACCCGCGCACGGTCAACGTCTGGACCTGCGAGGCCAGCTCCGGCAGGCTGCCGGCCTCGCACACCACATCCAGCCGCAGCTTCAGGAACGGGCTGCGGCTCGGTTCCACCTTGCGCGGGCTGACGGCGTAGCCCGCGCCGAGCTCGGTTCCTGCGCCCAGTAAGGTGCGCAGCTCTAACTGACATAGCGCCTGCTCGTCTTCATGGCAGGCGTAAATATAGATATGTTCCATAAGTATCCCTCATTTGTACATGTGAATCTGTGTTAGGCAGTAAAGTCTTTGCTATCGCTTAGAAATTGCTGCGTGACCTGCTTCATGAAGGTTTTGGTCGTCTGGCACAGGAACATGTCCTTGCGATATACGATGCCAACGTCCTTTTGCGGCACAGGATTTATAATCGGAACGCAGCGGATCTCGCTGCTCTGAATGCTTGCTACATAGGAGCCGGGCAAAACCGCGCCGCACACATTATTTCTAGCCATTTGCAGCAAAGATTCCAGCGTGGACAACTCCAACACCGGCTTACATAGCAAATCCGCTTGCTCGCAGCATGCCTCTATTATATGCCGGACGTAGAATTTCTTCGGCAGCATAGCTACAGGAAGCTGTACGAGATCCTCAAGCCGGATCGCCTCGGCGCCGGACAACGGGTGATCTTTCGAGACGACTAGCAGCAGTTTTTCCTTATACAAGGGAATGCGAATAAGCTGTTCATCCTCCTCCGGCAAAAAAACAACGCCTAGGTCCAGCTGATTATTCAGCAGCCCTTCTATCGTCTCTTCGGTGGCAAGCTCGGCTACCGACAGCTCTATTTTCGGATACTCGGCATGAAATGCCATAATCGTAGCCGTCAGCAGATGATTGCCGGAGCAGCCAATACGCAGCCGGCCCCGCTGCATGCCTTGAATCTCATCGAATGCAGCCTGCGCTTGCTCCAGCTCATGGAAAATATTCCGGCTGTGCTTAAGCAGGATTTCTCCCGCCTCTGTTACGTAAACCTTCTTGCCGATGCGCTGAAAAAGGGGTGAACCGATCCGCTGCTCTAAGGCGCGAATTTGCTGGCTTAACGTCGGCTGGCTGATTCCCAGCTTCTCGGCGGCTTTCGTGAAATGCAGTTCTTCGCAAACGGCCAAAAAATAGGCCAATAACCGATAATCCATCCTCATAAGCCCCCGTTCATAGCGATTAACTATGATCGTAATTGAAATTTCACAATTGATCAATGATTGTTATTTTTCTATAGTATAGAATAACGGTTAAGATCGTAAACGAAAGGTGGTTACTTGCTATGTATGGACAAATTCGATTTGAACGCAATCCGCACCTCAAAACAAAACCAGGCATCCAGGAAGACTTAGGATTTGGGCGCCTCTTCACAGACCATATGCTTGTACTGGACTATGAGGAAGGACAAGGCTGGCATGATCCTCGGATCATTCCTTATGCCCCGCTGTCTTATGACCCTGCCGCGATGATTTTTCATTATGGGCAAGCTGTTTTTGAAGGGTTAAAAGCGTTTCGGACCGAAAGCGGCGAGATTCAAATTTTCCGTCCCGACCAAAATGCCCAACGGCTTAATCGTTCCAGTGAACGGCTTAACATGCCCCCGATCGATGAGACCTTCATCGTGAACGCCATTCGGGAGCTCGTTCGTATCGATGCCGACTGGGTACCGAGCAAGCAAGGCGCGTCCCTCTATATTCGCCCCTTCGTAATTGCTACCGAGGCTGGCTTAGGCGTGCGCCCTTCTTCCCGTTACTCCTTCGTTGTCATTATGTCGCCGGTTGGCGCTTACTATGAGGAAGGGCTTCACCCCGTCAAAATCCTCGTAGAGAGCCACTACGCTAGAGCTGTTCACGGCGGTACTGGCGGCGCCAAAGCTGCAGGAAACTACGCAGCTAGCTTGAAGGCGCAAGTGCTCGCCAAGGAGCATGACTGCGCGCAGGTGCTGTGGCTGGACGCTATCGACAAGAAGAGCTTGGAGGAAGTCGGCAGCATGAACGTCTTTTTCAAAATTGGCGGGGAAGTTGTGACACCAAGCCTCAGCGGCTCTATCTTGGAGGGCATTACCCGCAAAAGCATTATCCACTTGCTGAACGATTGGGGCATCCCCGTCACGGAGCGGAGAATCTCCATCGACGAAATCGTGAAAGCGTATGAAAATGGCACGCTGGAAGAGGCTTTCGGTACCGGCACAGCCGCCGTCGTCTCGCCTATTGGCAGCCTGCTGTGGCAGGGCACTCCGATGGTCATTAACAATGGCGAGATCGGGGAGCTCGTCCATAAGCTTTACGACACGATTACAGGCATCCAATATGGCCGTATCGCGGATACGCACGGTTGGATGGTCACTTGCTAAACATACCGGACATATTGAAGAACCTTTCTTTCCACTTAGGTGGTTTGAAAGGTTCTTTTTATCGTTCTCCCAGCAGAAACAAATATTAACCCTTACGGATAGCATTCCGCCATGGTTTCGAGTTAGCTACTTTCCCATCCAGCACCATCCAGACGCACTATTCACCCACCATATAGCCAACTTCCACCTCACTAACCAATAACAAATTTCAATAAACTTAGCGAGAATTCCGCTAAAGCTTTATCTCAAGGAACTTGCTGGTTGTAGGAGAACACGTTGCTAGCTTGTGAACTACCGAATGAATCGTTTCCCTAAAATTAACGCCGATTACTCCTGCTATTTCCGCATCTTGGCAGCATTTAGGTAAATAACTGGAATTGCTCCAGCTAATCCGAGCAGATCCAGCAGATTCCGCCCGTTATGGACGATTTAGCAGGAGGTTCTCCTGCTATTGCATTCCTCGGGCCGGATCAGCGTAGATTAGAGGTAGATTTTCCTGCTCTTGCAATAGCAAGGCTGCTAATTTCCATACATCGGCAAGCATTGGGTCAATTAATGACCTGTATCAAGAAAAATAAAATAAGGGTCAAGCTTCTGCTTAACCCCTAAGTCACTTTATGAAACTGTGCGGCTTGCTACCTGCAATGGCAAGTTCTCAACTAGACCAAGCGCCCGCGCTGTTGAAGAATCAATTTGTTTGATAAGCTCAGGGTTTTTCAATAGCGACACGCCAAATGAAGGAATCATTTCTTTAATTTTCGGTTCCCACGCTTTTACCTGTTGCGGGAAGCACTTTTTGATTAGATCAAGCATAACGGAAACCGCCGTAGATGCCCCTGGAGAAGCGCCTAGCAATGCAGCTATTGAACCGTCAGCGGCACTAACAAGCTCCGTACCAAATTGAAGCGTTCCTTTGCCTGCAGCCGTATCTTTGATAACTTGTACGCGCTGGCCAGCGACGACTAAATCCCAATCTTCGCTTTGGGCGTTCGGGACAAACTCACGCAAAGCCTCCATGCGCTGCTCTTTGGATAACATAACTTCCTTGATCAGGTATTTGGTTAATGACATGTTTTTGCTGCCTGCCGCAAGCATCGTTACGAGGTTATCCGTTTTTACAGAAGTAATTAAGTCAAACATGGACCCGGTTTTCAAAAACTTCGGTGAGAAGCCGGCAAACGGTCCAAAGAACAATGATTTTTTCTTATCGATAAATCTAGTGTCCAGATGCGGAACCGACATCGGAGGAGCACCCACCGGCGCTTTGCCGTATACTTTTGCAAAATGCTGATTTACAATTTCCGGTTTCTGACACACCATGAATATGCCGCTTACCGGGAATCCGCCGATCCCTCTTCCTTCTGGAATACCGGATTTCTGCAGCAAATGCAGACTTCCGCCGCCTGCGCCGATAAAGACAAATTTCGCTGTATGGTGATCAACGTTACCACTATCGAGGTTCCGCACTTTCAACTCCCAAGAGCCGTCGTTCGTACGTTTCATATCATCCACGCTATGTTTGTACTTGATATCGACGTTTTGACCCTTTAGGTGAGCAAACAAGTTACGCGTTAACGCGCCAAAGTTGACATCAGTGCCTGATTCAATTCTTGTTGCCGCAATGGGTTCATTCAATTCTCTGTCTTTCATAATAAGTGGAATCCATTCCGTTAATTTAGCCGGGTCATCGGAAAATTCCATCCCTTGAAACAATGGATTGCTTGTCAGTGCTTCAAAGCGCTTTTTCAAAAATTCAACATTTTGCGCCCCTTGTACTAGACTCATATGAGGCAGCGGTGCGATAAAGTCCTGCGGATTACGGATCAGGTTGCTATTGACCAGATAAGACCAGAACTGTTTGGAAACCTGAAACTCTTCATTCGTTTTGATAGCTTTGCTGATATCTATGGATCCGTCGGGCTGTTCGACGGTGTAGTTAAGCTCACATAATGAAGAATGTCCCGTTCCCGCGTTATTCCATTCGTTAGAGCTTTCCTCTCCAGCGCTTGCGAGCTTCTCAATCACTGTAATTTCCCATTCCGGCACTAACTCTTTCAACAGTGACCCCAAGGTCGCACTCATGATTCCGGCACCAATTAAGATAACATCTGTTTTAATTTGTCTGTTGCTCATTTTAACCGTCCTTATACCCTAAGATTTGCAGAAAGGATGTAGGCGTTCTTGGTAAGACGCTACAGCAAGCCAGGGAGCAAGCTAGTCACACATCTTTTCTGGATCAAAACTAATCCTATTTATAAAATATTTATTTAACTATTATATGATAGTTATAAGCTGTACGACAAGAAGAAAGGGCAAGAAGCCTTGCAGGATAATACTTGCATAGCGCTAATAAGCTTCCACGAAAGCAATTTCCAAACCAGTTGTGCCTATCTTTACAACTTGCATGGAAGTAAATGATAGTATTTGGCCCCACAGTAATTGACTGCGGGGCACTTTCTGTTTAGATCGACATGAACTCCTACAACTGCTCAGGTGCTTCTTTCATTTCCTGATCAACTACCAGTTTCCCGTCAATATCAATGATATCCTTAGATTTCACAGCTTCATCCCCGAAAAAATCCCTCAGCTTGTTCTTAGCCTTGAGTTTCACGTCGTCGTCAATGTTCTTCGCGACAACGGCGAGGGCTAATCCAAGCGCGCTCAAATCATCGACATAGCCAACAATCGGCAGCAAATCTGGAATAAGATCCAGCGGCAGAATGAGATAGCCAAGTGTCCCGTAGATTTGTACTTTAGCTTTTAGCGGCGTTCTGGGGCTCTCAACCGCATAATAAAGCAGCAAGCCGCTGTAGATCGCTTTGCTTCCTGCCTTTTTTGCGCCTTTTTTCAGCTTGGACCAGAAATCGTCCGGGTTAAAATACTTTTGATATTTAGAAGCGTCCATTTCGCGATCACTCCATTCTTATCTCCATTATACCACTATCGATGGCTATGAGCGAAATGACACCCTCTCATACGCGCAACATAAAAGGCTACCCCTCAAGGAGCAGCCCGATAATGGCTACAAGGCCGAATATGGTTAAAGTGACACCCGATATCCGGTTAATCCAGCGATAGACGGAAACATGGATGCGATCGCGAAACATCCCGATCACGAAGCTCAGCGCCAGCCACCACAAGGCGGAGCCGGCGAATACGCCAACCACCAAGGCGATGGCCGCAGCCATGCCAGTTTGCGCGCCCCCCATGCCTAAACCTGCAAAAGCGCCGAGAAAGGACATGATGGTCATCGGGTTGGTGATGGTGAGCATGAGGGTCGACGCATACGATTTGAGCAGCGTGCCGCCTGAAGCTTTGGCCGCTTCTGTAGCAGGCCGGGATCGAAAGGTTTGCACACCCAAGTAGATCAGGAATAAACCGCCTACTGCTTGCAGCAGCACTTTTTGGTCAAGGAGAAAACTGGTAACCAATGTCAGCCCGAATCCCGCGATAAAGCCGTAGAAAGCGTCCGCTGTCGCAGCACCCAGCCCTGACAAAAAGCCATGCAAGCGGCCCAAGGCGATTGTTCTTCGAATGCACAAAATACCAATGGGTCCGACCGGCGCCGCGATCGAGAGCCCAAGTAAAATACCTTTCAATAATGGAATGAGCATAAATTACAGCACCTGATCTCCATCGTAGGTAGCAATTTTTTTGTAAAGATCCGGACGACGGTCGCGGAAAATGCCCCACTCGATCCGTTGAATTTCCAACTGATCCAGGTCGAATTCGGCGACAAGCACCGTTTCTTCCGTGCGGCCTGCTTCCTCAATCATGTTGCCTTGCGGTCCGGCAATGAAGGAGGACCCATAGAAGTCGATGCTGGAATCTTCATCCACTTCTTTGCCGATACGATTCGAAGCAATAACCGGCATCAAGTTCGACGCGGCGTGTCCGCGCATACACATTTGCCAGTGATCTTTCGAATCAATGGAGCCATCCTGCGGCTCAGAGCCGATTGCCGTTGGGTAGAACAGCAGCTCCGCGCCCATCAAAGCCATCACTCTTGCAGCTTCCGGGTACCACTGATCCCAACAAACGCCTACGCCGATTTTGGCGTAACGGGTTTTCCACACTTTGAAGCCGGTGTCGCCAGGATTGAAATAGAACTTTTCTTCATACCCCGGACCGTCCGGGATATGGCTTTTGCGGTAAGTACCGAGCACTTGACCATCGGCGTCAATTACAGCTAGCGAGTTGTAGCGTGCATAATTCTTTTTCTCATAAAAAGAAATCGGCAGCACGACCCCAAGCTCTTTGGCAATCTCGCGGAAATGATTGATTGCTTTATTGTTCTCCAACTCCGTAGCGTACACGTAGTAATCGGATTTTTCTTTTTGGCAGAAGTATGGCGTCTCAAAAAGTTCTTGAATCAAAATGATTTGCGCGCCCTTCGCAGCCGCTTGGCGAACCAATGCCTCAGCTTTGCGAATGTTTTCATCTATGTTTGTGGAACAGCTCATTTGTGTCGCTGCTACTTTGACGTTTCTCACGATGCATCACCCTTTCTGGCTGGCTGGCATTTGCTGCGTTGTGCAGTGAACGTTGCCGCCCTCTTTGATAATGGACATGCCGTTGATTTTGCGAATTCGGCGATCCGGAAATGCCGCGCTCAGCACTTCTTCTGCTCGGCGATCCGTCTCCTCTGCTGTCCCTCCGAACACCGGCAAAATGATGCCGCCATTTACAAAATAAAAGTTCAAATAGCTTAGCGTTAAACGCTGCTCTTCAAAAAATGTGATTGGTGGCTGTTCAATTTGGATAATCTCGAAGGAACGCCCTTTGGCATCTGTCGCATTGCGCAAAATCTCTAGATTTTCCTGTGTGATCGCATAATTGGCATCGGAAGGGTCGTTACATACTTGCAAAATGACCTTGCCAGGAGCAGCAAAGCAGGCGATGTTGTCGACATGACCGTCCGTTTCGTCGCCGTCGAGTCCTTTGTTCAGCCAGATGATTTTCTCGATATTCACGAAGTTCTTAACGAGCTCTTCAATCGCTTCACGACTGAGTTCCGGATTACGGTTCGTATTAAGCAAGCATTCTTCTGTCGTCAAAAGCGTACCTTCTCCATCGACATGAATGGAGCCGCCCTCCATCACTAGCGGAGCGTCAAAACGCTTCACCCCATGATGCTCCAAAATTTGTGGAGCGACGTTATCATCCAGATCCCAAGGCGCATATTTGCCGCCCCACGCGTTGAACTTCCAATTAACCGCGGCGATCTCCTGCTGCTCGTTCAGCAAAAAGGTAGGGCCATTATCACGGAACCATGCATCATTATGCTCAATCGTCAGGAAATCAACGTTAGGCTCAGTAAACATCGCCTTGACTTGCTCTGCTTCTGCTGGGTTAACAATGACCGTCACTGGCTCGAATTCCGCGATGGCTTTGACCAAATCTGCATAGCCTTTGGTAACAACAGCATGATCTTCCGGGTACACCATCGAAGCTTGAACAGGCCATGAAATGAATGTGCGTTCATGTGTTGTCCACTCTGCGGGCATTTTATAGAGTAAATCCTTAGGTTTCATCCATTCATCCATCTCACTTTATATAAAATTTATATACGAATTTGAAGACCAAAAAGCACCGTCTTTCATCATATAACAAATAAAGCCTCCACTCAATGTACAGAGGTTTACAATTTTGAGAACGTCATGCAAGCAAGGCTCCTCCAAACTAAACTTTATCCAAAATTAACTTTGTATAGTTTACTTCCGATTAATGAACATTAAAAAGGCTTGAACAGCTCACAACACATTAGGAGGATGACCCAACTTGGCAACTATTTTACACATCACCGCACACCCTCACGATCATCAGACTTCCTACAGTATGGCTGTAGGGAAAGCCTTTATCGATGCTTATCGGGAGGCTCATCCTAACGACGAAGTGATTCCAATCGATCTATACAAAATCTCGGTACCTCACATTGACGCTGATGTGTTCAGCGGATGGGGAAAACTAAGGAGTGGAGGAGAATTTTCATCGCTTAGCAAAGACGAACAATCCAAGGTGGCTCGGCTCGGCGAATTAACCGACCAGTTTGTCGCTGCGGATAAATACGTTTTCGTGACTCCGATGTGGAACTTTTCCTTTCCTCCAATCATGAAAGCCTATCTCGACTCGCTGTGTACAGCAGGCAAAACCTTCAAATATACGGAAAGTGGACCCGTTGGCTTGCTGCCAGACAAAAAAGCCCTGCACATCCAAGCCCGAGGCGGTGTGTATTCCGAAGGTCCAGCGGCAGCTATGGAGTCGGGTCATCGTTATCTTGGCATCATTATGTCCTTCTTTGGAATTACTGACTTCCAAGGGCTTTTCGTGGAGGGACACAACCAGTATGCTGACAAAGCGCAGCAAATTAAAGAAGAGGCGATTGCTCGTGCGAAGGAATTGGCTAAGAGCTTCTAGCGCTTTTTCACTCGGGGAACTGGAGTCCTCTATCTGGAGGAAAACAAGCAGTTTCCTCTCTGAGCGGAACTACAGACTCTTATTTATCCTCGATTGTGCTTTTTTCAGATAAATTTAGCGGAATAGAGGAACGCAGTTCCCCTTACCTGTGGAAACTGTGCTTTTCATGGAAATAGAGGACCATAGTTCCCTCATTACAAAATAAGCTAAGTAAACCGGTGTACGGTTTGCTTAGCTTTTTGGTTTATGTTTTTTTACGGCCCCGGTATTGCCCCGTTCGCAACTCTAGAATATAAGCATCGGCATCAAGCATCTGCTCATCCTTGGCATGCTGTACAGCAAGATCAATATCGTAGGGAATCCTTACATGTTGAAGATTAAATGTACCAGGCTGTTTGCTGTGATAATGACCTTCCAAGAGGACATAGGATGCCTGCGTCATATCTAGCGGATTGCCTACACTGCCTGTATTGAAAAGCATCCGACCCTTGAGAATTTGCAGAAAAGCATTGTGGACATCGGCGTAACCTGCCACGTCCGCTTCCCTAGGATCTCCGCAAGCTTCAGAGGATTCGAACATCGACAAGCGGCTTTCCATAGAATCCCAAGGCTGGATGCGTTCGTAGACGCTCCTTGGTGAAGCGTGGAACAATCTCACGAACTTACCGCTCATCCAAAATTCATAGGAAAAAGGCAGCCCTTTCAAATACGTCGTCCTTTCTTTCCCCAGCCGTTCCTGCTGCCAAAGTAAAATAGGGTCCGTCGTATTGTTTCCGATGAAATCATCCCAATTCCCTTTGATAACCACGTCGCAGGTTTCCCGTACACGATCCACGGCCTGTTCCGAATGCGGTCCTTTGCCGACGAGATCGCCGAGACAAATGATTTGTGTCACATTCCGTTCCTGAATATCGTGCATGACCGCTTCATATGCAGGCATATTGCCATGGATATCTGAAATAAGGGCTAGTTTCTCCATCAAGCTGCACCTGCCTTTAGGTTAAAATGTTTCCTCTGTTGGTTTTGCTGTCACTGGCACTTCCGCCTCTTTACCTGCCCTCCAAACCAAATAAGGGTACATCAGGTATAGACCAAACGCATACAACAGCACAGCTATGTAAACAGGAAGCAAATGAATGAAATCTGTATAGCCAATATGAAAATGGACCAGTAACCCCGCTGTAAAGCCTGGTACTCCACCCCACAGAAATGTCCACCACAGCCAGCTTTCGCCTTGGTTCACTCCCCAGAGGGCCGAACCTGCAATCGCTACAGCCAATGAAAATAATGCGCCCCCAAAACCTGCCCTGTCATGCGCAATAAGCGGAATAAGATGCTCATTCCAATCTGCAAGAATCTGAGCGGTTACACCGAGATACGCTAAATCGGTCGGTACGAACACTTGGGTGACCCCAACGAAAGCAATAATCAGCCCGCCAATCCCCAGACCAAATCCAAGCACGACAAAGCAGCATTGCCCCCACTGGGCTCTGCGCCAGACGGCGTCATTCCGTAAGCCAGGCGGCTTCCGCGAGGGATAATCCTTCAACCCGCGCAAGGTTAGCAGCAGCATGGGAAGCAGCACGGCGGCCGCGATGGCATGCAGCGGATCGAAATAGCCGTAGCCGAGATAGAGGAAAAAGCTGCTAAAGCCTACCGTACATGAGGCAAGGAGCGCGGTGCGAGCCCAGTGCGAGCCTAACCTCAAACCATGTGCAGCAAGTTGGTAATAAAAGATGCCTAGTGAGATCATTGTCCCCGCTAAGGTAATACGGTCATGGGACATGAAATGTATAATATGCCCATTAAATCGATTTATGACACTTCGGCTCACGCCAAGGAAGGTTTCATCATAAGGCAGAAGCACGCTGGTTGAGGCGATCAGCCAAGCCAGCACACCGCCAATCATCATGCCAATACCGAGCAGGCTCATCCAGCCCCAATTCGCCCAGAACGACGGCGGCTCCGGCTCCTCGGTTTCACGAATGCGCTCATAAAGAATCGCTTCGTTTATTCGCTTTGGCAACCCTGGCCCGGCGTACACCAGTCCGCTGTGCAGCTGCACGCTATTCGCGCCTGCGGACAGCAGCTCTAGAGCATCCTGCGGCTGGCTGACAGCGCCAGCCGCAACGATCGTAGCCGCCCCAGCTGCGCGGAGCCGGCGAACCAGGCTCAGCTGTGCGCTGAGGACAGCACGGCCGCCTACGCAGATGCGGCGGCTGTCCTCCTCGCGCAGCGCTTCGCCGACGACGACCCCGCTCCAGCTCGCCAGCTGGGCGGTGAGCTCCCGCAGCATCCCTTCGGGCAGCTGCGGCGGCACATACAGCAGCGCAGGCTTGCCCGCTGCTGCTGCTAACTGGCGTACCTCGCGGAGGTACGCCACAGCTTCGTCCGGCGGCCAGCCTTCGGCGAGGCCATCGATGTAGAAGCCCGCCGCGTACGGCGACAGCTTCTCCAGCAGCTCCTGCTGCTGAAGCAGCGCTTCGCGCGGCGTGCTGCCCGGCATCGGCCGGAGCCGCACGAAGTGCGGCAGGCGATGCCCCGTGCCCTTGCGCAGCCGCTGGGCGATAGCCTCTGCGCCAGCGTTGGCGTAGCCATCGGGGTACACGATGGCTTGCTGCTCGGGGACGCGCTCGATAGGCGCGCCGCAGCGCACCTCGCGCACCGTGACGGGGCCGAGCTCGATGAAGCCGATCCCGAGCTGGGCCAGCGCTTTGTGCGCGGTGCCCTCTGGATCGAGCGCTCCGCTCAAGCCGACGGGGCACGAAATGGGCACCCCGGCGATTTCGTCTTTCAGCACGGCCGACTGCTCGAAATGTCCCATCGTTTTGATGACAAAAGTACCGCCCGGCATGCGGCTTAACGCGCCCATCGTCTGTAAAGTGAAGTCCCTAGCGATCTTGGATGGCAAACGAAACAAAAGTGGCTTAAATATCGAATGATAAGACCAGTCAGGCATCTATGCGCTCCTGTCTCTTATAATGATATGGAAATTTGTTCATTTCTAGTATAACGCGAAAAAGATTGAAATGAATACAGACACAGATTGTTGTCTTTTCATGTGATTACAATCACAGCTCAGCCATTTGCTTTTTCATATACTTACCTCATAACCACCAAAACTCTCTGAAGTGAGGCGATTCCCTATGCTAAGTCAACAGTCCATCGAGATCATTAAATCCACAGTTCCTGTATTAGAAATACATGGTACGTCCATTACGAAACGTTTCTATGAAATGTTATTCACTTCACACCCCGAATTGCTCAACATATTTAACCATGCTAATCAAAAACAAGGCAGACAGCAAACGGCTTTGGCCAATGCGGTTTACGCGGCTGCGCTGCATATTGACCGGCTTGAAGCCATTTTGCCCGTTGTGAAACAGATTTCTCATAAACACCGCAGTCTTGGGGTGAAGCCGGAGCATTACCCGATTGTCGGCCAGCATCTCCTTGCCGCCATTCAAGAGGTGCTTGGAGATGCGGCTACGCCAGAGATTCTTCAAGCTTGGGGCGAAGCCTATGGCCTCATCGCTGATGCTTTTATCGGAGTGGAAGCAGATATGTATCACCAAACAGAAACTCAAATGGGCGGCTGGTCGGACTTTAAACGTTTTCGAATTGCTAGGAAGGTGAAGGAAAGCGATGTGATTACTTCCTTCTATCTTATGCCTGAGGACGGGACTCCACTCCCGACATTTGAACCGGGGCAATATATCAGCGTCAAGCTTGAGATTCCTGGCGATGCGTACACCCATATCCGCCAGTACAGCCTCTCGGACGCTCCAGGTAAGCCTTATTACCGGATTTCAGTGAAGCGCGAAGATTTGATGACAGACCGACCTGCCGGGAAAGCTTCAATCTTCCTGCATAAAGAGACAAAGGAAGGCGATAGTGTGCTGCTCTCAGCGCCAGCTGGAGATTTCACCTTGGATCAGCAAGATACCCGTCCTGTCGTGCTCATCAGCGGCGGAGTGGGATTGACACCGATGGTTAGCATGCTGCAAACACTAGCCGCCACGAATCCCGAGCGCCAAGTGACGTTCATTCATGCTGCTCGGAATAGTCAGCATCATGCCTTCAAGGGGCATATTGAGGAGCTGGCCTTACAGCATCAAGCGCTGAGCTATTATTGGTGCTACGATAAGCCAACAGCTTCGGATCGGGCAGAGAACTCTTTTCATAAAGAAGGTCATATTCGTCTGGACTGGCTTCAAAGCGTTGTGCCTGCGTCCGAGGCAAGCTTCTATTTCTGCGGTCCTGTTCCTTTCATGAAAGCTGTAAACAGCGCCCTGCGTGAGTGGGGGATTCCTGAAGAGGATCGACACTTTGAGTTCTTCGGTCCTGCCGGAAGCTTATAATTTCACAACTTTCTCCCGTAGGAGCCGGTTCACAGTTTCCCTCCGCAGCCCGATTAATTGGCCGATCTCTTCTTGCGTTAGCACATCAGTTAAAACCGTGGTACCTAGATAACTGTGCATCCACTGCTCTAGCTTTTGCAACTTCACCGTCGGTGTTACTTCGGTCAATTGATCAATGCGCTGCTGCATCATCCTTAGCTTCTCTTGCAGCTGCTGCGCAATGATGCGAAAGCGTTCAGGATTGTCATCCAGCTCACGGTACCATTCCTCAGAAGGAAAGGTTTCAATTTCACTAGCTACCAGTGCGACCGCCGTCCCATAATAAGGCTTGGGGCTAATCAGAGAATGGTGAGGAATCGTCTCCTCTGGCACAATAATATTGACGAGTGTGGCATGGCCGTCTTCGTGTACACGGACAATTTTGAGCAGTCCGCTCTTGAGCCGGTACAAGCTCCCTGATTCCCCTTGGCGAAACAGCGTCTCTCCTTTGTGCAGTTTCATCCTTCCGTCTCCTCTACGAGAAAAAGCGACAGCCGTTCTTAGGCTGGTCGCTTTTTGTTTAAAGTTCTTTTTTTATAGCCGTTGGCGTTGGCGTCAGTTTGCTGAGGAACTGCGAGAAGGATTCCGACCATTTGGAGATGACCGGCACTTGCTCGACTTTGCCAATGAGCCACACAAACATGATTAGCCCAATCAGTGAAACGAAAACGGCCGAGGGCAGAGCCCAAATCGAAGTCGTATGTGCGAAAAAAGGAATGAAAGACACCGACAAGATCGGAGCTGCGTTCCATTTTAAAACTTGAATAAGTGAAATCGTAATAATGGCCGTAAGAAAAAACGAGAGCGTGCCGTGACTAATGCTGTACATCACGCTTCCAAGGGTAACCGCAATAATCGCCCCCATCGTAATTCGCCCGACATCTTTAATTTGATCCACACGATGCATGAATAAGAAGCTGAAAGCACCGAGCGTTGGATAAAAGACCATCCGGAGCGATGGAAAATGATAAGATGCCCAATAAGCACCCATTAAATAGCAGCAAACGACGAGCGATCGCAAAAGCATCGTTGATTTCCGTCCTTTATTGTGAGTCATAAGACGCTTCAAAACCCTTCTTATTTTACAAAAGATCGGATAGAGGGTCAAATGCAATTTCTTATATCTCATTCATTATTAACCACGTTAATGACTAATTCCCATCTATAGAAACCGTCGTTGAAGCAAAAAACTTCGCTACTGCAAACGACGCAGCACCTAGAACCGTCGAACGGTCGCTAAGCTGGGAGAACTGCACGTTCAGCAGCTTCCGCGGAAGCGGCAAGGAGCGTTTCTCCAATAGTTGGAGCATCGGCTTCATTAGCCACTTCTCGGCTCCGGCCAACCGGCCTCCGAGAATGATGAACTCGGGATTATAACTGTTAATGATGTTAACGACACCAACTCCGAGGTAATAGCCAAGCCGCTCGAACAGAGCGATGACCTTCTGATCTCCAGCTTCGGCCTTGCTCAGCAGCATATCTAGCTGGGCGGCGGGCTCCCCGATCTCTAGGCGGGCTTGCTCAAGCAGCGCATGTTCGGAGGCATACAGCTCCCAGCAGCCTAAGCTGCCGCAGCGGCACTTCGGCCCGTCGTGCTGGATCGAAATGTGCCCGATCTCTCCGGAGAATCCGGTCGCTCCCCGGTACAGCTCTCCCTTAATGATGATGCCGGCGCCGATTCCGATCCCGATAGAGATATACACCAGGTTCGCTGTGTCTTTCCCCGCTCCGAACTGTTTCTCTCCTACAGCTCCTGCATTCGCTTCATTATCAATAACAACTGGGATGTTGAACGCTTCCTCGATATCCTTTTGCAGAGGCACATTCTCCCAACTTAAGTTAGGCGCGAACAGCAAATTGCCGTCATCATCGCATATGCCCGGTACGCCAATGCCGATGCCGATGATGCCATAAGTGCTCTCCGGCGCACTGTCGATCAACTCGCGGATCGTTGTCTTCAGAAGCTGAATGACAGCCTCAACGGACGCGTTGTCATGCTGTATTCTTTTTTCGATGATCACCTTGCCCGTTAAGTCTGTCAAAACAGCCAGTATATCATGGACGCCCAGATCGACGCCGATGGCATATCCTGCCGTCCCATTAAACAGCAGCATCATCGGTTTACGCCCGCCGCTAGACTCGCCGGCGCCGATTTCATCGACTAGGCTGCTTTCGATCAACTCGTTCACTAGGCTGGATACTGTCGCCTTCGTAAGCCCTGTAATCTCCGCGATCCGTGCGCGGGATATGGGCGAATCCGTGCGAATATGGTGCAGCACGATGGATTTATTTATTTTTTTCACTAAATTCAAATCGCCTGTTTGTTTCATAACTAGCCCCCACACCGCTGTAATTGAACTGATTTTAACACGAATGACATCCTCACGCACTAACTAAGTTTGTTTAATGAATTTACAAACTTTGCGAATGATGCTATGATGACTGCATAAGCATTTATAAACTCATTTTTGGAGGCTGAATTCATGAGCTACTTTGATAACATCCAACAAATTAAATACGAAGGCCGCACATCGGCGAACCCGCTGGCATTTAAATTTTATAACCCTGACCAAGTGATTCTTGGCAAAACCATGCGTGAACATATGCGTTTTGCAATCGCTTACTGGCACTCCTTCTCTGCTAATGGCTCTGACCCGTTCGGCAGCGGCACAGCCGTTCGCGCTTGGGATCAGTATTCTGGCCTTGAGCTGGCTAAAGCGCGCGTTGACGCATGCTTCGAACTGCTGAACATTCTTGATGTTGACTACTTCGCTTTCCATGACCGCGACATCGCACCAGAAGGCAGCACGCTGCAAGAAACGAATCAATACCTGGACGAGATCGTAGGTCTAATCAAAGACAAAATGCAAGCTACAGGCAAAAAATTGCTGTGGAACACAGCGAACATGTTCACGAACCCGCGTTTCGTGCATGGTGCTGCTACGACTAACAATGCTGATGTTTTTGCTTATGCTGCTGCACAAGTGAAAAAAGCTTTGGATCATGCCAAAGAACTCGGCTCTGAGAACTATGTTTTCTGGGGCGGTCGTGAAGGTTATGAAACACTGCTGAACACGGATCTGGGTCTGGAGCTCGACAACCTTGCCCGCTTCTTGCACATGGCGGTTGATTATGCCAAAGAAATCGGCTACACAGGCCAATTCCTGATCGAGCCTAAGCCGAAAGAGCCTTCCAAGCATCAGTACGATTTCGATGCGGCTACAACGCTTTCATTCTTGCAAAAATACGATCTGCTTCCGTATTTCAAATTAAACCTGGAAGCTAACCATGCTACGCTGGCTGGTCACACTTTCGAGCATGAGCTTCGCGTTGCGCGCATTAACGGCGTTCTTGGTTCCATCGATGCGAACCAAGGCGATCTATTGCTCGGCTGGGATACTGACGAGTTCCCGACAGACCTGTACGCGACAACGCTCGCGATGTACGAAATCCTTCTTAACGAAGGCGGAATCGGCAGAGGCGGCGTGAACTTCGACGCCAAGGTTCGCCGTACGTCCTTCGAGCCTATTGATGTGGTGTATGCTCACATCGCGGGTATGGATTCCTTTGCGCGCGGCTTGCAAGTCGCTGCCAAAATGATCGAGGACCGCGTGTTCGATAACATCCTTGACACGCGCTACGCTTCCTTTAAATCCGGCATCGGCGCGGATATCGTTTCCGGCAAAGCAAACTTCAAAACACTGGAAGCATACGCGCTGGAGAACAGCCACAACATTGTGAACCAATCCGGCCGTTTGGAATTAATTAAGGCTACGGTTAATCAGTACCTCATTAACTCATAATTACCTTTACCTGGATGGGCGGTGCTCGCGCCGGGTAAGCATTAGACTGTCTCCTAGGGTCAGAAATGACCTGGGGGGCAGTTTTTTTGTCTGCTCTATGCTCCTGCAAGGCGGAAAGTGCAACATAGGCGGGCTGGGCCTTTGTAACAGGCGAGACTCCGCCGTTGGCGGAGAATTGTTTGGCTTGATGCGGGACTTCCACGCAGTAGTTAAGCTTGTTTTACAGCGTTAACGCAGACTTTTCGAGCGTTAAGCGCACTTTAGCGCTGAAAAACAACGTTACAGCGAGGAGGCATGGCGGATGCGGGCCCCGTGACAGTTAATCTTGGTTTTAGTGCTTCAATTTCCTCTATGTTGTACTTTGTACAACATAATTAGGGTTTACGCGGCATTCCCTAGCCTTCATTGTACAAAGTGCAATGAAATCACCGGATTTGTTCTCAAACTTGACTTTTGAGGGCAAATGGTTGCAGAAAGTGCAATGTAGCTTACTCAAGCCTCGCAATAGTAGCCAAATGGTTGTAGAAAGTGCAACATAGGCGGGCTAGCTAGCCATTGCTACAGGCGAGACTCCGCTGTTGGCGGAGAATTGTTTGGCTTGATGTGGGACTTCCACGCAGTAGTTAAGCTTGTTTTACAGCGTTAACACAGACATTTCGAGCGTTAAGCGCACTTTAGCGCTGAAAAATAACGTTACAGCGGGAAATCACAGCGGGAGCAGTGACAAGATTTTCAAATAGATCGGAAAGCATTGTTTGTTGTATAGTAGGCATGAGTAGGGTTCCTTTCTTGGTGGTGTCGCAATCCCGAGAATACCCTACTTTTTTGCTGCCTGGCTAGGCTCCAAATCTTGGTACATGAACAATTTTACACCGTCCGGGAGCGGGCTTCCCGCGACAGTTAATCTTGTTTTTTAGTGCTTCAATTTCCTCTATGTTGTACTTTGTGCAACATAATTAGGGGTTTACGCGGCATTCCCTAGCCTTCATTGTACAAAGTGCAATGAAATCACCGGATTTGTGCTCAAACTTGGCTTTTGAGGGCAAATGGTTGCACAAAGTGCAATGTAGCTTACTCAAGCCTCGCAATAGTAGCCAAATGGATGTAGAAGTGCAACATAGGCGGGCTAGCCAGCCATTGCTACAGGCGAGACTCCGCCGTTGGCGGAGAATTGTTTGGCTTGATGCGGGACTTCCACACAGTAGTTAAGCTTGTTTTACAGCGTTAACGCAGACTTTTCGAGCGTTGAGCGCACTTTAGCGCTGAAAAACAACGTTACAGCGGGAAATCACGGCGGGAGCGGTGGCTTCCCGTGACAGTTAAACTTGTATTTAGTGCTCAATTTCCTCTATGTTGTACTTTGTACAACATAATTAGGGTTTACGCGGCATTCCCTAGCCTTCATTGTACAAAGTGCAATGAAATCACCGGATTTGTGCTCAAACTTGACTTTTGAGGGCAAATGGTTGCAGAAAGTGCAATGTAGCTTACTCAAGCCTCGCAATAGTAGCCAAATGGTTGTAGAAAGTGCAACATAGGCGGGCGGGCTAGCCAGCCATTACTACAGGCGAGACTCCGCCGTTAGCGAGGAGAATTGTTTGCCTTGATGCGGGACTTCCACGCAGTAATTAAGCTTGTTTTCCAGCGTTAACGCAGACTTTTCGAGCGTCGAGCACACTTCAACGCGGGACATCCGGTTGTCCCGCCCCATCAACGCGCCCAAAAAACCAACGATTAAACACAAGCGAAAGCAGCAAAGTCACCCATATGCTAATAAAAGTCCAATACCAGCTCCAAGCATGATATTTGATCACCTGGGTTTGCGTTTCAAGGATAACTTCAATCACCGTAATCGCTGTCGGAAAGGCCAGCACGAAGAAAAAGCGAGCCCATCCCTTCTTCACCTTCGGATAATAAATATTCAAATAAACGGCAATGATCGGGTACCCGATAAATTCAAACGTTAGACTCGAATAATTGCGCTGAAGCTCTCTTACCGGATATTCCAGCCACTTGTGTTCCACAACGATAAGACCTAGAATCCAGTTTAAAAACTGCTGAAATAGAAAAGCAACATGCGCTTTACGACGGTAGCGTTTGGGCACAAGGAGCATTCCAATGGCAGAAATCGCCCACACAGCTAAGATAATGAGATAGTCTACCTTAACATTCATACCCGTCGTTCTACCTTTCCTTCTGTATCTTCCTTTGAAAAAACCATTCCGCATACCTTCTTACCGCATTCAAGACCAGCCATAAGAGAACCACATGAAGGACAATATTGAAATGCACATATTTCAGAATTTCTGTATAGCTGGAAATTAACATTAAATAGATCGCCAAGAACAAGACGACACGAAGATGATAAAAAAACCTGTTTGCACTCGACTTCCGACTTGGATAATATAGTGAAAACAGTGTTGAAACCAGCGGGAAAAAGAGATAATTATTGGTGAAGTTGCTCCCCGAGGCAATCGGAAATTCGCGAACTGGATTCTCAATGGCCTGCCATTCGACTAACAGCAAGCTCATGATCCAAGTGATCATCTGCGTAAATAGGAATAACAGAACGGCCTCCCGAGTTCGATGTTTCGGTATTTTGATCGGTATGATAATGAGACAAACGATCCAAACGATGATCAAAATAACCCGTTCTACTGTCATGGTTCTCAGCCTTTCTGCATGAAATCTCCTAATTCCCAATATGCCCGAATTGCTTCCAATTATCCCCGAGATAAATAAAGAAGAGCTTCAACTTACAGCTCTTCGATCATCTTTTCTGCAGGTTGCAGCGGCGCATCGTTGTTGTTGTCACGCACTGTTTTTTGGAGCACGAAGGAAGACATGGTAAGGAATAAGGCCTTAACTGCGTAATACCCTTTTACAGAAAGCAGTTGCTCGAGATTAATGATGCCGATGAACATGCCCAACAGCGCAAGTGCGAAGGAGCTCCAGGCCAAGAAGGTGAAAGCCGATGTGTTGCGTTTCCTGGAATCGTAGCTGTCTTCTAAATTATCGCGGATGACCTTTTGCAACACAAACGCCGACATCGTCAGGAATAAGGCGCATACCGCAAAATAACCTTTTACACTAAGTGATTCCTCTAACGTATATATACCGATAAACATGGCCAAAAAAGCGCCGATAAAAGATGCCCAGGCCATAAAAGTAAATGCTGTTGTATTCCGTTTCCGCGTGTTGAATGTCATCTCTGAAATCCTCCTGTTGTTGCCGCTGCAACCAATTAGTATCTTGCTCTTGATACTTATTATAGGAGAATGGAAACATTCCAAATAGTACTATTTACCAATAGTACCCATCAATCGCAGACAGCCACACCTAGCGCCATATGCTCCCAAAACATCGTCTGGATATACTTAGCCTCCTCCTTGGTACAGTTGACGAGGACGACCACTTCGGTCTTCTTGCCCGGTGCTGGATTCTTCACACCTTTCTTCTTTTTATGCAAAATATCAATAAGGAGCCCTAACATGAACCCCACAGCCGCGCCAATAAGCCCCCAAAGAATCGCTCCTCCTTTTAACACAAACCCATAAGTGGAGCCTATGACCGTGAAGGCTGTAGCCAATGCCGCGCCTGCATCAAATAAACTAACGCCGTCAGATCCATGGATGCTGTCGAACATCCTTTTCTTGCTTGGTCTTTCCTGAAGCGGAACCGCATAAATATTTTCCTTGAGAATACCCGCTTCTTCAACAGCCGTTATCGCCAACTCCAAATAAATTGAATGTTCAAATGACGCTATGACATGCATGGTATCCTCCTCATTTTCGAAGCGGTGATTTAGGAAATGAAAATTGCCCAGGCTGATAGCCATTTTTTAACATGACGGCCTGTTCATGATCAAATAGCTTGTTGTACTCAACCGTATTAATGTACGCATCGTAAACGGCGAACCCATAAATGGAAGGCAGAAAGAGAATCCAATGCATATGAAGAACGCTGCCCGCTCTAGATAGATCCCAATATAGGAGATAATGAATTCCTTCAAGCAAATGAGACCAATAAGATACAAGGATCCAGTTCCCGAGAACAAAGAAAGCATTAATAATACGATGGGTATAGAGCTGCCCCATTCCCGGCATCAGCAGGGACCAGACAATCGCTAACCAAGGGGAGCGTTTGTCCAGATAGTTTATTTCCATTCCAGACATTTTGAAGGGTTCAATCGGTGCGTTTTCCCGCCTGGCAAGCAAATATTGATGGTTCATATCCACAGCCGTGCGATAAGTATCATAGATAGAAAATAAATAAACAGGAGCATAAAGGGACATCCACCGAATGTTTAACACCTCATTGGCCCTCTCGAATTGTCCTGTAAAGGTATACACAATAGCTTCATTCAGGTGCATCTGGCTGTTAATCAGCATCTCCCAACCAATCAGCATAAATCCGCGAAAATACTTGGATAGCAGTAAATGTCCAAAGCCTGGAAAAGCAGCAGACCACCAAGCAATGATATAGGGATTCCGCAAGTGCAGCTGGGTAATGCCTAATAAACTGACGAACGCAATTTGACGGCGTGGTTTCTGTGGCATGTGCAGCATCCTTATGAAGAATAAGTTTCCAGTTATTCTATTATCTTCGCTAGTGAGCAAGATATGCATCCGTTTTCGACAATTGTTTGCTTATAGACATACACCCACCTGCCTCACTCGGAATATGATAAAGAAAAAAGTAGGCTCGGATATGGTTCCTTGCTTACAAAAGAAAGCGAGGAATCCCCATGCAAATCCACGTTGTCCAAAGAGGACAGACGTTATATCGCATTTCGCAAACATACGGTGTGTCCGTGGATACGATTGCAACAGCCAATGAGATGACGCCCAGCCAATCACTGGTCATCGGACAGGCATTGGTCATTCCAATCGTAGGCTCGTACTATTGGGTGCAGCCCAACGAAAGCCTCTATTCGATTGCCCATAAGCTCGGTCTTGACCTCCACGAGCTCGCATCTATCAATGGACTCACTCTGTATCGGCCATTGCCTGTTGGCTTCCGACTATATATCCCGCCAACTCCCCGCACGCAGGCCGAAGTAAATGCCTACTTGGAATCACGGGGGAACGAAGTGTCACCTGCCCTGATTCAAGCCGCTAAGGAAGCAGCTCCACATCTTACCTACTTAGCCCCCTTCTCCTTCCGCATTAAGCGAGATGGCACCTTGCAGCCTCCACCTCTCGACGATCTTGGGGGAATCGCTTCGCAGAATAGGGCTACCTTGATGATGGTTGTGACCAACCTGGAGAATGATCAGTTCAGCGCAGAGCTCGGGCATATTATTCTCACGGACGAGACCGTTCAGAACCGCTTGCTCCAAACCATCCTATCCACGGCTAAGGAGCTCGGCTTCAAGGATATTCATTTTGATATTGAGCATCTATATCCGGATGATCGTGATGCCTACAACCGCTTCCTGCGGAAAGCGGCTGGTCAAATTCATCAAGAAGGCTACCTGATGTCCACAGCCCTCGCGCCCAAAACAAGCGCAGCCCAAGCTGGAGAGTGGTACTCCGCTCACGACTACAGGGCGCATGGCCAAATCGCAGATTTCGTCGTGATTATGACGTACGAGTGGGGCTACAGCGGCGGTCCCCCTATGGCGGTCTCCCCCATTGGTCCCGTGCGCAAAGTACTCGAGTATGCCATCAGTGAAATGCCAGCGTCTAAGGTGATGATGGGTCAAAACCTGTACGGCTATGACTGGACCCTGCCCTTCGTAAAAGGCGGCCCGTTCGCCAAAGCTGTCTCCCCGCAAGCCGCGATTGATTTGGCTCGCAAATACAACGCGCAAATTTTATACGATTATACAGCGCAGGCTCCTCACTTCAATTATTGGGATGATGCTGGCAAAGAGCATACGGTCTGGTTTGAGGATGCCCGCTCCATTCAGGCAAAGTTCCGTTTGCTGAAAGAGCTTGGCTTGCGTGGCATCAGTTACTGGAAGCTAGGGCTTAGATTCCCTCAAAACTGGCTGCTGCTGGAGGAAAATTTCAAAGTCGTCAAACGTGGTTAACGAACATAAAAAAAGGATAGAGTGTCAGAAGGCTGCTGACGACTCTATCCTTAAACTTATTTACACACGGAAGCGGTCAACCGCTTCTTGCAGCTGCCCTGCCATGTTGGACAACATCCTAGAGGAGGTGGAGAACTCCTCCATCATAGCGAGCTGCTCTTGGTTGGCAGCTGCTGAATCCTGGCTCGCAGCCGCTCCTATATTCGCTGACTCCGTAACGCGCTCCATATGCGTGACGACTTCGTCGCTGCGGGATGTTACTTGAACGATCGCTGTGCTTACATCTTCCACTTTCATTAAGACCCCGCCAAATGCTTCTTTCATCGACAATAGCGAATCATTCACTTGCTGCGAAGCGATCACACCGTCTTCCGTCAGCTTCATACCTTGACTCATTGCCATGTCCACATCCCCTGCTTTGCCCTCAATCTCATGCAGAAGACTTGCAATTTGTTTCGCCGCCTCATTCGTTTGTCCGGACAGTTTCTGTACCTCTCCCGCTACAATGCTGAATCCTTTGCCTGCATCCCCCGCTCTGGCAGCTTCAATAGCAGCATTCAGGGCCAACAAGTTAGTTTGCTTCGCAATCTCCGTGATAACGCGAATGATGGAGCTTATTTGGCCACAGCTGTAGCGCAGTTCGTTCGCAATGGTCCCTGCCGCCGAAACTTTATCGGAAACGAGCCCAATCCGTTCCC
Source organism: Paenibacillus sp. J22R160 (assembly GCF_059692135.1). Taxonomy (NCBI): domain Bacteria; kingdom Bacillati; phylum Bacillota; class Bacilli; order Caryophanales; family Paenibacillaceae; genus Paenibacillus; species Paenibacillus sp. J22R160. The sequence goes on along the minus strand of NZ_JCAUAU010000007.1, from coordinate 102,166 downwards.
TCATTCTCTCAACAGCTTCCATTCCGGCTAATGATACATCTGCTGCCGATTCTGCCAGCTGCGCCATATCACGGCTGTCTCCGCTAATAGCAGCCATCTCCGATTTCACAACCTGAATGGTAAATAACGTCTCTGTAACAATCGCTACTTGCTCTTGGATGCCTTGCGACAAGGAGTCTGTTGAAACAGCAATCGTTTCCGCAGCCAGCTTGCTTTGCTCGGCATTGCTGGCGAACTGCTCAGCCTGCTGTGTGAGGACATGCGCCCCTTGCTGAACATTCCCGATGAATGCCCGCAAGCTGACTAGCATGGATTGGAACGAGCGTTGTAAATTGCCAACTTCATCATTCGAAACAACACGATCTAAAGACATAGAAAGATTACCTGCTTCCGCTTCGGCCATGAGCTTCTGCATAGCATGCAGCGGTCTGACAATGAGCCTAGACAGCCATCTGCCTATCACATAAAAGATGCCGATCGCGCAAATCGAGGACACAATCAATATCCAGATCAGACGCTGATATTGCTGATTACGCTCTTTGTTTAATGTCTCCGAGGTTTCCAGCCGGTCATTCAGCAAGCTCTCCACATAACCGTGGATGTCTTCCATCTTGCTTTTGATACGTGTTTTATAGTACTGATAAGCCTCTTGTGTCTTCCCTGATGCCGACAGAGCCTCCACTTTTTGCTGATCTTCCTCATAGGCAACTAATGCCGCCTTTAACTTAGACATCCATAATGTCCCTACGGGTTCCCCCTCCAGGGAAACTTCATAATCTTTCAATAACTGATTTGTTTTAACGCGAGTTTTGTTAATCTCATTATCCAAGACGTCCTTGTAGTGGCTGTCCGGCGTTAAGATATGTTCCAGGAGCCTATCATTCATGGTATGAACGTTGCTCTCCACTTCATTAATCCAAGTTGTTGGCAAATAATCGCTTTCGTACATTTTTTCCGCTTTTTTGTTGATATCACTGAGAAAAAAGAAGCTCGTCACCGTCAGGACGATGAGGAATACGACAGCCAACACATTCAACGCCAATATTTTCATGCTAATTTTTAAATTTCCAACGATGTTCATAAACCTGATCTTCTTCACTTTCTCATCTCCCCATGAGTAATCTGCTTTTAATATACAGGTCATTCAAAAAGTAAACAATAAACACGACTAAATTTTATTTATTTTATTTTAATTAATTGTTTTTTGTTGGTTTATGAAAAAAGAAGCTATATTTATCATCCCAAGGTTAAAATTCGGTAGATATTGTGACAGCTATTCATTTCGTCCCCTTAATATCCGATACTAAATAGGTTCCCAGTTTTTTATTCATAACTTATTACGGAACGATATCGGAGGGATTATTAACGTGAGGTTCAGACACAGCAAGTGGTTATCCTTGGTATTCATCTTCATTTTAGCCAGTCAATCTTTAGTCGCAGGAAACGCCTTTGCCGCTGATGAGATTTCCAAACTCGTCCTGAACAAGAATGAGCTTGCTTTGCAAGTTGGGGATACTGCGAATCTAACAGCAACCGCTATTTTCGTAAGTGGATCTACCGAGAATGCAACGGTCAAAACGGATTGGAATTCCGGCACAACAGATGTTGCTTCCGTCTATGCAGGTGTAGTGACCGCCAAAAAAGAAGGAAAAGCCGTTATTACCGCTACTTACATGGGTAAAACCGAAATCGTCAATGTCACGGTAAGCAAAAAAGTAAAATCGTTAACGACAGACAAACGCTCTCTCGAGCTGCGTCTTAATGCCACAGAACAGCTATTAATTACCGCCTATTACGATGACGGCACATCCGAGAATGTGACGAATAAAGCAGACTATACGGTCGATACAAGCTCCATCGTTACGGTTACCAACGGTTTGGTTAAGGGGCAAAATCCCGGAAGCGCAACGGTAACCGTCAAATATATGAATCAATCACTCACCCTGCCTGTCGATGTTGAGGTTGTTCGACGCATTGACGCTGAGAGCGCAAGCGTATCCTTGCTGCTGAACGGAACAGCTACTATTAAAATTATGGCTACTTATCCGAACGGCGACATTGCTGATGTCTCAGAGAAAGTTGTTTGGACAACAGATAAAGCCACTGTCGCTGACGCTATCAAAGGCAAGGTTACGGGCTATAGTGTGGGAACGGCCAACTTAACGGCAACTTACGGCACTAAATCTACGAAAATCACCGTTGACGTAGATAGCACCCTTAAACTTGAATTAGATAAGCAGAATATGCTTCTGAAAAAAAATACTACAGGTGAATTGAAGTTAACCGCTACATATGCCGATGGCAAAACGGAAGATATCACGGATCGCGCCGAGTGGGCGTCCAGTGACGAGGATATCGTCCAAGTTTCAAAAGGTAAGCTCTCTGCGATCGCGATCGGCGAAGCGAAAATTTATGCGAAATACGGGGATAAAGCCGTTGAGGCCAATGTAGACGTTGAAGTTCCGCGCCGATTGGTTGTAGATACGGATCTTGTTTCCTTGCAAACAGGACAAGAACAGCTCCTAGTCCTTCATGCTACGTATGCCGACGGCACAAGCGCAGAAGTTACACAAAGTGCTGAATGGAGCGTGGATGATGAGAATGTTGCTTTCGTCACCAAAGGAAAAATCACGACTTACAAAGCCGGTGTTGCGACAATAACGGCGAAATACGGTGGCAAAACAACGACCACCAAAGTGGAAGTCGATATCCCTACGGTCATCAAACCAACCAAAAAAACCGTTAATTTACAAATCGGCGGTTCCGATAAAATCGCATTGATGGCCTCTTTCAAAGACGGTCGCGAAGTCGATGTCACGAATAAAGCCGAGTGGACAAGCAGCTCCAAGGATGTTGCCGAAGCACGTAATGGTGAAATCTTCGGTCTTGCAACCGGCGCAGCGACTTTGACGGCGAAATATGGAACCCGCACAGCAGTCATTCAAGTATCTGTAGGCGTTCTGAAGAGCCTTAAGGTCAGCCAAGAAAAACTGATTTTGAAAAAAGGCGACTCGGTTACTTTGACAGCCGAAGCTCTTTATACAGATGAAACGAAGAAAGATGTTTCCTCCGACGTAATCTGGACCAGCAGCAATGTGAAATCCGCGACGGTTGACGGCGGAGTAGTGAAGGCTATCGCTTCTGGAGAAGCTACATTGACAGCTCAGCTAGACAACAAAACAGTGACTGTTCCCGTTCAAGTCGATATGGCAAGTGATCTTACTGCGAATGTAGCTAATCTAGTCTTTGACATGAATGAAACACGTACTATCGTTCTGACGGCTACGGACTCTTCGGGCGCACCGCATACTGTTACCAATGAGGCAGAGTGGAAAACAAGCAACAGCGCGATTGTGTTAGTTTCCAAAGGGGTTGTAACCCCGGTATCACGAGGGAAAGCAACCATCACAGCAACTTATGGCGGCAAAAACATTTCCATCCCAGTTGAAATCGGTGTAGTTGCAGGTCTCGTTGCAGATAAGACTTTCATCGTGACAAAACGAGGCGATCAAGTCCAAATCAAGTTGACCGCGACGCTGTCGAACGGCACAACCAAAGATGTCACGGAATCGGCGACATGGAAAGTAAGTTCCTATAAGCTGGGTACCGTTACAAATGGACTTTTCACACCTACAGCTTCAGGTAAAACGACGATCACAGGATCCTTCGGCGGCAAAATGGTCGCCATTCCAGTGGAAATCGACTCGTTGAAATATTTGAAAACCGATGTTGTCAAAGTCGAGCTCCAAGAAGGCAGCACAGCCAAAATTGAAGCTCTAGCCACATACACGGACGGATCCGAAGAGGATGTCACGAAGCCAGCTTTGTGGACATCGTCGAATATCATGATCGCGGATGTGAAAGACGGCATCATCAAAGCAACCGGCAAAGGAACTGCGAGAATTACGGTGACATATTCTAACATGAGAACAACGGTTCAAGTGACAGTTACCAAGTAAATAAAACAAAGGGCTCCTCAAGTAGATGCTTCTACTCAAAGGTAGCCCTTTTTTAAGTTATAACACTCGCCTGAATTCCATAATTTATACTATACTTATTAAGTAATTATTTGCTCAGGAGAGGATTGATATTATGTTCGGTAGAGTAGCAGCTGACATTCTGGGGTTAAGTGATGTAGGTTCAGTGATTAAGCCTGAAAATTACGATAAGGTAGATAGCGATGATTACGTTCTGCATGAGGATAACGAGAAGATTTTCTTTTTGATTAAATCCAAAACAGATGAATACTGTTTCACGAACCAAGCCTTAATTCATCTCGACGGCACAAGCGCCGTTAGCAAGAAACGTGTGCTGCACCGCTACCCTTACAGCAAATATGCTATTTCCCAAGTTTCCCTGGAAACAGCAGGCACGGTGGATCTCGATGTGGAGATTAAATTCGTGCTGGGTTCCGTCATTTTCTCGATTGATGTGCACAAAAAGCATGTTGAAGAACTGAAAGACCTGTATAAAGCTCTGATTAAGATTTCGGACATCACGCAGGAAAATGAGCATTTCCTTGACTATGCGAAGCAAAGCATCGAGCTCGCTTCCTCCACACTAAACCGTACGACGAAAACCGAGGGACAGAAGCTTTCCGAGGAATTCAAGCAGGTAAACCAAAATGCCTTCGACTGGCTCGTAAGCACGCATAAGCAGTATAAAGTGAAGGATTTCGGTTTCGTTTTTGAGAAATTCATTAATCAATAAAATTGTCCTAATTTATTGATACATAAGTTTTCGTTCATAGGGGAATATAACCATACCTGCATTTACAGACCACTATTCAAGAAGTGCTTGGAGGTATGGAACATGTTTCCCCGATTTATGAAACTAGCTTTAATTTCTTTTCTATGCATTACCGTCCTGCTTGGAGCGCATCAATACCGTAAGCATCCTCATAATCAGCAAGTGATCTCTAGCCCTGAAAGCTGGGAGGCGGCCAAGCAAGGTTCACCCACTTTTTATCAGACAAATCCATTCGGTATGCCTGGCGCAGATGCAAGGCTGCATATGACTACGGATATGAATCAACATGCCGCGGCATATGGACTTACACCGCCAACCTCGATGAAAGCTTTAATGGTTCAAACGCAGGAAGACGCTAAAAAAGGCTGGGGCGGATGGAGTTATGTCGGCCTGTTGGGACTGCTAGGGCTGCTGGGCATCCGAAGCCGTTCGGAGTCTTCGCATTCAGAATAAGCGATTAAAGGAGCACTGTTTCCGGTTTCGGGAAGCAGGCTCCTTTTCATTTTGCGAACGCATCGCAAACAATTGTTTTACTGTTGGACATTTGTCCGCTGCTATTATAAACTAAAGATAGTCAACGATCGAAAGGAGCCATTTCATGGATCGTGAACAGCAAATTCTAGCGCTCATTCGTCAAAATCCATTCATCTCCCAGCATGAAATGGCCAGCATCATCGGTATTTCAAGGTCGGCTGTCGCCGGCTACATCGCTGCCCTAACCAAGAAAGGGACGATCCGCGGGCGAGCTTATGTGACATCGGATGAGAGTACGGTCATGTGTATCGGCGGGGCGAACCTAGATAGCAAAGCGACTAGCAAGCAAGCCATTCGCCTGGCCTCTTCGAATCCAGTCACCGTGACAGAGTCCTGCGGCGGCGTTGCGCGCAATATCGCCCAGACGCTGGCGGGACTAGCTTGCGAGGCGGCGCTGGTCACGGTTGTTGGCGATGACAAAGCCGGCCAATGGGTGTTAGAAGAAACGCGGAAACGTGGCGTTGACGTCAGTCAAGCTATTGTACTCCAGGGTGAAAACACCGGGACGTACACGGCACTGCTCGACGCGACAGGCGAGATGTTTCTCGCTTTTGCAAATATGGACATCTACGATAAATGTACACCTGCCCTGCTCCGGGACAAATGGCCGCATGTGGCTTCTGCCAAGCTTATTATTGCAGATACGAATTTACCTGCTGAGACTCTTGGCGAACTGATTGATCGGTGCAGGGAAGAAAACCTCCCGTTATTTATCGATCCCGTATCTTCGGAAAAAGCCAAAAGGCTTCCGCAAGAGCTGCATGGGGTAACGGCGATTTTCCCCAATTTGGAGGAAGCTTGTCAGCTGGCAGGTATCGCGGCCGGCAACAACAGCAGCAACAGCAGCGATTACAGCATGATTGCAGGAGCAATCCGCGCACGCGGCGTCCGTCACGTCTTCCTAACGCTCGGCAGTCAAGGCGTGATGTATGCCGGCGAGGAAGGCGAGCGGCTTGTCCCGCCCCTTCCGACCAAAGTCGTGGAGGTCACGGGCGCAGGCGATGCTTTTGTCGCCGGTATTGCTTACGGGGTCATGCGGCAAGCCACCTATATGGAATCCTGCCTTTACGGACTCGCTGCTTCCCATATAACGCTGCAAACCGATCAATCTGTCGCAAGCGAGCTGACGGAAGAACGATTGCAACAAACCTTACTTCACCTGACCAAAGGAGACGAATCCCCCTTATGAATACAACTTACCTAACGTTTACTGATGAAGTTAAAGAGGCTTTGGCGAACAATAAACCAGTCGTGGCTTTAGAAACCACGATCATTTCTCACGGTATGCCTTACCCGCAAAACATAGAAATGGCCAAAAAGGTCGAACAAATCATCCGCGATCACGGTGCCGTTCCGGCTACAATTGGGATTATGGACGGTAAGATCAAGATCGGCTTGAACGAGCAGGAGCTCGAAGCTTTCGCAACGAATCCTCATGTGGAAAAAGTCAGCCGCCGCGACTTCCCCTACATCCTCTCGTCGGGCCAAATCGGCGCGACAACCGTCGCAGCCACAATGATCGGCGCTGCGCTGGCGGGCATTGAAGTGTTCGCTACCGGCGGCATTGGCGGCGTTCACCGAGAAGGCGAAGTGACGATGGACGTCTCCGCCGACTTGACTGAACTGGCGCAGACGAACGTTGCCGTTGTCTGCGCAGGCGTGAAGTCCATTCTCGATATTGGCCTTACGCTCGAATATTTGGAAACCCACGGCGTTCCCGTGGTTGGTTACAAGACGAGCGAGTTCCCGTCCTTCTACGCTCGCGAAAGCGGCTACGGCGTAGACTTCCGCCTCGATGAGGCAGCAGGCATCGCGGCCATGCTCCGCACGAAGTGGGAGCTGGGCCTTGTCGGCGGCGCCATCATCGCCAATCCGGTCCCTGCGGAATCCGCCATGGACCATGTCGAGATCGAAAGCTTCATCCAGCAGGCGCTTGCTGAAGCCAAAGATCAGAACGTGACCGGCAAGAAGGTCACGCCTTTCCTGCTAGCGCGCATCAAGCAGCTGACCGAAGGCCGCAGCCTGGAGACGAATATCGCGCTGGTGTACCACAATGCCGCAACCGCCGCGAAGGTCGCGGTTGCGCTAAAGAACTAAAAGACCTAACCCCTCCATTCCCAAGATAATTGTGGGAATGGAGGGGTTTCTACATGCAAAAAGTGCAGCAAATTCAGCCCGTGCCAGCGACTCAAGGCCAAATCATGTAAAACCTACATCTAATTCCGTCAAATCGCCCCGTGCAGGGCTTTAACCCGAAAATTTGATGTATGAATGACATGATTCCCTCTCAAGTCGCACAAACACGTGGAATTTGCTGCACTTTTTGCAGTTATTTTCAGCGAACGCTACTCGCTGACCCAAAGCGTTTTTCCCGCGAATGGGGTACGCGCTGCTTTCGGCGGAGCCATGTCCGGGTAGCCGAGATAGACGAAGCCGACAAGCTCCTCTTTCGCGCCGAGGCTGAAAGCTTCGCGCATCTTCGGATGATAGGTCGGCGCTCCCGTCCGCCAGATCGCTCCCAGACCAAGCGCGTGCGCGGTCAGGAGCATATTTTGGACAGCGGCATGTGCAGCTGCGTATTCTTCAATCTCCGGCACAACGGCTTGTGTCGAAGGTGTTATCGCCACGGCAATGACCACTGGGGCGCGAAATGCTTTTTTCGCCTGAGCGCCTTTCAGCACAGCCAACTCTTCCTCAGTCAATGCCGGATCGGCTTCAGACGCCGCTACCTCCGCATAGCCCTTCCCTAGCAGTCCGCGACCTTCACCTGTCATCACCCAAAACCTCCACGGTTCGGTATGGCCATGGTTTGGTGCCCAAGTGCCTGCTTCCAATATCTCTTCAATCAGCGCTTTGTCAACAGGGTCCTGTTTGACTTTCCCGATACTCCGGCGATTGCGGATTGCTTCTTTTATGTCCATGTTTCTCCCACTCCACTCTGTGAATTACACTTCATTTTATTCTTATTCTAAGTCTATTGTGACATGAAAGATTCTGCAACAGCAAACATACTGGTTGTTCAAAAATTTAAGGCAAGAAGCAACAAAGAAAGGACTCCTAACGAATGATGTTCGCCGAGCCCTCTTTAATATCCCTATTAGCACTCTACCACCTCAACTGCCAAGAATTTGACAATGACATGGGCTATCAGGCAAGCTATAGTTATAGCAACAGAACGACGCACGATTGCTTGCTAGATTCATAACTTCATATTGAATTTAAATCCTAGGAGGTACTACATGAAAAAACTAACAATGATCGCAACAGCTGCTATGGCTTTCTCTTTGTTCACTTCCGCTGCGCTAACTCACCCTGCTTCTGCTGCTGGCAAAACTAGTGCTGATTTCACCGACTTGGCTACGATCGACGCTTCATTAAAAGCCAAAATCGATGCTATGCTGGCGTCCGATATATTCGAAGGCGTATCCGACAACACGTTCGGCATCACGCAAAATATGACTCGTGCACAATTTGCAAAAGTAGCAACGCTCATTTATGACATTAAAGTAGATACTTCAGTTAAGGTGTCCAGCTTTACTGACGTTCATGCAGATGATTCCGCTAACGGTTGGGCAATTCCTTACATCGAAGCTGCGAAAAAAGCCGGCCTTATTGACGGTGTTACCGATACAACTTTCGTCCCTGGTGACTCCGTAACTGCAGGTCAGCTCGACACCTTGCTTCTTAAAGGATTAGGTAAAAAAGTGTCCGTAACAGGTACACCTTGGTATACGGATGCCGTGAAACAGGCAACAGAGCTAGGTATTCATCCTTCTGGAAAATCCGGAGATCAAGCAGCTAACCGCGCTGACCTCGTTCAAAGCTCTTACGCGGCGCAGCAAGCTTTTGACAACCAAACACTCATTTCGATTACAAAAGTTCAAGCTTCATCCGACAATAAACAAGTCACAGTTTCTCTGAATAAAAAAGTGGACACAACCAAAGCAACATTCACACTAAAAAATGCCACTACTACAGTTCCAGCAAAAACGACATGGTCGGCAGATGGCCTTACAGCTACCATTGTTGTTGACGCTGCGCTTCCAGCAGGAGATTACACCGTAACACTTGGCGGACTAGACGCTTCTACGATTAAAACGGCATCTGGAAGCTTCAGCGTAGCTGCAACTGACACTGGCAATATTTCAATTGTTGGCAATTACACGTTGGCTTCCGTAATCGATAGCGGATTAACAAGTACGGCAACAGGTTCGATCAATCAGGCAACTGCTGAAGATCCAACACTAAGCAAATTTGCTAAAGAAATTAAAATTCAAGTTAAAGACGCTAGCGGTGACATTATAGCTATGCCAGGTATTGTAAAATCTGTGTTCTCTTCTAACACTAGCGTTGCGAAAGTTGCCGTTTCAGATGACCATCACGCATACGTAATCGGAAACAAGGCAGGAACAGCAGATATCAGTGTAACTGTTCAAATTGGTAACGACGATCCCAAACAACTGCACGTAACGGTGACTGTTACTAGCGACGCTGTTAATGCAACAGAAATTAAAGCAGGCGAAACTTCCATTAGTAAAGAAATGAAGGATGATAACGGCGTTGCCAAAGCTGTGATTAATCCATTTATCGATATGGATCTTTCCCTGACAGACAATTATGGCATCACATATGAAAATACGGAGATTGCGGATTATAACTTTGCGCTGGGCACACTTTTTATTACCAACGATGTACAAGGTAATGGAACTGACCCTGTAGGTACTGTAAAGGTAGATGCTGACGGTAAAATTCAAGTTGAAGGTAATGTAGCATCTTTTGAAGTAACGGCTGTAACTCCATCCGGCCAAAAAGCAACAAGCTTCGTTACTTTGACGCGCAAATAATTATATCAACAGACGAAAGGGCTGCCCTAAGTAGTTAATCTACTTGAGGGTGGCCCTTTTTGCGTCCAATGCCGCTGATGCACCAACGTGCCTATTCCACATATATTGCTAAAGCGCACGCAAGCTCAATTCTCAAGTAAAGGGGCCCGTCCCATGTACAACTACCCTGTTTATTACTTTCATCAACAGCTTTTATATCCTCATTCCACGACTGTTTCTCCTGCTTCCCCTTATCAGCGACCTTATGGCCACTATGAGCATCTTGATCTTGATCAGTCGGAAGTTTGGGCAGGTTGGGAGCAGCATTACCCCAATTTATATTCGAATACGAACATCCCCCGTGATTATCCAAACGTCGATTCTAAAATGCTTTCCAACTCGGTTGCGTCTTCTCAGCATCTGCTTAAGGACGCTTCACTCGTCATTCAAAAGCTGGCTGAACCGGCCATCGCTCGCGAGTTAATGACGCATGCCCAGCAGGGAAATCAAAAAGAAGTGGATCGTATTGTCCACTCCTTCGGCTGCAAATCGGTTGTTGTGACCAGTTACTCACCAAGCTCCATTAAGTTTACTATTGATCCCCAAACGAATGACATACCTTGCTGCGAGGTTACATTGTCGCTCAAATGGGGGCAATAGCTTAGTCCACTTCCGTCTACCGGACGTCAAGAGCATCCCAAATCGGCCATGCCGTCCCCACCCAATGCGCGAATACAACAAGTAGAAACCAGTAAACCAGATAATAAATATCTAATTTGGAGTAGCTGGATTGATAGTAATAGGTTCGTTTGGTGTGACTAGAAAAACGTTTCGCTTCCATGGCCACGGCTGTTCGGTGAGCGCGGCGGATGCTCTGCGCAAGGAGCGGAATAGCATACATGCGCATTGTCGTATACCAACCTGTCAGCCAGTTGCGTCTCCGCTTCCTGCCCCGCACCTTAAGCGCATACCGCAGCGTTTGGAATTCCTCCAGCATAAGCGGCAGCATACGCAGAGCGGCAAGGAAGCTGTAGGCGTACTTCGGCGCCACCTTCCATTGCTGCATCAGCGTATAAAACAGGGCAACCGGCCGCGTCGTCAAGCTGAATAGCAAGCCGACTGCCGCGACCTGCAGGCCCCGGAAGCCCAGATGCAGACCGCGGTAGAAGCTTTCTTCCGTGATTCGGATGAACCCGAGGCGAAACCACTCCGTCTCTCCATTGCCGAACATCATCATTCCCGCCGCAGAGGAGAGAAAGATGAGCAGGAACGGCGAAGCATACAGCAGCAGACGCCGCAGCGGCTGGCCTGAATATACGAACAGCGGCACCAGCGCGCCCGCTGTTAAATACATCATTGTATTCAGATTATGCGTGAATACAACAAGAACAAACAGAAGCAGCGACAGGACAAGCTTCACTCCCGGATTGACCCGATGCAGCCAAGTTTCACGGTACGTGAACGTTATTTGCATACCATCGGCGCTCCTTCCTTGGCGTGTGCTGCGAAAGTCGCAGACTGTTCCTTCACACAGCCGGCTTCAACCTGCCAAACGCGCGTGGCGCAGCGTTTGACGATCTCCTCATCGTGCGTCACCATCACGATGACTGTCCCGCCTGCGCGCAGCCGTTCCAGCTGCCCCAGCATGCGCATCGTACCGCGTGCGTCGAGCCCGAAGGTGGGCTCATCCAGCAGCAGGATACGAGGGCTGCGAACCGTCGCAGAAGCTACGCTTAAGCGGCGCTTCTGGCCCATCGAGAGCTGGAACGGGTGCCGCTTGCGCAGCGCGAGCAGATCGTACTGCCGCAGCAGCTCCTCCAGAGCGGCCTGCTGCGTGTCCTTCCCCTCCTCCGTCTCCGGCAAGGAGTAGAGCAGCTCTTCCTCCACTGAATTCGTCACGAATTGGAATTCGGGGTTCTGGAACACAAAGCCGACTTGCTCAGCGAGATGTTCGATTTGGCTGCCCTTCACTCCCTCGATCCAGCAGCTGCCCTTGGTTGGGATAAGCCTCATAATGGCGAGTAGGAGCGAGCTTTTGCCAGCGCCGTTAGCACCGGTGATCGTGATCCAGTCACCTGGATAAACGCTCAAGTTATCCACAGAGGTCTTGATCTCTCCGCCGCGAAACCCGGTAAAATCGCGAAAGGACATGATCGGCTGCCGATTTCCTGCATCAGCGTCCACAACCGCATTACTCCTGCTTAAGCGTCCCATGTGACTGTCGTCCCAGACGCCAGGATACCAAATGCCATAGTCGGCAAGCTGCTTTTTGTAGCTTTCAAAGACGACTTGTGGTGAGCCGTCAGCCAGTATCTCGCCATCTGGAGAGAGGACAATCAGACGATCGATGAGATCGAGAATACCACTGATTTTATGCTCGACAATGATTAAGGTCATGTCAGCGCCAATGGACCGGATCGTCTCCCAAACAAGCCCAGTCCCCCCTTCATCCAATAACGCCGTAGGCTCATCTAGAAAAAGCACTTCCGGCTCCAAAGCGAGGACGCTTGCAATCGCCAACCGCTGCTTCATCCCCTGCGACAGTTGGCTGATTAAGGTATGAGCATCTTCTAACTGCAACCCCACCATCCTCAGATAATGCGCGATGCGAACCGGCATTTCCTCACGGGGGACCTGTCTATTTTCCAATACGAAAGCAATCTCCTCATCCACATACGGCATGCAGAACTGAGCATCCGGGTCTTGAAACACATACCCCCAGCGGCTTGGCGTGAGAAGCTTATCCGCCTTAAGCGGAATCTCGATAATATTGGGGACGATCCCGCTCAGCACTTGCAGCAGCGTCGATTTGCCGCAGCCGCTTGGCCCGAGCAGCAGCACCTTTTCCCCCGGCATCACGGAAAAGGATACCCCTTGAAATAACAGGGGAGCCTCGTCACCGGGGTATTTTAAGCGCAGATTGGTAACGCCGATTCTTCGTTCATTCGCTTTACCCCAGTGCATCGTAATCTTTCTTCGAAACGGGACGAACCAAGTTAAGTACCCCAGTGCGAGCCAATGCCTTAGCCAAATAAAAGGCGAATATGCCAGCGATAATAGCAGAACCAACGAGTCGAAGCCCAATAAATAAGCAAAAATTCCAGAATGATAGCTGATCAATGTAGCCATAGTATTTATCTATGGGCAGGGAAAGTGCTGCGGATGCGAGGGACGCTAGAACGGTTACACTCACATTAGTCCGACGATACAGGAAAAGCGCGAAAATCAGCTCTGCGCCAAGTCCTTGAAGAATGCCGTACACAAGTGTCGATGCCCCCCATGTTCCTCCAAAAAGCGCTTCAATCGTCGCGGCTGCAACTTCCGCCAATAATGCGACTCCTGGCTTCCGAATTACGAGAAAAGCAAATGTGGCCGCCATGAACCACATACCGTAGCTTAACTGCTCGGCGTGCAGACCGATCGGTTTTATCAACTCATATATCGGACCCCATATGCGATAAATCACCCCAAATACCGCTGCGATCACGATCGTGACCAATATATCCGTCAATTTTAATCCTTTTGCTCCTGTTTCTTTTTGTGCCATCTCTTCTTCCCACTCCTTTTTCTTGGATACAATTTGTCAAATGAGATAGGCGAACACGACAAAAAAAGCCTACCGGGATGCGGCAGGCATAAAATTAGTGCAGAAAGGCACTCCAATTCTCTACGCTGGCATTACCCAGATCAGATTAACGGTCAGTGGCATAGGGCCACTATCTCAGCCTGACTTCATCAAGCACCCGTGTTGCTATTCATTTGGCTTAACTGTATCGGATTAACCGATATTTGGCAATGCCTTTGCGAAATTATTTTTCAATCAAAAGCTTTAAATCCAGCGTTAATCCGTACAACTGGCGGATGCTCTCTACAATATCCTCCACCCGTTTCTGCTGTACTTCCGCGCTAGCTAGCACTTGCTGCACAGAAGCAGCGGACTCTTCGGTTATCGCTGCGACAGATGTCATTTCCTCGGCAACCTTCTGGGACGACAATTGTAATTGCTGATTCATGCGCTGCAAATTCTCTGCTTGCTCCATAACTTCAGCTGTATTCGTATGAATGACCTCGAATAATTGTTCAACGCTTTCCGCTGATTTTTTGCCCGATTCTACCGCTATTTTACCGATGGCCACTTTCTCGACAGCTGTTTCCACCTTTTGTTGAATGGAGCCCAGAATCTCTGAAATATCCGTCGAAGCTACGTGTGCGTTCATCGCAAGCTTCCGAATTTCACCAGCAACCACTGCAAAACCTTTACCATGTTCCCCAGCTCTTGCAGCCTCGATGGAAGCATTGAGCGATAGAAGATTCGTTTGATTAGCGATATCAGCGATCGTTGTCACGATATTTCCAATTTTCACATTTTCTTCGTTTACTTCATTCATGATGTTCGACGTTTCCGATACGATCACGGTTATATCCTTGATTTTATGCGTCAGATCTTCCATTTGACTCTTGCCTTCATTCGTCATGCGGGCTGTATCCCGAGATCTGCTGCTCATTGTGTCCGATGCGGAAGAGGTCATCTCTACGGTCTCATTCACTTCTTGGATTGCCGTTGTGATGTCTGTAATGGAAGTTGCTTGAGATTCAATACCGATGGAAATCTCTTGAAAAGCCGCGACGACTTCTTCTGTGATTCTGCCAGTAACGGATGCATTTTCATGAAGCGTATTACTAGAAGTTCCCAGCGCTTCTGTTGTCGTGCGTACCCCTGTCAGAACCTCTTCCGTCTTCATGCGTGACACCTCGGACTCCCGAGCGCTCTGGGCTACACGGCTCAATAGTCTACTCCCGATCTGACCTTGACCAATAAGCGTAATAATTGTGAGCACATAAAAAGCATTGAGTGCAATATAGTCAATTGGACCTGACAATGTGGAGCAGAAATAGTTCAAATTAATGATTCCGAGCACACCATTGAGCAGCATCGGCCTATAATCCATATACAAGGAGGTGAGCGCTAAACTTAAATATAAGATAAGCATGCCAGACAAAGCGGTACTATGCGCCATAAAGAAATAGGAGATCACATTAAGGCCTATCGCAATGATATACTTCGTGTATTTGATCCCGATTTTTTTCCAGATAAGAAACGTGCATATTACCGCGATAGGCGCTCCGAAAGCCAGTAGGGTCGTCACTACTCCCATCGATCTATAGGAAGCCCCCATTCCTAACACCAAACATGCCCACAATAGCTTTACCATCAAGCCGTTTCTTTTATGTAATTCTAGCATCTGTGCTGTCATTTGGTCGCTCCTCCTTTTATTCTACAAAAATAGACATTTTATTACATGATTCAACATTACCATGGGAAAATCCTCCTTTTCTCATGATGAAAACGGGATCTTTACAAAAAATTTGACTTCTTGTCTCTATCGAAACTACAATATGTAGTGTAAGACGGATTATAAACATAAAGGAGCTCATATCAATGGACAATTCCACCATGCAGAACGGACCAGATCTTATTGCTATTTTGCTTTATATAGGGGCAGCCCTTTTCATTTTGGCCATCATCGGCTACGTGATAGCCGCTAAAACGAACAAAGCGAACACAAGCAAGCTGAAAAAAGCAGAGAAGCAAGCTCTGCAAAAAAAACGCAAAACATGGCTGATTCTCTCCCATACCCTTATAATTTTGGCAGTCTGCTCTGTGGGTACTTCTCTGATCCAGTCCTCATCCAACACATACAGCGTAGAAAAACTTAATTATAATGCGCCGATCCAGGTTACTACGGATAAAGATTACGGCCGCGGCCACGATGAGGGCATGCTGACCTACGAGATGAAAATTCCAACCTCAGGCACGCACAGTCCGCATGACTTGAAATTCGGCTTTTACAAAGAAAGACCGACGTATGCGATGCTTGTCCATAATTTGGAGCACGGCGACATCATTATCTATTACCATCCAGATGCGCCTCAAGAGTTGAAGGACCGGCTCGATTATTTAAGTCGCTTCAAGAAAGCTGGCGCTGGTGTGTTAGCTGTATCTAATCCAGATGTGCCCAGCGATAAAGAGGTTGTCGTAACCGCTTGGACGAAAACGATGCAGCTACCAAAATTTGATGAAGCCAGTGTCGGTACGTTTATTTACCAGAATATTGATAAAGGTCCTGAGAAGATCCCGCCTGAAGTGCGTCGTGGCGGAGGAACAATGTAACGATGAGAGCTGTGTCATCGAAGGCTGACCCACGCTATTTACGGACGGTTTCGCGGTCAGAGACCAAGTCAGTCGGTACAAGTCCAGTCAACCTTTTGAACACGCGATAAAAATAAGACGGGTCATTGTACCCGATGAAATCGGATATTTCCGTCACTGTCAATGCCGAATGCCTAAGCATGTATACGGCGGTTTTGATCCTGGCTGCATGCACGCATTCACTGATCGTCTGGCCGGTCACTCTGCTGAAAAGTGTCGCCGCGTAATTCGGCGATCTATTAATGCAAGCACCCAACTCCTCCTTGGTGACATGCTCCCGGTAGTGGTTCTGGATGTAGCTCTTCATATGCTCAACCAGTTGGAGTGTAGCACTCGTGACAGCCTCCTGATCCCACTCTCTATGCAAATAAACGAACAGCTCTGTTAGCAGCGCTTCACACAGCGTCTGATAATAGGGCTGTTTGTCTTGCCATTGCTGATGGATGTGTCGCAGCCGGTCGAGAATCAGTTCGTATTTACTTGTGATTCGACTTGCGGCTCTGGAGAGTTTGAAAAGCGGGAAAGAGGCTTGAACGGTTCCTGGATCAAATTGAACGACATATTTTTCGTGCAGCATGGTTGGAACACTTCGTCCATAAAAGGGAATACTGCTCGGTATGAGCAGCCACTGCCCCTTCTCCAGCACTTGCTTCTTTTCCTCGATCCAATACACACAGCGGCCGTAAGTAACAAGTACAAGCGTCCAATCCTGGCAACCCTCCTGCGATTCCCCGTACCAATTGCTGCTTTTATCAAACGTGTAACTCGTCACCTTCATTTTCCACCGCCTGAATACTATATTTCATATAGCATACTATAATTCATAGAGTTTTGTCGAAAAAAGGCATATAATGAAGCCAAAATTGATTCGTCCACTACGAAAGGAAGTCCTTAACAATGCGTAAAACGAAAATCATTTGCACCATGGGACCTGCTTGCGATTCGATCCCGACTCTGAAGGAACTCATTCGCTCCGGTATGAGCGTAGCTCGACTCAATATGGCTCATGGCGATTTGGATGAGCACCGCGGACGCATTCAGCGCGTACGTCAAGCGGCTCAGGAGTTGGGTGTTGTCGTTCCGATTCTGATGGATATCAAAGGACCGGAAATCCGCATCGGACAATTGAAAGATGCTTCTTATGATTTGAAAACCGGCGATCGCATCGTCTTGACGACTGAACAAATCATTGGCGACGGCAGCCGTGTTTCCGTGAATTACCCAGGTCTCCCGCAGGACGTTAAGCCAGGCAATCTCGTTCTCATTGATGACGGCTCCATTGAGCTTCGTGTTGAATCCATCGATGGCACAGAAGTGATCTGCAGCGTCTTGAACCAAAGCGTTCTGAAGCAGCGCAAAGGTGTGAACTTGCCAGGTGTACGCACCTCTCTGCCGGGTGTAACCGAGCGTGACGTGATGCACATTAAATTCGGTGTTGAAGAAAATATCTCCATTGTCGCGATGTCCTTCGTCCGTAACGGAAATGATGTTCAGGAAGTTCGCGGAATTCTCGAGCAGTATGGAGCAGGCAATACGCCAATTATCTCGAAAATTGAGAACGAAGAAGGCATGACGAACTTCGCTTCTATTCTCGAGGCCTCCGACGGCATCATGGTTGCGCGTGGCGATCTTGGGGTAGAAATCCCTACCGAGGAAGTGCCGATCGCGCAAAAAGATATGATCCGTGCCTGTAATCTAGCCGGCAAGCCGGTTATTACAGCAACGCAAATGCTCGATTCCATGCAGCGTAACCCGCGTCCGACGCGTGCGGAAGTGAGCGATGTCGCGAACGCCGTACTTGACGGCAGTGACATGGTCATGCTGTCCGGCGAGACCGCTGCAGGCAAGTATCCCATCGAGTCCGTGACGATGATGGCGACAATTGCCGAGCGCGTTGAGCAAACCATGGAGCGCAGCTCCTTGATCGACGCACAGCTGCAATCGAACAACGAAGTGACGGAAGTGCTGTGCCAAGCGGTTGTATCTTCCGCGAATAAGCTGAAAGCTGCAGCGATTCTGACACCGACAGAGAGCGGCTTCACTGCACGGATGATCGCTAAGTATCGTCCGGAAGCACCGATTATCGCGGTGACATCCAACGAGTACGCGATCAATCTGCTTAGCATGGTACAGGGCGTAATCCCGATCCATGGCGAGTTCTGCGATTCGACCGATGCGATGATTCGTTCGGCTATCGGGCATGCTGAAACGCTCGGCTATGTGAAAAAGGGCGATCTTACTGTCGTTTCCGCAGGTGTTCCTGTAGGGAAATCAGGGACTACGAACCTCTTGAAGGTTGAGCGGGTTTAAGGCGGTTTGGTTTGAGGGTAGTTTGGAGAAAACCGGATAGATCGGATACAATAGAGAGATCCACGCAGAGATCAGAGAAATCACAAAAGGATCAGAGAGATTAAATAGATGAAATAGATAAAATAGATAAATTTAAATCGGATAGAGATGAAGACACCTTTTAGGTGTCTTTTCTTACTTTTAATGCCTTAAACCCTCAGTTAGGGGGCACATTAACAATAACTTTATCTTGCACTTTTAACGGGAGGCCCCATGATTATCCGACTCGGATTCGTATCGATCGCGCTTGCGATTTTTAATAATACCCCCAGCTCAACATTCACTTACAAGCTGTTCTCCCAGCGTCCCCGTGAGGAAGCCATTCAGCGTGCGATTGATATCGGACGCAAAAATCTTGAAGCAACGCAGCGCATCCTTTTTTACAATGCTGCACATGGGGTTCGCTTGTTTCGTCTCTCTTCGTCGCTCATCCCACTAGCCACTCATCCTGATGTGCAAATTGATGTGGCCGGCGAATATAAAGACGAGCTCAAGAAGCTCGGCGACTTCGCGAAGGCCCAGGACATTCGCCTCAGCATGCATCCCAACCAGTTCACGCTGCTGAACGGGAGCGACGCGGTCGTAGCGGCAGCGATTCAAGATTTGCGCTATCATGCCGCGATTCTCGATGGGATGGGACTTGATGAATCGGCCATCATCAACATCCACGTCGGAGGCGTGTACGGAGACAAGACAGCCGCGACAGAGCGGCTGTTTGCGAAGATCCCCGAGGTGCCCGAGTCTATCATGCGGCGGCTCACTTTTGAAAATGACGATAAAACCTACACGCTCGAGGAAACCCTCGCCGTGAGCCAAAGGCTGCAGCGTCCCTGCATGTTGGATTTGCATCATGATTGGTGCAATCCTTCGGAGGCCACGCCTCAGGAGCTGCTCCCACAGATCGCGAAAACATGGGGCGATATCCCCATGAAAATCCATGTCTCTTCTCCCAAGTCTCCCAAAGATACGAAGGAGTTTCGCTCCCACGCTGACTACATTGAGCCGGAGCAGCTGGTTGCTTTTCTCAAAAGCTGCAAGGAAGCAGGACTCGACCGTGTTGACGTCATGATTGAGGCGAAGATGAAGGATCTTTCCTTGTTCCAGCTGGCGGAGCAGCTGGGCAAGATCCGCGGCATTAAGCGGATTGATGGCGGCATTTTGGAGTGGTAGAGGTGGAAGTGAGAGAAAGACGGTAGGACTAAGCGGGTTCCGCTTGGTTCTGCCGTCTTTTTATGAAAGTGAGGCTTTGGCCCAGTGGGGCTGGGCTGCTAAATAGATTGTTTACTAGTATTAACGCCGATTACTACCGCTATTTTCCTCGCCTGATCCTATTTAGCGCAAGTAGATGGAATTTCTAACGCTAATTACTCCAAATCCACCAAATTTGCCTCTCCATCGACGATTTAGAGGCAGTTTCTCCAGTTATCCCCTTTTTCTAGCCGCCGAGGCTCTGATTAACGGGAGATTTTCCAGTTATTTTAGCGGGTGAGGCGGGGGCGGCGAGGGTGGGGGCGCGGCAGAGCGAAGTGGAGCTTCAGCCTTGAATGCCGCAGGAACTGCGCGCTCTTGAAAGCTGAGCGGGGGATATTTCACCGCATAATCCTATCCTGCTCATCCTTCCCCTCATCTCCATCCAGCTTATCCATCATATCCTGCTTATCCAACGAAACCGTATGAATCTGCTCCTGCATCTTCACATGCTTCAAGGCGTTGATCTCTCCGCCGATAATAATGAGCAGCGCGGAAATATAGAACCACGTCATAAGGACGATAATCCCTCCGACACTGCCGTAAGTGGCGCTATAATTCGTAAAATTATTCACGTAGAAGGAGAAGCCCAGCCCAGTCCCTTGCCAGCCAAGGGAGGCGAATAAGGCGCCGGGCAGCACACTTTTACACGTCAGACAGGTGTTCGGAGCTATGTAATAAATGCCTGTAAAAACAATGAACAAGATGATGAAGTTCACAACCCAGCGAAGATTGTTCCAAATGTCAACCTTCGTTGAAGCCAGATGGACATGCGCTTGTACCCAGTCCCCTATCCAATGACCAAATACACTCAGAAGCAGCGCAGAAGCAATCACAATAAGCATGCCCAGCGTCAGCATAACAGCCAGAAAACGCGAGTGAATAAAGCTCTTGCGTTCCGGCAAGCCGTAGGCTTTGTTCACGGCAATCACGATGGCGTTCATCGCCGCGCTAGCGCTCACTAAGGCGAGGATGATCCCGAAGGACAACGTCCCTCCTCTTTTTACATCGAGCAGATTGCTTAAGGTATCCTCAAGCCAGCTGGAGACGGCGCCCGGTATGTAGTCCCTGATCAGCGTCACCACATCATCAGATGAGAATGGCAAGTACCCGAGCAAACTCAGAATAAAGAGCAGAAACGGGAACAGCGACAGCAGGAAATAGTAGGCACACTGCGCAGCCAGCCCCGTAGCATCGTGCTTTTGGAATTGGTGCCAGAGCAATTTCAAGTTAGATATAACCATCAGCGGAGTTATCCTTTCATTGCTCAAGAATTGTGATAAAATAGGTAGTTCAGTCCTGCAAGGAACAGGTGATTACCAATGAACTCTCTTTCTATTTACCCTACTCCAATAAGCTCTAAACCAGCCACTGAGCGCAAGGTTCCCCATGCGCAGATGGCACGGTTAACGAATAGCTCGGATTTTGTACCCGACGAGGATCGGGATGCTTATTTTTTCCGTGATTTGGAACAACATCGCATTTTATTGAATGAAGCCCAGGTACAGGCTGTGCGCCATTTCAAAGGCCCTCTTCTCACATTAGCGGGAGCAGGTTCTGGGAAAACAACGGTGCTGGTATGCCGAGTCGCTTATTTGCTGCGCGTCCACCGGGTGCATCCGTCGAATGTGCTGCTGATTACTTTTTCGAAAAAGGCCGCCGAAGAAATGCGGGAGCGCCTCGCTTCCCTGCCTGGCTTAGATACAAGTATCACCCACTCAATGCAAGTGAGGACGTTCCATGCCTTTTGCCTCCGATTGCTGCGGATGAACGGATTCAATCAGGAGATTCTGAGCGACGGCCGTTATCAGCAGATTGTTTTCAAACGCATCATGCTGAGCATGGGACTTCAGGATACCTACCAGCCCGAGGTTCTCATCTCCATCCTTTCCTCCTACAAAATGCAGCTGATCGACGTCAGCGACCTTCCCGAAGATACGGAAGAAGATCAGGAGATGAAGCGAATTTATCTGCAATATGAACAGTGGAAAATGGAGCAGATGAAGATCGATTTTGACGATATCTTGATCCTTGCGTACCAGCTGCTGAAAGACAATGGCGATATCCTGCGCTCGCTGGAGCGGAAATTTTCTTACATCAGCGTCGATGAATTTCAGGATACGAACACTGTGCAGTATGAGATTATTAAAATGATGGCTCGAAATCATCAAAATTTGATGGTCGTCGGCGATGATGACCAGACCATTTATTCGTTTAACGGAGCTCGGAATGAATTTATTCTACAATTTCATGAGCAGTATCCCACAGCGACAACGGTCACCCTCGATATTAACTATCGATCCACCTCAAGCATCGTTGGGCTGGGCAATGCCATCATTCAACATAACGTCCAACGCAAAAATAAGACACTGCTCGCCACCAAACAAAGTGAAACGAAACCGCTGTATGTAAGGCCGGCCAGCAGTGACGATGAAGCGGATTGGCTGATCAACGATATTCGGGTCAAAGTCGCCGAAGGTGGCTGTGCGTATGGGGATTTTGCCATTCTGTACCGGACGCAGAGCAACAGCAGGGCCATTATTGAGCAGTTGATCCTGCATAATTTGCCTTTTGTCGACTATGGCAGCAGCGATTCTTTCTATGAACAGTGGATCGTGAAGCCGATTATCGATCATCTTCGGATTGCTCATGAGCGCCGCAATTTTGAAGCGATAGAGGGTGTCCTACCTTCATTATATATAGGGCGTGACCAAGGCATGCGGATTATTCAAGAACAGGAGGCGATTCAGGCTAAAAAGTGGCCACTGATCCACCTCTTGGGCTTGCCGCAGCTGAAGGATTTTCAGAAAGAAAAGCTCAAAAGCCGCATCCGTCTCATCAAGTCGCTCGCCGAAATGAAGCCGCTCGCAGCCATCCAAGCGATCCGCAAAGACTTCTATGATACTTTCCTAGAGACCAATAAGCGCAGCAAGCTTACGCATCACCGTGAAATGCTGAAGGAGACGCTGGACGAGCTGGAGTCCTCTGCCAAGCGTTTCGACTCGGTGGAGCAGTTTCTTTATTTTATCCATGAAGTCGCAGAAAAACGCACGGAAATGAGCGCACTGCAAAAAGACCATGCTGCGAACCGAATTTCGCTCATGACGATTCACAAATCGAAAGGCCTCGAGTTCAAGGTGGTCTACTTGCTCTGTGCCATTGAGGGCAACATGCCGCATAGCTCGGCACTGGAAGCGAACCAGCTGAACGATGTTCAGTTGGCAGGTATCACCCCGCGCGACAAAACCGCCGCCGCACTAGAAGAAGAACGGCGACTCGCGTACGTCGCCGTCACAAGAGCCAAGGCCGAGCTGCTCATCAGCTCGCCGGCGTATTACCGCGGGAAGAAGGCGGAGCCTTCCCGCTTCCTGCTGTCCGCGTTCCCTGGCGCGGACGGGGCTGACAGCCGCAAGCCTGCGGCGGCTGCTCCGACTAAGGCAGCCGCGCCACGGACGGCTGCTCCTAAACAAGCCGCGACGGAGTCGGTCGCGGCGTGGGTTTGCGGCCAGGCCGGCTGCAAGGCCTGGTCGCGCATTTCTTCGCCGCAGGAAGCGCGGCTAACGGCGAAGGCGTGCCCCTTGTGCGGCGGGGCCATGGTCAAGGGCAGCAGGCTCGTCCCGCTCGCCCGCTAGCATACGGCGGCTGCATGATTTGCCGCCAGCTTGGTTAGAATACATCCGTATCTGACCAGTTGGAGGGGGATCCTTATGATCAAAAGATTTAATCGCTTAGCCATTGAACTGCCGCAGCCGACGACAGCCGATCCGAACGCAGCTGCCGCTGTCCAGGAGCTGCTTGGCGGTAAATTCGGCGAAATGTCCACGCTGAACAATTACATGTTTCAGTCGTTTAATTTCAAAAACAAGACAAAGCTGAAGCCTTTTTATGACCTCATTTCAAGCATTACGGCTGAAGAATTCGGCCATGTCGAGCTCGTTACCCACGCGATTAATCTATGCTTAGCCGGTTCAACGAAGCCCGGTGACCCCGATTCAACACCTTTGGGGGCTGCTAAGGATGTGCGCAATACGCAGCATTTCATCTTTGCCGGTCAAAATGCGCTCCCCATGGACTCCATGGGCAAGGCTTGGACCGGGGAGAATGTCTTTAACAGCGGCAATCTCATTCTAGATTTGCTGCATAACTTCTTCTTGGAGTGCGGAGCGCGCACGCACAAGATGCGTGTCTACGAGATGACGAGTCACCCCGTCGCCCGCGCCATGATCGGCTATTTGCTGGTTCGAGGAGGCGTACACGTTGTAGCTTACGCCAAGGCGCTTGAAGTAGCTACCGGCGCGGATGTGACCAAGCTGATACCGATTCCGAGCCTGGACAACAAAGCTTTCAATGAAACACGCAAGTATGAGGAAAAAGGGGTTCACCGGGTTCTGTATCGTTTCAGCGACGAGGACTATAGGGACCTGGAGCAGATCTGGAAAGGCGCCCATCCCGAGGATGGCGGCGAATTGATCGTCAAGGAAGGTATTCCGGAAGGCGGTCCGATTCCAGATTACGCCGATACGCCGGAAGAGTTCGCCCCAGGCATTTTCCCAGAGGATTTCATGAAAATTGCCGCTAGACTCCAGCAGTCAGCCGGCATTCACGTATAAAAAAAGGACGAAGCAGGAATGATCCCGCTTCGTCCTTTTGTTATTTATACAAGCTCTCTCAACGCTTGAAGTGCCGCATCGTAATTCGGATGCTCTTTCATTTCAGTTAAATATTCAACATAGCGAACTGTGTTGTTAGCATCTACAAGGAAGATTGCCCGTTGATCCAGCTGAATCTCTTTAATCAATACACCATACGCCTTGCCGAAGTCACGATGTTTGTAATCGGAAAGTGTAACGACTTTATCAATCCCGGCAGCTCCGCAGAAACGACTTTGTGCAAAAGGAAGGTCTACTGAAATCGTCAGGATCGCAACGTCATCCCCAAGTTTATCAGCTTCCACATTGAATCGGCGCGTCTGCGCATCGCAAGTGGCTGTGTCCACGGAAGGAACAACGGAAATCAACTTAATTTTACCGGCAAAATCCGACAAACTCACTTCTGTCATAAGATCCTTATTCACCTTGAAATCAGGTGCTTGATCGCCAACTTTAATCTCCGGCCCTAGCAGGGTTACTGGATTTCCTCCAACTGTTGCTACTCCTGTGCGCTCTTGTACTTGTGTCATTGTAGTGCCTCCTGAATGATTAATGTAGTTTGTATGTTTTGAAGCTGGAAACAGGTTATTATGCTTGCTCAATTACAGCTTTAAGTTTCTCTTTTGGTTGCACGCCTACTAGCTGATCCACCACTTGCCCGTCTTTGAAAACTAGCAAAGTTGGAATGCTCATTACGTTATATTTAGCAGTGGACTCCGGATTGTCGTCCACGTTAATTTTTACGATTTTGGCTTTATCGCCAACCTCCGATGAGAGTTCATCCAAGATCGGAGCGATCATTTTACAAGGGCCGCACCACGGCGCCCAGAAATCGACGAGTACGGTCCCACTGCTTGTTTCACTTTGAAATGTTGCATCGGAAATTTGGTTAACTGACATGGCTGATTCCTCCTAGAATTTAAGTATTTGATGGTTATTTGATGGTTATTTGCCGCTTACTTGCGCAAACAGTTCTGAAATATATCGTTCAGCATCGAGTGCCGCCATAGCACCGCTGCCTGCTGATGTAATGGCTTGTCGGTAAATGTGATCTTGTACGTCGCCGCAGGCAAATACACCTGGTATAGCCGTTTTGGAAGTTCCCGGAATGACCTCCAGATAACCGAGTTCATCAGTTGGCAATTGGCCGCCTAAGAAACCTGTATTCGGCGTATGCCCGATAGCAAGGAAAATGCCGTCTGCCTCAAGCAACTCTTCCTCGCCTGTTTCGTTGTTTCGTACTTTAAGCCCTTTTACCCCTAAAGGTCCGGCTTCCACTTCAAGCGGTGTGCGATTCAGGCTCCAAGCCACTTTATCATTGGTGCGAGCGTGATCCTGCATGATTTTCGATGCCTTCAGATCATCACGGCGATGCACAACGCGGACTTCAGAAGCGAATCTGGTCAGAAATTGTGCTTCTTCCATCGCGGTATCCCCGCCGCCAATCACGATAATCTTCTTATTCCTGAAGAAAAATCCGTCACACGTTGCACAAGTGCTGACGCCTTTTCCGATATTCTCGGACTCCCCAGGGATACCTAACTTTTTAGCTGAAGCGCCAGTAGAAATAATGATGGAATCTGCGGTCAATTGACCTCCACCTTCAAGAAATAAAGTGAATGGCCGTTTCGACATATCCACCTCTGTCACACGCCCCGATTGGATCTTAGCGCCGAAGCGCAGCGCCTGCTTCTTCATGTTGTCCATGAGCTCAGGACCCATAATACCGTCTGGGAAACCAGGAAAGTTATCTACTTCTGTTGTCGTTGTTAATTGACCGCCAGGCTGTATGCCCTCGATGACGAGCGGCTCGATGCTCGCTCTAGCTAAATATATGGCAGCCGTTAATCCGGCTGGGCCCGTTCCGATAATAATCGCTTTGTGATGCATAGGAATGCCTCCTTCTTGTGGACTATTGCCTTCCATTGTTTTGTTAGCGAATTAATTTGATGCAAACCTTATGAGAGAATCATATCAAGTCCACTTAACTTTGTCAACAATTAATTTGTGCACAATTTAAAATGAGGTATGATCCTTTCTACTTCCAGAAACCGGCTAAGCCTTCATGAAACTTTCAGTTAGGCTTCATCTGGGCTTCAGATTCAATAGGCATAATAGGAGCATGTCATCCAGAGACACATTCTGAAGGGAGCAATTATGAATACTACACAGCTACGGTCAAATCGTACATGGAAATGGGTATCAGCACTCTTGCTGATCTGCCTTATCGCATATATCGCCTTCTACCCACCAACTAAGCAAGTAGGGAAGGCGGGGGCGGCAGAGCCCGTTGCCAAGGTCAATGGTGTCAGCATCAACTCTGACCAGTTATATCAAGCCATGCTTGCCAGTGGCGGTCAGCAGACTCTTGATTCTATGATTTCGGAGGAGCTTATTAATCAAGAAGGTCAAAAAGCAGGCATGACCGTCACCGATGAAGATATTGAGAAAGAAATTGCCAATGTAAAAGGCTCCTATGGCTCTGACGCTGAGTTCGAGCAAGCACTTACTTCTTACGGCATGACAATCGACGATCTCAAGAAAAGCATGAAATCGCAAGTGCTCTTGAAAAAGATATTAACGCCTCAAATCACGATTACAGACGATGAGATCAAAAAATATTATGATGAAAACCTCGAAACCTTGAAGGTTCCGGAGCAAGTTCAGGCCTCTCACATCTCCGTCGCGACGAAAGAAGAGGCGGATGCGATTGTTGCTGATTTGAAAAATGGCGGAGACTTTGCCGCGATAGCCAAAAGCAAATCTTTAGACACGGCAACCAAAGACAATGCTGGTTCTCTTGGTTACATCTCTAGCGGCAACATGGACGAAGCTTTCGACACCGCGGCTTTTGCTTTAAAAGCGGGCGAAACCAGCGGCGCCGTTAAGACAGGCACAGGCTACGACATCATTAAAGTAACGGACCACAAAGCAGCTTCTACCCCGACTATGGAGGAGAAGAAAGAGGAGATTAAGTCAGCGATCACCACTCAGAAACTGGCTTCCCTCTCGACTACGTGGCTGCAGGATAAGAAATCGCAGTCAACGGTTGAGAACTATTTGAGCAAGAGTGCAGGAGCTTAAAGAATTAGCGTGGGAGCCAGAGGCGGCTGCCTCCCACGAATAGCACCAAAAAAGGATGCCCTGAGGGCATCCTTTTTCATATTACGGTGTACGAGTTTTCATCTCGTCCAAGCTCTTGAACTGATAGCCCTGACTTCTGGCATCGTCAATGATTTTGGCGAGAGCCTCCGTGTTATCTTTGGATACGGCATGCAGCAAAATCACCGCGCCAGGGTGCAGCTGCGCCATCACATTTCGGTACGCATACTCCCAACCCTTCTGCTGCTTGGGCTCCCAGTCGCGGTACGCAATGGACCAGAACACGTTCGTGTAGCCAAGCTGCTGGCTGACGGCTAGCGACTGGCCGTTGAAAATGCCTCGCGGCGTGCGCAAATAATGCATCTCCTTCTGCCCTGTGACGGCGCTCACGCCGTCTCTCACTTGGTCGAGCTCTTTCTTGATACGCTCAGCGGAAATTTGGCTCATATCCGGGTGGCTCCAAGAATGGTTGCCAATCAAGTGCCCCTCTTGCGCCATGCGCTTAAGCAGTTCTGGCTCGGTTTTGATGTAATGGCCAGTCACAAAAAAGATGGCTGGCACTTGCTTTTCTTTTAGCACATCCAAAATTCTGCCGGTATACCCCTGCTCATACCCATTATCGAACGTCAGGTACAATTCTTTGACCGCTAGATCGCCTGTAAAAATAGCCCCATGCTGCTTCAACAGATTCTTGAAGCCTTCTTCATCAATGGAGGGACGCTGTCCGTTGGCGCTCTTCTTGAAGCCGAAGTGATAAGATCCATCAGCGGATACGAGCGCGGCCTGTCCGAGCAGCATCGCAATCACGACGGTAAGGATACGGATGTAATTCACGGGTGCAGATTCACTCCTTGCCTTTTGTGGTTGAGTAGAGCCTTCATAGACTGTTACTAATATTCCACAGGAAAGACCAGAGTAGGCGTGCTTCTAGCAGGTTAATATTGGATGTTGGTCACCTCTGAGCTATTCGGCTCAATCGATCACTTTCCCGAAGACCTCCACGATATCCGCGCGGAACGAATGCCCTACAAACTTCTGAATTTCTGCATACGCTTCCAACTGGGACATCTCTTGCCTGTAGGAACGCGGCGTCGTTAACGCCAGGAATACCTCCACTAATCCAAGCATCTGCGACAGCAGCGGGATCTGGTCCCCTGCAAGCCGATACGGGTAGCCGGTGCCGTCCACTTTTTCATGATGGTACAGGAAAGCCTTCTCTACCTCCCCAAAATCCGCGATGCCTTCACATAATTCCTTCGCCATATAGCAGTGCTCCTGAACGACCTCGAATTCGAATTCGGACAATTTCCCTTCCTTTTCGAACATATAATCCGGAAGTTTGACCCTGCTAACAAAATGCAGAAGCGACAGCAGATCAATCTCCCACTCCTGCACGCGCAAGCCTCCATAAGCCTTCACCAGCGATTTGAGCAGCATGCTCATTTCTACAATTTCTTTCCGCGACGTTTGGGTTTTCCGTTCTCCAACGGGAATGAAACTTTGCAGAAGGTTAATCACCTGCTGTTTTTGCTGCTGGAATGCCAAAGCTTCGACACGCTTTTTATGCTGATTACGCGAAATAAGAATAATACCGCCCAAAATTGCACTGCCAAACGTATATACACCTCTGGTTATTGCCGCAATAATTGGTGAAATGTCTCCAACTATAACAGAGGTTGGCCCGAATATAGTGAGCAGCACGACGTACATCATAATAAGAAGGCAGCCGTATACATATATTTTGGAATCTACCAGCAAACTAAGGAGGATAGGGCAAAAGGCAATCGCCACCCACATGTGCCACAAGGATAAAGGGTTGTACAGCGTACTCACAACCACAACTACGAAGATAATGATCGGAGATATGAGCTTCGTATACACATTTTCTTTGGGCAGGTTCTTTTGAATGACGAGAATTCCCCAAGTGAAAAGCGACACGGTGAGCGAGGTTACCATATAAAGATAAGATTCCGAGTCTCTGATAACGAGCCAATAGAGCATTCCGCTAATCGTGCATACAGAAGCCATGCTTGCGATAATGAACATCATCAGTTGATCGATAGGCTGATTCTCGAGGCGCTGCAAGTTCATATGAGCGAACTCCTTTTTGAGGCGGGATAGGTTCCATACTCTTTGCTTTGGAAATAAGATAATCCTTTCATGACCTCGTCAATGGTAGACAATATGACCTCAGGGCTCGTATCCTTCATTAGATAGCCGTCCACACCTGCTTGAAAAGCACGATAAATATCCTCACTTTCATCAAATGCGGTTAGAATCACGATTTTCATTTCCGGGTGTATGCTCTTCAGCGCCTTCGCCCCTTCAATGATCGGTATACCTGGCATCTTGAGATCTGTCAATAGTAGATCCGGCACCAGGGACAAGGACTGCTCAATAGCTTCAGTGCCATTGGTAGCCTCGCCTGTTACGGCATAAACGCCGCAGCTATCCAGCAGGATCTGAAGACCTGCCCTTACAATGGGACTGTCATCCGCAATAATGACTTTATACATAAGCTATACTCCTTTCGCGCGGTATAAATGCAGTAACTGTTGTTCCCTCCGCCTCCTCTGATTGGAATGAAATGCTTCCGTTCAAGGCTCTGATCCGGCTTTCCATGCCGCCTATGCCAAACCTTCCCTCTTGATGCATATCCACTGTTTTCATTCCGATTCCATCATCCTTAATCATAACCGTCCATTGCACACTCGTAACTTCAATCGTCACGTGAAGATGCTTCGCTTTAGCATGTTTGATGACGTTATTGGCTGCTTCCTCCACCAGGTGATAGATCGCACCTTCGATATCCACCTGTTCCTGCGAAACCCAACCAATATGTTCAAAAATCGGCTTCACTCCTGTATGTTCTGTAATACGCTGCAACAGTTTTTCAATCGCGTAGTGGAGATTAAAAGCTCTCTTTTCATCCTTAAGTTCAATAATGAATTGTCGGATATTGCGGTGGCTTTCTTTCACCTTCTTCTCGATCTCGGTGACGTAAGGGAGCATTTCTTCGCGCGCATTCGCGGGTAGTGCATTTTTCAACTGAAACAGCTGAATGGAGATGAAAAACAACTCTTGTGTGATGCCGTCATGAATGTTCTGAGCAATCGTACCGCGCTCAATCGCGACCGCTGCTTCTTCTGCTTCCAGCAGCTCTTCATCGCTGAAATGAATGGCTTCCAACCTCATAAGCATGAATTGGATATACATTTTGTGCAGAATAGATAATTCGTTTCTCTCCGCCTTCACCAGCAGCCAACCATAAGATTTCCCGCTGCGGTCGAGCAGTGTCTGGATGTACCAGGATTCTAATTCACCTGTCGGAGATGGCAATTTGGCGTACATCCTCTGACTGTTCAGTGATGCGTTCTGCTTCATATAGTTTGTGAAATAAGTATGCTTCCAGCTCTGTGCTTTCTCGTTCTGTCGATTACTTTCCATACAGAGAATGACTTCACGTTCATCCAAAATTTTCTTGAGCAGCCCTTCTAAATAAGAAATACTTCCTTGCTTCCTCGGCTGCCGTGCCATAAAGCGAGAGGAATATATCATCACTAGTTTGCGGTATTGTCTACGCACGACTTGTATGGTGTAGTGTGCACAACTTACCAAACTGAAGTAAGCCAGCATAATAAAGCTGTAATCAAAATGGTCCAGGAGATACATGAACGCAGCCCCCTCAGAAGTCACAGCAAAGATCATTGGAAGGAGAAGCGCATAGCAGAACGAGATTGGATAAAACCTACTCCAAGTCATAAACCGCTTAACCATTAAAAGCCCGGTAAAACAGTAAATTAGGAACGGTGAGGACAACCCCCCTGTTAACCAAAGCAGATAAACCCCGAAGCCAATATCAACAACAGATGCCGCAATTACCGCTTTTTTTTCCATTTTAAATAGAAATAACAGACTGTAAGCCGTATGAAAAAGAACCGCAGCAAGCAGCAATCCCGGTGTTACGTTCCCCGATTTGGTATAAATTAAGAGCCCCATCAACAGCAGCACCCATCTGCCTCCAAAAAATACATACAAGCCCGATTTGACGGATAAAATCATGCTGAAATACTCCTAAACTTTATGAATTCTTAATGGTCTTTCGACTATTTTTGTTATACAATGAATCAGTCGCCTACAATTATAGGTAATAAGAACTAGGGTATTGTACCTAGTTTCAGTATATCATAGATCGCATCATTTTGGAGGGAACCCGATCGATGAATATGATTATCCTTGATGACCACCCGCTTGTTCGCAAAGGCATTTGCACCATTGTTTCATCTGGTCAATCCATGAAGATTGTTGGGGAAGCTGCGAATGCGAAGGAGGCTCTACGGCTTCTGGATCAGACAAAACCCGATCTTGTGCTCGTAGATTTGAATTTAGGCAATGAGAACGGAATCGATTTTATTCAAGAGGCACGCAAGGCCGGACATGCTTGTAAATATATAATCTTAACCTCATCGATAACTCAAAGTGAGCTTCAGCTCGCACAGTCCCTGGAGATCGAAGGCGTCTGTCTAAAGGAAGCGTTTCCAGAGGACTTGTTGTACAGCATTGAAGTTGTAGCTCGCGGTCGTAAGTATTACGATCCGGTGTTGATGGGATCCATCATGGATCATAAATCGGGCAGGGAAAAGCAGGAGCTTTCTGAACTGACCTCCAAAGAACTTGAAGTCCTAATGTCGCTCGGTAAGGGCCGCTCCAACAAAGAGATCGCAAACGCCCTCTACATCACAGAGTTCACCGTCAAAAAGCACGTGAGTCAGGTGCTAGCCAAGTTAGAACTAGCGGATCGGACGCAAGCCGCCTTATACGCCTTATCCAAAGGTTTGGTTCAATTCGAAATGCAGCGCTAATTGCCCGCACATAAAAAAGATCCGTCGGGATAAGGATAACCCGCCGGATCTTTTTTGGCTTTACAGGTCAAGAGGCTCAGCAATTTGATGCATCGGCAGCAAGGAGAAGACCGCATAACCTTTCACATCTTTGATGTGTACAGGACCCAGCGAGGGATCACGGCTATCCTTACTCTCACCCAGGTTCCGATTGTCTCCAACTACGAACAGGCGGCCGTTTGGAATCGTCTGTACGTCCATATTTTCCGACTTGCCGGCTGTATACAGCTCAGGTAGCGGTGCTTCGTTGACATATATGACGCCATCCCGAATGAATACGCGATCGCCTTGGACGGCAATGACACGTTTAATAATGCTGAATCCTAACCGTTCATCCTTGATAACCACCACATCGCCGTACTTCGGCGTTTTAAAAAATAGCGATACTTTATTCATTAGCAAAATATTGCCGCTTTCCAGCGTCGGATTCATGGAATTACCTGAAACCCTCGTAAGCCCTATCATGTTATTAATCAATATAAAGGCTAGTGAGAGTAGTAAAATGAATCGAACCCAACCCCAGAATTCACTCTTTTGCTTAGTCGCTACTGACTTCTTACGTTCCAAAATCTCGTCTGTCATGATGCTTTCCCACCCTTACTAGCTTTCTCGCTAAATTATGATTGATTGTACGTGACATGACTTACACTCGCGTCTGATTGCTGCCCATATACATCCTTAATGACCGTCGGCGGTGGAGAAGTAAGTGGTATCGCAGGTGGCGTCACAGGCGGTAATACGGGTTCGATTGGCGGCGGCGGTACCAAAATGACACGGGCTCTGTGTGAACACGATAGCTGGTGGCACATAGCTGGCTGCTAATGTGTCCATGGCACCCTTGGCGCTGTCGAGAATGGCCTGCAGCTTATTCAAAATCTGAGTGCGATCCTGCTCAGTTTTCACATCGGTGGCGGCAAGCAGACTTTATGCATGCTGCTCAAGTGCCTGTAAGTGAAGACGCTTCTGCGCATCTGTGAAGGATTCAAGGTTTCTAGTAGAGGCTTCAAGTCGAAGCTGCAATTCTTTCTTTAACAATTCCTTCTGCGCATCAGTCTCTGATTTCATGGATTGATCCAAGCCTCGGATGACTTGCTCGGTTTTCTTGTTGAACCAAGAAGCCATGGCACCAGCAATATCCATATCCGCATAAGAAATTCCGGCGGATACCGTGAGAACGACAGTTAAAGAAACAATTCCGGCTGCGACAACCTGCTTGGATTATTTCACCTTGCGTTTCTTCTCATTTCTCCTCTTCATCTTCATTCCTCCCTCATCTCAAAGTAAGCGTAAGGCCTCGAAGCCGGGGCCAGTCCGCTTAAGGCATTTTATTATTTCAAACCGTTAAGTACGATGTTCTCTAGAGCTGTTTTACCAGAAGCTTCAAGAGCGTCGCCTTTGTTCGTAATTGTTTTATATTAGCTGCTTCCAGGTCATCAGCAAGCTTTTGAAGTTCTGTTAATTTAGCTGCAATTTTAGCAGTTAAGTTATCTTTAATTTCTTGTGATGCTGCCGTTCTTTCTTGGCTCAGCAAATTATTCAGTTCCGCTTTTGTCGTTTCAATTTTGGTAGTCAATGTTGCCGCTGCTTGCGTTTGCGTAGTAGCAACATCGCTTTCCAAAGCTTTCAAGGATTTGTTACCTTGCTCGTTTACATCGTGGGTGATGTCTAGTTTACCGACAAACCCAAGAGCATCGATAATGCCATTGTTAAAGTTGTTAGTATCATTTACGACTTTGTCATACTCGCCAGGCATGTCAGCTGCAATGCTTCCTTTTTTCGTGTCAATGGCATTGGAGTACGTCGTTACAGCTAACAGGACTCGCAGTCGGCCTACTTATCGGCCTAAGTATCTCTCTGAAAATCGGCATGAATTACTTATTCGAAAATGCCAAGCTCCCGCTGTACTTCATCACCGTCGGCTACCATCTGGTTGCCTACCTCGTTAGCGGTATCATAATAGGTGCTTGGCAGGGCTAAGAAAAGGACCAGGAAAACATCACAAAGAGCTGTCCCAAGGCGATCTTGCTTGCAAGATTGTGGGATAGCTCTTTTTTGTTTTTTTCCGTGATTCAATCATGCCCAACCTGTGTAATAAGGTAAGTCCCCAAGCCATATTGCGAACTCCTGCATATACTGGAGCAGGACCCTTTGGGAACACAAGCCTCCAGCTGTTCAAGCAGCTGGACTATAACCTATGTACGGTGGTATCGATGATGAAAAAACAATTTATAGCTGCAAAATATGACCTGCTCCACGTTCTTGGGCTAGCTTCCGAGGAAGACATCTACAATGCCCAATATAATGGGCTGTCACTGGCCGACATCGCTGAAGCAAATAAGGTCGATGTCCAAAAAGTAATCGATCTCCAGCTCGCCGAGCTCATAGAACAGCTCGATGAGCGCCTATCCAGCGGCAGTATCACGCCTGAGCAGTACTACGCTCAGCAAGCCGAACTGCCCGAAATTATTATGAGAAGCGTCTACGCATTATAATCAGAGCGCAACTCACGCCAGCAGCTTGGCAAGAGGGCTGTCTCGAAAGTAGAATGTTCTACTTTTGGGATGGCCTTTTTCATTTGAGCGTAATCAGGGAATTTCGCCTAATTTGTTTTGCGATGGGGAACTACAGGCCGCTATTTACATGAAATCATCCATTTTCATGGTTCAGACGGAACTACAGTGCTCTATTTACCCTCAATAGCTAACATTGTCGACAGAATTGACGAAATAGCGGACCATAGTTCTCTCACTCTCGCTGAGGCGCCGCAGATCTCCCGAATAGCGGATCATAGTTCCCGCAAATGTTCCACTCCCCTAAACTCATCCTTTCGAGAGTGTGTCGAGGAGCTCGCCCTCCAAGCACAATTGCACATTTTCTCCACTTGTTGCAAGCCCCTTTCTGTGTCACTATCAAAAGAAAAGCATGACTAGGATTGGAAGGATTCCGACTATGAATTTTCAGCAGCTTATTCCCCTCGTCCCGCTCATTGAGCAGATCGAGACTTGCAGCACCTCCCTTACGCTTGGATGTCCAGCTGGCATGTACCAGCTTATTATTGTTCGTCGAGGCCATATAACGCTGCATCAGAGTAACCAGGAACCACTGGTTTGTTCGCAAGCTTATGCTTGCCATCCCGAGCATGGTCCCTACGCCATTCAGGTCCCCAAAACCAAAACCGCTGAATACATCGTCATCACCTACCGGATGATCCCTGACGGTTACCCGTGGTCCCTGCACGGCCCGCTCACTACTTTAAGTGAAATCAAAATCCACTATATGCTCGACGAGCTGCTACGGACGACGGAGGACATCCATCCTCTGTCGGAAGAGGAAATTGCGGCTCAAACGATTCGAAAGCGCATGATGCTGGAGCGTATTCTTTTTATTTATTTATATGAATCCCATTTAACTCAGGACAAGAAGTCATCTAGCGAATCCATCGAGGAAATCCTTTCCTATATGAACGAGCACTACATGTTGGAGCTTTCGCTCCCAATGCTGGCTAGACGAGCAGGCATGAGTGTTGGCTATTTTACGGTTCTATTCAAAAAACAAACCGGGATGACGATGATGAATTACTTGTACACCCTGCGTATTGAGAAGGCGAAGCAAATGTTTCTTCACACCGATCTACTCGCCAAAGAAGTGGCAGGACGTGTCGGATTCATCGACTATTTCCATTTCAGCAAAGTATTCAAAAAGAAGACCGGCACCTCCCCGTCGGAATTTGTCGCTAACCAAGATTAATCTAATAATTAGACATGCCGATTATGCAAATTAGACATGTCCTTACGCGGAAATTGAGCGTATTATTTCAAATGAGAATAATAATCATTGTCATGGGGGAGTCAACAAATGAAACACTATTTTACACGTTTTAGCCTGATCGCACTGATCACCGTATTTGCACTAAGCCTTGCGGCTTGCGGCAAATCGACGAATACCGAATCTGCAGCAGCATCCACTACGCCGGCTGCAGCCAGCGGGCAGCCTGCCGCGCAAGCAGGCGGTAAAATCACTGTGCAAGATGCTACTGGAACAATTGAACTGCCAAAGAAACCAGAGCGCATCGTTGCTATGGAGTTCGGATTCACTGACATCCTTGTCACACTAGGCGTACAGCCAGTGGGTGTTGCGGATGATGACAGCCCGGATCTTTTGATGGACTCTGTCAAAGCCCAACTCAAAACCTACAAGTCCGTAGGTTCCCGTTACGAGCCGAACATTGAACTGATTTCCTCCTTGAAACCAGATTTAATCATCGCGGACATCAACAAGCATAAGAATGCTATTGCTCAGCTAAAAGGTATTGCACCAGTTCTTGTATTGGATGATTTCCAAGCCGACTACAATCAAATGTTGAAGAACGTTGACATTATCGCCAAAGCTGTTGGTAAAGAAGATGAAGCCAAGAAACGTCTGGCTGAGCACCAAGCTAAAGTTGATACGGTGAAAAAGAAACTAACGGCTACAAACCTTCGTGTACTTCCAGCTGTTGTGAATCCCAAAGGATTCTTCGCACATTCGGATCACGCTTACAGCGGTTCTTTCCTAGCGATGCTTGGTTACGCTGATCCAGTAAAAAATGCTGCTGCCTATCCGCAAATTACACTTGAACAGCTCGTTGAAGCAAATCCGCAAGTTCTGTTCCTGATGCCAACTGAGAAAGAAACGATTGTTAAGCAGTGGGAAACTAACCCGCTTTGGCAGAAAATTGACGCTGTGGCTAACAAAAAAGTATTTACTGTAGAGCGTCGTGACTGGTCTCTATCGCGCGGATTCCTCGGATCCGAGAAGATTCTTGATGATGTCGTGAAGAATTTGGGGCAATAGTCCAATGAAGCCTATAACTGAGAAGCAGAGCCAGAAATGGCCTCTGCTCTTCCTATTTTCTGCCGCTGTTCTCGTGATGCTGATCGGCGTGATTTGCAACTTGAAGTGGGGGCAAGCCTATGTCTCCTGGCGCACTTTGTTCGAAGCAGTAACTTATCAGGGCAGCGATAAAGCCCATCTGTATATCCAAACGCTTCGTCTACCGCGCGCCATCATGGCGTGTATCGTTGGGATGCAGCTCGCTTTGGCCGGCATGTTGACCCAGCTCACAACCAAAAACCCGCTGGCGTCCCCGCATATATTCGGAATTAATGCCGGTGCGGCGTTAGCCGTTGTGATCGGGCTTGTCGCTTTGCCCCATTTCGGAAACTTCGGACTTATTGGCTTTGCCTTTGTCGGAGCTGCCCTAAGCGCGCTGCTAATCTGGTCGTTAGCAGGCTCAGGACGCCAGCAGTATGTGCGTCTGGCACTAGCCGGAATCACTATCCACTTCCTCATGTCTTCATTGACGGAAGGCTTCATCATTATGAATCAGCATGCCACGGACACCATGATTTTCTGGCTGGTCGGCTCCCTGAATCTAGCAGGGTGGTCGGATGTGCGGATCATTCTGCCTTTCTTCATAGGCGGGATGGTGCTGTTCACCCTCATGCTGCCAGCGTTTAAGCTGCTGCTGCTGGATGACGACATCGCGGCAGGCTTAGGCCAGCGCGTAAACATCGTGCGCGGCGTCAGTATCGTGCTTGTTCTCATACTCGCCGGCTCTGCCGTAGCCTTATGCGGCCCGATCGGCTTCATTTGCTTGCTAGTTCCACACATCGCTCGCGCTATGATTGGACCTAACTTGCCTATTCTAGGGCCAATGACCGCCTTGCTCGGAGGAATTTTGCTCGTCTATGCCGACTTTCTCAGCCGGTTCATTGCTTTTCCATTCGAATCACCGGTCGGCATCGTGACCGCTGTGATTGGCGCGCCCTATTTCATTTACTTGGCACGCAAGCAAGGAGGTGCGAAGTGAGAAGATTCACACACACATCCGCCCTCTCTCTGATCGTGGCTCTGGTTATCATGTTTGTATTAGCTGCGCTATATGTCCACGTAGGCGCCGTACGTATTCCGTTTGGCGAAGTGTGGTCCGGGTTAACGGATGCTCAAAGCCAGTCTTACTTCATCGTGCATCAAGTCCGCTTGCCCCGCGTCTTAGTTGCGATACTAGCGGGCTTCGGTTTAGCCGTCGGCGGCGTCATTCTGCAAGGCTTAGTGCGAAATCCGCTGGCCAGCCCAGACGTCGTGGGGATTACCAAAGGGGCCGGTTTCATGGCGGCAGCGGTGATCTTTCTGTTCCCCAAATCGCCAAGCTACGTCTTGCCGATTGCTGCTTTCACCGGCGCCTTCCTGGCCTTCCTGCTGCTCCTGCTGCTCAGCCGCCGGTTAACGCTCAGCCCCTCCACATTAGCCTTGGTGGGCGTAGCGATCGGTACTGTGTTCCAAGCCGGCACACAGTACTTGATTGTCAGGCACCCCAGCGATATCAACATGGCGCTGCTCTGGCTATCCGGCAGCTTATGGAGCCGCAGCTGGCACGATGTCTATACCCTGCTGCCGTGGATCGCAGTGCTCCTGCCCATCGTGTGGGCGAATTTTGCGAAGCTGAATGTGTTTCTGCTTGGCGACGACATCACCGCCTCGCTGGGTCTCAACGTCGCGAAGCAGCGCTTCCTGCTGCTGCTGCTTGCCGTTGCACTCGCCGGCATCTCCGTGTCGGCCGTGGGCGCGATCGGCTTCATCGGCCTGATCGCTCCGCACATCGCGCGCAGCCTCGTCGGCAGCCGGCACCAGTGGCTGATCCCGCTGGCGGCTGTCGTCGGCGCGGATTTGATGCTGCTAGGCGACCTGCTTGGCCGCATCATCATCCTCCCGCGCGAAGTGCCTGTAGGGATCATGACGGCCGTGATCGGCGCGCCATATTTTATTTACCTGCTGCGCAAGGAACGTCTGCGCAACAAATAAAGGGGCTCTCCCAGAATGTCAAATAATGACCATGCTGGGAAGCCCCTTCGCTTTTTATTCAAACCGCGCAGCCGTTCTGCAATCACGCGCATCATACTTCGCGAATAACTATTTTTCTATCCAAATAGATATTTTTCAACAAAAAAAGACACACCCCTCAGGGATATGTCTCTCACTTACAACTAAATGCGATAATCGTCGCTTCTCCAGCTCTTGATGGATTTCTTAATCGTATCAGACGACCATTGCCCGTCGGCCGCCTTCTCACACAGAGCAGGAAACTCTTCGTCAGAGGCAAAGCGCAGAGCAGCAATTTGACCAACCGTTAGTCTCGAATCCAGCAGCTTTTGGGTCAGCACATAGTGTCTGAGGTTCTCTTCTGCACGAATTGCGCGATCCTGAGCTTTCAACGGATAGGAACGAATCAGCACGAATACAATGACCACAATGATAGAAATGAGTAGAAAAAGAAACGAGGGCAGCAAGCGATCCCCTAATTGCACGGATCTAATTAGCTCTATGATCGACGTAACCAATAGAGCTAACGCTAGCAAAGAGAATACAAAGTGAAACAATGGATGCATTCTGCGGTGATTCGCATACGTTTGTTCGCCTTTTTTCATGATTTCCCCACAATCTCATCAATTTCGCTTTTCAATAGCAAGTAGCGATGAACACTCCTCATAATGGGCACCTTGGTTAAATTGTTTTTGTCTACATATTGCTTCATCTGATCTTTCGTGAGACCTAACGATTTCCCGGCTTCCATCACCGTTAATACAACTTCATTACTAGTCGCGTTAAACGTTGATTTCACTTTTTGATTCCAATCTTCAAATACCTGCATGTCCGAAGCAACACCCTTCTGTTCCAATCCTTTAATTATAACACAGAAGTGCTCAGACACCGCATCCATTTGTAGGATGTAATCTTACCTGCCGTCATCATCATTTAAAAGCTCAAGCAACGCCTGTGGCAGCGCAAACTGCTGGTTGTTAATGACAATCTTATTGAGCGCGTCGCTGGCCAAGATGTCGGACGTCTGCTCTTCTTTGATCTCTTCGATTTCCGCATGCAGGCGTTCCATTTGCAGATCCAGCGCAGATGCAGCGACGGCCGCTTGTTTAAGCTCCTCCAACAATCGCGCAGGCACAGCTTGATTGCCTTCATTGAACTTATAAAATATTTTATGCTCCAAGCTGGCCCAAAAGTCCATCGCAATTGTACGAATTTGAACTTCGATGCACACACTTTCCTGGCGATCCGTCAGATGCACCGGCACTTCCACCAGCAGATGAAGACTTTGATAGCCATTCGGTTTCGGATGCTTGATGTAATCTTTCTCACCCAGCACCTTCAAGTCGCTTTGGTTTTTGAGCATATTGGAGATGGCATAGATGTCGGAGACAAATGAGCATGTAATCCGCATGCCGGCAATATCCTTCACACAGGCTTTAATCCCTTCAAAAGACATGTCTCCTCCCTTCCTGCTGAGCTTATGAAAAATACTCTCCGGCGACTTCAAGCGGGACTTGGTATGCTCGATGGGGTTATATTCATGCAGCATCTCGAATTCCTGCACTAAGATTTCTACGCGGGTTTCCATGGCATCTAGCGCGAATTTGTAAGTCATCATAAATCTCGTAATTTCGTGCTTAAATCGTCTTAAATCATTCATAGAAAGTTGATTCATCATGGCAGTTCCATCCTTTGGTCGTGGTTATTTTACCAGTCTTACCTAGTGTAAAGTACGAATGGCCCCTGAGCAAATTTGGCGTTCGTATTGACACTTTGCAAGGTCGCTTGATATAGTACAGCTATCACATTTCGAGTAAATACTTACTTTGGGAAGCACCCGCAGGATAAGGCTTAGTCCTTTTCTTGCTGGTGCTTTTTTGTATTTCCTCGAAAGTTAAGGAGGCTTGTATCTGAAAATATTCACTTCG
Organism: Paenibacillus sp. J22R160; assembly: GCF_059692135.1. Classification (NCBI taxonomy): domain Bacteria; kingdom Bacillati; phylum Bacillota; class Bacilli; order Caryophanales; family Paenibacillaceae; genus Paenibacillus; species Paenibacillus sp. J22R160. Next base: position 60,811 of record NZ_JCAUAU010000007.1, on the reverse strand, counting down.
CTTCTCGCCGCTTTGGTCCTATTCTCAGCCCATTCCGGGCAGGCATCAGCGGCAGCTCCATTCAACTTCACTGCTGGACTCTTGGACAAAACGCTAGCCGCTTCGAGTCAATCTCAGGCCAATCGTATCCACTCTTTGCAGGACGAGCTGCTCACCCTTCAGAAGCAAGAACAAGAGTGGGATCATTCGATTACGTTGCAGCACAACCAAAATAAAGAAGCATTAGCAGCACTAGGCAAACAGTCGAAAGCAATCGATGCCGCCCAATTAGCCAAGCTTGAAGAGGATGTTCTGCGAACGAAAGAGCGTTACAAACCATTATTATCCCGTTACACCGCAATTAATAAACAAATTGAAGAGGTACGGCCGCTCAAAATTAAAAGCTTGAACACTCTGCTGCGCCTGCAGGCTACAGCATTGAAAGTTCCTGCCCAACTTGCGCGCGCAGACATTCAATCGAAGGAGAAAGCCTACCAAGCTGCCAAGGATAAGGCCTCCAAATCAACGAAGAACATGCGTGGCCGTCTCGAAGACATCGATCCGACTAACGTGCAGATTAAAGCAAAAATGAGCGCTGTGAATTCGTCTCGCAAAAGCTTGTCCCCGTTATGGAGCGCTTTTAAAAAGAGCGCCAAAAAAGGAGATGCGATAGGGGTCCAAAGCACCCTCAGCTCCATGGTTTCCCTCCTGCGTCAGATCAATGAGGAGAAACAGCGAATCTATAAGCTGGAGACCTCCGTCCGCGATAAACTAGCTGCTATTAAAAAAGACACCGGCTAGGGCGTCCTCTGTTACATTTTGTTTTTGAAAACTCAGTAAAACTCAATGATTGAAAAACACAATCTGAATAAAGAACAGCACCGCAAATAGATAAAAAATCGGATGCACATCGCTGCGTTTTCCGCGGAGCAGCTTCAATACCGGATATACGATAAATCCGATGCCAATTCCTGTTGCGATACTATAGGTCAAGGGCATCAGCACCACGATTAGAAAAGCTGGAAAGGCTTCCTCCAAATCCTGCCACTCTATTTTGCGCAGCACATTCATCATTAGGAAACCTACAATGATTAGGGCAGGAGCGGTAATGGCCGGAATGCTGGCAAGTACAGCTACGATTGGCGAGAAAAACAACGTTAAGGCTAGCAATACGCACACCGTGATCGCCGTCAGCCCCGTTCTCCCGCCAACAGCAACGCCAGAACTGGATTCAATATATGCGGAAGTCGGGCTCGTTCCAAGCAAAGCCCCCGTCGAGGTACCTATCGCATCGGCCAGCAATGCGCCTCTTGAACGCGGAAATTTATTGTCCTTGAGAAGCCCTGCCTGCTCGGCGACCCCAAGCATCGTTCCCGTTGTATCAAACAACGTAATCAACAAAAATGTAAAAATGACAGCATACATGCCGCCCGAAAAAACACCGCTGATATCTAGTTGAAAAGCCGTCGCTGAAAGCCCTGTCGGCGCTGAAATGAACGTCTCCGGCATCGTCAACAATCCCGAAAACCAAGCAAGTATAGCAGTAATCAACATGCCGAAGAACAAAAAGCCACGCACCTGGTAAGCCATTAGGATCAGCGAAGCGATAAGGCCAACGATCGTCAACGCCGTCATGGGTTCTCTAAGATCACCTAATGTTAGCAGCGTTGCGGGGGAAGCTATGATGACTTTCGCATTTTGTAAGCCGATAAATGTGATGAACAAGCCGATACCCGCAGTAATGGCATGCTTCAAGCTTGTGGGAATTGCGTCCAGCAGCATATATCGGAAGGAAGTCAACGATAGCACGATGAATAAGGCCCCTGCGACAAAAACAGCGCCAAGCGCAGTTTGCCAGCTCACACCGCTTCCGCCCACGACGCTAAAGGCAAAATACGCATTCAGCCCCATACCAGGCGCAAGCACGATCGGGTAATTCGCAAAAAGCCCCATAATCAGCGTCGCCACAATGCTAGCCAGCACTGTTGCAATGAACACCCCATGGAAGTCCATCCCTGCTTTATTTAGAATCCCTGGATTCACAATCACAATATAGACCATCGTCAAAAACGTCGTGACCCCCGCCATGATTTCCGTTGGGACCGTTGTGCCCCGTTCTTTCAACTTAAATAACGTGTTCATTGCTGATTACCTCCAACCACCGGGATTTGTTTTTTTATTCTTCCCTTTGTTTGGGACCTTAGCAATCATTTTTCTCCATTGACAGCGCTGCCAGGCGGGGATACAATTGGCACTAAACAACAAGAATTCAACAACATTTGTACAATAAACAACATTAAATGTTCATGAAACAACAGTGTCTACGCGCTAAGGAGGATTCATCCATGAAGGTTCATTTTCTGGGAACAGCGGCTTATGAGGGCATACCCTCGCTCTTCTGCCAATGCCCCACCTGCAAACAAGCCCGCGAGCGCGGAGGGAAAAACATTCGCTCCCGCACCTCCGTCATGTTTGACCATGACTTGAAGGTCGATTTCCCGCCCGATACCTTGATGCACTCACTTCAGTATGGACTCGATATGAACAGTGTGAAAGATTTGCTCATCACCCATTCGCACTCTGATCATCTATACGCTGAGGATATGGCCATTCGCGCAAAAGGTTATGCCCAATCAGGCGAGGATACTATGCATGTTTACGGGCATGATCTTCCTTTACGCCTCATTTTTCAAGCGCTGAATGGACTGGAGCACAACTATAACTTCCACCGTGTGATCCCGTTTCAGCAAGTCCAGACGCAAACGGCCACGATCGTTCCGCTGCTGGCGGATCACGATCCTCTTGAAACATGCTTACTCTATTCCATCGAAAAAAATGGAAAAACGGTCTTGTATGGCAACGACAGCGGATGGTTTCCAGATGAAACGTGGGCTTGGTTGAAGGATAAGCAATTCGATCTAGTCATTCTGGAATGCACAACAGGCCGAGTCGGGCACAGAAACAATCATATGAACGTGGATGCCGTACTCGAAACGAAAACATGGATGGATGAAGTCGGAGCATTGAAGCCGGGAGCAAAAGTTTACGTGACGCATTTCTCTCACAATGCCGGGCTTTTGCATGAGGATTTAGTTGAGATTTTTCAACCTCATGGGATTGAGGTTGCTTATGACGGCTTGATTGTGGAGGTGTAGCGGGAATCCGACTAACGCTTTTCTCAGGGGAACTGGAGCCCTCCTACAGAAAGTTTAAGATTCTTTCGTTCAGAAACAAAAATCCTGACGGGTCACCAGACTCCGTCAGGATTCGGTATTTGCTACTTTCCTAACCCCCGCCATCCCATCACGCTATTCACCGTACAGCCAACTTCCACTTCACCAGCCAGTAACAAATTTCAAGAAATTAGCGTGAACTGCGCTAAAGCACACTGAAAGGGAACTATGTTCCCCTATATGGAGGAAAAAGAGCTTTTTCCTCTCGGAGCGGAACTACAGGGCCTAATTTAGACCCTATGGTGCTTTTTCAAGGTGAAATCGGCGAAATAACGTACCCTAGTTCCCCTTACTCGTGAGAAACGTGAATTTTCAAAGAAATAGCGGACTGTAGTTCTCTAAACGCCCTTGCTTACAAAATAATCGGAAGCTTCACATGGCTAGGATACTCCTCCGAGTGGTAAATCGTTTGCTGCACAATCACTGGCTTCGGATTCTCATAGGGGTTGATGCCGGTATTCGTGTTGGGAAACGCGATAAACTTGCTCGAGGAAGTAACCGTGAACCGCAGCTGGTGGCCTTGGCGGAACGTATGGGCGATATTTTGCATAAATATCGCGTACTTTTCTACCTTACCTGGCGTAAGCAGCTCCGGAGCATCCAATCCACCACGGTACTTCGCCCGCACGATGTAATTCGAGAGCTTGATCGAATTGCCCTGCGCATCGACATCGCTTAAAGTAACGACCCAATCCGTGTCGACTCCCGTGCTTGCCGCATACAATTCACAAGACAGCTCGCCCGCTACGGTTAAGTCACTCTCCAGTACAGCGCTCGAGTACACGAGAATATCGCTGCGCAGCTCATGTTTGCGCATGTTCTCCGGCTCTCTTTCACCGCTGTCGGCTACAGGATCCTCGGGGTTATACACATACGTATCCGCAGAACTGTGCCGAGGAGGCGCCTCCATCAGCCCACCGTCTCCATGGCTGGAGTTGGCACGGCCATTACTCCCTAAATAAAAGTTCCTGACCCGCGCTTCCGCAGGCGTCCAATCCTCAGACGTTCGCCACTCGTTGCTGCCAACAACGTAATACTTCGCTCTTGGCTCTTGATCGATGCCGTTTGGCAGCCCTTTTAGAAACCTGTCGAACCAGCGCAGCACGTTTACGTCATAATCGTAAACAACTGCATCGTTGCTGAAGCTGGCACCGAGCAGATCTCTTGCTCGGTTAGGGCCGTGCTCCCAGGGTCCGAGCCATATTTTCCGGTTGGGGACGTCGTGCTTGGTCAGCATGCGCCACGTCTCCGAGACGCCTGCGCTGTCCCCGTCATACCAACCGGAAATGACGAACATCGGCACCTTAACCTGGTCGCCACGCTCCGTGAAGGTGCAATTTCTCCAGAAATCATCATACTCCGGATGCTCACTCCATAGATCCCAAGGGCCAGAGGCTCTGCCGATCATCTGCTGGGGTATCTCTCTGATCGGTCTGGCGTCCACAGCTTTCTCCGGATCAACGGTTTTACCTGCGAAAATATCAAAATCCGTCCTAGTTCCAACGGACTGCGCAAGCGTCCAGCAGAGCAAAGGCCAAGAACAAACGGTTCCGCCCTTGCGCACCGTATCCACGAACGGTGAGCCCACGTTCACTTCGTTGACGACCGCCTTCAAATTCGGGTGCCCACTCGTAGATGCAGCGGTCACAACATACCCGAGATAGGAGGCCCCCCACATGCCGACGTCGCCGTTTGACCATTCCTGCGACACGATCCAGTCGATCGTATCGGCACTGTCGTCCCGTTCGTAGAAGAACGGAACCAGCTCTCCCTCGGAATCTGCGCGTCCTCTGACATCCTGATTGACGACGGCGTACCCTTTATTCGCCCAACGCTTGAAAAACTCTTTTCGCAAGTTGCGATCATAGCACGTGCGAACGAGTATCGTTGGCAACCCCTGCGCGAATTGAGCACCCTCAGGAAGGTACACGTCCGTTGCCAAACGCACACCGTCCCGCATGGGAACGAGGAAGGTGCCCAGATCATTCACGCCGAATTCCGGTTTGGAGAGGAGCGGATCTTCGTACACCGCAAGCGGAGTCAACGCTTCGTACCCCTCCGCTACGAGCAACTCCATGCCGTACCGGTTCGGTGCCACGAACGCTATGATACGTCCATCCACAGTCACGATGTCGAGCGCCGTATCCTTCCGCATCGCCCAAACTTGAGATGTCATTTGTTTTCCATCTTCTCCCACTTGCCCCGCCACAAAAGCCGTATAACAAACATGCCGTGCATAAAGGTCGCCATTGCCAAGCGTAACCTCGTCTCCCTGCCAAACAGCCCCAGCATAATGCCCCAAGGACATCTTTATTTTAGCGAAGGGCAACATGTACGGCGTTCTCTCCTGCAGGACATTCTCCTGCATTTGTGTCCTCCTGCGAGCATCCACTCTGGCATGCATGATCCCATTTTCAGCAAAACGGATTTTCCCCTCATATACACCGGCACAATACAAATTGAACGTCATTGACTGAAAATATGTGCTCATCCCCGTTAACTCCTATCCCCAGACTTGTTCAAAAACACGCAGCCAGTTGCCGCCCATAATCTTCTGAATGTCCTCATCGCTATATCCTCTTGCAACCAAGCCACGTGTGAAGTTGATGAAATAACTGTACGTCTCCAGCCCCTTCACCGTCTCCGTCGACGGCCCGTCCCCTTTGGCAAAGCCAATTCTTGGCGCAATATGCTCTTTAAAATACACCAAAGACCACTCCACATCGCTCATCGGCCAATCCGTTCCAATGCCCACATGATCAACGCCGACCAGCCGAACCACATAGTCGATATGGTCAAGCACATGCTCAATTGTCGTCTCATTCGGGTCCTGATAGACGAACCACGGCATCGCAAAAATGCCAATTACGCCGCCGGTTCCAGCAATCGCCTGAAGCTCTTCATCGCTTTTGCAGCGCATATGGCCAAATAGCGCCTCGACGCCTGTATGGGAAGCGATAACCGGCGCTGCCGAAAGCCGGCAAGCATCCAGCGTCGTTTGTTTCCCGCAGTGGCTGGTGTCGACGATGATGCCCAGCTCGTTCATTCTGCGAATGAAGCGCGCGCCGAAATTGCTTACACCGCCATTAGCCTGCTCCGCACAGCCCGAAGCAATGTAATTCTGATTGTTGTACGTAAGCTGCAAAACACGCAGACCGAAATGATAGAGCGCGTCAAGCAAGGCGAGATTTTTGCCTAATCCGTCCGTTTCCTGCGCGGTTACGATGCCCGCTTTTCGATTGCTGCTTTTGGCGGCGCGAATATCTTCCGCCTTCAGCACTTTGACCATCCAATCCATCGTGTCGAATTGGCGCTGTATTTCGCCCATGCTGGTCACAATGCTCTCTATATTGGATACGTCCAATTGGCGGTTGCCCGCGGTAATGCCAGAACGATACCACTCGTCCTTGAACTCCGGGAGCTCCCCGCGAGCTGCCATATCGTGAATGATTTTGCTTGGCATACCGCTGTACACTATCGGCTCATCCCGGTAAGGCTCGCAGGCTTCACGGATGTTTTCGGAGATATGCGCAGGGATCGCTTTGGGCGACAAAGGCCCTTGGAACAGCAGATCAATAAGGATACTGCTTTCGTGAAGCCGGCTCGCACGGTCCTCCTGCTCTGGCGTTAAGTGAAAAGGATACAGTCCATCCTTGAGATTCGTCTTCATCTTTAATCGCTCCTAAAATGCAATTTGTGTGCCTTTATTCCTTCGAACCGCTTCTTGAACGATATAGTGAGCAGATGCCAGATCTTCGCAAGCTAGCCCCAATGATTTAAAAAGGGTAATCGCTGCGCTCGAACTCCTACCTGGCTTAAGCCCTACCAATAATTCCCCGATTTCGCCTAAAATGTGCCCATCCCCAATCGCCCCTTCGTGCAGGGGAATCAAATAATCTCCCGCTTCGTTCACGGCGGACTCCCGGCGATCGACGAACAACTCCGCTTGACGCACGAGTTCGGTATCCAGCTCTCTGTCCTTCGCCCGGCAGGCACCGACAGCATTGACGTGAGCGCCTTCCTTGATCCACGCTCCATGCATAATAGGCGTCGTCGACGCAGTGACTGTGCAAATAATATCTGCGTCCCGTACAGCCTGCGCCGCGGAAGATACAGCCTCGACAGGAAGGTTGTACCGACTTTCCGCCTCCTCTTTCAAGCTCTGGGCATGGGCCGGGTTCGGTCCCCATACCTTAATCCTCTCGATCGGGCGAACCAGTCTCATCGCCTCGATGTGAGTTCTGGCTTGCTCGCCTGTTCCGATCATCGCCAGCGTGCTCGCTTCCGGTCTCGCCAGCAGCTGAGTCGCCACCGCACTGACAGCCGCTGTGCGGATTGCGGTGATTTTGGTACCATCAACAATCGCTTCCAATTGACCGTTGGTTGAATTAAACAAAGAAACAAACCCTTGATGCGAAGGCATCCCTTTGGCATGATTATCCGGCAGCACCGTAATCACTTTGGCCCCAACTCGCTCTTCCCGCTTCAAGTAAGCCGGCATGAGACCCATAACATGATTTCCCTGCAATGGCACAACACTTCTTAGCGATTGAACCGCTTGTCCATTCGTCAAATCTGCCAAAACAGCCTGCATGATTTCAATGCAAGCTGACATGGACAGCAATTCCAGAACTTCGCGCTGATTGATGACTAGCATATCTGAATGATCACCCGCTTCGTTAGTACTTGCCCTTTAATTATAGCAAAATCCTTCCCTTATGGCTTGCAGCGCGCTCTATTTCACGTCCGCCTCGCCTACCGCCTCCATCGAAGCCGCGATCTGTTTATATCCCTTCACTCTTGAGGTCTGAATCTACCGCTGCAGCAATCCGAATCTTCTACTGATATATCATGAGCACTCTACCTTTCCGCCAAAATAAAAAAAAGGCCCAAGCTGCAAGCAGCCTGGGTACTCCTCTGTCACGATTTAGTTCACACTGGCTTTGCGGTATTTCATGAAACTGCCAATGCGCCAAACTGAAATGTATAAGTACGCCATTAACATAGTAAGAACCGTAAATTCGGTATAATCCAGCCCTTTAAAATACTGTGAAAGCACGATGCGAATCGCCAATACGGCAATGATCACATACTTGAAATTCTTGTTTGGCTTCGAGTAAACATAACCGTCTTCCCGCTTTTCATAACCGGTATGATACAACATAATACTGCCAAGCCCAATACCAAGCAGCATAGCGCACAACATCTCCCAGATCACAGGTAAATGAAAAGGATGATCAGGAATTTGCGTTAACGAGTAAATAGAAAAACCAAATAAAATAGGCAGGATAATGACAGGAATTAAAATCCCCATGCCTTTATTTTTGATCGGACGTGTTTTGCCCCGGGTTCTGAGCCATATGACCAGTATGATAACCAGTGCGCCAATACCATAGCCGACCAACGTTCCAGCATTCATGATAAAAGTCCCTCCTGTTGCCGCTTTTTTATATAAGTATACACGATCTATCACTGAATTCATTCAGACGCAGGGCATACTTCATCTCGGTCTCCAGACCGATACATTTCCCCGCATCCAACCTCCTTTTCGTGCGACTAATCCGATTATCCGCATGTCCTTCCTTCGTTTTGTTTATTTAGCAAGAATGGTAGTATGTAAGTAAACACTATCAACTAGAGGTAACAGCCAGATGAGAATGAGAGATTGGGATATTAATTTAAAAATCCGCCTTGGCGGAGAAACCGCTTTTAATGTTATTTTTTGGACCTTTTTTCCGTTTCTATCGATCTATTTTGCGAATTCCTTCGGCAAAGGCTGGACGGGCGTTCTCCTAATTTTGTCACAAATGCTGTCCGTTTTCGCCAACTTAATGGGAGGCTACTGCGCTGACCGTTTCGGACGCAAACGGATGATGGTCCTCGCGGCATGCGGACAAGGCGTCGGGTACGGCATCTTCGCTCTTGCCGCTTCGCCTCTGCTCGCGATGCCCGTTCTTGGCTTCATCGGGTTCAGCTTCGCCAGCATGTCCGGTTCCATCTATTGGCCTGCCAGCCAAGCGATGGTCGCGGATGTTGTGAAGGAGGAGCACCGCTCCAGCGTCTTTGCCATCTTCTATACAGCGGCGAACGTGTCTGTCGTTGTCGGCCCGCTGCTCGGATCTATCACATACGATGATAATCCATACATCGTGCTTATCGCTGCTTCGGTGTTCTGCCTTCTCCTCTCTTTGACGATGAGCCGCACCTTGTACGAAACGCTGCCGGAGAAGCTTGCCCTGCGCAACCGCTCCACAGCCGGTGAGCCTTGGTACCGATTCCTCGCCGCGCAGCTGCGGGACTACAAGATTATTGCAGCTGACCGCGTCTTCCTGCTGTTCATCCTCGCAGGTGTGCTGCTGTCTCAGACCTTCATGCAGCTGGATTTGCTGTTCCCTGTTTTCATGGAGGAAACCGTGAAGTTATCGACGATCTTCTCCTACGGCGACTGGAATCTGCAGTTATCCGGCAAGCAGTTGTTCGGCCTGATTGTATCCGAGAACGGACTGTTCGTAGCCCTATTTACCGTCATAGTTACCAAGTGGATGCTTGCTTACCGGGATCGCTACGTATTCATCGGCGGTGCGCTTTTCTATGCACTTGGCATCGTCATGTTCGGCCACATGTCCACCTTCTGGGGCTTCACCCTCGCGATTGCCGTGTTCACATTGGCTGAGCTTATGTCGGCTGGCCCTCAGCAAGCTTTCGTTTCCCGGCTGGCTCCCGAGCATATGCGCGGTCAGTATTTTGCCGCAGGCAGCTTGCGGTATACGCTTGGGCGCACCTTAGCGCCGCTGTCGATCCCGATCTCTTCATGGATCGGCTTCACATGGACGTTCATCCTGCTTGCAGGAATAGCAGTTATTTCAGCGGTCCTGTACAACATCATGTTCAACTTGTATGACCGACAGACGGCTGCTTAAACCAACTGTTCATTATACTCACCATGCAGCCAACTTCCCCACCACATGCAGAGACCCTGGCTGTGAATTCCTCTAGGCATTTATTTAACGGAACTGGAGTCCGCTATTTGAAGGAAATCGAGTAATTTCCTCTTCTAGCGGAACTACAGGGCCTTATTTGTGCTTGGAGCCGTAATTTACAGACAAAAACAGCGAAATAGAGGATCACAGTTCCTTCTGACATGCCAAAATGCCATTTCCCGCCAAAATAAAGGACTATAGTTCCCCTAGCCCCCTCTGGCTTGATGAAATTCTTATCATTTAGGCCTATTAACAAGCAAATCTCTCAATCTATGAATACATAGAAGTATTACTAGAAAAGGAGAGTGAAGACCTATTCCAACTATATACAAAGCCTTTCTAAACGGTAAAAACGAGGTTCCTCCCGTACAAACATTAGCAACCGGAGACGCCATATTTGAGCTGAACAGCAATGGAACCCAGCTAAGATTTGCACTAATCATACGGAATATTTCCCGTGCAACCCAAGGCCATATTCATCTTGGACGAACAGGCCGCAATGGCCCAGTTGCTGTATTCCTGTTTGGCCCTAACAAATTCGGTATTTCTGTCAGACGCGGTGTCATTCGGGGCATTTTGACGAATCAGGATTTAGTCGGTCCGCTGCAAGGGAAGACGCTTAGAGACTTAATCACTGAATTTGAAAGCGGTAATGCCTATGTCAACGTCCACACCAACCGGAATCCTGACGGTGAAATCCGCGGCCAAGTAAGACGTGCCTAAGGATATGAAAATGATCATAAAAGGCACCCCTACGGGTGTCTTTTCTTATTAAAGCGAACATCCCTATCTCCGCATGAAAATAGGTTCCAAGGTTTACACTTGTTCGGTCTTCTCCGAATATGAATGTTTAGAATACCAGTCACATAGGTGACGGAAACCTAGACAAAGGGGATGTGGCCTGATGAAAAATAAACGAACTCTTTACTCTACTCTGGTTCAGCGCAGTTCCAGCCATATGCATCATTTCATTCATAAACTTTGCCGCAAGGGGGATGAACAACTTCATTTCATCCTAGTTCATGATGCTGAGCGCACGAAACAAAACCAGGCTAACTCCGCACATTCTGCGCACTCCTTGAATTCATCCAACGACAAACAAGCCGTCCTTCTGCATAAACCCCTCTTACTCTTGGAAAAACAAGTCCCACAAATCGAGCTGATCTCCAAAAACAACAAATCAATCCATTTACTTAGTCAAAATGCTAAAGGTTACGCAGTATTCATGGAAATTAACCGCAGAGATGAGAAAAGTCGCGAAATCAAAGAAGTCAGAGCCCAGTTTATCGATGTTGATCTTAATAAAATATCCGAACAATTCCAAACTAAAGAGCAATTAAAAGCACGAATCAAACAGCTCAAATCTGACCCCTTGGAGCGGATCCAGTCCATTACCATCAAAAAAACGAAACAAGGGCAATACCTGCTGAAAGCTCATCGCGCCGAAGAGCGAGTTGCCCATTTGAAAAAAAACTTCCTGAAAAAAAATTGGCATCAGATCAAAAATGCAATGATCGTCGAAACCAAAAACGGCTATCACATCTATTGGGTCATTCAAGGCGGATCCATCAACAAATTCGTTCCTATTCAAAAAGCGCTAGCCGGCAAATTTGGTTCAGATCCTATGATTACGAACCTATCGCGAGTGATGCGAATTCCCGGATTTTACCATATGAAAAATCCGGATAAGCCCTACCTAGTCAGAGTCATTCATTCAGGAAGAAAGCAACCTTTCACGCAAGAGGAGCTTATCCATAAACTAATGTTGCAACCATAAACAATTGCAAAAAGCACCCTACACAGGTGCTTCTTTCTTTATATAGCAGCTCGTTTCATGCTTCCGGTCTAAAATACGGCGGAGCCAACATCCACCCTCTGCGCATCAGAAGATCCTTAAACGTTATCGAAAAGATTATCTTTTTCATTTGAAACTTGGCAAACAACGCGGCCACATCCGGCCGTACAGCTTCTGTCATCCCCCGACAGCCATAATTGATTCCCAATACTAAATTGAAGCTGAGAAGACTCGCTATTTCCTTATCTGATAACTTCGAGCCTTCCGGAATATGTCGAAAATCGCCAACCGGTTTATCCGGAGACGCCTCTGGCATCGGGACACCTTCAACTTTTAAAAATTCAGTTAACTCCGCGAGAATCGGTCGATGCACATCATTAATGACCTCTCGCAGCTTCTCTTTCAGTTCAGGATCCTCAGCAATATTAAAAGATACCTGCTCACCGCGCATGGTTTGATCGGTTGCATTGAAATAAAACCACAGATTCATGACTTCTCCTACGTTTAAAGGAGGCTTTTCGCCATCCAGAAACGGCTTTATCGTATCGCCGAGTACCTCCATGATATTCATGTTTCCAGCTCCTTTTGCTAATAGCGTACCCATCGGCATCTATTTTATAAGGGAAAATGAAGCAGCCGACCCATGCATCCCGAAAACCAAAAGAGCACGCCACCCGAAAATTTCAGTGGCAAGCCCCTTTTCAATTACTTCAGTGCTTTCACAATGGCATCCGTCCCAAACACCCTGCTAATTGGACCGTATCCATAGGCAAGTTCTCCGTCGACTTGTACACATGATTGTGCTTCACAGCTTTTAGCGTCTTCCAAACGTCACTTTTCTCCCATTCGTCTGCAAGAGCTGGCTGGGATTTGTCTCTGTAATTAAAGTATCCCAGGAAAATATAATATAATCTGGATTGATCTGAACCAAGCCTTCAAGCGTAAGCGCTGAGCCTTCGCCTTTTGCTTGCTCTGGTGCTTTTAGACCGAGTGGTTCGTAGTAATGACCGGCGTATTTGGTACCTTGCAGCCACATCATTTTGTCCCTTACTTGAAGATAGACTACGTTGCCCTGCACCCCTTTTACTTGATTCTTCGTTTCAGCAAACAAATGGGGTGAGCTCAATGGAGGGGGTAAAGAGAAAAGACACCTTTTGGGGTGTCTTTTGTTTTGTATAGAGGTGAGGGGAGTATAGGTATATCCACAATCCGGCGTTGTTAACGAACCCAACAGCGTCTTCAATTGCGTTCTTGCTTCGACACTGCACAATTATTTCTTCGGCAATGTAGAAATGTATTTTTTGACCACCTCGTATACATACTCCTGACATCCCTCTGCTGTACTCGGGTCATATTTTCCACCATTTGTTTTATTATTAGAAAGAACACGAATACCCAGGAATGGCACACCATACGAATTAGCAATTTGTGCGGCCGAGGCACCTTCCATTTCCTCCACGGACGTACCAAACTTGTCATGCAGCCATTTAATTCGATCAACCTCGTTGTTCCAGAAATCCCCTGAACCTATTGTACCCTCAACAATCTTACCCTTCTTATACATATCTTTAACGGCATTCGCTGCTGCTAGTAGACTTTTGTCTCCCTCATAGTAACGAGGTTTCTCAGCGTTTGGATCTTCCCCTGCACTTCCTTCAGAAGCCATCAAATCCATGGGTTTCCATATTGTTGGATCAATACCCTGATTCGCACCCTTGTCTGCCGCTTTAAATGAACCGATGTTGGTCGTTCTCTGTCCTAGAACTATGTCAAAAACATTTAAATTTGGATCATGTCCCCCTGAAGTTCCTTGGTTAATAATGGCTACAGGGTTATATTTCTCGATAGCCAATGCTGTAGCAGCAGCCGTATTCTCCATTCCCTTTCCTGTTTTTGCAACGATTACAGGATAATTATCTACAGTACCTTTATAGAACACAAAACTTCCCGACTTTTCTTCCTTAACATTCTCCAACCTTTTAGCAAACTTCTCAGCTTCAATTGGCATTGGACCTTCAATAATAATTGGTTTTTGAGCACTACTTTTTTGAGCAGAGCTACAACCTACTGCTCCTGTTACCAGTAATGTGCCAACCATCCCTAACAAACCAAACTTCTTAAACAAATTAGTTTCCCCCTTGATGTTTGAAACACTCGATGAATTATAGGCCAACAAAAAGTCTATAAATGAAAAATGCCCTCTACACTAGACCCATACCTGGAGCTAGACTTAGAGAGCAAAAGTATAAAATTAAGCAAAATAAAGCTTTTGCCAAATTAAATGATGCGTTGGTCACAAACCAAAATACCCTATACTTTAACACGAAGTCCAGTTCATTTTGGGGAACCGGGTAGAGACACTCGGACCATATTACCGAGCATATACGAGTTATCCATTTTTAATTGTTTATTATTTTGAAAGTATAGCAAACTCGCAGAGAAATCTCAAGATAAAACCGAATAATAATTATAAAAATATATATAATGTTCGTAATTTTGCGAATTTTAGATGTAAAGATTAGAGACTAAGTCAAAATCCGACCATTTTCCTTTTGGTAAGCGTCAGGTGTTAATAAATGTAAAATATAGCAGCAAAGGACATGATAGAAAAATTAGCCATCACAGAGGACTCTTTCAACTGCCTTCTAAATTCAGGGACCAGGTGACAGCTGCAAATAGGTTTGTTCGCTTAAGAACGATAGCAATAAACGAAAACCAGTCTAACACTTTATATTTAGTGTTTTGACTGGTTTTTGTTAATTAATATCGAATTGTATAGAACATATTTATTAAAGCCAAATGATGTGCACTCTTAAAAACAATTAATCTAAAACTTTATTCAACTTTTATTTTTATACTAGTTTGCAATTTGTGATTTGTCTTAATGTCTTCTGTATCGGAATATGTTGTTCGAACTGTAACGGTATAGGTACCTCTCTTCAAATGTGTTTTTGATTCCGGAAGACTTTCCGAGTATAGATCATTGTATCCGAACAAGATAATCCATTGTAAAGAAGAAATATAAACATCATTCTCTTTAAAAGTAGACTTTAATAGAGACAAAGTCTCTCCTGGGTCATACGTGTTGCCATCTTCATCCGTCAATGTATATGCTAATAAATCACTTGAATGAACAATTCTTTTTTCTTCCTTTCCGGTGTAAGTAAGAGCGCTCCAGATGTTTATATCTTGTCCATATTGATACACTTCTTTCTCTGAGTGAATGCTGAGTTTAAAGAAGTCGTCAGAATTTGCTGAACTAGTCTCTGACTTATAGCTGCCTTTGCCTCCACGAATATTAATATTTGCAACATTTTTTTCTTCATTATAAGAAACTGTTCCTTGGAGAGTTTCACTTAAGCTTCTAAGAGGAACATAAATATGGCCATTGTAGTTCAAATTACTATATTCAGTACCGGTGAAGTTTAATTTATTACCATTTAAGAATACATCTCCACCGAATAAAGAGACTTGAAGACTATTTTCTGCAAATGAAATTGTGAAGGAGAAACTCGACAAAAACAATACCAAAAAGCTTAAAATCACTTTTCTCATAAAATCCCTCCGTTTTCATCTAATCTCTTAAAATATGAATTTTACAAATATAGTAAATTAATTGTATTATTATCCTCAAGTGATCTGGCCAGTTCATAAATACCATTATAAAGGAAATATACCATTATTTTCAAATAATCTAAGTTAATAGTTAGCGCACTCTTATTATCAGCTATATGGTCTGGTTCACAATCATTTGCAAAATCCGATGATACCAGCAATTACAATGAAGACATTAAGGTTAGAACAGAATTAGGTTTCAATTCTGACTCTGATTTCATCAAAGACATCAACAACAACGCAAAATATAAAGATAAAAAGAAATACTATGGTATTGCACTAACGGATGAAGAAGAAGCGAAACTCAATAAAAGGCAGAAACAAATCGATGAAACTGGAAAGATTAAAGAGGATGTTCAAAATAAATACAGTGATAGTTATGGTGGCATGTACTTCGAGCACTTAAAAAACGATGGAACATTAAGAAGTGCAACGACCAAAGAGGGAAGCCATGCTGAGTTGGAGAAGGAAATCAAAAGCAGCCATCTCGATCAGGGAAAAGTAGAATTTTACTATGTTGACTTATCTTATCAACAGTTGTTAGATTTACAGAAAAAAATTAATACTTATCTCTTTGATAACTATAAAGAGATTGTGGCTTATACTAATATTGACGAGCAAGAAAACAAAGTAATCGTTGCATTGTACGATCATGATAATAATGTTGAGAATAGTCTCAATAATACTTTCAATTCAAAATCAGTTCGCATTGAGACGGTTAAAAGACAAGATGTTAAGGAAACTGCATTAAGAGGCGGTGATCAAATCTCTAGTATTGATGACTGCACAGGTGCCTTTAGTGCTAAATCTGGATTTAACTACTACTACATTACGGCAGCTCATTGTTTTCAAATGGGAGATACAGTAACTTCGAATGGTACTCAGATAGGTACTGTTACGAAGCGATCCTTACCTGCCACCGCTCATTATCAGACAAAGACTGATTCCGAAGCTATTAGTATTTCAGCGTCGAATGCTTCGTCTTACGTTACTACAAATCAATTTGGAGCTAATGTGTACAACGACGTGAAGAGTGCTGGTAGTGAAGTAGTCGGGACTTTTGTGTGTAAAACAGGTATTTCCACTGGAGCTACATGTGGTACAATAACTGGCACGAATGCGCATCAAATTATAGGTTATTGGGTTGGTCCATTAACATCAACCAGCGTATCGGCAACATTCGGAGATAGCGGAGGACCGTTGTATAGTACGGTTTTTAGTAATGGTACTTATACAACCACCCTTTAGGCGGCATGATGTAGCTGAAAGAGTAGCATTGGGCTGAAACAGGTCATTGCCGACACCCGATACAAGGCCCTGCGATTGTAGAGAAATAATTTTATCTTTGACCGCAACCTGGTCCAGATCGGTGAAAGCTTCAGTTGCAGCAAGGCTTTGCCCATCTACTGTATAGACCTAATTAGACTGATAATTGATAATAAAAAGCCCCTTTATTAAGGGACTTCGACAGGAATGGGGATAACTTCAGAGATCATTATTTGTATATCTCTTTAGTTTTAAATCCAAATGATCAACCTGTTCCTCTTTGGCCACATCTTGTAACTGACGGTATTCATAAATAAGCTTTGTTTCATTATTATCTAACAGTAACGAAGTACCCTCACTTGGCTGATTATTGATAAATCCATTAAATCCAAATTAAAATCCTTACACAATATAATTACAATTTCGAGAGAAGGATCTAGTTTGCCCGATTCTCTCTCAAGTTTCCTTGGGAGATGTTCAATATTTTCGCAAACTAAATCTGAGTAAACTTGTGTAACTTTTTTATAGTTATTTGATCACCAATTTTTCTAGATATTTCCAACTGATTCATCTCCATTGATTGGTTTGTGCCCTGTTCGAATGACTCAGTCGTGCATTTTTAGAAGTAAACAAAAAAGATCGCCACTAAACAATCTTTTTTGTAATTATGGTGGTGAGGGGAGTATTGAAATGTCCATTTAACTTGCTAACGATGCACTCTCACCGATGACTACCCTAACGGTACATTTCAATGCCGTGCTCCCTACGCTTACGCTCCGGTCCGCGCGGGCGAACCCGTGAGGGGTTCTCACCCCGTACCTCCTAATACAAAAGAAAAAAAGCACCCTCACGGGTGCTTCTTTCTTTTGTATGGAGGTGAGGGGAGTCGAACCCCTGTCCGAAAATATCGCCACACAGGCATCTACGGGTGTAGTCACAGTTTTGATGTCACCCGAGCAGCGCGCCGTAACCCGCTCTGCGTTGGGTCAGCCTGATTGTCTTCCTACGTTCGACCCCAGGCGGAGACCAAACGTCGTATCCCACTAAGGTTGGGCCCCTATCCTAACACATGGGCGATGCGAGGGAGGAGCTAGCTCACAGGTTATTAAGCTGCGAAAGCTAAGTTGTTGTTTTGTTTGCCATTTAATAGGCTTTAGCGTTGTTAAAGCGGACGCGTCCCCACTACCCGCAACCCGCGCTCGAACTATCCCCGTCGAATCCAAGAACACCCCCGGATTGCCTTCATTTCCGCTGATAGAGCGGAGAAGGTAAAAGACGAGCTGTTAGAGCGAAATTGCTTTTAAAAACATTAATCACTTGCCGTAAAAATAGTATACCACAAGCTGTGCAAAAATGAACGCGCAGGTTTGTGGAAGTCAAGGTGCAGCTTACCAAAACGGGTTATCTGGCAATCTTCTGCTTCTCGCGCAGAGCACGCTGAATATCGCGTTGTGCATCTTTTTTGGCTGCCGATTCACGTTTGTCGTACTGTTTCTTCCCTTTACCGATACCTACTAGAAGCTTCGCGTATCCATTGCGGATATACACCTTCAATGGCACGAGTGTATAACCTTCCTGTTTCGCTTGCCCCAACATCTTGGCGATCTGCGCTTTCTTCAAAAGCAGCTTCCGCGTCCGAGTCGGATCTTCTGGGTTACTTCGGTTACCTTGCTCAAAAGGACTAATGTGCATGTTATGAACAAAAGCTTCACCATTACGAATAGTCGAAAAGCTATCGCCAATGTTCGCTTTACCTGCCCGTAAGGATTTGATCTCCGTGCCGGTCAAGACAAGACCAGCTTCGTACGTTTCCTCGATAAAGTAATCGTGTGAAGCCTTTTTATTCTGGGCAAGCACCTTGCCATCTGCCTTCTTCGTTGCCACGTGAGATCCTCCTCCCGCACTGTCCTGCAGGTAAATACTGCTACAATGTGCATCCTATTGTAGCAAGATCAAGCCCGAAATGCAAGAAGCGGCGTTATCTCCGCCGCTTCTTGCTACCGCCACCGTCGCCGTCACTCCGGCGGCGACCGCCCTTGGCGAGCGCGTTCACGCCGCTCGCCCAATCACTGCCGCCGCTGCTGCGCTCTGCAGCGGAACCGCCACCCGCTTGGGCTTCGCCCCCAAGTGCAATCCCTCCGCGGCCGCGCTTGCCTTCGCCGCGCCCAGAGCCGCTATCTGTCCGCCCTGCGCCGACAGATTCAAGTCTCGAGCTCAAGCTGCCGCCTTCGCTCAGTTTTGGAGCACGCGCCTTCCCGCGACCAGCGCCGGCCTTGCCGCGGTTATCGCTCCACGGCGTGTTACCGCCTTTTCCGCGGCGCGATTTGCCCTGCCCAGCGCCTTCACTTCGCTCTTGACCTGCTTTTGCACGTCCAGCTCCGCTAGTGCCCTCTTGACCAGATCTCGCACGCCCAGTGCCCTCAACACGCTCTTGACCTGATCTTAAACGGCCTGCTCCATTAGTTCCCTCTTGACCTGCTTTCACACGTCTTGCTGCGCCTTCTATACGCTCTTGACCTGATCTCGCACGTCCCTCAGCACCATCACGAGGAGCGCTTCCTTCCTGCCCTTCCACTCGACCGCGACCTGCTCCTGCACGTCCTGCCGAGCTTTCTGTGCGCTCTTGCCCAGCTCTCACACGTCCTTCTGTAGCCCCGCCTTCACCACGCCCTTGACCTGCCCTTGCTCCTTCTCCCCCACCCTGAGACTTCGCAAAGCCGCCTTTACCTTTGGTATAGCCGCCCTTACCCTTCTCCGTCTTGCCTTTACCGCCACGGAAGCCCTTAAATCCTGCCGCCCCTTTGAACGGCTTGCCGCTTCCGCCGCCTCGGTTAAAGCTACCCTCTTTACGAGGCTTCATATCCAACAATTCAAAATCAATCGTATGCTCTTCCATATTCACGCGAGCCACACGGACTTTAATTTCATCCCCGATCCGATAGATCTTAGATGTACGTTCCCCAACAAGAGCAAACTGTCTCTCATGGAAGTTATAATAATCATCGGTTAGATCACTTAACCGGATCAAACCTTCTACTGTATTATCCAGTTCTACGAACATACCGAAGCCTGTCACGCTAGAAATAATGCCTTCGAATTCTTCGCCGACTTTATCCATCATATACTGAGCTTTCTTGAGTGCCTCTGTTTCACGCTCTGCATCTACAGCCACACGCTCACGTTCCGACGATTGTTGAGCAATATCGTTCATCCGGGAAGCCAGATATTCATGACGAGTATCAGACAGAGTACCGCTTTCCAACACTTCGCGAATGACCCTATGAATGATCAGATCGGGATAACGACGAATCGGAGAGGTGAAGTGCGAATAAAATTCCGCCGCCAAACCAAAATGCCCCAAGCTCTGAGCATCATAACGAGCCTGCTTCATCGAGCGCAGCATGACTTTGCTAACGACCGTCTCCTCTGGCGTCCCTTTAATGTCTTCCAATAAGCTCTGCAAAGCGCGCGGATGTACGGAGTTACCTTTTCCTTTAACCGCATATCCGAAGTTCGTCACGAACTCCATGAAATTCATCAGCTTTTCAGCATCAGGATCTTCATGCACACGGTATAAGAATGGCACTTTCATCCACGAAAAATGCTCAGCGACTGTTTCATTCGCAGCCAGCATGAACTCTTCAATCATCATTTCCGCGACAGAGCGCTCTCTTTTCACGATATCGGTTGGTTTGCCGTCCGCATCTACGATAATTTTAGACTCATCAAAGTCAAAATCAATCGCTCCGCGCTTCATCCGTCTGGAACGGAGTCTCGCTGCCAATTCTTCCATCCTTTTGAAATCTTCCATCAAATACGCATACCGCTCCACAAGCTCAGGCTCAGCCTCACCCGTTAGAAGCTTACGCACATTTGTATATGTCATACGCTCACTTGTTTTAATAACACTCGTAAAAATCTCATGATTAACGACCTTAAGGTTCTCGTCGAACTCCATTTCGCAAGACATCGTCAGACGGTCTACTTGCGGGTTAAGCGAACAAATGCCGTTCGACAGGCGGTGTGGCAGCATTGGTATGACACGATCCGTTAAATACACGGAGCAGCCGCGGTTATATGCCTCAATATCCAGCGCCGTACCTTCTCGTACATAATAACTAACATCAGCGATATGAACGCCTAGTTTAAAATTACCGTTTTCCAAAAGCTCCACATTAACCGCATCGTCCAAATCCTTGGCGTCTTCACCGTCAATTGTGACAATCCGTTTCGAACGGAGATCTCGGCGGCCTTGGCCAATAATCTCTTCCTCCGTAATTGAATCCGGTGCAGCCTCCGCTTCTTCTAATACATCCTCTTTGAAAGCCTCAGGCAGCTGGAACTTGCGCACAATCCCTAGAATATCAACACCTGGATCATCCTTATGACCAAGGACTTCAATGACTTCCCCTTCAGCCGCAGAGCGACCTTCTGGATAACTTACGATCTTTACAACGACTTTCTGCCCAGTGACAGCGCCATTAAAAGCATGCTGAGGAATGAAAATATCTCTCGTCACACGCTTATCATCAGCAATAACGAACGCATACGTATCCTGCCCCTGAAAAACTCCCACGATCTGCGTATTGGCACGCGTAATCACACGCACGACTTCGCCTTCCAAACGGCCTCCGCCCTGGCTTCTCGATGTCACTTTGACGAAAACGATATCCCCGTTCATAGCCGTATTCAAATCGTGCGCATTAATGTAAACATCCGGGTGCTCCCGATCTTCCGGGATTAAGAATGCGAAGCCTTTCGCATGCGCTTGCAGTCTTCCTCTTACTAAGTTCATGCGCTCTGGCACGCCATAACGGTCATTCCCGCCTCGGACCACGTGACCGCTTTCTTCTAATTGGTTCAATAATTTAATAAAGTCCTTGAACTCTTCCGCTCCTGCAATCTGGAAATGCTTTTCGAGTTCTTTATAGGACATGGGCTTATAAGCCTCATCTTGCATCAAACTAATAATATCTTGATTTGTTATCATATAACCTCTTCACCTTCTTGTTGTTGTTGAGCATCGCTCATGCATTCACCGTACCCGTTCCTTTACTCCATAGTATGCCACTTGTAGAGAAAGGATAAACGCTGCAATATCGGCATAAACAAGCTCTCTCTCTTGATCCAGCAGCAAACCGTGCGATGACTTCGCATAATAGCGAAGCTCTTTACTTTCTGAGCGAGTACGCTCATATAAAAACGATGCGCTTCCGTGATGGACGACACCATCATTGCCCCCCTGCCCGATCCATATCGGCGCTTCCACTTGAGGCAGCAATCGTTTGACATGTTTTAAAAGCTTGCGCAAACTAACGACGCAGCGAATCGGCGTTTTGGTATAAGCACATGACTCATCTAATAGCGTGGAGAGTGTTTTGGGCTTTTTATTTATGTATTTGATAAAATACTGCACGATGACTGCCAGCGCAGATTTTCTTGACGTAAGGAAAATCGGTGTAGCCAGCGAAACCACACCTGCCACTTGACGTTCGACCGCCAGCTTCAGGGCCAAAAGCCCACCCATCGAATGCCCCATCACGACGACATTTTTGCATTTCGCTGCAAGCGCATCGTAATTCTCCAGCACATGCCCATACCAATCCGTCCATCCGGTTCGTATCATATCTTCTGGTGATGTTCCATGTCCGGGAAGTCTTACTGCCTGGATGGTGTAGCCTTCTTCCCGCAGTTCATACCCAATCCTTCGAAATTCGGAGGGGGATCCCGTGAACCCATGAATCATTAATATGCCTGTCGTCTGCTTCGTACCAGTGCCTGTCCAGAAAAAAGGCTCGGTCGATTTGTAAATTTTGCTCTCGATGGTAAACATCTCCTACCTATAGGCCCGTTTAAAATGAAAAAACAGCAGGAGTAGATTTCCCCTGCTGTTATCGTTTTATGTGTGTTAGGCCTTCACTACGTATGCTACAACAACGGAAAGAATGAAAAATGCAGCAGCAAGCCCCATTGTGAAACGGGACAAGAAAAGTTCCAAACCGCGTGCTTTTTGTTTACCAAATAAGTGCTCCGCACCACCGGAGATGGCACCAGACAATCCTGCGCTCTTACCTTTTTGTAGAAGAACAATCGCAATTAATCCGACCGAAGCTATGATCAACAAAATTTTCATAAAGATTAACATGTTTATTAGCACCCCAATTGCCTGTACTTTTGCTTATATAACTAGCATGAGTATTTTAACACAGTTCGTCCTAGAATACAATAAAATAGGTATTTGGACGTTTCGATACGTTTTAGTCACGATAAGAATAAGCGGATGACTGGCGATTAGCGCTTCTTGGCCGTTTGCTTCTCCCTAGAAAAACCTGCACCGCTTGCTTCGCGCACCATAACGCAAAAAGCGTAAAGATAATCGCCCACACCATGGTCGGAACCCCTGTATGAAGCGCCAAATTCGTGGCATCCCCAGCTTGGCGTGTATTTCGCGAAGCAGCCTGGATCAAATAAATCGGCCCGAACACGGACTCTTCCAAGCATAAAAAAGCGAGCAGCAAGTAATAGAAGTTGCGCAGCCATTTGAGAGGAATAGCCATCATGATAACCGTTAAGGCAATGAAGCCGATTAAGAACATGATACCGAAGCCATTGCGAACGAACAATAGCAAGGAAATGGTGGATATCGCGATCATGACCAGAAAGCCGATCTGCTGCTTCCCTCTAGCAAAGGCTGAGAACAGGAACCAAGCAAATACGGAAGCTGTCGTATACCCCGCCAGAGCCACAGGAATGATCGACCACGATCTAGCCTGAGAAATCGCTGAAAGCGTTACTCCGCTATGATTGGCGTACAGCTCGATGCGCTGCACTTGGCCAGACAGCGCCAGTGTCACCACCGCGTGCCCAAACTCATGAACCATGGTATCCAGGTTACGAAAAAAAGAAGAGGGGATCCAATGCGTGAGCAATGCGGAACCTATCAGAAATAAAATAGTCTTCACCCAATTGCTCATTACAATGACCCCCTCGGTCGCTCAGCCAGATGGTGACCGTAGTCACCGTCCAGTCTCAGCTGCTATTTAGTTATTTATTACGAACCAACTTATTTAAAGTTTCTCAAGTTGTAGAAAGCTTTTTTACCTGCATATTGAGCTACGCTGAACAACTCGTCTTCGATACGAAGAAGTTGGTTGTACTTCGCAACGCGGTCTGTACGGGAAGGAGCACCTGTTTTAATTTGACCAGCGTTTGTAGCTACTGCGATGTCAGCGATTGTGCTGTCTTCGCTTTCGCCGGAACGGTGAGAAATAACTGCTGTGTAACCAGCGCGTTTTGCCATTTCAATCGCATCAAAAGTCTCAGTAAGCGTACCGATTTGGTTAACTTTTACCAAGATGGAGTTACCGATGTTTTGCTCGATACCAGTGGAAAGACGCTCAGTGTTCGTAACGAACAGATCGTCACCAACGAGTTGAACTTTGTTGCCCAATTTCTCAGTAAGCAACTTCCAACCTTCCCAGTCATCTTCGGAACAGCCGTCTTCAACCGTGATGATTGGGTATTTATCAACCCAAGCTGCAAGAAAGTCAACCCACTCAGCGGATGTGAAGGATTTGCCTTCGCCTTCAAGCACGTATTTACCGTCTTTGAAGAACTCCGTGGAAGCAACGTCCATACCCAAGAATACGTCAACACCTGGTTTGTAACCAGCTTTTTCAATCGCTGTAAGGATTGTTGTGATCGCTTCTTCGTTGGATGTGAAGTTAGGAGCGAATCCGCCTTCGTCACCAACAGCTGTGTTAAGACCTTTGTCTTTCAATACGGATTTCAAGCTATGGAAAATCTCTGCGCCAATGCGAAGAGCTTCTTTGAAAGTAGGAGCGCCAACTGGCAGAACCATGAACTCTTGAACGTCAACGTTGTTGTCGGCATGCGCCCCACCGTTGATGATGTTCATCATTGGAACTGGAAGTGTTTTAGCGTTGAATCCACCAAGGTATGTGTATAATGGAACGTCCAAAGCATCAGCAGCAGCGCGAGCTACAGCCATGGAAACAGCTAGGATTGCGTTAGCGCCTAATTTTGCTTTGTTCGGAGTACCGTCTAGCTCGATCATTTTTGTATCAATGCCAACTTGGTCAAGTGCATCCAAACCAATGATTTCAGGAGCGATGATTTCGTTTACGTTCTCAACGGCTTTCAGAACGCCTTTACCCAGGTAACGACCTTTGTCACCATCACGAAGCTCAACAGCCTCGTATGCGCCTGTGGATGCGCCTGATGGAACGATAGCGCGGCCGAAAGCGCCGGACTCTAGATATACTTCAACTTCAACCGTTGGGTTACCGCGGGAATCCAATACTTCGCGTGCATAAACATCAGAAATAATAGTCATTGTAGAAAACACTCCTTTTATATAATTAATTTGGTTGCTATTTCTTAAGGATTGTAGTCCCGGTCATTTGCTCCGGTTGTTTAACCTCTAAGAAGTCTAGCAGTGTTGGGGCAATATCTGCCAAAATCCCGCCGTCTCTTAGTGTAACAGATTTGTCCGTAACAATAAAAGGCACCGGGTTCGTTGTATGCGCCGTGTTGCGTGAACCGTCCGCATTCGTGACGACATCCGCATTCCCGTGATCAGCTGTGATGCAGACAACCCCGCCTTTGGCGAGAACCGCTTCCACCACTTTGCCCAGACACTCGTCTGTCGCTTCGATCGCTTTCACTGTTGGCTCCAGCAAGCCGGAGTGACCAACCATGTCAGGGTTAGCAAAGTTAAGGATGATCGCGTCATGACGTTCGGCTTCGATCTCTTTGACTACAGCATCAGCCAACTCATAAGCGCTCATTTCTGGCTTCAGGTCATAGGTAGCAACCTTTGGCGATGGAATAAGCAAGCGAGTTTCGCCTGGCAGTTCCGCGTCTCGGCCGCCGCTGAAGAAGAACGTTACGTGCGGATACTTCTCAGTTTCTGCTGCACGAAGCTGTTTCAGACCGTTCTGAGCCAGCACCTCGCCTAGCGTGTTGTCGAGATTCTTAGGTTTGTAAGCTACGAAACCGTCTACAGACTCGCTGAACAACGTCAGACATACGTAGTAAAGGTTCTTAGCGACCTTAGGACCACGATCAAAGCCACGGAAGTCTTCATTCGTGAAGACTTGAGAAAGCTGAATCGCACGGTCTGGACGGAAGTTGAAGAAGATGACCGCATCGCCTGATTCAACAAGACCTACCGGTTTGCCATCCTCACCAACGATAACCGTTGGCATTACGAACTCGTCGAAGATGGACTTTTCGTAAGATTCAACAATAGCTTTCATCGGATCGGTGTAGGCTGGACCTTCACCGTAAACCATGGCGCGGTAGGATTTCTCCGTACGCTCCCAACGTTTATCGCGATCCATTGCATAATAGCGTCCTTGAACGGTCGCAATTTTACCTACGCCGATCTCTTTAATTTTCTCCAGCAGACTCTCCATGTAGCTTTTCGCAGAATCCGGAGCCACGTCGCGGCCGTCCAGGAATGCGTGGATGTACACTTCATGGAAATCTTCTTTCTTAGCTACATCCAGCAAAGCGAACAAATGCTGAATGTGACTGTGCACGCCGCCATCAGAAAGCAGCCCGTACAGGTGCAGCTTCTTTCCGTTTGCTTTCGCATGACGAACAGCGCCCAGAATCGTTTCATTGTCGTAGAATTCGCCGTCACGAATCGATTTGGAAATCCGCGTCAGATCCTGATAAACGATACGGCCTGCGCCGATATTCAGGTGTCCTACTTCAGAATTCCCCATCTGGCCTTCCGGCAAACCTACAGCTTCACCGCAAGCTGTTAAAGTTGTATGTGGATAACTTGACCAGTAACGGTCATAGTTAGGCTTTTTGGCATGAGCAACGGCATTCCCTTGCTCTTCCGAACGAAGTCCGAAGCCATCGAGAATGATGAGTGCTACCGGTTTCGGTCTGGACATATTACTTCGCCCCCTGGACGAGTTGGATGTAGGAAGCAGACTCTAAGCTTGCTCCACCAACAAGTGCACCATCGATATCAGGTTGTGCCATGTATTCAGCAATGTTGTTAGGCTTCACGCTGCCGCCGTATTGGATACGAACTGCATCTGCTACGGAAGCGCCGTATAGACCGCTCACAAGCTCACGGATGTAGCCGATAACGTCTTGTGCATCAGCTGCTGTGGAGGACTTGCCAGTACCGATAGCCCAGATTGGCTCGTATGCGATAACCACTTGTGCCGCTTGCTCTGCGCTAAGACCAGCGAAAGCTGCTTCTGTTTGCACTTTGCAAACATCTTTCGTTTGACCCGCTTCGCGCTCTTCCAACTTCTCGCCTACGCATAGGATCGGTTTCAAACCGTGTTTGAAAGCCGCAACGACTTTCTTATTCACGATTTCATCTGTTTCTGCGAAGTAAGCTCTACGCTCGGAGTGACCGATAATGACATACTCCACGCCAAGATCTTTCAGCATTACGCCGGAGATTTCGCCTGTGAACGCGCCATTGTCTTCGAAATGCAGGTTTTGTGCGCCTACATGCACGTCTGTGCCTTTTACAGCTTCAACTAGTGCAGGCAGGTTTGTGAAAGGAGAACAAATTACGCTTTCTACGCCTTGGGTCGTGCTACCTTTTACTTCGTTTACAAAGCTAACCGCTTCGGAAACAGTTTTGAACATTTTCCAGTTACCCGCGATAATCGGTTTTCTGCTCATTCGGATATGCTCTCCTTTGAAAATAAATTATTTATCGTTCAAGGCTACAACGCCTGGCAATGCTTTACCTTCCATGAACTCCAAGGAAGCTCCGCCGCCTGTGGACATGTGGTTCATTTGCTCAGCCAAGTGGAATTTCTCCGTTGCTGCTGCAGAATCTCCACCGCCGATTACCGTGTACCCTTCTGTTGTTGCACAAGCTTGTGCTACAGCACGTGTACCATGGGAGAAAGGCTCAATTTCAAATACGCCCATCGGTCCGTTCCAAACAACCAGTTTGGATTTCGCGATAACATCTGCATAAAGTTCACGTGTTTTAGGTCCGATGTCAATGCCTTCCCAATCTGCAGGAATGCTGTCAATATCAACGATACGCGTGTTAGCGTCAGCGCTGAATTTATCCGTAACAACGATATCTACTGGAAGCAGGAAGTTAACACCTTTTTCTTTTGCTTTCGCAATAAAGCTAAGCGCCAAATCAAGCTTCGAATTGTCTAGAAGCGATTTACCGATTTCATAGCCTTGTGCTTTCAAGAATGTATAGGATAGACCGCCGCCAATCAAGACGTTGTCTGCAATGTTCAGGAGGTTTTCAATGACAGCGATTTTGTCTTTCACTTTGGATCCGCCGACGATCGCTGTGAAAGGACGCTCAGGGTTGTTCAGCGCTTTGCCTAGAACATCAAGCTCTTTCTCCATCAAAAGACCGGAAACAGCCGGGATGTAAGCTGCAATGCCGGAAGTCGAAGCATGTGCACGGTGAGCAGCACCGAATGCATCATTCACGAACAGATCTGCCAGATCAGCGAAAGCTTTTGCCAATTCAGGATCATTCTTCTCTTCGCCTTCGTTGAAACGAACGTTTTCAAGCAAGAGAACGTCGCCATTTTCAAGCGCATCCACTTGTGCTTTCACGATTTCACCAACGGATTGATCCGCTTTGATTACGTTTTGACCAAGAAGCTCAGCCAATTTCGCAGCAACGGGTGTTAAACGAAGCTCTTCAACCACTTGTCCGTTTGGACGACCAAAGTGGGCAGCAAGGATGACTTTAGCGCCTTGCTCTACCAAGAATTTAATTGTAGGGAGCGTTTCTCTGATTCGTGTATCGTCAGTGATTTGACCATTCTCTACAGGTACGTTGAAATCAACGCGGACGAATACTCTTTTACCAGCTACTTCAACATCGCGAACACTTTTCTTACTCATAAGTTAAAGCCTCCTGAACGTGTATGGTTTACTTCCGTACTTCCTGCTTCCGAGCAACCTTATATAGGCAACAATCGCACATAAAGAGGAGAATCGCTTCTCCTCTTCATGTGATTGTTAGTGTGTGTATTATGAAATTACAGACCTTTTTTCGCGATGAAAGCAGCCAAGTCAACTACACGGTTGGAGTAGCCCCACTCGTTGTCATACCAGGAAACCACTTTCAGCATGTTGTCGCCAACTACCATTGTGGACAAAGCATCAACTGTGGAAGACGCTGGGTCGCCATTGAAGTCGCTGGATACAAGCGGCTCTTCTGTGTAGTTCAGAATGCCTTTAAGAGGGCCTTCGGAAGCTTGTTTCAGAGCTGCGTTAACTTCGTCAACAGTTACGTTAACTTTAAGTTCAACAACCAAGTCAGTTACGGATACGTTAGGTGTAGGAACACGCATAGCCATACCGTTCAATTTACCTTTAAGTTCTGGAAGAACCAGACCGATTGCTTTTGCTGCGCCAGTGCTGGAAGGAATGATGTTCTCAGCTGCTGCACGAGCACGACGAAGATCTTTATGAGGAACGTCAAGCACGGATTGGTCATTCGTGTAAGAGTGAACAGTCGTCATCATACCTTTTACGATTCCGAAGCTATCGTTGATAACTTTCGCGAAAGGAGCCAAGCAGTTTGTTGTACAAGATGCGTTGGAGATGATTGTGTGAGCTGCTGGATCGTATTTGTCTTCGTTAACACCAAGTACGATTGTGATATCTTCGTCGGATGCAGGAGCGGAAATGATAACTTTCTTAGCTCCGCCTTTCAAGTGAAGGGATGCTTTTTCTTTCGCTGTGAAGATACCAGTGGATTCAACAACGATTTCAGCGCCAACGGATGCCCATGGCAGGTTCCCAGGGTCACGCTCAGCAAAAACTTTGATGGAACGACCGTTAACGATCAATTCACCTTCGCCAGCTTCTACTGTTGCGTCTAGTTTACCGTGAGTTGTGTCATATTTAAGCAAGTGTGCCAGTGTTTTAACGTCAGTCAAATCATTTACTGCAACGATTTGTACTTCTGTGCTGTTCAAAGCTGCGCGAAACACGTTACGACCAATACGTCCGAAACCGTTAATACCTACTTTTACCATAGCGAATTCCTCCTAAGATTAAAAAAAATTTTATTTATTTCAAAACGCAGCTAGTACAAGCCCACGTTATGATGTCTCATTTATACATGTTTCATAATTTCAATTGCCGCCGCTTCATCCGTTACCAGCACATCTTCTTGCCCATGCCTTAGAACGGAAGCGATCGCTTCACCCTTGCTTTTACCGCCTGCTACGCCAATCACAACTTCTGCCCGCTGCAGATCCTCGAGACGAAGCCCGACTGTAGGCATCTTGTGCACAACATTACCTTGGCGGTCAAAATAGTACCCGAATGCTTCTGCCAGAGCGCCATCGCCCTGCAAGCTGCGAGTCGTTTCGGCATCCACCTTACGCCTTCGAGCCATGACCATAGCATCTCCGATACCGTGAACAACGATGCGACAACTGCGTACAGCGTCAACAACTTCCTGAATCTGCGGATCTTGGATAAGGGTCTGGTACGCTTCCTCGCCCAAATGATCCGGTACATGAAGCAGTCTGTATTTCCCGCCTGTCTTCTTGGCCATAATAGATGCGATGGTATTTGCCTGCATATCCACGCTTTCGCCAAGTCCACCGCGAGCCGGTACGAACCAATTGCCTTTCATGGAAGAGGAAATCGTCAGGTTATTCGCAATCTGCGCCATCGTTGAGCCGCCGGTTACCGCAATAATGTCGCCTTTGGCTACATATTTGCGCAATGCCGCTGCTCCAGCGCGTCCGAGCTCCTTCTTCGTAAAAACCGAAGTGTCCGTGTCGCCAGGAACCACAATGACTTGCAAGAGACCGTACGCTTTCGCGATGCTTTCTTCCAAATCTGTCAATCCAAAAGCGATCTTGATGATCGGCAGCATATCTTCGAGCAGTTGACGGCCGGACTCACTGATCTTCATCCCCGAGGCATCCGATTCCAGAAGCCCTTGCTCCTTAAGGAAGTCAACTTCTCCGCGAAGCACCCGCTCCGTCATATCGAGCGAAGAAGCAAGCGTTCTGCGTCCGACAACACCAGAGATTAAGATATGATGCAGAATCGAGTACCGCTTTTTCATGATGTCCATGAGATCCGGCAAGAGCTTTTTCTGAATGTCTAGAATTTCTCTCATATAACGACGTTCGACGCTCCTGATCCAGTGATGGACGTTTTATGTCCCGGGTCTGCATTTTGTGTCCCACCCGGGTGAAAAAAAATTGCCTTACACGCTTATTATAACCAATAACCCTCTAACATTCAACAATTGTTCAAACAATTTCAACAAAATGTACTGTAAGGGCTTACGGTATTGCTTTTTGTGAAGAGGTGGCATATAATAACCCTTGCTTCGCTTTTTTGAAACATGCGCCCGTGGTCCAATGGATATGACGTAGGCCTCCGAAGCCTGAGATAAAGGTTCGATTCCTTTCGGGCGCGTAAACAACGTGGATAATGAGAAATATCAGAGAAATCAGTCATTCGACTGATTTTTTTTGCTGTTAGTTTGACCTTCCTTGACCTTCGGAGGTTTTTTCGTTATCATACTTGTAGATACTGTAAATAGTATGTACACGGGAGATCAATTTCATAACTCATAGGATGACATTGGCCCCAGGCAGCAACCATCTTTTAAACCATCTACCCACCCCAAGGAGGTCATTCTCATGAGTTTTATCCCTATGGTCGTCGAACAGGACGCACGCGGTGAAAGAGGATATGACATCTACTCTCGCTTGCTGAAAGACCGCATTATTTTCTTAGGCACGGGTGTCAACGATGTTGTGGCAAACTCCATCATTGCTCAGTTACTTTTCTTGGCCGCACAAGATCCTGATAAAGATATCTCGCTATACATTAACAGCCCAGGCGGTTCCATCACAGCCGGTATGGCGATCTTCGACACGATGCAGTTCATCAAGCCAGATGTCTCCACGATCTGTGTAGGTATGGCTGCTTCGATGGGTGCCTTCCTGCTAACGGCTGGCGCCAAAGGCAAGCGTTACGCGCTTCCGAACAGCGAAGTTATGATTCACCAACCGCTTGGTGGCGCTGAAGGTCAAGCCTCCGACATCGAAATTCGCGCAAAGCGTATTTTGAAAATGAGAGACAACCTGAACAAAATCCTTGCAGAGCGCACAGGACAAACGTTCGAACGCATCGAAAAAGATACAGACCGCGACAATTTCATGAGTGCTGCTGAAGCAGCCGAATACGGACTCATTGATAAAGTGATCGAGCGCGTCTAACAACAATAAACCAGCTAGCATGACTGCTCTTCTGAGCGGGCTTGCGGCTGGTTTTTTTATTGTTGGGTTGGTTTCCTCTTCTGCAACGATGAGAAACATCGTTACGGCGTGCAGCTAGCTCTGCCCTCCAGCTGCAGCGATGCAAAACATCGTTGCAAACCAAGCTGCACAGAAAAACTCAAGCAAAAAAAAGCCCCAGAGGCTCCTATCCACCCGAAAATCATCCGATTTTCAAGCGATAAGGTCTCCAAGGCTCTTAACAATCACTTACTTTTTATCATCCAATGGATAGAAGATTAGATCAATCGGGAACGCTGAGCCAGCCGGAGGCGTGAACTCAATGTCCAGCGCGTCTTCCGTACCTGTCGTACGGGCCAGCACTTCCATGCCGTCAAACGCCGTAATTACACCGGAATACGGAACTGGAATGATCTCACCGTTAATTTTGAACGGCCCTTTGAACACGCCGCCTCTAGCCATAATCATAACGGCCATTTTGCGCGGCTTATCCGAATGGATTTTATAAACCACACCATAGTTTCCGCCGTTCTCTACGTTCTGCTTGCGCATCACGTCATAACCTTTGACGAATGGGTCGGTCTTATTATCGCCTATCGTCAGCACGGACGTTTTGGCAAAGCTCGCCGCATCAATATCCCACTTAATCTCCGACACCGGGAAGGTCCCCCTCACATGACCATTAAAAGCCAACATAGGAAGCTCTTTCACTGTATTCGACGTTAACCTTTGATCCGTAACCGCGAAAGACATTTGCAGCTCGCCATCTGTTTCTACATCATAGAACAAATTCACGCCTTGCCCTGGATAAAAGTCTGGAAGTTTCGCATACACGTATGTCTCGTGCGGAGCAACCGTCATTTGATCTGTGTATACATTGTTCAACAGGAAGTCTACGGAAGCCTCGCTGCCGATCAAATTAGCGTAAACGGAAGGGTAGACCTCGCCTTTATTCGTCGTCTTGATCGTCACCGCTTTATCTGTATTATTCGTGGCAAAGATCGCCATCGTCATATTTTGCTTCGTCCCGTTGATATGGTCAGCGTACAATCGCGCTTTCCCATTGATTTTGTCTTGATACAGAATGCCTTTCTCTGTAAACTCTTCAGGACTATCGCTCACAAGCAGTGTACGGCCAGTAACCTCGGTTACTTTCCTTGGAAGCAGCGGCAACTCGTTGAAATGGGACCAAATTGTTCCCCAGTCGGATTTGATGAAACTGCCCACTGGCGCCGTATAAATCGGGTACTCCACTTGACTCAAATAAGTTTCATCCACAACCGTTACATAGCTTTTGAACAATTTACTTTCGTGCCCATGGCGATCCTTCACGGTCAAAGTGACCGGATATTTGCCTGGTTTAAAAAATGCTTCTTGTTTGCCAACCCAATCATAGGACGCAATACCTTCCGCATCCGGATCGTAGCTCAAGTCCAGATACTTCACAGGCTCTCCAAGACGGTATGTAGGCTTTGCTGTTGCAAACTTGGCTACTGGTCTGGAATTGCTGTCTTGATCGATGTAGATGCCCTCAGGCGTCTTAAAGTGGACGATCTCTACACGACGCAGTTCATTGTTGTACGTGTACTTCGCACCCATGTAATCCGCAAGCCATGTCAGCTTAACCAGAAGCTTCCCGTTCACAATCGCAGCAACCGAATTAAATGGCGTATCCTGCCCATTGGTTGTAACTGTCTTATGGTCAGCATCCAGCACGATATTGTAGCCCGGAGGTGTCATTTGAATCGTTCGTGAATCATTATTCCACTCTACTTTGAAGCCCATGGTATCGCCCAGGAATTTAGCAGGAACGTACGTACTGCCGTTAATAATCGTAGATGGCGACTCCAAATGAATCTGATCCTCATTAACGAAAGCTTCTGCCTTATCGATATAAAGTAAAATAAAGGACGAACTCGCCGATACGGCATGCGCTGCTGGTGCAGATATCGCACTAGCCAGAAACACTAGTAAAGCGAGCATGACAGTAATCTCTTTCCTTAAAGCATTCCATTTCATTCTCTCTATAACTCCTTTTGCCTTAGTATGCGAGGTATGCGGGATAGAGGGCAAAGCAAATAGCCCTTTCCTTCAATGACCACGTTCATTAGACGCCGCCAAGAGAAAAAGGTTGCTAATCCCTCTAAATGTTAACAAGATTGACACTTATTAACCAGTACTGCCGAAGCAGCGGTCAATTGCAAAAAAGCCTCCTCGAAAGGAAGCTTTTGAAGGATTATTGGTTTTCCAATTCTTCCTTGCTAACTAACGTGACTAAAGCGTTTACAGCCTGCTCTGCATCCGAACCTTCTGCACTTATGAAGACTTCGGTCCCTGTGCTGATCGCGAGACTCATAATTCCCATGATGCTCTTGGCATTCACTTTCTTCTCATCTTTCTCAACAAAGATCTCAGATGAAAACTTATTCGCCTCTTGAACAAACAATGCCGCAGGTCTGGCATGAAGTCCTGTTCTCAACTTCACAACGACTGGACGTCTGGACATGGAACTAATTCCCCCTAGTGTGGCGCTTATATGAATTACTACTGATAACAGTGCTATTCCTTATGTTATAACATTATACCATTTTTCCCCGAAGTACACTAGAAAAAATGAGAAAAACTTATTTACATCGTGTTCAATCCCTTAAAATCTAGGAATTTCGCTGTTTTTCAGCCAATTCGTCTATTTTTCGCAGACGATGATTGACTCCGGATTTACTGACATTGCCCTTGAGCATATCGCCAACTTCCTTGAGATTCAGATCGGGATGCTGAAGTCTGATTTCGGCAACCTCTCTCAGCTTCTCAGGCAAACTGTCGAGTCCAACCTCTCTTTGTAGAAGACGAATGTTCTCGATCTGCCTCACCGCAGCTCCGATCGTCTTGTTCAGATTCGCTGTTTCACAATTGACAATCCGATTCACTGAATTTCGCATATCCTTCATAATCCGGACATCCTCAAAGCGTAGTAACGCTTGATGAGCCCCAATGATGCTGAGAAACTCAATGATCTTCTCACCTTCTTTGATGTACAGGACGAACCCTTTCTTACGCTCGATAAAGCGGGCATTCAAGTCAAATTTGTTGGCGAGATTCGCCAATGCCTTACAATGCTCTTCATAAATCGAGGCAATTTCAAGATGATAAGAAGATCCCTCGGGATTATTGACCGAGCCGCCAGCCATGAAAGCTCCGCGCAGATACGCGCGTTTGCAGCAGTTGCCCTTAATAATCTCTTTGTTGATTCCTGTCGTAAAGATAAACCCTTCAGAAACGATTTTCAGATCACTGAGCAGCTCTTGCACTTGACCAGGTACTCTAACAATATATACATTATTCTTCTTCAAACGCATTTTCTTGCGCACGAGCAGCTCTGTGTGCAGTTTGTACGTCTTTTTGATGAGCGAGTATATACGTCTGGCGATAGCAGCGTTTTCGGTGGAAATATCGAGAACAACGCGTTGGTTCGTTAACTGAACCGATCCATTCATGCGAATTAGAGCAGACAACTCTGCTTTTTCACAACACGCTTCCGCTTCGGTTATTAAGGTCAATTCTTTTTTGGTTGTTGCCGCAAAGGACATGAGACTCACTTCTTCCTTGACATCCAGCTTTCGACAAGCTGATAAATATGGTCACTCAATTTCTCAGCGTCATGACGAAGGTACGTGCGGAACAGCACAAGTCGGTCAGCAATGACCTGATACCCTCTTTTCGTGACTTCATCTAAATCCAAGTGAACCGCTTTCGAACCTTTTTCGGCATATCTCGCCTGAACTTGCGGTGGAATTTCGCCATTGTTTACGATCACATAATCAAACAGGTGCTGCTTGAGATGATCATACACCGCATCTAGGTGATCACTGACCGAGTAGTCGTCGGTTTCCCCAGGCTGCGTCATGACATTGCAAATGAACATTTTAACTGCTTTCGATTTGGCAATCTCTTCAGCAATACCAGGAACAAGCAGATTCGGCAGCAGGCTGGTGTATAGACTACCTGGACCGCAAAGAATCGCATCCGCATCGCGTATAGCAAGAACAGCGTCCGCAAGCGGCGTCACGTTAGCGGGTTCTATGAACACGCGCTTAATGCGCCCTTCCGCTTTTGGAATCTTGGATTCTCCTATGACTAAAGTACCATCTTCCATTATCGCTTTCAACACGATTGCTTGGTTAGAAGCTGGAATAACCCGACCACGGACAGCGAATACCCTGTTCATCTCTTGCACGGCCGTTACGAAATCACCGGTAATGTCAGTGAGAGCCGCTAATATTAGATTTCCCAGACTGTGTCCAGCTAAACCTGTCCCTACCTGAAATCGATATTGCAGCATTAAAGACAGCAGCGGCTCGACATCCGCTAGTGAGGTCAGTACGTTTCGAATATCCCCCGGAGGGGGCATCTGCATCTCATTGCGGAGAATGCCAGAGCTTCCTCCGTCGTCTGCTACCGTTACGATAGCTGTAATATCAACTGGCTTTTCCTTCAAACCTCTAAGCATGACAGATAGACCTGTGCCGCCGCCGATTACGACTATTCTAGGAGTGCGCTGTGATTTTTCATGTTTCATCCTTCATTCACCCTCTTAATCGTTAGGACGCTTATACCCGGTCCCGCTCGGCATCTCGATGACTCAAACGCACAGCTTCTGTTTCACTATTCCCCAGTACTTTCCCCAGGTATTCAGTAATTGCTACGGAACGATGCTTTCCTCCTGTACAGCCTATCCCAACTACGACCTGACTTTTACCTTCCTTCTTGTATTGAGGCATTAAGAAGTTCAGCATATCAAGTAATTTCGTTAGGAACTCTTGCGTCTCGGTCCATTTCATCACGTAGTCATACACATCGGGGTCTTGACCTGTCTGCGGGCGAAGCTGTTCCACATAGTGGGGATTCGGCAAGAAGCGAACATCGAAGATTAAATCAGCATCAATGGGTACACCATATTTAAATCCGAAAGAGATTACATTTATAGATATGCGGTTGGTTTCCAAATTGGTAAACCGGGAAATAATTCTTTCTTTGAGCTGCACTGGTTTTAAGGTACTGGTGTCAATAACCTGTGTAGCAAGACCTTTTAGTTCCTCAAGCAGCTTGCGCTCAAGACCTATGCCTTCAAGTGGAGCACCTTCAGGAGCAAGCGGGTGACGGCGTCGGCTTTCTTTATAACGCTGAACAAGTGTCGCATCGGTTGCATCTAAGAAAAGAATTTCATAACTTAGCGTGTAATTCTCGTGGATATATCGAAGCGACTCCTGAAGTGCAGTGAAAAATTCACGCCCCCGCAAATCAATCACCAGTGCGACTTTGCCGATTTTCCCCATCGACTGTACGATCAACTCAGCGAATTTAGGAATAAGGACAGGCGGCAAATTATCGACGCAGAAAAATCCGAGATCCTCAAGGCTCTGCACCGCAATTGTCTTTCCAGCACCCGACATTCCAGTAATAATGACCAGTTTCGCTAAAGGGTGGTTCTCTTCCATGAATGACACCTTCCTTTGGAGTGCTTTCGCAAGCCGAAGCCCCTGCCATCAGCCATACGAACCTGTACTTGTCAATTTAGCGTTCTAACGTAAGTTCAAACCGGCAGCGCCTACGACACCAGCGTCATTACCAAGCGTAGCAGCAACAATCTCCACGCCTTCAGCCGCTGCTTCTGGTGTGTATTTCTTGAACGTATCACGGATCGGTTGGAACAAAATTTCTCCTGCCTTGGATACGCCGCCACCGAGGATGAAACGTTTCGGGTTAACAACGACAGCCAATGCTGCCATAGAGCGTCCAAGATAGTAGGCAGCACGGTTCACGATGCGAAGAGAAACTTCATCTCCACTTTTTGCAGCGTCGAATACATGCTTTGCTTCAATTTTCTCATGAAGTGCAAGAGAAGTACGCTCACCACGTTCTACGGCTTCTTTGGCCATACGAACGATGCCTGTTGCAGAAGATACTGTCTCTAGACAACCCATTTGTCCGCATCCACATTGAATGGCTTCGATATCAGGCACAACCGACATATGACCAAGCTCGCCAGCCATACCCGCAGAACCTTGATAAATTTTACCATTAATAATAATACCGCCGCCAACACCCGTACCCAGCGTGTAGCAAACTACGTTCGGGATCCCTGCGCCTGCTCCAGCCCATGCTTCGCCTAACGCAGCAACATTGGCATCATTGTCGATTTTCACTGTTTTGCCTAGAAGCGTTTCCAACATTTTCTTGGCAGGGACATTATGCCAATTCAAATTTGGAGAGAATTTGATGAATCCTTCCGGAATATCCATGAATCCCGCTAACCCTGCGCCGATACCCGCAACTTGCTCCCACTCGTACGGGGATTCTTCGACAATTTGTCGCACTTGCTGCGCAATTCGTCCAATTACTGACTCAGCGCCATTCTCAGCGCCTGTAGGTCCTTCTAACGTTTGCAGCAAATTCCCCTGCTCGTCGCAGATACCAACTTTGATATTGGTACCGCCTAAATCTACACCGATATAAATCTGGTTTGACATTGCAAGGTCACCTCATGAATAATCATTAAAATTTTCGGGCATATGCTCCTGTTTAAACTATAAGACAACCCTGTATACAGGTCAAGATTCAACTATTCATCAGAAGAAATGAGAAAACGTGGAAAGCATAGCCTTCCACGTTTTCTGTCCCCTCTTACAGCGATTGACTCCAATCGTGTACGATATGGCCTTCAAGGAATTTCTCAGCTTCCAGTGCTGCTGCACATCCGCTTCCAGCCGCTGTAATCGCTTGGCGATACTTCGTATCTTGAACGTCACCGCAAGCGAAAACGCCAGGAATATTCGTTTCCGTTGTGCCTGGCTTCACAATAATGTAGCCATGCTCATCGGTATCAATTTGTCCGCCTAGGAACTTCGTATTCGGTGTATGACCGATCGCTACGAAAATACCATCTGTTTCGATGATTTCTTCTTCACCAGTGGTATTATTTTTCACTTTCAGGCCTGTTACACCTTTCTCACCTGCAACAACCTCAAGTGGTGTATTGTTCAATGCCCATTTCACTTTTTCGTTGCCGCGTGCGCGGTCTTGCATGATTTTGGAAGCGCGAAGCTCATCGCGACGATGAACCAAACGAACCTCGGAAGCAAAGCGAGTCAAGAAGTTCGCCTCTTCCATAGCAGAGTCTCCGCCGCCAACGACGATAATCTTTTTGCCACGGAAAAAGAAGCCGTCACACGTTGCGCAAGTACTTACGCCGCGTCCGATATTTTCTTTCTCATTGCCGATACCGAGCAATCTTGCGGAAGCGCCAGTAGAGATAATCAGTGTTTCCGTTTCAATCTCGCCCACACCTTCAACTTGCAGCTTGAAAGGACGATTGGTCAGTTCAACCGAATTGACCCAGCCCGTTTTGAATTCAGCGCCAAAGCGTTCTGCTTGCTTGCGCATGTTTTCCATCAACTCAGGACC
Organism: Paenibacillus sp. J22R160; assembly: GCF_059692135.1. Classification (NCBI taxonomy): domain Bacteria; kingdom Bacillati; phylum Bacillota; class Bacilli; order Caryophanales; family Paenibacillaceae; genus Paenibacillus; species Paenibacillus sp. J22R160. The sequence goes on along the minus strand of NZ_JCAUAU010000007.1, from coordinate 21,210 downwards.
CATGATGCCCTCAGGGAAACCCGGGAAGTTCTCTACCTCGGTGGTAGTGGTCAATTGCCCGCCCGGCTCCGGTCCCTCGATGACGAGTGGGCTCAGGTTAGCGCGAGCTAAGTAAATGGCTGCTGTTAGACCGGATGGTCCTGTTCCTACGACGACTGATTTGTACAATTGGTTTCCCTCCTATGTGCTTTCCTAATGGAAAGCTATCTTTAGTATGCATACATCTATGTATGAAAGCCGGGTCTCGCGACACGGCAAAACCCCAGCTATCAAATGCTTGTAAACTTGTCAAAAATGGCTTCCATCTTCTCGCGCAAGCCGCAAGTATCATCAATCAGCTTCACGTTGCGGCTGACCGTAGAGACCGTTACGCCATAGCGCGTAGAAACCTCTTGATACGAAATTGCGCGGCGATGCATCTTGGCAATCAAATATTCTAACGCCGCTGCCCAGCCTTCCGACTTCTGAATTTTGGGCACGGACGGATACATCTTCGTCAAAAATTCAACCCACAGTATCTCCAAATCATACTGTTGCACCATATCGTAGCGCTTATGCATATGGGAAAGCGCTGTTTCCATCACGCTCTGCCATTTGACATCCCAAATAGGCAAGTGCGGCGAGTATGGTGAAGCTTCGACCATAATCTCTTCATTTTCGAGAAAAGCAGGAATGGACTCTCGAATCCCCATGCTGCGAAGCACAAAAATGGCTACTTTCTTCAAATAGTCATCTTCGTGACGATCCAGAATGAAGTCCTGCAGCGCATCTCTCACTTCACCATCGGCAATCAGACCAAAGGCCTGAATAACCTGCAGCTTCGTTTCGATATCTCCATGACGCAATGCCCAGAAGAAGGAGGAACGCACGAGCGGATCTTTCTTCAATTGATCAGGTATGCCCTGCGTGGATTTCTCCAGCACACGGAACTGCTCTTCAAAGGGCAAGTGGTAATGGTAGCTCCAAGTTAATGGACCTTCCGCCTTCTCCCTCGTACGCAGTTGATCCAAATAAAACTTGGAGATTTCCGCGCCAGGATCCAGCTTCTGTGTTTGCTTCCAATACCGGTAGGCTTCATCGAACCGACCTAGATGAGAAGCAGCAACAGCTGTATAGTGATACAGACACGGGTCTGCTGCACCATCGCCTGCTTTAAGCAAACGCTTGAACAGATGGTACGCCTTCTCGTGTTGAGAAAGAATCCCCATCGTCGTAGCAAGCTTGAATACGTGATCCTGCTGAAAAGGAAACGTTTTGCACAGGAGATCCGTTAATTCAGCTAACTCTTTCTTATTACCGAAATGCTGATGGAAAATGGCCATATTACACAGCGCATGCAAATTCCCAGCATCAATTTCGAGTACCCCTTGAATGGTTTCCATCGCCTTTTCAAATTGACCCATATAATAATAAGCGAGGGCCAAGTTGTTCCGTGCTGCAGTGAATTCAGGCTGATTCTTCACCAGCTTCTCCAGCTGCCTCACAGCCTCAGCGAACTTCCCTTCTTCCAGAAGGGCGCGGGCTTTATCATGCTCGAAGAGCCCTTCTCTGCTCTTGATGCTAGTGAGAGGGGCGGGCCGTTCAAGCTCATAGCTCAGCATTTCCATCATTTCTTCGGATTCATCCATGAATTGACCTGTAGGGTCAGTTTCCAAATACCGAACTAATGCTTGTTCTGCCTGCTCGAAATTTTCCATATTGGCATAGTTGTTTGCCATATAAAAGTGACATTCCGTCATCTCGGGATCGATCGTTTCAAGGATATGCTGCAAAATTTGGTTCGACTCGTCGTAATTGCCCATTTCGGAGAGAACTCCCGCAAGGTTGCAGTGATTCACAGGGTTATCCTGCTCATACTCCGCAGCCCGCCGGAAATATTTCAATGCCTTATCATAATGAAACCGATCCAAAGATTGAACCGCTCTCTCGAAAAAGAATGCGGCATCCATATTTATTGAGATTACTTTAGGTTTTGGCGCTTCGGACACACGCTTAATCTTTTCCATAGCAAGACACCTCCGGCAATTTGATTACAACTCAAATTATACCATAGATCGCTTGGAAGCCAAAAACATTATCCGAAGGTAAGATCTGGTCTATACAATTGGCTTAAACGCCGCCGTATTTAAACAAGGAGGATAAGGAGCCGCCATCATTAATAATGCGAATCGCATCGGATAGCAACGGAGCTACGGAAAGCACATTAAATTTATCGGAATGCCCTTCCGGAATCGCGATGGAATCCGTAATGATAACTTCCTTGATGTTCGGGTGATCCAAGCGCTGCAGAGCTGGCCCTGAGAAGACAGGATGCGTTGCACAAATGTAAACGTCGTGCGCGCCTCTTTCCTTCAAGCTCTCCACAACGTTAACGATCGTCGTTCCTGTGTCAATTAGATCCTCGATAATAATCGGGGTACGGCCTACAACGTCACCAATGACGTGAGTGATCACAGACTCATTGTGCTCCGGACGCTTCTTGATCATCATCGCGAAAGGCGCATCCAGGATATTCGCCATTTTCTCAGCCGTCGTTGCACGGCCTGCATCTGGAGATACGATGATTGGGTTATGCAGATTTTTCTTTTTGATGCAATCACTGATGACGTCAAGAGCCGTCAGATGATCCACCGGAATATTGAAGAAGCCTTGAATAGCCGGTGCATGCAGGTCAATTGTAACAACACGGTTTGCCCCTGCCGCACTGAACAAGTCAGCGACTAATTTAGCAGAAATCGGCTCACGCGGAGCAGCTTTGCGTTCTTGACGAGAGTAACCATAATATGGGATGACAAGGTTGATCGTTTTTGCAGAAGCTCTTTTTGCCGCATCCATCATGACCAAGAGTTCCATCATATGTTCATTAATCGGATGGGAGAAGGTTTGTACCAGGAATACGTCACAGTTACGAATAGTTTCTTCGTAGAGACAGTAGATTTCTCCGCTTTTAAAACGGGATAATTTGATTTGTCCAAGCGGCTGGCCGAGCTCTTTACAAATACGTTCCGCAAGCTTCGGATTCGAAGATCCGGAAAAAATTTTAACATTGTCGCTATGCATGGTTAATGGTTACCTCCGAAGGTTCATTAAATAGATTGTTCACGCCCTACTCATTATACATGAAAGCTGTCGAATTTAAAAAGTCACAAGTTGTCGATTTCGTGCATGAAATGTGGCTATTTCGTTAAATCCAATCATTTTGAGCAGCGATCTTGCTTCATCCAAATATTGGGCTAACCGCTCCGGCTGATGAGCATCCGATCCAAGCGTCACTGGGATTCCCACCTTATGGCAATATTCTAGCATGCGGCGGCTCGGAAACATCTCTTTGCACGGATGACGCAGCCCGGAAGCATTCAGCTCAATCGCAAGCCCGCACTCTTTCACGGTATCCAGCGCTGCTTTCTCCAGCTCCCATGTATCGCGATCCGGTACATAACCAAATCGCTTGATCATATCAAGATGACCCAGGTAATCATACAGTCCAGTACGGGCTGCTTTCTTCACTGCCTCGTAGTATTGGGTATAAACCTCATAAATATCCTTACCTTCCCAACCTGCGATCTGGCGAAAATCAGAAATATCCCACTCGCCCAAAAAATGAACGGACCCAATCACATAATCCCATGGATACGCATTAATAATGGCCTCAATTTCTGACTCATAGCCTTCAATGTAATCGCCCTCGAGACCGACACGGATATCAATCTGACCCTTATACTTGTCTTTCAAATGCAGGCACTCCTCGACATAGCGAGGCAGCTCCTCCATAGGCATAGCCATCTCAGGCCAATAGGTCTGCGGATTCACATGCAAAAGCGGCATATGATCAGACAGCCCTAATTGTGTGAGCCCGATCTCGATGCCGCGTTTGACGTACTCCTCTAGTTCCCCAGAGGCATGACCGCAGCGCACATGATGTGTATGATAATCAATCAACATCGTGAAATCACTCCAGGTCGTTTTATTTATTTTTTAACATGTCGATTCGCGAGCTCTTTCATAATATCATCCAATGGCAATTTATTATTACGCAAAAGGACCATTAAGTGAAAAATAAGGTCGCTCGCTTCATAGCGAAGCTCTTCGTTGTCTTTGTTTTTGGCAGCGATAATGACTTCTGCCGTTTCTTCGCCTACTTTTTTGAGGATCTTATCGACGCCTTTTTCGAAAAGGTAGGTCGTATAAGCGCCATCCGGACGCTCAGCATCGCGTGAAGCAATGACCGCTTCCAGCTCGCCAAGGATGGCAAAACGATCTCCGGAGACCGCAGGTTCCGTTCCTTCTTGCGCTGCCCCTTCAACCGGAATGCTTTCCGTGAAGCAAGTGTAAGTACCATTGTGGCAAGCTGGGCCTACTTGCTCTACAAGAACAAGCAGCGTGTCCGCATCGCAGTCGTAGCGTAGAGCCTTAACCTTTTGCGTATGACCGGAAGTAGCGCCTTTGTTCCACAGCTCCTCACGGGAACGGCTCCAGAACCAAGTGTCTCCTGTTTGAATCGTACGCTGCAAAGATTCGCTGTTCATATAGGCCAGCATGAGCACTTCTTTGCTGACGGCATCCTGTACAATGGCAGGTACTAGTCCATGTGCATCATATTTAATCTGTTCCAGTGAAAATGTCATCGAATTTCAACCCCTTTACCTTTCAGGTCAGCCTTGACCCCATGAATCGATAGCTCTTTATAATGAAAAATCGTAGCAGCCAGCCCTGCATCGGCCTTGCCTTCGGTGAATACATCATAGAAATGCTCGGTTTTGCCCGCTCCACCGGAAGCAATCACAGGAATGGTGAGCAGTTCAGATACAGCGCGTGTCAGCTTCAGGTCGAACCCGTCCTTCGTACCGTCCGCGTCCATGCTCGTCAGCAAGATTTCGCCGGCGCCAAGCTCTTCCATCCGCTTCACCCACTCTAGCGTCTTGATGCCTGTTGCATTACGCCCGCCGTGCGTGAACACTTCCCACTCGCCCCACTCCGCGTTAAACTTCGCGTCAATCGCTACAACGATACACTGGGAGCCGAACTTGCGCGCTCCATCGGACACAAGCTGAGGATTACGAACAGCCGCTGTGTTGATACCGATTTTATCCGCTCCTGCACGAAGCAGGCGCTTCATATCATCCACGCTGGAGATGCCCCCTCCTACCGTGAAAGGAATCGTGATTTCTCCCGCCGTTTGCCGGACGACCTCTACCATCGTTGCGCGTCCTTCGACGGAAGCCGAAATATCGAGGAATACGAGCTCATCCGCGCCTTCTTTATCATAAATCGCTGCTAGCTCCACGGGATCGCCCGCATCTCGTAAATTCACGAAATTTACGCCCTTGACCACCCGACCATCCTTGACATCGAGGCAAGGAATAATTCTTTTGGCTAACATGTTGGCACCTCCTTCTTAACTTAAGAGCCCCTGGATTCTATTATTGCAAAATAGGAGTCTCTGGAGGCTTCAAATTTAGGAAAAAAGACCAGGCCCGCTAAAATAAGAGTCTTTAGAGTCCTCTAATTAGCTTAAAGGAGGGCAATTTCCACTCCATCTTCCGAATAAGAGTCTCCAAAGACTTCTATTCCTGCTCAAACTGTCCCATTCCACGAAATAAGAGACCTTTAGGACTGCTATTCCCCGGCCATTCCTAACACATCGCCAGGAAATTTTTCAACAGCTGCATGCCGATATCTCCGCTTTTCTCAGGGTGAAACTGCATTCCGTACACGTTGTCTCTGCCGACAATCGCCGTCACCGGCTGATAGTAATCCGTCACCGCTAGCAGATCACTCTCGCGCTCTGGCTTCGCATGATAGGAATGCACGAAGTATACGTGCCCTTCCTCAATCCCTTTAAAGATTGGGCTCGCGCTTTGCTTATAGCTCAGCTTGTTCCAACCCATATGCGGCACTTTGTAGTCACCGCGGAAACGCACAACGGATCCGGGCAAAAGGCCCAGCCCCTCATGATTCCCGTGCTCCTCGCTGCTAGCGAACAGCAGCTGCATGCCGAGGCAAATACCGAGCAGCGGCTTGCCCGATTCTGCGTAACGCAGAACGACATCGTTCAGCCCTGACTCGCGGAGCTGCTCCATCGCATCGCCGAACGCGCCTACCCCTGGCAGGATTGCCCCTTCAGCAGCTAGAATCTGCTCCGCATCACCTGTAACCACAGCTTCATAACCAAGCCTCTCAACGGCTTTGCTGACGCTATGTAGATTCCCCATGCCATAATCAATAATCGCGATCATTCTTACAGCACTCCCTTCGTCGAAGGAACCCCCTGCACGCGAGGATCAATCGATGTCGCTTCATCTATTGCACGGCCTAACGCTTTGAACACCGCTTCAATCATGTGATGAGTGTTTTGCCCGTAATGCACGATCACATGAAGCGTGATGCGAGCTTCCAGCGCCAGCTTCCATAGAAACTCGTGAACAAGCTGCGTCTCAAAGCTGCCCACGTTAGCCGTAGGGTACTGAGCACGATACTCAAAATGCGGGCGGTTGCTGATATCAATCACGACCTGCGCGAGCGCCTCATCCATAGGCACAAACACGCTTGCATAACGTTTGATACCTCTTTTATCACCTAATGCTTCGCGTAACGTTTGCCCCAAGCAAATCCCGATATCCTCGACCGTGTGATGGTCGTCAATTTCGATATCGCCTTTAGCGTCAACATTCAGGTCGAAGTGTCCATGCTTCGTGAACAAATCCAGCATGTGATTCAAGAAAGGAACGTCCGTTTGAATTTCCGAAACCCCTGTCCCATCCACCTGGAACGAAAGTTTGATATCCGTTTCATTCGTCTTGCGAGCTACACTCGCCGATCGGGTAATCCCTTTGTCCTGTTCAGCCATTTATTTCAACTTCCCTTCCTTCTTGAGTCGTATTTCCACCGCTCTCGCGTGACCTTCGAGCCCTTCGTTGCGGGCCAAAGTCATAATCATTTCGCCGTTCGCGATGAGCGCTTCCTTGCTATAGTGAATAACGCTTGATTTTTTCAAAAAATCGTCTACATTCAGCGGAGATGAGAAACGGGCTGTACCGTTTGTCGGCAGTACATGATTCGGGCCGGCGAAATAATCGCCGACAGGCTCTGTACTGTACGCTCCCAAGAAAATAGCCCCAGCATTCTCAATGCGCGGCAGCAGGTTAAAAGGCTCCTGCACCAACAGCTCGCAATGCTCTGGCGCCAAGCGGTTGACTACGTCAACGCCTTCGTCCAAGCTGTCCACGAGGAGAATGGCCCCTTTGGTCGCTGTGGAAACGGCAGCGATCGCTTTCTTCGGCAGTACGTCCAGCTGCCGCCATAGTTCTAGCCGAACCGATTCGGCTAGCTCTTGCGATGTTGTCACCAGAATGGCCGGTGACATCTCATCATGTTCGGCTTGCGCCAGCAAATCAGCCGCCACGTATTCGGGATCGGCGTGTTCATCCGCCAGCACGACGATGTCTGTTGGCCCGGCGATCATGTCGATATCGACGACGCCGAACACGAAGCGCTTCGCCAGCGCGACGTAGATGTTGCCAGGGCCGACGATTTTATCGACCGGCTGGATCGATTCCGTGCCGTAGGCCAGCGCGGCTACCGCCTGCGCCCCGCCTGCGCGGTAGATCTCTTTCACACCCGCTTCGGCTGCTGCCACGAGGATATGCGGGTTGATGCCCTCTTCCCCAGCGGTGGCCGGAGGCGTCACCATCGCAATCTCCGGCACCCCCGCCACGATCGCGGGGATGGCATTCATCAGCACGGAGGACGGGTAAGCCGCCTTGCCTCCGGGCACGTACAAGCCGACCCGCTTCAGCGGTCGGATGATTTGTCCCAGCAGGCTGCCGTCCGGCTGCAGGTCCATCCATGACGTGCGTTTCTGTTTCTCATGAAACGCACGAATATTTGCGGCTGCTTGACGCAGCGCCGCCAGAAACTCGGCGTCGACTTCTGCGTACGCCGCCTGGATCTCTTCCTCGCTGACGCGAAGCTCAGCGACTTCGACACGGTCGAATTCCTTCGCCATGCGCCGAAGCGCGGCATCGCCGTCCTGACGCACCTCTTCGATGATGCGGCGGACGGTTTCATTTTGCTCCGGTGAGCCGTATTCAACCTCGCGTTTCAATTCAAATTCAGAGGCGGGTAGTATCCGCATATCCATCTCCCTCTCTTTCTAGACCTTCGTCAGCGCAGGAAGCACCGCCTGCAGCATATCACACAACCGCTGAATGGATTCGTTCTTCATGCGGTAGCTGACTCGATTCGCAATTAAGCGGCTCGTAATTTGAAAAATCTCCTCTTGCTCCACGAGTCCGTTCTCTTTGAGCGTCTGTCCCGTCTCCACCATGTCTACAATACGGTCAGCAAGACCGATGAGCGGCGCCAGCTCGATAGAGCCGTTCAACTTAATGACCTCCACCTGCTGTCCTTGCTCGCGGAAATATTGTGACGCGACGTTCGGATACTTCGTCGCCACCCGCGGATTGATTACTTGCTTCCAGTCCGGCAGCCCGATCACCGACATGCGGCAGCGTGCAATTCCCAGATCCAGCAGCTCGTAAACGTTACGGTTTTCCTCCATCAGCACGTCCTTACCGACAACCCCGATATCCGCTACTCCGTATTCGACATACGTTGGGACATCCACAGGCTTTGCCAAAATGAATTCCATTTTCGCTTCATGTACGGGAATAATTAACCGGCGTCCTTCTTCCAGATCCTCCGGAATCGGCAGCCCCGCTTTATGAAAAAGCTTCGCTGCCTGTTTATAAATACGGCCTTTCGGCATCGCTACTTTAAGTATGTCATCCACCGTTCCAACCTTCTTTCCGATCACCGGAGGAAAAGCGCTTAATCTGCGCTCCCTTCCTGCTTTGTGTTTGCCTTATTGTGCCAACAACGCTATAACTTCCTGATACACAATGCCGCGCACCTCAATTGAACCGTCTTCCTTAACCACTCGGGCCTTCGACCAAGCTTCTGGCTCGCTCACCAGCTGCGTAATCACAACAGCCGTTTCCTCGCTGCTCCGCTTAGCTTTGGCTAGTTGGAGTGCTTCTTCACGGTGCTCTGCATCATAAGCAATCAAAACGCGCTTAGGAGTCGCTACAGCTTCTCCGCCAGTCACCTCAAGAATGCGGTTCGTCTTCAGCGCAAAACCCGTCGCCGGCGCAGGACGCCCAAACTGGCTCAATAGATTATCGTATCTGCCGCCGCTGCACACAGGGAAGCCAAGATCCGCCGCATATCCTTCGAATGTCATGCCTGTATAGTAGGAGAAATCTCCAATCATTGTTAAATCTATAACAACATGCTCACTTACGCCATAAGCTTGCAGGACATCCCATACTTCACATAGGTGTCGAATCGCATCCTGAGCGATAGGATGTTGAGATACCATCCGAGCTTGCTCGCAGATTTCATCTCCACCTCTAAGCCTTAACACGCCGATTAACTCCCGCTCTACCTCTGGCGTAAGGGCTAGTGACTTAATAGCTTCGCGGTATCCGACATAATCACGACCGAGCAAATGTTCTTTTAAGCTCAGCTGCGCATCGTTGCGGCCTTCCAGTGTCTCCTGGAACAGTCCGTTCAAGAAACCTACATGGCCGAGCGCAATCTTGAATGTTCCAACGCCAGCTGCTTGCAGAGAAGCAATCGCCAAGGCTACTACTTCAGCGTCAGCCTCTGATGAAGCATCCCCGATGAGTTCCACACCTGTTTGGTAAAACTCAGAATCCCGCCCTGCTTCTTCTTCTATTGCGCGAAACACGTTCGAATGATAGGATAAACGCAATGGGAACGCATGTTCTTTCAATAATGACGAAGCCACTCGAGCGATCGGAGCGGTTAATTCAGAACGCAAAACTAGCGTTTGACCCTTACGATCTAGCAATTTGAACAACTTCTTATCTTCTGTGGAGCTTGCCACTCCAACGGTATCGTAATATTCAAGTGTAGGTGTCAGGATCTGGTTATATCCCCAGCGCTCCATACAAGCCAGTACACGGTATTCTATGTTGCGCAGCTTCATTACCGCTTCAGGTAAGTAATCCTTGACCCCTAACGGCTTTTCAAATACTTTTGGCTTTGACACCGTCTCACCTCAACATCTTGGAATTCAGTTCTGTTTTCTCTCTCATCTTTTACTTTAATGCATTAACGTGCTACCATACTACCAAAATAAAGAATGTACGGCTATTTTATCACGTAACCCTAGGACCGTCAATTGCCTCTTTCTCTAGTTCCCTACATTTACAACCACTTTACATGCACAAAGAAAAAGAGCTGTACAGCTCAATAGCGTACAACCCTTATTTCTCATTTTGTATTTAACGTATCGTTTGCAGTGGATTTCCTGCGACGAAGCTATGCGGGGCTACATCCTTGTGCACGACTGAACCGGCGCCAATGATCGCGTAGTCTCCGATCGTTACACCAGGGAGAATCGTCGTGTTTGCCCCTACCATCACATGGGACCCGATATGAACATCGCCAAGCCTGTATTCCTTGGTCAAATATTCATGAGCCAAAATTGTCGTGTTATACCCGATAATCGTATTATTGCCAATATGTATCTTCTCTGGAAAAAACACATCCACCATCACCATCAAGGCAAATGCTGTGTGTTCCCCCACGGTCATCCCAAGGATATGCCGATAGATCCAGTTTTTCATCCGCAGCGAAGGCGAGTACCTCGTAAGTTGGATAAATACGAAATTACGAATCGCCTTCCATTTGCTGACGGTATGATAGATTTGCCACAGGGCGTTAGGACCCTCAACCGGATACCTGTCCGTTTTTCTCAATGAGCATCCACATCCGACGTAAGCCCCACAATAGGCAGCAGGTCAAACATATCGTCAATCAGATGATCCGGGCTATACTCCTCCAAGTAGGAACGGCCTTTCCATGACCATGTAACGCCGACTGAGATGACACCCGCATTTTTCGCGGCTTCAATGTCATAATGGCTGTCTCCCACCATCACGGCTTGATCCGGAGTGCCCCCTAATACCTTCAGCGCGGCGAGTATCCCTTCCGGGTGCGGTTTCGCTTCCTTGACATCCTCTACGGTAACGATCGTGCTCACGAATTCGTCTAATCCGCACAATTTTAGGCCCATTAGGGTTGTTTGTCTGATTTTGCTGGTCACGATGCCGATTTTAATCCCATTTTCATGCAACTTCTTCATGACTGTTCGTACGTTAGGAAACTCTTTAACAAGCTCATCATGTTTGGATAAGTTAAACGATCTATATTTCTTAATAAGCTCTTCCACTTCTTTTTTACCTGTAAAAAACTCCATTTGCTCCACAAGCGGTCGCCCCATATTCGGGATAATTAGCTCCCGGCCTACGGGTTCTAGCGTTTCGCCTTCCAAACTATGCAAAAAGGACTGCACAATCAACTCATTGGTATCAACAATAGTGCCATCCAGGTCAAACAGTACGGTTTGAATCATATTCTGCTCCTTTATCCTGTTGCTCTTGATCTTTCACTACTCTGTTTTTGTCTAATATTTTTGACGAGACAATAGGGTCCGCATAACGAACATTGGCATACCCTTTTTTCCTTCTTACGATAATCAAGATCGCCATTCCGATGACAAGCAGGAGCGCTAGCAGCTGAGAGAATCTCACGTTGCCGCCATAAGTCATCACGCCCGGCTCAAAGACGATTTTCATCGGAGACCAAAGTGCATTAATAAACGAAGCTAGCCATGCAGGACCTGTGATATCCAGACTATCTGTGCGCACGCCCTCAATGAAGAAGCGCCCTATGGAGTACCAGATGAAGTAGCCGAAGAAGAGCTCGCCTGCCCGCAAGAATGGTCTGCGGCGAAGCCACAGAAGCACACACAATCCTACAATGTTCCATAACGATTCGTACAGAAACGCTGGGTGATAAAAAGTACCTTCAATATTCATTTGATTCACAATAAAATTAGGCAAATGCAACGTGTCGCGCAGGAATGACTCTGAAACAGGACCACCGTGCGCTTCCTGATTCATGAAGTTGCCCCAACGTCCAATAGCCTGGCCAACGATTAAGCCTGGAGCGCAAATATCCGCAATCCGCAAAAAACCGTAGCCTTTCGCTCTAACATAGAAGTACACGCCTATAATTGCCCCGATTAACGCACCATAGATGGCGATTCCGCCGTGCCAGATCATGAATATTTCAGCCAAATTATTCTTATAATCAGACCACTGGAAAGCCACATAGTATATTCTTGCCCCAATAATCGCTGAAGGCACGCCAATCAGCAACAAATCCATGAAGAAATCAGGGATAATCTTGAATCGTTTCCCTTCTCGAATCGCCAATAATAGCCCGATTAATGCTGCTGTACCTAAAATAATGCCATACCACCGGACGTGAATGGGTCCAAGGGAGAACGCAACACTTTCTAACATAGTTTCACTCCTTCAGATGTAAACTTTCTCTCTACCCAGATCTCAATCAAAATCTTCATAATCTTCGTTCAGCGATTCTGTCAGTTTATTCGTAAACTGAAGCGCCGCGTTGTACCCCATCCGCTTCAAACGATAGTTCATCGCAGCCACTTCTACGATAACCGCGAGATTTCGTCCTGGTCGTACAGGAATCGTAACGAGCGGCAGATCCGTGTCGATGATGCGTGTAAGCTCCTCATCTAAGCCCAAACGATCATACTGCTTGTCCTGCTGCCAATTCTCCAGCTTCACCACGACAGAAATTTTCTTTACATTACGAACTGCTCCGGCACCGAATAACGTCATCACATTGATAATACCGACGCCGCGGATTTCGAGCAAATGACGGATCAATTCCGGCGCATTCCCTGTCAGCACTTTATCCCCGTTTTGTCGTATTTCAACCGCATCATCCGCAATCAGGCGATGCCCTCTTTTTACAAGCTCAAGAGCCGTTTCGCTTTTCCCGATACCGCTGCTGCCTGTAATCAGCATACCGATTCCATAAACATCGACGAGTACGCCATGAATTGTCGTGCTTGGCGCTAATTTATTTTCCAAAAACCCCGTTAATCGGCTTGCAAAAATGGTTGTCGACATTTGACTGCGAAGCACAGGAAGGTCTCGTTTTGTCGCTTCTTCCAATAGCTCAGTTGGGATATCTAGTCCTCTTGTCACGATGATGCAAGGTGTTTCCTCTGGAGCGCATAGCTGCTCTACTCGGTTTCTACGTACACCTGTCGTTAACATCTCCATGAAGGTGATTTCTGTCTTCCCTAGCATTTGGATACGTTCTCTCGGATGATAATTGAAATATCCCGCCATCTCGAGACCCGGACGGTACAAATCTCCGGTTGTTATCGCACGTTTGAGTCCAGATTCACCTGCAAGAACCTCCATATGGAGTTGTTCCACTAACTCGGAAACCTTCACCTTTTTGGCCATCGTCCTATCTCCTCTGCGTTTTGCCTGAGCAAAACCTGCTTCATCTGCTCATACTCTTTTCTTTCCAATAGTTTCATCGTAATGGAATACGATATCGAAATCAACTAAAGTGTTCGCAAACTTCCTCTTTCTCCTCAAACAGCAAAAAAGCCAGCCGATAACGGCTGGCCTTTCTAATCCAAATTACTTAACTAAGATGGACAATGTGGATTCTTTATCGAAGAAATGAACTTTGTTCATATCCAAAGCCAATTTCACGTTTGTGCCTTCTTTGATTCCGGAACGGCCATCTACACGTGCGATAACTGTGTTAGCGCCGATACCGTTCAGGTACAAGTACATTTCGTGACCCAAGTTCTCAGTCAATTCAACGTTTACGTTGAATACTGTGTTAGGGGAAGCTTCCAAGAATACTGGCTCTTCGTGAATGTCTTCTGGACGAACTCCCAGAATCACTTCTTTACCAACATATCCTTTATCTTTCAGAACTTGTGCTTTACCAGCTGGAACTTCAACGTTAACAGAACCTGCTTTGAAGAAAATTCCGCTTCCTTCTTGTGTCAATGTACCTGTCATGAAGTTCATGGATGGGGATCCGATGAAGCCCGCAACGAAGATGTTCACTGGGAAGTTGTAGATTTCTTCAGGTGTAGCTGCTTGTTGAATGATACCTTTATCCATAACAACGATGCGATCGCCCATTGTCATTGCTTCGATTTGGTCATGCGTTACGTAAATTGTCGTAACACCAAGACGTTTTGTTAATTTTGTGATTTCCGCACGCATTTGTACGCGAAGTTTCGCATCCAAGTTGGAAAGCGGCTCATCCATTAAGAATACTTGTGGCTCACGAACAATCGCACGACCCAAGGCAACACGTTGACGTTGACCACCGGAAAGAGCTTTTGGTTTGCGGTCCAGCAAGTGAACGATATCCAAGATTTTCGCTGCTTCGCGAACGCGAGCATCGATATCAGCTTTTTTGAATTTACGAAGTTTCAAACCGAATGCCATGTTTTGATAAACAGTCATATGCGGGTAAAGGGCATAGGATTGGAATACCATTGCGATATCGCGGTCTTTAGGAGCAACGTCATTAACTAGGCGGTCTCCGATGTAAAGTTCACCCTCAGTGATTTCCTCTAATCCTGCGATCATACGAAGTGTTGTGGATTTTCCGCAACCGGATGCTCCAACCAATACGACGAACTCTTTATCTGCAACTTCAAGATGGAAATCTTTAACTGTAGATTCTTCTGCACCAGAATATCTTTTAACGATATGATTTAAACGTACGCCTGCCATGTGTTCATTCCCCCTACGATTTATCGATGTACACTACTTGTTCATCAACTTTTGACTATACTCATCTTACCCCACGAATGCCGGACTGACTATGCACAATACCTACAAAAAAATCACTTTCTTTTCGTTACTTTGTACAATAATAGGGCAAGTCTCACCAATACCGCATGATTGAACGTTCGGACATCCAGTCCGGTCTCATTTTTGAACTTGTCCAACCGATATAATAGGGTGTTCCTATGAATATACAGCTTCTTCGCAGTTTCACTAACATTGCAGTCTAACGTAAAGAAATGTTCAAGGGTTGTAACCGTTTCCGTATCCAGTGCATGGTCCGTACCGCGTAGTACTTGTTCGAGGAATTCTGCCTTTTCCTCTTCCTCAATAAGATGCAGCAGCTTTTCCAAACGAAGCTCCCATCGAAGATGAAGGAAGCTGCCTACGTGGAAAGATCGGCCCAGCATAATGGTTTCCCTTAGCTTGAGAATCGTAGCAAACAGCGATTTCGCGGGTTTCACCGGATAATCGATAGCAAGATGGCACTCTCCCACCCATTCATTGGCTAGCATTTCATATAAACCTGAACCTAGGGCATCTAGCGTTTGTTCTACACTCTCTTCTTCGTCGCCCTCGCGTTCCTCGCTGCCGCTCGTTAGTAGGCCTTCCGGCGCTAGAATCAGCCATTCTTTGTCCATTAGAGGAATCAGAATGATCTCCGATTCAAAGAAAGATTCCAGCAGCTTCTTCAGCTCCGCGTAAGAAACGCTTTGGCTTTGGGAGTAATCCCCGTATAAGAGCAGCGGAATTTTCGTTGAATACAGAGAGGATTGTGATGCAAGCGCATCCGGAAGTTCCGCATAAGTTGAACCGAGCTCCATTTGCTGAAGCAGCCAATCCCTTAACTGGTAGGCTTTTCTTTCATCTTCTGACAGATAAGTGCCGCGCTGCTTCTTTTCCTGAGTTTGCTTGGATTCAACCGTCATTTCAACGAGTTTACGCTCAGATGCCGTCAGTTTTGCTCCAGCTACCTGCAATACGCGTATTTCCTTGTGTTCCTTAGCTAAATAAAACAACACATCTTGCCCACGTTCAATGCTTCGACAAAAGCTCGCCGGATATTCGGCTTGTTCTTCGGATAAGTGCAACCAATCTGCTTCAGAGATCAAACTAATGTGCATATGTGTCTGTAAAACCGCTTCCAAACGTTCTTTTATGCGCTCCCAATCCATCTGCGTCTCTCCTTACTCCTAGCTTCTTCTATCTATATCTCCCTATTGTACCATATATGGCAGGTTTCATGGAAAAGAACCCTCCTGCAACTAGGCAGCAAAAGGGTTCTCTTCATTAAATAGCAGCTTTCCTTCTAGTTTAAAACCCGACGTGCCGTCACGTAATGATCTGCCCACCATTCTTTGTTTATGGAGGTAAATTTCACGCCGCCTTCACCGTACGTATGGATCATGTTCCCATCCCCTACATAAATCCCGACATGTCCAATATTTTTCCCTGAATCCACTGTTGTAAAGAAAACTAAATCACCGGTCTGCAAATCGCTTTTGCTTACAAACTTGCCTTCTTTGGCTTGATTGCGAGATACCCGCGGCAGCGTAATGCCGTACTCAGCAAACACAGTCTTCACAAAAGACGAACAATCCATCGTTTTGGTTTGTCCATATGGCGCACCAAAGACGTACGGTGTGCCTAAATATTTCTGAGCAGTCAAAATAAGTTCTGCTTTCAAACGATCCTTAGAGGAAAGAATGCTTCTCCCGGCAATAAAACTACTCTTATAGTCACTTACACTGCGAGTGACGACTTCGTCTTTGCTCTGGGAAGACATGACCATTTTGCCTTTACCGACATAGATGCCAGCAAATGACGGCTTCTCGCCACTGCCAAAGAACAAGACGTCACCTGGTTCCGCTTTGGAAATATCCGTAATTTTCTTTTTATTCATATTAAATTGATCAGCAAGTGTTCTTGGAATCGAGTAATCCAACGTTTGGTAGACATAATAAATTAAGCCCGCGGAATCAAACCCCGCACCAGGCGTTTCGTTGCTTTTGGAATAATCGACTCCTACCATTTTCTTGGCTAGTGAAACTGCATCCATATCATCGTTCGCGGCGTATGCGGATATAGCTGTTGTTGCTGACAGAGCAATCGTTACCGCTGCCGTAATCCCAAATGTGCGTCTTGCAAGAATCTTTATCATTTTTAAATCCTCCAGTACGTATTTGTTAGTAGATATGGAAAAGTCCAATTAATCTAGTACAAGATTACCATGTCAATGAAAAGTCTTTCATTCCTAAAATGTTTCCTAACCCGCACATGATTGGTAAACCTAACAAATCTTTCTTCCGTGCGTCCATTAAAGGCTGGCGTGCTCATAAACTTCGTATTTTTGGAAATAATTGTACAAGGGATGTTTGCCCTATAGGAGGTACTACATATGGTTTGGACGCTATGGTCTTTGGACCGTGTCATCATTCTCTTGGTTGGAGTCGCCTATCTCCTCTTATGGATCCAAGTGACTTTATCGCACTATCGTCAAAACTTTCATAAGAAAATAATGTGGAGTCCAGTCATCCTGTCTCTCCTTATCAGTCTTGTCTCCATCTTGTGCACGCTGATAAATCGTCATGGGTGGTATACGACTGTGCATATCATCTTTTGGCTTGGTGTCCTCCAAGGATTGATCGGCTTTACTTTTCACCTCATTGGTGTTCGAAAAAGAGTAGGCGGCTTTGCTTTACGAAATTTTCTCACAGGACCGCCAGTGCTGATGCCTATACTATTTTCATTTCTAAGTATTCTTGGTCTTGCTGCCATTTATGGAGGTTGATTGACGATGACAAATCATAGCTATTATCCGACTTATAACGTCATGGATGAGCAAAAGGAATGGGATGCCAATACCCGGAATATCGTAAACGCTCGTTTACAGCGTGATACTATGTATCAGTTCCTCACACATGTTGAGGCAGAAACACTGCGGGCATGGTGCTCGCTGCTAATGGATGATAATCGAGGCGAAATCATTCAATACATCCTCTGTCATATTGACGAGGTTCTCACACAAGACAAAGGCGAGGGGCAGCGAAAAGCAAATGTTCCCCCTGTACGCGCGCTTTTACGCCAAGGACTTAAAGCCATTGATGAGACTGGCTGGATCGATAGCAGCAAACCTTTTTTCCAGCTAGATGAACCTTCTCAGCGACAAATTATGTTGCAGATCAGCAGCGACAGCTATCCTCCAACTGTAAATTGGGATGGCCTCCCGCAGAAAGCTTTATTTCAAAAACTACTAAAGCTCAGCGTAGAGGCTTACTATTCTCATCCTTTGGTATGGTCAGAGATTGGTTTTGGCGGTCCTGCCTATCCTCGTGGTTATGTTCGTGCTGAAACAGGTCAGGTTGACCCCTGGGAGGCTGTGAAAGAGCAATGAAAAGGCGATATGAGCAAGATGCCGTTGATATCTTAATTGTTGGAGCAGGCGCTGCTGGCGGAGTTCTTGCCAAAGAACTGAGTGAGGCTGGGCTGAGTGTCGTTGTTTTGGATGCTGGCCCTTGGCGAGATCCTCAGAAAAACTTTGCTAGCGACGAATTGAGCATGCGGCAGTTGGGCTGGGAAGATACTCGGCTAGTAGATGGGACAGTCCCGTTAGGCATGGGTTACTCTAATTCGGGTCGGGGGGTTGGCGGGGGAACACAAAACTTCACAGGCGTTTTCTTGCGATTTCATGAATCTGACTTCAAAACCAAATCCATCGATGGCGTTGGAGAAGACTGGCCTATTCATTACAAAGATCTTGAACCTTACTATAATCGGATCGAGAAAGAAATTGCCGTCTCCGGTCCCAAACTCTTCCCGTGGGGCAACTTTCAGGGACCTTATCCCTATCCAGAACGAGATCCCTTAAGTCCCAATGCTTATCTGTTTCAAAAAGGCTGCGAAGCACTCGGTATTCAATCAGCCGTTACACCGCTTGCCATACTATCTGCCCCCTTTGATGGGCGTCCTCCCTGCATCAATCGCGGATTCTGTATCCAGGGCTGCATGCCGAATGCCAAATTCAGTACCTTGACCGTACATATTCCCAAAGCAGTGAAGGCTGGGGCAGAAATTCTCCCCGATTGCATGGTTACTCAGATCGAAATTGATGCTAACGGCCATGTCAATGGTGTGCTTTTCGTTCATCAAGGAACGGAGTACCGGCAGCGTGCCAAAACGGTTATTTTATGCGCACATGCTGTCGAGACGCCTCGTCTGCTGCTCCACTCCGCGTCGCCGCAATTTCCTGACGGTCTAGCTAATTCCAGCGGGTGGGTAGGCCGCGCGATTATGACTCACAGCAGTAACGATGTTTATGCCAAATTTGAGCAAGAGGTTCGTTTATACAAAGGCACCCCTGTGCTAGCGTCTACGCAAGATTTCTATGAAACGGATCCTCGACGCGGCTATGCTCGTGGTTATACGATTCACTCCCACGGTTCAAGGCCTATTGATATGGCCGATGGGATTAGCAAATCTACACAAGAACCTTTGTGGGGATCAGGGTTAAGACAAGCTATGCTAAATTACAATCACTATGGCAGGCTAACGATGGTGGGAGAGGTACTTCCGCAGTGGGATAACCATATCTCCTTATCTGATGAAAAAGATGAATATGGCATGCCGCGTGCTGCTGTCACCTTTAATTACGGAGATAATGACCGCAAGCTCATTGATCACGCCGTGGACAATATGCAGCTTATCCTCAAAGCGGCCGGTGGCGAAATTGCCTTCGTCGTCCCGGATACGCAGCATTTCATGGGGGGATGCCGCATGGGAAATAATCCTGCTACTTCCGTTGTTAACACGTACGGGCAGAGCCACGATATACCGAACCTTTTTATCTGCGATGCGAGCTTGTTCGTGACCTCCAGCGGCTGCAATCCGACCAACACCGTTATGGCACTCGCTGCAAGGACTGCTGATTATATTATTGAACTCGCCAGCATTTAATGGAGCTGATCTTTCTATGGCTTAGTTGCATCTCGTGCACCTCAACATCTACAATAGAGCATAGCAGACAAGATGAAAGGAGTGCCGTCATATGGCTATTGCAGAATTTACGATAATCCCAATCGGAACAGGAACCACCAGCCTTAGCGGTTATGTAGCTGATCTACACAAAGAGCTAGAAAAGCACGACGATATTACCTTCGAAATGACCCCCATGGGCACTATTCTAGAAGGGGCCTTAGATCGAATTCTGGAAGTCATTCGTGCTGTGCATGAGGTTCCTTTCACCAATGGAGCGCAGCGCGTTTCCACCTCCATCAAAATCGACGATCGCCGTGATAAAGCAGCCTCGATGTCACAAAAAATGCAGTCCGTTGCAGAGAAGTTGAAATAAAAAAGGCATCCCATCTAGGGATGCTTTTCTATTAAGTAAAATAACATAATAAAAATAAAAAAGACCCTCGCGGTCTTGTGCTTTTACTTATAAAAGTGAGCCATGTAGGATTCGAACCTACGACACCCTGATTAAAAGTCAGGTGCTCTACCAACTGAGCTAATGGCTCTTAGGGAAATGGAGGCTGATGGATTCGAACCACCGAACTCGGAGAGAGCAGATTTACAGTCTGCCGTGTTTAGCCACTTCACTAAGCCTCCAGATTGCGAGATAACCGTGCTGCGTCGTGGCAGCACAACCATCTCAATGGCTCGGGACGGAATCGAACCGCCGACACGAGGATTTTCAGTCCTCTGCTCTACCGACTGAGCTACCGAGCCTTATGTACTTCTTTTAGTTTGTCCCATTCATCGAAAAACATGAATGGCGGAGCCGACGGGATTCGAACCCGCGGTCTCCTGCGTGACAGGCAGGCATGTTAGGCCTCTACACCACGGCTCCATGACAATTCAAGCTGCACCAAATGAATGGTGCCGTCGAGAGGACTTGAACCCCCAACCTACTGATTACAAGTCAGTTGCTCTACCAGTTGAGCTACAACGGCATGTGAAGAAAGATGGTGGAGGCTGACGGGATCGAACCGCCGACCCTCTGCTTGTAAGGCAGATGCTCTCCCAGCTGAGCTAAGCCTCCATCTGGATTGGTTTTATGGTAGCGGCAGAGGGGCTCGAACCCCCGACCTTACGGGTATGAACCGTACGCTCTAGCCAGCTGAGCTACGCCGCCACATAAAAGCTGTTATATATGTTTGGAACTGGCGGAGAGAGAGGGATTCGAACCCTCGCACCACTTACGCAGTCTAACCCCTTAGCAGAGGGTCCCCTTATAGCCACTTGGGTATCTCTCCAAGACATATATACTCAGGAAATATTATTCCCTGAAAACTAGATACGAAACTTGCGTAAAGGTTTGATTCTTAGGTTTTAAGCAGAGAGATTTTGAACTACGTTCAAAGATCCCTATATTAGGTTAAGCCCTCGACCGATTAGTATTCGTCAGCTGCATGCATTGCTGCACTTCCACCTCGAACCTATCAACCTCGTCGTCTACAAGGGGTCTTAC